>NZ_JAUSQV010000001.1:1387500-1998750 GCF_030811475.1 Nakamurella flavida
CCCTGCAGGATCTGGTAGCTGAACTCGGTGAACGACAGACCCTCGTCGCTGTTCAGCCGGGCCGACACGGTCTCCTTGCCCAGCATCCGACCCATCCGGAAGTGCTTGCCCACGTCCCGGAGGAACTCGATCGCGCTCATCGGACCCGTCCAGTCCAGGTTGTTCACCACCCGCGCCGCGAACTCACCCTCGAAGTCGAGGAAGCGCTCGACCTGGGCGCGGATGCCGGCGGACCACTGCGCGACCACCTCGGGCGAGTTCAGCACCCGCTCGCCGGACATCCGCGGGTCGCCGATCATCCCCGTCGCCCCGCCCACCAGGCCCAACGGTCGATGTCCCGCTTCCTGGATGCGTCGCATCGTCAGGAGTTGGACCAGGTTGCCGATGTGCAGGCTCGGTGCGGTCGGGTCGAATCCGCAGTAGTAGGTGACCGGGCCGGCCTCGAACGCGGCGGCCAACGCCGCGGCTCCCGTCGTCTGGGCCACGAGTCCCCGGCGCTCCAGATCCCCGAGCAGTCCACCGTGCTCGGATGCGGCGGGCGTTGCGGACCGGGGCGGGGATTCACTCGGGATCGACACCCGTCGAGTGTCCCACCGGTGCCACCCGGTTCCGTGCTCCACCCGCCCTGCGGGGCCATCACCGTCGTCCGGTCGATTCTCACGGCGAGGCTGCAGGACCGTCATGCGTCGGCCGGCTCGGCAGGAGTGCGTATTCACCCGGCCGGGGATCGTCACGGTGACGGCGAGCGTCCCGTTCGGGACGGGGCCTCGTCCGACACGCCGGGCGCGGTGGGTGGCCGGGGTGTGCGTCGCCCTCCGGATCGGAATGCGGACACCGACGGCGCGCCATCGTCCACGAAACGCCAGGGGGTCTCGGCGGCTCGGGTCACCCCCACCCGTGGTCCGGCGATCACCGGTCCGCGTGCGGCACCGGTTCCACCGGTGACCTCCCACCGGGAGTCCGGCGCGCACAGGTCGTACCCGTTCTCCAGCGCCGTCCATCCCAGGACGGTGGCCAGGCCCGCGGGCCCACGGGCCAGGTGCTCGTCACGACGGCAGCGCGGGCGGCGGGCCCGCGCCTCGTCGACACCGCCGATCACGTCGCCGGCCCGCAGCAGGACGGCGGACGCCTCGCCGTCCGGGCCGGTCACGATGTTGGCGCACCAGTGCATCCCGTAGACCAGGTACAGGTACAGGTGACCGGGCGGCCCGAACATCACCCGGGTGCGCGGGGTCAGCCCCCTGAAGGCGTGCGACGCACCGTCGGACTCCCCCGCGTAGGCCTCCACCTCGGTCAACCGGACGGCCACCGCCACGTCGCCCCGGGTTCCATCCGGTCGGTCCGGACCCCGGTGGGACACCGTGCACCCCAGCAGCTCCCGAGCGACCCGCGCGACATCCCGCTCGAAGAACGAGCGACCCAAACGTATCCCGGGTCCGACAGCACCGGGATCAATCGACTGCCGGTGCGCCGCAGCATGATCCGGCATACCCGGACCGAGCGGCCGCGGGCTCGCCGGACCCTCCTCAGGCACCGATCCATGCGCGGTCGGCGGCGACGGTGGCGCGGAGCGCGGCCAGTTGCTCGGCCACCCGCACCGGGGCGGTGCCACCGACGGCGTCCCGGGATGCCAGCGACCCGTCCACCGTGAGCACCTCGCGCACCCGCGGTGTCAGGGCCGGGGAGATCGCGGCGAGCTCGGCGTCGGTGAGCTCGTCCAGGGTGCGCCCGCTCTCCTCGGCGGCTCGCACGCACTCCCCCGCCGCCTCGTGGGCCACCCGGAACGGCACACCCTCGCGCACCAGCCATTCGGCGATGTCGGTGGCCAGGGAGAACCCGGCCGGTGCCATCTCGGCCATCCGGGCCGTGTCGAAGGTCAGCGTCGCGGTCATCCCGACCACGGCCGGGAGGAGCAGCTCCAGCTGGGACAGCGAGTCGATGAGCGGCTCCTTGTCCTCCTGCAGATCGCGGTTGTAGGCCAGCGGCAGGGCCTTGAGGGTGGCCAGCAACCCGGTCAGGTTGCCGATCAGTCGCCCAGCCTTCCCGCGCGCCAGCTCGGCGATGTCCGGGTTCTTCTTCTGCGGCATGATCGACGAGCCGGTGGCGAACGCGTCGTGCAGGCGCGCGTAGCCGAACTCCGCCGTGGTGAAGATGATGACCTCCTCGGCCCACCGCGACACGTCGACCGCCAGCATGGCCAGCACGAAGGCCAGTTCGGCGACGAAATCGCGGGAACTGGTGCCGTCGATGGAGTTCTCGCTGACCCGGTCCAACCCGAGCTGATCGGCCACCGCCCGTGGGTCGAGGCCGAGCGAGGACCCGGCGAGCGCGCCGGACCCGTACGGGGACACCGATGTGCGCCTGTCCCAGTCGCGCAGCCGGTCCACGTCGCGGACGAGCGCCTGGGCGTGTGCGGCGAGGTGGTGGGCCAGCAGCACCGGCTGGGCGTGCTGGAAGTGCGTGCGCCCCGGCATCGCCGCCCCCGGATGCGCCTCCGCCTGGTCGATCAGGACCGACTGCAGATCGGTGACGAGCACCGCCACCCGCCGGGCGGCATCCCGCAGGTACAGCCGGTACAGGGTGGCCACCTGGTCGTTGCGGGAACGCCCGGCACGCAGCTTGCCGCCGATGTCCTTGCCGGCCCGATCGATCAGGCCACGTTCCAGCGCGGAGTGCACGTCCTCGTCAGCCGGGTCGGGGGTGAAGGCCCCGGACGCCACGTCGTCGGCCAGTGCGGTCAGCGCGGCGAGCATCCCGGCCAGCTCGTCGTCGGAGAGCAGACCGGCGGCGTGCAGCACACCGGCATGGGCCCGGGACGCGGCCAGGTCGTACGGGGCGAGCACCCAGTCGAAGTGCGTGCTCACGCTGAGCGCGGCCATCTCCGGCGACGGGCCCGAGGCGAAGCGCCCGCCCCAGAGTGCCTGTGATGCGGTCATTCTCGTCCTCTGTTCGGCAGGAGTGCGGGCGGATCAGTCGGTGCCGCTGTCCATCGCGGCGCTGTTCGCGGCGGCGTCCATGGCCCCGATGGCATCCGGTCCGTCGGTGTCCGGGGTGGCCGTCTCGGCGATCGGCTCGGCGCCGCCGGCGTCGAGCACGCCGACCAGGGTGGCCTGGGCGTCGAGCTGGCCCATCGCGGAGTAGAGCTCCAGCTTGGCGCGGGTGTCGGCGATGTCCAGGTTGCGCATCGTCAGCTGGCCGATGCGGTCGGCCGGGCCGAACGCGGCGTCCTCGACCCGTTCCATGGACAACTTCTCCGGGTGGTAGCTCAGCGCCGGACCCGACGTGACCAGGATGGTGAAGTCGTTGCCACGGCGCAGCCGCAGCGTCACCTCACCCGTGATCGCCGAACCGACCCAGCGCTGCAGGGACTCCCGCACCATCAACGACTGCGGGTCCAGCCAGCGGCCCTCGTACAGCAGTCGGCCGAGCCGGCGGCCCTCGTTGTGGTAGGTCGCCACGGTGTCCTCGTTGTGGATGGCGTTGACCAGCCGCTCGTAGGCGATGAAGAGCAGGGCCATGCCGGGGGCCTCGTAGATGCCGCGGGATTTCGCCTCGATGATCCGGTTCTCGATCTGGTCGGACATGCCCAGGCCGTGCCGGCCGCCGATCGCGTTGGCCTCCATCACCAGGGCCACCGCGTCGTCGAACGACTGCCCGTTCAGCGACACCGGGCGACCCCGCTCGAAGCCGACGGTCACGTCCTCGGTGGTGATCTCGACGGCCGGATCCCAGTACGCGACACCCATGATGGGTTCGACGATCTCCAGCGAGACGTCCAGCAGCTCCAGGGTCTTCGCCTCGTGGGTGGCCCCCCAGATGTTGGCGTCGGTGGAGTAGGCCTTCTCGGCCGAAGCGCGGTACGGCAGGTCCCGGGCCAGCAGCCACTGGCTCATCTCGGTCCGGCCACCCAGCTCGGTCACGAAGGTCTCGTCCAGCCAGGGCTTGTAGATGCGCAGCCGCGGGTTGGCCAGCAGGCCGTACCGGTAGAACCGCTCGATGTCGTTGCCCTTGTAGGTCGACCCGTCGCCCCAGACGTCGACCCCGTCCTCGCGCATGGCGCGGACCAGCAGCGTCCCGGTGACCGCGCGACCCAACGGGGTGGTGTTGAAGTACGGGACACCACCGCTGCGGATGTGGAAGGCGCCGCACGCGAGGGCGGCCAGACCCTCCTCGACCAGTGCGGCCCGGCAGTCCACCACCCGGGCGATGTCGGCCCCGTACTCGCGGGCGCGGCCCGGGACGGCCGGCAGGTCCGGCTCGTCGTACTGACCGAGATCGGCGGTGTACGCGCAGGGGACGGCCCCGTGCTCGCGCATCCAGGCCACCGCGACGGACGTGTCGAGCCCGCCGGAGAACGCGATGCCGACCTTCTCGCCGACCGGGAGGGACTTCAGGACCTTGGACACTCGACGGTGGCCTCTCTGTGCGGGGTGGCCGCCCGGGGTGTCGTGCGGCGGCCGGTCAGGGACGGAAGGAGGGTGCTCCGGGGTGTCCCGGAACCGTACGGCCGACGTCGCCCGGACGTGGTGCCCGGGGTGCCGTCCGGCGTGGTCAGTCGGCCGGGGCGGCCAGCCCCGCCAGGCGCCGGGCCAGATCGGCCCCGGTCAGCCCGTCCCGGGCGACGACGAGCAGGGTGTCGTCACCGGCGATGGTGCCGACCACATCGCTCAGACCGGCGCGGTCCAGGGCCGAGGCCAGGAACGACGCGGCCCCGGGTGGGGTCCGCAGCACGGCCAGGTTGCCGGAGGCGTCGTGGGAGACCAGCAACTCGGCCAGCAGCCGGGCCAGCCGGGTGGTGCCGCCCTCCGCCGGGCGCGGGGCGCCGTCCTCCGGGATGACGTAGTGCGGTTGCCCGCCGTCGACCCCGCGCACCTTGATGGCGCCGAGCTCGTCGAGATCGCGCGACAACGTGGCCTGGGTGACCTCGATACCCGCCGCGGCCAGCCGGTTGGAGAGCTCCGTCTGCGAGTGCACCGCACCCGCCCGGATCGCCTCGGTGATCCGGGCGAGCCGGGCCGCCTTCGTCGCCGGAGCGGTGGGGTGCCCCCCCGACGACGCCGGCGACGGGGCCACACTCACCCTCGCTCCAGCAGGAAGGCCAGCAGGGCCTTCTGCGCGTGCAGCCGGTTCTCGGCCTCGTCCCACACCGCGGAGGCGGGGCCGTCCAGCACCTCGTCGGTGATCTCCCAGCCGCGGTGCGCGGGCAGGCAGTGCAGCACGATCGCCCCGGGGGCGGCGGCGGCCAGCAGCGCGGCGTTGACCTGGTACGGCCGGAACGGGCCGACGCGGTCGAGTCCGTCGTTCTCCTGACCCATCGACGTCCAGGTGTCGGTGACCAGCACGTCGGACCCGGTGACCGCGGCGACCGGGTCGGTGATCAGCTCGACCGATCCGCCCGTCTCGGCCGCGCGGGCCCGGGTGTCGGCCAGGATCTCGGGGAGCGGGTCGAACCCGGCGGGCGAGCTGATCCGGACGTGCAGCCCGGCGTTGACCCCGCCGAGCATCAGCGAGTGGGCCATGTTGTTGGCGCCGTCGCCCAGGTAGGTCAGCGTGACCCCGGCCAGGCGACCGAGCCGCTGCCGGACGGTCTGCAGGTCGGCCAGCACCTGGCAGGGGTGGAACTCGTCGGTCAGCGCGTTGATCACCGGCACCGACGACGCGCTGGCCAGGGCGTCGATGCGCCGCTGGGCGAAGGTCCGGATGGCCACCGCGTCGACGTACCGGGACAGCACCCGGGCGGTGTCCTCGATGGTCTCCTCGCGACCGAGCTGGGAGGTGCGCGAGTCGACGATCACCGGCTGGGCGCCGAGCTGGCGGATGCCGACCTCGAACGACAACCGGGTCCGGGTGGAGTTCTTCTCGAAGATCACGGCGACGGCGCGGCCGGCCAGCGGGGTGTGCCCGGTGCGGTCGGCCCGGTACCGCTCGGCCCGGTCGAGTACGGCGACGAGCTCGGCCGGGCTCAGGTCGTCGTCGCGCAGGAAGTGCCGGACGGCCCCCGGGGTGCTGGGAGCGGTGGCGTCAGCGAGGTCAGCGGTGCTCATGAGGTCTCCCCGGCCGTGGCCGTGTCGAGGATGGACGGCAGGGCGGCGACGAAGGTGTCGGCCTGCTCGGTGGTCAGGATCAGGGGCGGGGCCAGTCGGATCACGTCCGGTCCCGGCGCGTTGACCAGGAACCCGGCCTGCCGGGCGGCCAGCGCGGCGCCGGGCGCGACCGGAGCGGTGAGCACGATGCCCAGCAGCAGACCCGCCCCGCGCACGTGGTCGACGGCGGGATGACCCAGCCTCTCGATCGCGGCGGCCAGGTGCTTGCCCAGGGCCGCGGCGTGGTCGAGCAGGTGTTCGTCGGTGATGGTGCGCAGCACGGCCAGCGCGGCGGCGGCGGACACCGGGTTGCCGGCGAAGGTGGATCCGTGCTGGCCGGGCTTGAGCAGATCGGCGGCCGGACCGATGGCGATGGCCGCCCCGATGGGCAGGCCGCCGCCGAGACCCTTGGCCAGGGTGATGATGTCGGGCTGGATGCCGGCCCGGGTGTGGGCGAACCACTCGCCGGTGCGGCCGATCCCGGTCTGCACCTCGTCCAGGACGAGGAGCGCGCCGTGCTCGGTGGTCAGGGCGCGGGCGGCAGCCAGATAGCCCTCCGGGGCGGGCAGCACGCCACCCTCGCCCTGCACCGGCTCGAGGAAGACGGCGGCCACGTCCGGCCCCATCGCGGCGGTGAGCGCCTCGACGTCGCCGTAGGGCACGAACTCGACCCCGCCGGGCATGGGTTCGAACGGCGCCCGCTTGCTCGGCTGACCGGTGAGGGCCAGTGCCCCCATGGTCCGGCCGTGGAAACCGTTCTCGGTGGCGATGATCCGCGGCCGACCGGTCAGCCGGGCCATCTTGAACGCGGCCTCGTTGGCCTCGGCGCCGGAGTTGCCGAAGATCACCCGGCCGTTCCCGGTCGCCCCGGCCAGGGCGAGCAGCTGCTCGGCCAGGGCGAGCACGGTGGGGTGGGAGAAGAAGTTCGAGACGTGGCCCAGGGTGGCGACCTGCTGAGAGACCGCGGCGACGATGGCGGGGTGGGCGTGCCCGAGGCTGTTGACGGCGATGCCGGCCAGCAGATCCAGGTAGACCTTCCCCTCGGCGTCGGTCACCGTGGCGCCGGTGCCGCGGACCAGCTCGACCGCCGGGGTGCCGTAGTTGTTCATCAACGAGGCGTTCCAGCGCGCCGCCGCGGCGGCGTTGTCGTGGGTGCCTCCGGACGGGAGTGCCGTGCTGATCATGGTTCTGCCTTCTCGTGGGGCCATGCGGGTGGGTGGTGCGGGATGAGCGGTGACGGGTCAGAGGTGCGGGACGACCATGGTGCCGATGCCGGCACTGGTGACGATCTCCAGCAGCACCGAGTGCGGGATGCGGCCGTCGATGACGTGGGCGGCGGGCACCCCGCCGCGGACGGCGCGCAGGCAGCCCTCCATCTTCGGCACCATGCCGGACTCCAGCGTCGGCAGCATCGCCTCGAGGGCGTCGGCGCTGATCCGGGAGAGCAACGAACCGCGATCGGGCCAGTTCGCGTACAACCCCTCGACATCGGTGAGCATGACGAGCTTGACGGCGCCGAGGGCGACAGCCAGTGCCGCGGCCGCGGTGTCGGCGTTCACGTTGTGCACCACGCCGTCGACGTCCGGTGCCACGGTGGAGATGACCGGGATGCGGCCGGCGTCCAGCAGGTCCAGCACAGCCGTCGGATCGACCCCGACGACATCGCCGACCAGACCGATGTCGGTGCTGACCCCGTCGACCATCACCTCGCGACGCTGCGCGGTGAACAGGCCGCCGTCCTCGCCGGACATCCCGACGGCCAGCGGCCCGTGCTGGTTGATCAGTCCGACCAGCTCGCGGCCGACCTGACCGACGAGCACCATCCGGACGACGTCCATGGTTTCCGGGGTGGTGACGCGGAATCCGCCGCGGAACTCCCCCGGGACACCGAGCCGGGCGAGCATGGCGGAGATCTGCGGCCCACCGCCGTGCACGACGACCGGCCGCAGTCCGACCGCCCGCAGGAAGACCATGTCGGCGGCGAAGGTGCGCTTGAGCGCGTCGTCGGTCATCGCGTTGCCGCCGTACTTGACCACCACGAGTGACCCGGCGAACGCCTGCAGCCAGGGCAGGGCGTCGGCCAGCACCGCGGCCCGGGCCGCGGCATCGGTCAGGTCGTGGGCATCCCGGGACTCGAGAGCGCCGGTGCGACCGCCGTTCTCGGCGGGTGCGGCGCTCATGTGGAGTACGCCGAGTTCTCGTGGACGTACGCGTGGGACAGGTCGTTGGTGCTGACGGTGGCCGTCTCGGTGCCGGCGTGCAGATCGACGGTGACCCGCACGGCCCGGCCGGACAGGTCGACCAGCGACCGGTCCTCACCGGCGGCGCCGGCCCGGCAGATCCAGACGCCGTTGATGGCCACGTCGAGCAGATCGGCGTCGAACGGCGCGACGGACTCGGGGACGGTGCCGACCGCGGCCAGGATGCGACCCCAGTTCGGGTCCTGCCCGAAGAACGCCGTCTTGACCAGGTTGTTGCGGGCGATCGCGCGCCCGACGGCGACGGCGGCGTCCTCGCTGGAGGCGTGCACCACCTCGACGGCGATCTCCTTCGTCGCCCCCTCCGCGTCGGCCAGCAGCTGAGCGGCGAGATCCGTGCACGCCCGGGTGATCAGCGCCTGCAGCTGCGCCGGCTCAGGTCGGACGCCGGAGGCACCCGAGGCCAGGACGAGCACGGTGTCGTTGGTGGACATGGCACCGTCGGAATCGAGCCGGTCGAACGAGACCCGGGTCGCCACGCGGAGCGCGGCGGCCAGATCCGCGCCGCCGGCCTGGGCGTCGGTGGTCAGCACCACCAACATGGTGGCCAGCCCGGGGGCGAGCATGCCGGCGCCCTTGGCCATCCCGGCCACGGTGACCCCACCCGCGCTGACCACGGTGGTCTTGCGGACCGAGTCGGTGGTCATGATCGCCGTGGCGGCATCGGCGCCGCCGTCGGCGGAGGCCGCGGCGACGGCCGCGGTCACCCCGGGCAGCAGCAGGTCCATCGGCAGCCGCTCGCCGATCAGCCCGGTCGAGCAGACCGCGATCCGGTCGGCGTCCACCCCCAGCTCGGCAGCGAGATGCTCGGCTGTGGAGACGGTGTCGGCGAAGCCGTCCGGACCGGTGCAGGCGTTGGCCCCGCCGGAGTTCAGCACGACCGCGGCCAGCTCGCCGCCCTGCGGGCTGCCCACCAGGTCCTGGCACCAGCGCACCGGCGCGGCCCGGACCCGGTTGCCGGTGAACACGCCGGCGGCAGCGGACGACGGACCGTCGTTGATCACCACGGCCACGTCCGGCGTGCCGGAGGCCTTGAGCCCGGCGGTGACTCCGGCGGCCCGGAAGCCCGGGGCCAGGGGGCCTGCCGCGTTCTCGGCCTGCGATGGATCGGTCACGGTGCCACTCCCACGGTCGGCAGGCCGAGGGTCTCCGGGAGCCCCAGGGCGAGGTTGAGCGATTGCACGGCGCCACCGGCCGTGCCCTTGGTCAGGTTGTCCAGCGCGGCCACCACGACGACCCGGCGGGCCGCTTCGTCCAGGGCGACCTGCAGCAGCACGGTGTTCGCGCCGAGCACCGACGCCGTCGTCGGCCACTGCCCCTCGGGCAGCAGATGGACGAAAGGCTCGTCGCCGTAGGCCTTCTCGTAGGCGACCCGGACGTCGCCGACGGTGACGCCCGGCGCGGCCGGGGCGCTGCAGGTGGCCAGGATGCCGCGGGACATGGGGACGAGCACGGGGGTGAACGAGACGGTGACGTCGGCGTCGGTGACCGCGCGGAAGTTCTGCACCATCTCCGGGGTGTGCCGGTGGACACCGCCGACGCCGTAGGCGGAAGCGGCCCCCATCACCTCGGAACCGAGCAGCGACACCTTGGGCGACTTCCCGGCGCCGGAGGTCCCGGACGCGGCGACGACCACGACGTCCGGGCCCACCAGCCCGGCGGCCAGCGCCGGCACCATGGCCAGGGATGCGGTGGTCGGGTAGCAGCCGGGGACGGCGATCCGGGTGGCGCCGGTCAGCGCGGCGCGGGCGCCGGGCAACTCGGGCAGACCGTAGGGCCAGGAACCGGGGTGCTCCCCGCCGTAGAACCTCTCCCAGGCGGCCGGATCGGTGAGCCGGTGGTCAGCACCGCAGTCCACCACGACGGTGGCCGGGTCGAGCTGGGCGGCCAGGGCGTGCGAGGCGCCGTGCGGCAGGGCCAGGAACACCACGTCGTGCCCGGCCAGCACCTCCGGCGTGGTCGGCTCGAGCACCCGGTCGGCCAGTGGGACCAGATGCGGTTGGTGGGCGCCGAGCCGCTCTCCGACCGTGCTGTTGGCCGTCAGAGCACCGATGGTGATCTCCGGATGGCCGAGGAGCAGACGCAGCAGCTCGCCTCCGGCGTACCCGCTCGCCCCGGCCACTGCCACCCTGTACGTCACCGACGGTCCCCTCGCTGGATCCAGCTTGCCCACGTGACTATACATGTCAGCGTATAACCATCCATCCATGCGGGGGTCGAGGGTCAGGTGTGGTTCTCGGTGGCCTCGATCTGTTCGGCGAGATCCGCGGGGTGCAGGTCCGCGCCGCGGAACGCCTCGGTGAGCGGGAGGGCCAGGTGCAGATCGGTGGCCAGGCAGACCTCCAGGGTCGCCCGCCGGACCCGGTAGTCCAGGATGTGCCCGCCCCGGCTCCGGCTGTCGTCGATGAAGTGGACGTGGCGGCCCGGGACGCCGATGCCCTGCTCGTACAGCGGGGTGCGGAATCCGCCGAGGGTCCCGGAGATGTCGTCCCAGGCGTGCACCGGTTCCCCGTCGGTCGCCTCGCGCAGCGGCGGGTACGGCTTGCTCTGCCGCCCGGCGGTGCGCGTCCGGACCCAGTGGAAGTCGCCGGTGATCCGCATGGCGGCCAGGTAGTTGTCCGACCCGACCAGGTCGGCCACCGCGGCTCCGACATCCGCGCGCTCGATGTCGCGCGGCAGCTCGACGGTCATCCGGGGGACGAAGTGGGTCACCACCGCGAACGGCGTCATCAGAGCCGGGTCCGCCGGTTCGGCCCGCCCGTCGCGGAGCTGGTGGGCCTGCCCGTCCAGGATCAGCAGCTCGCCGTCCAGCGCGTTGAACGTGCCCAGCCCGAAGTCGCCGTGTTCCAGCAGCTCGCCGATGGTCATCTCGCCGTCGTAGACCCCGTCCAGCAGGGCGCTCATGATCGAGGTCTGGAACACGGTGTGACGACCGGGGGCAGGCACGTGGTGATCGGGCATGGGGTGATCCTGCCCCGGGCGGTGATCGACGGGCGTGTGCCCGATCCCCGGCCCACCCCGTCACGGGAAGTCAGGCACCGGTGTCGGCCAGGGCGTCGAACACCGCCGTCACCGATCGGTGCACCTCGCGCAGGGTGTCCGCCGGCGGCCGGGAGCGGTGCGCCTCGGAGATGATCTCCACCCCCCACGGCCCGGGGTAACCCATCCGCTGCAGCGTCCCGACGAACCCGCGCACGTCGAACGTTCCCGCCCCGGGCAGGACCCGGCGGTGGATGGTCTCGTGGAACAGGTCGGTCGACGCGAGGGCCGGAGCGTCGTCGATCTCGACGGCGAAGACCGTCCCCACCGGGATCGCGGCCAGGTCTCCGAGGTCGGACGGGCCGTGCTCCAGGTGCCAGATGTCCACCACGAGACCGGCGGCCGGATGGTCGGCGGCGGCGACGAGGTCGGCGGCGACCCGGAAATCGGCGATGTCGGAGAAGGGCAGCGGCTCCAGCGCCACCCGGGTCCCGACCCCGGCGGCCTGCCCGGCGAGCTCGTGCAGCGCCGCGGCCCGTCGCGCCGGGTCGACCGGGCCCGGCGGCACCCCGTCCGGTCCGGCGGTGCCGGGGCCGATCTTCATCTGCCGGGCGCCGAGGGCACCGGCCGCCTCGAGCAGACCGACCCGGGTCCGGTCGGAGGCACGGCGCGGCTCCCCGGTGGTCCACCAGTCCTGCAACAGCTCGACCTCGAGATGTCGCAGACCGAGGTCGGCACAGATGGCCCCGACGTCCCGGAGCGGGTACCGGGCGCCGGCGGCCTGCAGATCCTCGAGGGTGAACCCGATCCCGACGAAGCCCGCCGCGGCCACCGCCTCCGCCCGGGCCCGCAGGTCCAGCGGGCTCAGGTGGCGACCGGGGACCGGCAGGGCGTCGCCGGCGTGGGTCCAGCAGGTGGCCAACAGCTCGGCGGGCATCCGGGTCTCTCCTGCGGTCGGGCGGGACGGACGGGGGACGGGCGGGGACGGGTCCGACGTCAGAGCCGTACCTCCTCGATGGACACCGGGCGGTGTTCGTGCAACGAGCGGGTCGCCGCCTCGGCCATCCAGGTCACGGCCAGGGCGTCGTCCACGGTGCACGGGGACGCGAGCCGACCCGCCACCACCTCGGTGAACGCGGTGAGCTCGGCGACGAAGGCGCCGGCCAGCCGATCCATGAAGAACGTCCACGGGTCCCCGGTGGGCCAGGTGCTGCCGGGCTCGAGATTGCGCAGCGGGGTCTGGTCCGACCAGCCTGCGGCGACGCTGTCCCGGGTGCCGTGCAGCTCGAGCCGGACGTCGTGGCCGCGGGGGTTGTAACGGGTGTTCGACACCACCCCGGTGGCGCCGTCGTCGAAGGTGATCAGGGTCTGGGCGGTGGCGACATCACCGAGTTCGGCGAAGAAGTCGTCGACGCCCGGGCCACGCGCGGTCCCGGTGGCGTAGACCTCGACGGGCTCGCGACCGGTGATCCACCGGACGGTGTCGAAGTCGTGGACCGAACAGTCGCGGAAGATGCCCCCGGAGACGGCGATGTAGCCGCGCGGCGGGGGCGCCGGGTCCAACGTGGTCGAGCGGACGGTGTGCACCCACCCGAGCTCCCCGGCCGCCGCGGCCTGCCGGGCGGCCGCGTAACCGGCGTCGAACCGGCGGGGGTAGCCGATCTGCACGGCCACGCCGCTGGCGTTGACGTGGTCGGCGACGGCCCGCGCCTCGCCGGGCACCCCGGACAGCGGCTTCTCGCAGAAGACCGGGATGCCGGCGTCGACCCCGGCCCGGATCAACGCGGTGTGGGCGTCGGTGGCCGCGGCGATGACGATGCCGTCGACGCCACTGCGGATCAGCGCCTCGGGCGAGTCGGCGGCCTCCGCGCCGAACCGCTGCGCGACCGCGGCGGTGACGGCCGGGACGGCATCGGTCACCACCAGGGAGTCGACCTGCTCGAGGTGGGTGAGGGTGTCGGCGTGGAACGCGCCGATGCGGCCGAGGCCGATCAGTCCGAGACGCATGGTGCTCCTTCGGTGCGGATGTGCGGCGGTCGGGTCAGGGGTGTGGGGTCGGGTGTGGGGGTCGGGGTGGCACACGGTCTCGCAGCGGGACGGAGCCGGGCCGGGGCCGGGACGGGCGGAGCCGGGCGGTCAGGGGCCCAGGCCGCCGATGACGGTCTGATCCCAGTCGATGACCGAGCCGGTGACGACTCCACTGCGGTCGGACAGCAGGAACACCACGGCGTCGGCGATCTCGTCGACCTGACCGAGCCGGCCCATCGGCAGGGTGGCGGCGGCCCGGCGTTCCCAGTCGTCGTCCGCGCCGTGGGCCAGACGCTGGGTGACGTCCTCCCCGTCGGTGGCCGTCCAGCCGATGTTCAGGCCGTTCACCCGGATCCGGTCCCAGCGGTGGGCATGGGCCACGTTCCGGGTGAGGCCGGCCAGACCCGCCTTGGCCGCGACGTAGGGCGCGAGGAAGGCCTGCCCGCCGTGGGAGTCGATGGACAGGATGTTGACCACGGAGCCGGGGGCCGCCCGCCGTCGCATGTCGGCGACGGCCGCCTGCATGAGGAAGAACGGCGCCCGCAGGTTGACGGCGAGGTGCTCGTCGAACAGCTCCGGGGTGGTGTCGAGGAGGGAACCCCGCGCGGTGAGCCCGGCCGCGTTGACCAGGGCGTCGATCCGGCCGTGACGCTCGACGGTGGCGGACACCGCTGCGCGGGCCTGGTCGACATCGGTCAGGTCGGCCCGGACGAAGCTCGCGCGGGCCCCGGCCGCCGTCACCCCGGCCACCACCTCTTCGCCCCGGGCGACATCCCGGCCGGTCAGGACGACGGTCGCCCCCTCGCGGACGGCGGCGCGGGCGACACCGGCACCCAGCCCCTGCGTACCCCCGGTGATCAGCACGATCCTGTCGCGGAGCAGATCCTGCACGGGGTCCCTCCGGTCGCTGTGCTCGGCGGCCGGGCGGGACACGGTCACGGGCGGCCCCGGCGCCGACCCCGCGTACCGCTCAGCCTTCGGGGTGCGGCGGGCGACGTCAACCGCGCGGAGCCCTCAAGAACCCCTCAGCGGGACGCACACGGCCGCCCGTGTGGTGGGGCGGCCACCCCTCCGGCGGACCGTCAGACGCCCGCGTGGGGCAGGGATCCGACCGGTCGCTGCTGATCCTGCCGGCCGTCAGCGGCGGCGGGGTGCACCGGGACGATCTCCCCGGTGACCGGGTCCAGGCGCAGCGCGGTGAGGCGCTGGGTGAGCATCGCCGTCGGCTCCGGCCGGGCCGGGGCCGCGGCGAGGGACTGCGGCCCGACCGACGGCCACCGCCGGGCCCGGGCCGGGACCGCGAACCGGGGCGGCACCAGCGGTAGCGGCACGGCCACCCGCCGACGCGTCATCCGCTCGGTGTCCAGATCCCGGAGGACGCGCTGCACGGTCTGCCGGACGGGCTCGCTGAGCTGCCATCCGGATCCGCTCGGTGCCTCCATCAGCGCGAGGTCGTCGACCCGGTCCCGGGCGTTGCGCAGGGTGACCAGCGCGGTGGCCAGGGTGGCCTCGCGGTCGTCGACACCGGCCGTGCCCTCGGCCCGGGCCAGATCGCCGAACGCCTTGACGGCCAGGCCGATCTCGGCGATGAGCGCCGAGAACACCCGCCGCAGCTCGGCTCCGGCGGCGGGATCGGGATTCGGATCCTCCCGGACCCCGTCGAGGATGGACCGGAACATGCTGCGCACGGCGACGGTGGTGTGCTCCAGGGAATCCAGGTCGGCCCGCAGGTTCCGGCCGGTGTCCGGGACGGCCAACGCCCGCGGATTCAGTCGGCGGCTGTGCTGCATGTCCTGCAGTTCCTGGTCGATGCCGGGCACCTGCCGGGTGAGGTCGCGCGCGGACTGCATCCAGCGCGCGGCCTGCGCCTCGGTGATGGGCTGCCGCAGCTCCTCCGCCGCCACCGACAGCAGCATGCCCAGCTCCCGGGCGTACCGGTGCACCGCGGCCGCCGCCTCCTCGGAGCGGACGGCGGGCGGGAACGCCACGTTGACCAGGACGCCGACGGCCGCACCCACGAGCGTCTCGGCGATCCGGTCGGTCGCCGCGGCCGAAGCACCACCCACGGCCAGGACGAGCATGGCGCTGATCGGGACCTCCAACGCGTGCGAACCCAGCCGCAGCACCTGCCCGAGGGAGATGGCGACGGCGAGCAGGATGCCCAGGCTCCACCACGACAGCCCGACGACCGCGGAGAAACCGACGGCCACCAGCACGCCGGCGGTGACACTGGCGATGCGCTGCAGCCCGCTGGTCACGATGTCCTTGAGGGTCACCTCGACGACGAGCAGGGCGGTGAGCGGGGCAAGGATCGGCAGGTGACCCGGGAAGAGCAGTTGGGCCACCACGAAGGCGGCGACGGCGGCACCGGTCAACCGCAGCGCGCGGGCCAGGTCCCACCGGGCACGCAGCCGCGGGAGCGCCGCCCGGACCGGCCCGTCGGCGCGGGGCTGCGGGTCGGTGGTGCGGTCCGTGGTGGTGCTCACTGCGTCCTCCTGCTCCCGGGCAGGTCTGCATGCCCTCCCCGGAGAAGGACGTGACCGGCCGCCGCGGGTTGAGCCGGACCGGTGTGAGCTGCGCGGCCCCGGGGTCGACCCTCGGGGGTGAGTGCGCTCACCCCGGGGCATACCCACCGGCGGCGGAGCGTCCTACCTGGTGGGAGGACGGTGTTCCTCCCGCGGTGACGGAGACGCTCGTGCGTCGCCGTCGCAGATCGACCGCAGTGCCCGTACGTCCCGCAGCAGTCCACGAAAGGCAGTCCCGTGCAGTCGCGTTCCCCGCAGTCCCTGACCGAGCGGTTCCACAAGGCCCGTTCGCGTCGTGCCATCAACCGGGCCATCGCCCACGCCGGCTCCCGCACCATGCGCGAGGAGCTGTTGATCATCGCCCAGCGTCACGAGCTGGACCAGCACTGATCCCACCCGATCCGCCCCCGGCCCACCGGCCGGGGCGGGTCAGCGGTGGCTGCCCGCCGTCATCGAGGAGAGCGTCCGGGCGAAGGCCACCGCGTCGGAGAGGGCTCGGTCGCCCTCGGCGTCCGCACTGATCCGCAGGGTCAGGTCGTCCCCGGTCAGGGTGCCGGTGAAACCGTGGTCGGCCTCGCACTGCGGGTCGCCGCAACCGGCCGGCTCCAGATCCACCCGGGAAACCGCGCCCCAGCCGATGGTCAGCGTCAGCTCCCGGCCCAGGCTGCCCGGCCGGTACTTCTCCGGCGAGGGCACCACGTGCGTGACCATCACCGTGCGCACCGCGCTGAGGGCGACGGACTCGCTCGTCGCGATGCCCTGGGACTCCCCGCCCCCGCCGTGTTCCTCCTCGTCGGAGTGGTCGTCGGCGTGCACGAAGATCAACCGGCTGGCCGTGAGCACCACCACGGAGAGATGGCGCCGCACGCTGTCCATGTCGAACGTCGTCTCGGCGTGGACCAGGTGGGCGACCACCGGCTCGTCGGCCACGGCCACGTCGAGGACGTCGGTGACGAAGGCCGGGTAGTAGCCGGACTTCTGGATCTTCTTGGCCAGGACGGGGGGCAGGGCGGTAGCCATGCCCTCATCGTGGCACCCGCACGCCCGGAACAGCGAACCCCGGCCCGTCGTCCCCGGCCGGACCCGCCCCGGGCAGGCGGCGGGTCCGGCCGAACGGGAGCGGATCAGCCGCGCAGGACGGCACCGACCTTCTCGGCCGCCCGCTGCACGGCGGCGTCCCGCACCTGCGAGGCCTGCGCCGCGGTCAGCGTCCGGTCGGGCGCCCGGACGACCAGCGCGAAGGCCAGCGACTGCTCCCCCCGCGCGACCTGGTCGCCGGTGTAGACGTCGAACAGCCGCACCGACTCCAGCAGCTCACCCCCGCCGTCGCGCAGCGCGGTCTCCACCGCAGCCGCCGGGACGTCCGCGGAGACGGTCACCGCGACGTCCAGGTTGACCGGCGGGAACGAGGAGATGTGCGGCGCGACCGGCACGGCGCGGGCCGGGATGCCGTCGAGGTTCAGCTCCACGGCCGCGGTGCGGGGCGGCAGGCCGAGCCGCTGCACCACGGCCGGGTGCAGCTCGCCGGCGTACCCGACGGGCCAGTCGCCCACCTTGATCACCGCGCAGCGCCCGGGATGCCACGGCGCCTGGGTGGCGGCGGCCACCCGGACCCGGACCCCGGCGGTCTCGCCGATGCGCCGGGCCAGGGCCACCGCGTCCGCCCACGAGTCGGCCCGTCCCGGACCCCACCAGCCGGCCCGCTCCACCGCGCCGGCCAGCACCACCGCGACGTGCTGCGGCTGGTTCGGCAGGGCGGCGTCGAGCAGGGCGCGGGTGGCGTCGTCCGGGCGTCGGTCGGCCGGCGGCGTCGGCATCGTCGGCGCGTTGTGCCGGGGCAGGAAGACCTGTCCGATCTCGTACACCAGCAGGTCCCGGGTACCCCGGGACAGGTTGCGCTGCACCGTGTCCAGCAGACCGGGCAGCAGCGTGGTGCGCAGCAGCGGCCGCTCGGCGTCGAGCGGATTGCGGACCTGGACCGCACGTCGCCGGACGTCGTCGTCCGGCAGACCGAGAGCGGTGAGCTCGGTCGTCCCGACGAACGGGAAGCTCAGCACCTCGGTGAGTCCGGCGGCGGCCAGGTCCGCGGCCACCTCGCGGCGGCGCCGCTGGCGACCGGTCAGGCCGCGACCGACCGGGGCGACCGGGAGCACCGACGGGATGGTGTCGAACCCCTCCAGCCGCGCGACCTCCTCGACCAGATCGGCGGGACGGGTGAGATCGGGCCGCCAGCTGGGAGGGGTCACCTCCACCGCGTCCACACCGGTCGGACCGGCGGCCGGAGCACCGACGGTGCAGCCGACCTGACCGAGCCGCAGGGCGATGGTGGCCGGGTCGAACGGCCGGCCGATCAGCCGTTCCGGATCGCCCAGCGGGAGCGTGACGGCGGCCGGGGTGACCGCGGCTCCCCCGGGTCGCTCGTCGGACGAACCGGCGACCGTGCCACCACCGAAACGGACCAGCAGATCGGCGGCCAGTCCGGCCGCGTAGGCGGCCACGGCCGGGTCGACCTCGCGCTCGAAGCGCCGCGACGCCTCGCTGGGCAGCTTGTGCCGACGGGCGGTCCGGGAGATGCCCGGGGCGTTCCAGTGGGCCGCCTCGATGAGCACCTCGGTGGTGCCGTCGGTGATCTCGGTGGACTCCCCGCCCATCACCCCGGCGAGCGAGATGGGGCCGGAGGTGTCGGTGACGACGACGTCGTCCGGGTCGAGCCGGCGCTCGACACCGTCCAGCGTGCGCAGGGTCTCGCCCGCGTGCGCCTTCCGGACGGTGATGTCGCCGCTGAGCCGGGCCAGGTCGAACGCGTGCAGCGGCTGACCGGTCTGCATCATCACGTAGTTGGTGACGTCCACGGCCAGCGAGATGGACCGGACGCCGGCCTGCTGCAGGCGTCGCCGCATCCAGAACGGCGACGGGCGGGTGGGGTCGACCCCGGTCACCCGCACGGTGACGAAGCGACTGCAGCCCGAGTCCTCGGCCAGGTGCACGGGCCAGCCCCCCTCGCCGGCCGGTGCCCCGGCACCGAGAGCGGCGTCGGTGAACGGGGTGTCGTAGGCGACGGCGAGCTCGCGGGCCAGCCCGCGCAGGGACAGTGCGTACCCGCGGTCGGGGGTGACGGCCAGCTCGACCACGGCGTCGTGGCTGCCCAGCAGTTCGCGGGCGTCCTGCCCGACGGGGGCGTCGGCGTCCAGGACGAGGATGCCGTCGTGCTCGGTGCCGGTCCCCAGCTCGCGGACCGAGCAGATCATCCCGTCGGACAGCCGGCCGTAGGTCTGGCGGGAGGCGATGGCGAAGCCGCCGGGCAGCACGGCACCCGGTAGGGCTACCACCACCTTGTCGCCGGCGGCGAAGTTCCGGGCGCCGCAGATGACCTCGCGGGGCGCGTCGGAGCCGTCCGGCCCGTTACCCGGTCCGACGTCCAGGGTGACGAAGCGGATCGGCTTCTTGAACTCGGTGAGCTCGGTGATCGTCAGCACCTGACCGACGACCAGCGCCCCGGTGGTCTCCGGGACGCGGTGGATGTCCTCCAGCTCGAAGCCGAGCCGGACGAAGGCCTCACCGATCTCCTCGGCGGAGACCCCGGCGGGCAGGTCGACGAGTTCGGACAGCCATTCCAGCGGTGCACGCATGACTCAGATCTCCTGTCGGGCGGCGAGGGCGCGGCGGACGGACTCGACCGTCGGCGGCCGGGAGAAGGCCGAGGTGAACCGGACGTCGCCCTCGACCAGGTCGCGCATGTCGGAGATGTCGTGGCGGAACTGCAGGGTCCGCTCGATGCCCATGCCGAACGCGAAGCCCGACCACTCCGCCGGGTCCAGGCCGCAGGCCCGCAGCACGTTCGGGTCGACCATGCCGCAGCCGCCCCACTCCACCCAGCCGGCGCCACCCTTCTTGGCCGGGAAGAACACGTCCGGTTCGGCCGACGGCTCGGTGAACGGGAAGAACGACGGCCGGAACCGGGTGGTCGCCTCGTCCCCGAACAGCGCCCGGGCCAGATGGTCCAGGGTGCCGCGCAGATGGGCCATCGTCAGGTTCCGGTCGATGGCCAATCCCTCGACCTGGTGGAAGACCGGGGTGTGCGTCGCGTCGAGCTCGTCGGTCCGGTAGACCCGGCCCGGGCAGATGACGTACAGCGGGGGCTCGCGCTCCAGCATGGTGCGGATCTGCACCGGCGAGGTGTGCGTGCGCAGCACCATGCCGGGATCGCCCGCGGACCCGGGCAGCGGCTGCGTGTAGAACGAGTCCTGCATGGCCCGCGCCGGGTGGTCCGGCGGGAAGTTCAGCGCGTCGAAGTTGAACCACTCCGCCTCGAGCTCCGGCCCCTCGGCCACCTCCCACCCCATGGCCACGAAGATGTCCTCGATGCGCTCCATGACGGTGGAGATGGGGTGCCGGGCGCCGCTGGGCGTGCGGTCGTAGGGCAGCGTGACGTCGACCCGTTCCTGGACCAGCACCTGCTCCTCGCGGGCGGCCTGAAGCTCGACCTCGCGGGCGGCGACGGCCTGGTTCACCCGGGCGCGGGCCGGGCCGATGATCTTGCCGGCCACCGCCTTCTCGGCCTTGTCGAGCCGGCCGATGGCGCGGTTGGCCAGGGCCAGCGGACTGCGGTCACCGGCGTGGGCCAGGCGGACCTGCTTGAGCGCGTCCAGATCGTCCGCGGCGGCGATCGCGGCGGTGGCGGCGGCCACGGCCCCGTCCACGGCCTGGGCGTCGGTCGGGTCCAGACCCCCGGTCTCGGGCGGGACGGGGGGAACGGGTGCGGACATCGGGAAGCCTTCCGGGAGGGGACGAGCGGGGCGGGATCCAGCCCGCCGCGGCCGGCCGCCGGTGGTCGAGGAGCTCGACTCAGCGACGACGCCCGCGCACGGGCCCGGTAAATCGCCGGTCGGCGGTCCACGGTCCGGGTGCGCTCACCGCGCCATCCTCTCACGGCCGTCGCGGCCGGTAGGGTCCGCACGATGTCGCTGCTCGGTGGTCTGCTCAAGGTGCTGCGGGTGCTCTCCCCCACCTCGTCCCCGACCCGGACGCCCGCCCGCCCGACGCCGCGGACCCGGACGGCGCCGGACTCCCGCCCGCGTGCGCGCACCGGCGCGGCGGACGACCCGGGCACCCCCGGCCGGTCCGGTCCGTCGGCCACCCGCCCGGTCGACCCGGCGCGGGTCGGCCGGGTGCGGATGTCCTACAACCCGGTGACCGACGGGAACGCCGATCCGGGCGAGATCGTCTGGACCTGGGTGCCGTACGAGGAGGACGACGGCCGCGGCAAGGACCGGCCCGTCCTGGTGGTGGCGGCGGAATCCGGTGGCACCGTGCTCGCCGTCCCGCTCACCTCCAAACCGCACAGCGGCGCGGACTTCGTGGCCGTCGGCGCCGGCGGGTGGGACGGGCAGAACCGTCCGTCCTGGGCCCACGTCGACCGGGTGCTGCGGGTCCATCCCGCCGGCATGCGCCGCGAGGCCGCCGCGCTGGGCGCCCGCCCGTTCGCCGACGTGCAGGCCCGGCTGCGGGAGCGCTACTCCTGGCGGTGAGTCAGGGCTGCAGACCCCGGCGGATCAGCTCGGCCGGTCCGCGCAGCTCCGCCGGATCCACCGGCCGGGCGTGCGACCAGTCCAGATCTCCCATGCCCCAGGCGGGGAACACGTGCAGGTGGGTGTGCGGCACCTCGAACCCGGCGATGATCAGGCCCGCCCGCGGCGCGTCGAACACGGTGCGCAGCACCTCACCGATGCGCTGAGCGACGGCGGTGACCCGGGCCCACACCGCGGGCTCCAGATCGGTCCACCGGTCCACCTCCGCCACGGGGACGACCAGCACGTGCCCGGGGGTGAGCGGGGCGATGGTCAGGAACGCGACGACATCGTCGTCCCGCCAGACGATCTCGCCCGGAAGATCGCCCTGGATGATCTGCGTGAAGACGGTGGCCATGTGCCCATCCTCCCCCGCCACAGGTCGACCGGTGTGAACCGGACCCGCCCGGGACATGCCATCGCCGACCCGGGCGGTCCTGGTGGACCGGCCGGATCGGCGGGGGTTCGGTGCTGGGGTCGCGACCGGGTCGCGTCCCGGGATCGGGCCGGCGTCAGGCGGAGGCACCGACCGGGACCCGGGTGGGCTCGGCGTGGTTCAGGCCGTCACCGTTGGGCCCGTTGTACCGGGCGATATCCAGGATGCCCTCGCGCTTGGCCACGATGACCGGGACCAGGGCCTGGCCCGCGACGTTGGTGGCGGTGCGCATCATGTCCAGGATCGGATCGATGGCCAGCAGCAGGCCGACACCGGCCAGCGGCAGACCGAGCGTCGACAGGGTGAGGGTCAGCATGACCACGGCACCGGTCAGTCCGGCGGTGGCGGCCGAACCGACCACGGAGACGAACGCGATCAGCAGGTAGTCGCCGATCGACAGGTCGATGCCGAAGATCTGCGCGACGAAGATCGCGGCCAGCGCCGGGTAGATCGCGGCACAGCCGTCCATCTTGGTCGTCGCGGCCAGCGGCACCGCGAAGCTCGCGTACTCCTGCGGGACACCGAGGTTGCGGGTGGTGACCTCCTGGGTCACCGGCATGGTGCCGACCGACGAGCGGGAGACGAAGGCCAGGGCGATCGCCGGCCAGGCACCGGCCAGGAACTTGCGGGCGGACAGGCCGTGGACCCGCAGGACGATCGGGTAGAGCACGAACATCACCAGCAGGCACCCGACGTAGACGTCGACGGTGAACACCGCGAGCGGGGCGATGAGGTCCCAGCCGTAGTGGGCGACGGCGTAGCCGATGAGCGCGCCGGAGCCGATCGGGGCGAGCCGGATGATCCACCACAGCACGGTCTGCACCACGGCCAGGGCGGACTCGGCGAAGCCCAGGAACGGCTTGGCCCGGTCCCCGGTCTTCAGGGCGGCGGCCCCGACGACGATGCCGATGACCACGAGCTGCAGCACGTTGAAGTTCAGCGAGGTATTGGCGGAGACCGACGCGGCGTCGAAGGAGTCACCGGTCAGCGTCGTGGAGGTGCTGGCCTGCAGGCCGAGGAAGTTGCCGGGGACCAGCCCGGTGAGGAAGTCGGTCCAGCTGCCGGTGCGGCCGCTGTACGCGGCGTCGGCCACGGTGCTCTGGGCCAGCCCGGTGCCCTGCCCCGGATTGGTCAGCAGGCCGATGCCCAGGCCGATGCCCACCGAGATCAACGCGGTGATGGCGAACCACAGGATGGTCTGCACGGCGAGGCGGGCGGCGTTCGCCACCTGGCCGAGCCGGGAGATGGAGACGATGAGGGCCAGCAGGATCAGCGGGGCCACCACCGCACGCAGCAGCGTCACGAAGATGCTGCCGATCTGGTTCAGGGTGGTCTCCAGCCAGCTGATGTCGCCGACGAGGGCGATGACGCCGAGCACGATGCCGACGGCGAGACCGATGAGGGTCTGCGCCCAGAACGGCACCGAGCGGCGCCGCTCGGCCGCGGTGACCTCCGTGGACACGGAGGAGGAGGGTCGGGACACGACAGCACCTTTCGCAGGCCGCGCGCGGGAAGCGCTGCGGGGGGCCGCGAGTGGTCAGCGGCCGGGGTTCAGGCGACCGGGACCCGGTGGGATCGGCGGCCTTCCTGTGCAACCTCTGAGAACCCCCGCCCCATTCCCCCCTCCACGATGGGAATTGTGTTCCCGCCCACCCGTGTCCTGCGCCACCCGTGCGTCGGACACCGGTCCACCCCCGGAGACCACTGCACCCCCGCCGGAGGACGACGGGGGTGCAGATGCGACAGGTGGTGCGGAGAACGCCGGTGGTCGATCAGCTCGCGGTGGCGTCCTGCCGACGGTGGGCCGAGGCACTCGCGTACAGGCAGATGGCGGCGGCCGTGGCCAGGTTGAGCGATTCGGCCCGGCCGTGGATCGGCACCCGGACGCTCTCGTCGGCGACGGCGAGGATGTCCGCGGGCAGCCCGTGCGCCTCCGAGCCGAACAGCCAGGCCGTGGGCAGCTCGAGGATGCCGTCGGCGGTGGCCTGGTCGAGGTCGAGTTCGGCCGCGCCGCTGGTGGCCAGGATCGAGAGCCCCGCCTCGGACAGCTGCCGGATGACCGCGACCGGGTCGTCGAGGTGCACGACCGGCAGGTGGAACAGACTCCCCGCCGACGCCCGGACGGCCTTGGGATTCCGCGGGTCCACCGACTGACCGGCGACGAGCACCGCATCGGCCCCGGCCGCATCGGCCAGCCGGATGACGGTGCCGGCGTTGCCCGGATCACTGGTCTCGACGAGGACGGCCACCAGCCGGGGGCCGGCGTCGAGCACGTCCTGGGCGGACGGCCCGGTGATCGCGCACACCGCGACGATGCCCTGCGGCGCGACGGTGTCGGACAGGGCGGCGGCCGCCTTCTCGGTGACCTGGCTGACCTCGACCCCGGCCGCGAACGCGGCGCGGACGATGTCGACGTGCCGCGCACCGGCCTGCTCGGTGATGAACAGCTCCAGGACGGTGCCGGGCTCGCCCGGCTCGGCCGCGACGGCCTCGCGGACCGCCTGCGCACCCTCGGCCAGGAATTGGCCGGACTCGGTCCGCCGCGCCCGACGCAGGAGCTTGCGGGCGGCGACGATGCGGGCCGACTTCTCGGTCAGCACCGGACCGTCGTCGGTATCGGTCCCGCCGTCACCCGGGACCGCCCGGGCGGCCTCACGGGCCTGGGCGGACTGCTGGGCGCGACGGGACTCCGGGCGGGCACCCTGGGTGCCCGACCCGGCGGGCCGGGAGCGGCCCGCCGGAGTGGACGTGCTCAGGCGGCATCCCCGGCGGAGGCCTGCGCCGGGACCGCCGCGCGGGCGATCTCGACGAGAGCGGCGAAGGCGGCCTCGTCACGCACGGCCAGATCGGCCAGCACCTTGCGGTCGACCTCGACCTCGGCGACCTTCAGGCCCTGCATGAAGCGGTTGTAGGTCATGCCGTTGGCGCGGGCCGCGGCGTTGATGCGCGCGATCCAGAGCTTGCGGAAATCGTTCTTCCGCTTCCGCCGGTCGTTGTACGCGTAGTTCAGCGAGTGCAGAACCTGTTCCTTGGCCTTGCGGTACAGCCGGGAGCGCTGGCCGCGGTAGCCGCTGGCCTGCTCCAGAACGGTGCGGCGCTTCTTGTGGGCGTTGACCGCCCTCTTGACGCGTGCCACGGGACACCTGTCTTTCTGACTTCGCCCGGCCGCAGGAGCGGCCGGGAAGGGTTCGGGGGTCCGACCGGCGGACGCCGGTCAGGACGGGGGGAGGTGGTTCAGATGCCCAGCATGCGGCGCATGCGGGGGACGTCGGCGGGGGCCACGACATGGGCCCCGTCCATGCGCCGGGTCACCTTGCTGGACTTCTTCTCCAGGTTGTGGCGCTTGCCCGAACCCGCGTGGGTCAGCTTGCCGGTGCCGGTGATCTTGACCCGCTTCTTGATCCCGGAGTGGGTCTTGTTCTTGGGCATGTCGTCCTCGTCATCTCATCTGGTCATGGGTGGTGCTGTGGTCGGTCCACGGCCGCACTGCCCCCACCGCCGATGCCCGTGCGGGCGCGATGGAGCCAGGACTGCCCCGTCCCCGGCGAACCGGGTCCGGACGTGCTGTGGTGCGGGGCGGACCGACCCGGAGGTCAGCCGACCTCGGCGGGGGCCGGGGCGCTGGTGCGCACCTTCACCTGCTTGTGCGGGGCCAGAACCATGATCATGTTCCGGCCGTCCTGCTTGGGGGCGCTCTCGATGACGCCCAGATCGGCGACGTCCTGCGCGAGACGCTGCAGCAGACGGAAACCGAGCTCCGGTCGCGACTGCTCGCGACCGCGGAACATGATCGTGACCTTGACCTTGTCCCCGGCCTTCAGGAAGCGCACGACGTGACCCTTCTTGGTCTCGTAGTCGTGCGCGTCGATCTTCGGGCGGAGCTTCATCTCCTTGATGACCGTGAGGACCTGGTTGCGACGGGCCTCACGGGCCTTCTGCGCGCTCTCGTACTTGAACTTGCCGTAGTCCATCAACTTGCAGACCGGCGGGCGAGCGTCGGGCGCCACCTCGACGAGATCGAGGTCGGCGTCCTGCGCCATCCGCAGGGCTTCCGCCACGGTGATGATGCCCACCTGTTCACCGGCTGCGCCGACGAGGCGGATCTCCGGGACGCGGATCCTGTCGTTGATGCGTGGCTCGACGCTGATTGAGTCCTCCTGGGTGCTGAGACTGCGGGGTGGTGCTGCGACCACGGGGCGCTGATGCCCCGGGCCGGCGACACGGGCACCGGGCGTCCGGCGACGCCGGACTCGATGCTCGCGGTCAGCCCCCTGCTGGCAGCGGCTGCAGAGACGGGAAAGGCCCCGCTGCGCAGGCGCGGCGGGACCCCAGACGACCGGACGCCCGTGCTCGGCAGACCCGAGGCACGGGTGGACACCGGCCCGGAGGCCGGCGGACCGGGACCCGGCTGCCGGTGACGGCGGCGCGGGTGGGAGTCGGGGACCCCACTTTGCAGGCTCCCGTCCGACCCCTCGACGGGGTGCGGACATGCAGGAGCTGGTCGCGGGCATCAGCCTACACGCGGTGGGTACCGTCAGGCCAATGAGCACCCAGCACCCCGACGTGCACGACACTCCCGCCCCGTCGCTGCCCGAGACCGACCCGGCCGGCAACCCCGTTCCGGCCAGTGCGGCCGGCGGCCCCGTGGCCTACGACCCGACCGGGCCGGACGGCACCGACGCCCCCCTGGTCGAGGGCGAGGACATCGGACCCGAGGCGTCCGGTTCCGCCGCCGTGGATCTCGACGGGGCCCCCGCCGCATCGACCGAGGGCCCGGACGACCGGGATCTGGTGGACATCCCCGCCATCGAGGTGATCAGTCGGGCCGCGGTGCTGCTGATGAGCGCGGCGGCCGAGCAGCTCGGGCTGGCCGACGCCGACCCGGACGCCCCCGCCCACCGTGACCTCGACGAGGCGCGGCGACTGATCACCGCCCTCGCCGGGCTGATCAGCGCGGCCGCTCCGGACCTCGGCCCGCACGCCGCGGCCTTCCGGGACGGACTGTCCGGGCTGCAGGGCGCCTTCCGCGAGTACTCCACGCACCCGGACGCCCCCGGCGAGGGACCGGGCGAGAACCTCCGCGTCAGCCGGCGGGGCTGACCCGGGACCCGTCAACCGCGCTTCCTGGCCGCCCGCCGCTGGTCGATGATCTCCAACCGGCCGAGCGGGCGGTCGGGCTCGGGGGTGTCCAGGATGCGGTTGCCCACCGCCTCGGCCGGGCGGGTCTCGGGCGGGGCGTACTGCTCGTGCAGGGCGCGCGCCCGCCGCAGGGCCTGCACGGCCCGGCCGCGGTCGATGCCCTGGATGGCCATCAGCGGATGGGTCTCGTCGTCGGGCAGGATGACCTGTGCCCACGGCGCCCCCTGCGGGAACGCGATCCGCCGGACCAGGGGCCACTCGTAGAACTTCTCCCCCACGATGTTGCGGACGGAGATGCCCTCGGGCGTCACCCGCAACCGGGGCCGGGCCGTGGTGAGGATGGTCAGGCCCATGATGACGCCGAACCCGATGAGACCGATCTGGTCGGCCAGCCGGAACGGCACGCCCTCGTCGGAGTCGCGGAGCAGGAACCCGATCACGCCCATCGCGCCCACCACCACGGCCGCGGCGATCCAGGCGAAGATCGCGATGCGGCGCGGCCGGACCGTCAGCAGCACCGTGCCCGGGGCGGCCACCGGGGCCGGGGCGGTGCCGGGCTCGGTGGCGGGATCGGAGTGGGAGCGGGCCGGCTCGGGTGCGGTCACGAGCCGAACCCCATGCCGGTCGGTCGACGGAGATCGCGGAGCACCAGCGCGGTGGTGAGCGCGGCGATCATCGCCTCGCCGCCCTTGTCCTCGATGCTGTCGGGCCCGCCGGCGCGGGCCACGGCCTGCTCGTGGGTGTCGCAGGTCAGCACGCCGTTGCCCACGGGGGTGCCGGCGTCCAGCGCGACCCGGGTCAACCCGGCCGTCACCGCGTCGCACACGTACTCGAAGTGCGGGGTGCCGCCCCGCACGACGACGCCGACCGCGACGACCACGTCGTGCCCGGAGGCGAGCTCCTGGGCGACCACGGGGAGCTCCACCGCGCCCGGGACACGCACCACGGTCGCCGGGGCGGCACCGGCCTCGCGGGCGACCGCGACGGCCCGGTCGACCAGCAGGTCGGTGATCTCGGCGTGCCACGAGGTGCCCACCACGGCGACCCGCAGGCCGCGCGCGTCGGGGATCACCGGGGCCGGTCGACCTTCACCACTCATGCTCGTGCTCCTGGATCGGTGGGATCGGCGTCCGGCAGATCGCCCGGTGCCGGGGTGGGGTCGCCGGCGGTGGAGCCGCCCGGCACGACCTGGTCGAGCCGGCCACCCAGATCGCCGTCGAGCACGTGGCCCATCCGGTCGCGCTTGGTGGTCAGGTAGCGCAGGTTCTCCGGGTTCGGCGCGCCGGCCAGGGGCACCCGACCGAGCACGGTCAACCCGTAGCCCTCCAAGCCGGCGCGCTTGGCCGGGTTGTTGGTCAGCAGCCGCATGGAGCGGATGCCCAGATCGGCCAGCACCTGGGCGCCGGTCCCGTACTCCCGGGAGTCCGAGGGCAGACCCAGGGCCAGGTTCGCGTCGACGGTGTCGGCGCCCTCGTCCTGCAGCTCGTAGGCCCGGAGCTTGTCCAGCAGCCCGATGCCGCGACCCTCGTGTCCGCGGATGTACAGCACGACCCCGCGGCCCTCGGCGACCACGGCGTCCAGCGCGGTGTGCAGCTGCGGCCCGCAGTCGCAGCGCAGCGACCCGAGCACGTCGCCGGTCAGGCACTCGGAGTGCACCCGGACCAGGACGTCCTCGCCGTCGCCGAGCTCGCCGTGCACCAGGCCGATGAGCTCCCGGCCGGTGACCGTGCTCAGGTACCCGTGGGCCTGGAAGAGCCCCTGGGGCAGGGGAAGTCGGGCCTGGGCGACCTTGCGGATCTGCACCTCACGGGCCCGCCGGAAGGCGACCAGATCGGCGATGGAGATCAACGCCAGGTCGTGCTCGGCGGCGAACGCCTGCAGTTCGGGCAGTCGGGACATCGACCCGTCGTCGTTGACGACCTCGCAGATGCCGCCGGCCGGACGCAACCCGGCGAGCTGGGCCAGGTCCACGGCGGCCTCGGTGTGCCCGGGCCGGACCAGCACACCCCCGTCCCGGGACCGCAGCGGGAAGACGTGCCCGGGACGGGACAGCCCGTCCGCGGTGGTGGTCGGGTCGGCCAGCGCCCGCAGGGTCACCGCACGCTCGGCGGCGGAGATCCCGGTGGTCACCCCGTCGCGGGCGTCGACCGAGACGGTGTACGCGGTGCCCTTGCGGTCCTGGTTGACGTGGTACATCGGCGGCAGCTCGAGGCGGTCGCAGTCCGCACCCGGCAACGGGACGCACAGCACGCCGGAGGAGTACCGGATGACGAAGCCGACGAGCTCGGGGGTGGCCAGCTCGGCGGCGAAGACGAAGTCGCCCTCGTTCTCCCGGTCCTCGTTGTCCACCACGATGATCGCGCGACCGGCGGCGAGCTGGGCGGTGGCGTACTCGATGGTGTCGAAGCCGGCAGCCGAACGGATGCGCGGCGGGGCGTCCTGCAGCAGGTCGCTCATGCGGAGTCCCGGGCCTGCAGCAGGCGCTCGACGTACTTGGCGATGACGTCCACCTCGAGGTTGACCCGGTCCCCCACCCGGGCGGCACCCAGGGTGGTGGCCGCGCGGGTCTCCGGGATGACGCCGACGGTGAACTCGGCGCCGCCGGGTACGTCCTGCACGGCGACGACCGTGAGCGAGACGCCGTCGATGGTGATGGCGCCCTTGCCGGCCAGGTACCGGGCCAGGTCCGGGCCGACCGCGAAGCGGAACTCGTCCCAGGCCGGATGGGGCTCGCGGGCGATGATCTCGCCGACCCCGTCCACGTGGCCCTGCACGATGTGGCCGCCGAGTCGGGTACCGGCGGTGACCGAACGCTCCAGGTTGACCGGGTCGCCCACGCTGCGGCCGCCCAGGGTGGACCGGTGCAGGGTCTCGGCCATCACGTCGACGGTGAAGGTGTCCGCGCCGCGGTCGACGACCGTCAGGCAGACCCCGGCGACGGCGATCGAGTCACCGTGCCCGGCGTCCGAGGAGACCTTGGGCCCCCGGACGGTCAACCGTGCGGCCGGCCCGCCGACGTCTCCGTCGACCACCTGCAGGTCGACGATCTCGCCGCGTTCCTCCACGATGCCGGTGAACATGCTGGTCCTCTCCTCGGAACGGCGCGCCGGGCGTCCCACCCGGACCGGCCGGTCCGCTGTCCATTGTCGTCCTGCTGTCGTCGTGCAACGCGCGGTCCGGGCCGGAGCAGACCGGCCGCAGGTGTGACGGTCAGCGCTCGACGGTCCGCCGCAGCGCGCGGACGGCGGCCAGCGGGTCCTGGGCGTCGTAGACGGCCGACCCGGCGACGAAGCAGTCCGCGCCGGCCTCGGCGGCGATGGCGATGGTGTCGGCGTTGATGCCGCCGTCGACCTGCACGACCACCGTGAGGTGGCCGGTCTGCACCATCGTCCGGGCGCGACGGACCTTGTCCATCATCTCGGGCATGAACGACTGCCCGCCGAACCCGGGTTCCACCGTCATGATCAGCAGGGTGTCGTAGTCCCGCAGCACCTCGACCCAGTCGTCCAGGTCGGTGCCGGGCTTGAGGGACAGCCCCGCCTTCGCCCCGGCCGCCCGCAGGTCCAGGGCCATCGACACCGGATCGGCGACCGCCTCGGCGTGCACCGTCACGTTGTACGCGCCGGCCTCGGCGAACCCGACGGCCCAGCGATCCGGGTCGTCGATCATCAGGTGGCAGTCCAGCGGCAGGTCGGTGGCCGCGCGCAGCGACTTCACCACCGGCAGCCCCAGCGTCAGGTTCGGCACGAAGTGGTTGTCCATCACGTCGACGTGCAGCCAGTCCGCCCCGCCCCCCCCGCTGACGGCCGCCGCCTCGTCGGCCAGGTGGGCGAAGTCCGCGGACAGGATGCTGGGTGCGATCAGGGAAGCCACGCAGGTCAGCCTAGTTCCCACCGCCGACGGCGATCGGTGCGCGCACATCCCCGCCGGCTCGGTCGGCGGGGCTCCCCGCGGCGGTCAGCGGCGCCGGAAGAGGGCCAGGAACATCGCGTCGGTGCCGTGCCGGTGCGGCCAGAGCTGCACCGTCGGCCCCGGTCCCAGCTCCGGGACACCCGGCAGCAGGGGTCGGGCGTCCAGCAGCTCGAGGGTGTCCGGGGCGCGGTCGACCACGCCGGCCGTCTCGGCCAGGTGCGGTGAGCAGGTGACGTACCCCACCACCCCGCCCGGCCGGACCAGCCGTGCCGCCGAGGCCAGCAGCTCGCGCTGCAGGGTCACCAGCGGGGCCACGTCGCCCTGCTGCCGACGCCACCGGGCCTCGGGGCGGCGGCGCAGGGCGCCCAGCCCGGTGCACGGCGCGTCCAGCAGCACGCGGTCGTAGCCGCCGGCCAGCCCGGGATCACGGCCGTCGGCGACGTGCACGTCGACCGGCAGGCCCGCGGTGGCCTGGCGGACCAGCTTCGCGCGGTGCGCAGCCGGCTCGACGGCGTCCAACCGGGCACCCCGCTGCGCCGCCAGACCACCGAGCAGGGCGGCCTTGCCCCCGGGGCCGGCCGCGAGATCGAGCCAGCGCACGTCGGGTCCGTCCAGCGGCGCGGCGGCCAGCGCGGCGGCGACCAGCTGGGACCCCTCGTCCTGCACTCCGGCCCGGCCGTCGGCGACCGCCGGGATCCCTCCCGGGTCGCCGGACGACAGCACCACGCCGTACCGCGAGAAGCGGGTCGGCTCACCGCCGCTCATCGCGGCCAGCTCGTCACGCTCCAGCACCCCGGGCCGGACGACCAGGTGGACCGGCGGAGCTCCCTCGTCGGCCGCCAGGGCCCGGGCCAGCTCGGACTCCTCGCCCCCGTCGAGCGCGGTGGCGCCGAGCGCGTCGGCCAGCGCGCTGGTGATCCACAGCGGGTGGGCGGTGGCCAACGACAGGTGACCCAGCGGATCCTCGTCGGCGTCCGGGGCCAGCCGGTCCACCCAGGTGGCCAGGTCCGCCTCGGACACGCGGCGCAGCACGGCGTTGACATAGCCCGCACCGCCGGGCTTCTCGCTCGCGCGGACCAGGTCGACGGTGGCCGAGACGGCGGCGTGCGGCGGGATGCGCGTCTTGAGCAACTGATAGGCCCCGAGGCGCAGGGCGTCCTGGACGATGCCGTCCAGCTCGCCCAGCGGCCGGTTGCCGGCGGCCCCGGTGATGGCGTCCAGCTGACCCAGCGACCGGCACGTGCCGTAGGCCAGCTCGGTGGCCAGACCGGCGTCCCGGCCACTGAGCTTCGCCTCGCGCAACAACCGCGGGAGCACCAGGTTGGCGTAGGCGCCGTCCTGGCGTACCGCGGTCAGCACGTCCAGGGCGACCTGGCGGGCCGGGTCGGACACCGGCGGGCGCTGGCCCTGCGGACGGCGCGGCGGGCCGGACGGGTCGCGGCGGCGGCCGGTGGAACGGGCGGGTCCCGGGCTCATCGCTCGGACACCCCGGCCGGCAGGGCCTGCGCGCCGGCACCGCTGCCGTCGTCGCGGACGGCGGCGGGCCCGAGGAGCGGCAAGACCTGTTCGTCGGCCTGTGGGCCGAACCGGTCGTCGGCGCCCGGCCGGGTCCCCCGGGCCCAGTCGGCCGCGGCCATCGGGCGGCGGCCCGGGGCGGTCACCGTGCCCAGCACGACGTCGGTGGTCCCCGTCCCGACCCGGACCTCGCGCTTGCCCGCCGCGATGGCCCCGGGCGGCAGGGTGTCGGAGTCGGTGACCCGCACCGGACCGAGACCCAGCCGGCCCCAGGACGACTCGGTCCAGGCCCCGGGATCCGGGGTCAGGGCGCGGATGTGCCGGTCGACCCCGAGGGCGGGCACCTGCCAGTCGACCTGCGCGTCGGCGACGGTGATCTTGTGGGTCAGGGTGACCGTGTCCAGGCGTTGCTCCACGGGCTGCAGGGAACCGTCGGCGATGCCGTCGAGGGTGGCCACCAGCAGCCCCGCACCGGACCGGGACAGCCGCTCCAGCAGATCCCCCGCGGTGTCGTGCGGCCCGATGGCCTCGGTCACCGCACCGAAGACGGGACCGGTGTCCAGACCTTCCTCCAGCCGGAACGTGCTCGCCCCGGTGACGTCGTCGCCGTACCGGACGGCGGACTGGACCGGGGAGGCCCCCCGCCACGCCGGCAGCAGCGAGAAGTGCAGGTTGACCCACCCGTGGACGGGGACGTCCAGCACCGGGCGGGGCAGCAGACCGCCGTAGGCGACGATCGCCCCGGCCTGCGGGGCGATCTCCGTCAGGCGCCGCAGGAACTCCGGATCGCGGGACGTCCGGGGCTGCAGCAGCTCGAGCCCGGCCTCCCGGGCGACCTCGGCGACGGGCGAACCCTGCAGGGTGCGACCACGACCGACCGGAGCATCGGGGCGGGTGAGCACCGCGGCCACCTCGTGGCCGGAAGCCAGCAGCGCGGTGAGCGACGGGACCGCGGCCTGCGGTGTGCCGGCGAAGACGATCCTCAGGGCGAACTCCTCGATCGGCGGCGGACGCCGTCGCGCCGGACGGGCGGACGCCGAGGTACCGGGGCGGACCGGGACGGACGCCCGGGCAGGTCGGGGACAGTCTACGAACCCCGAGCGGCGCCGCGCACCGGACGACGGCCCCGGACCGGTGGACGGCACCGAGCCGGCGCGCGCGACGCGTCCTGCACCGAGGACAGGGTGCACGCCACCCCCGGTACCGTCGGGCCCGCCCGGATCCCCGGTCACCCCCGCCCCTCGCCGGGCACCCCGGCCGCCGGCCGGTCACCCGGCGGCCCCGCACCGGAGGTGCACATGGCCCACGCTCCCGACGGCCGGCCCCTGCACGGCGCCCACGTCCACCTCGACCGCGTCGTCGAGGACGACGTGCCCGGCATGCTCGACGCACTGGGTGATCCGCGCGTCTGGGCCGCCGGTCTGGGCGGCGGGCCGACAGGACAGCCCCGGGACGCCGCCGCGATGCACCGGTGGCTCGGCCTGGACGACCCGGGCGACCGGGTGGCCTACGCGGTGCGCCTGGCCGTCGACTCCCCGCTCGGCCCGGCCGGCCGCATCGTGGGCACCACGTCCCTCAACGAGACCGTGCTCGCCGACGAGCGGGCCCACCTGGGCTGGACCGGGTACAGCCCGGACGTGTGGGGCTCGGTGGTGAACCCGGAGTGCAAGCTCCTGCTGCTCGGGCACGCGTTCGAGGACTGCGGGCTGGGCCGGATCAAGATCCAGTGCGACAGCGCCAACCCCCGGTCCGCCGCGGCGATCGCCCGCCTCGGGGCGACCCGGGAAGGCGTGCTGCGCCGCCACAAGCGCCGCGCCGACGGCTCCTTCCGCGACACGATCCTGTTCTCCGTGGTCGTGCAGGAGTGGCCGCAGGTCCGCGACGGCCTGCGGGCGCGGTTGGCCGGGGGCCGGCCGACCTCCTGATCCGCACGTGGTGACCGTTCGACACCTGTTGTCGTGCAGGTGGTCTCCGGCTCATCGGAGCACCGGCCCGTCGGTCAGAGCAGATCGAGCGGATCGACCCGGACCCGCACCGGGGTGCTCTCCCGGCGGGCCGACCGCAGCGCGGCGACCGCGCGCAGGGCCGCGGTCAGCGCATGCCGGTCGGCCAGCGGAGCACGGACCAGCGCCCGCACCGCCGGGCCGCCCTCCCCGTCGTCGTCACCGGATCCGGGCCGACGGCCGTAGCCGATCTCGTCCAACGGCACCGGCCCGAGCACCTCCGCGGATTCCGGCAGCCCGACGTCGTCGAGCCACCCCAGCACCGCCTCCTCGGCCCCCTGCACGGCGGCCGTCCACACCGCGGGCGGGAACCCCAGCTCCCGGCGGGCGGCCAGCTCGGTGTCCGCGTGGCCGGCCGGGTCCCAGCGGATGACGGCCTGGACGGCGGCCAGGGCCATGTCCGCCCCGATGACCACCCGGCCACCGGCCGCCGCCGGGCGGACCAGGGCCGCCGCGGCGAGCCACCGGCGGACCGTCTCCTCCCCCGCACGCAGATCGGGTCGACCGAGCAGGGCGTTGCCGTCCAGCAGCAGGGCCGCCCCGTACCCGTCCGGCGGGCGGGGTTCGGCGCCCGGGGTGGCGATGACCAGGGCGGCTTCGGGACCGACCTCGATGCGGACCGCGTCACCGGCCGAGGTGATCACCGGGACGTTCGGGAACGCTCGACCCAGTTCCTCCGCGGTGCGGCGGGCCCCGGCCACCACCGCTCGCAGCCGTTCCCCACCGCAGGCCGGGCAGCGGAACCGAGCCTCCGGGGTGCCGCACCACCGGCAGGCGGGGATCCCGGAGGCGCCGGTGACGCCCAGCGGCCCGGCGCAGCGGCGGCAGTGGGCGGGCCGGCGACAGGTCTCGCAGGCCAGCGCGGGCTGGTAGCCCCGCCGGGGCACCTGCACCAGGACCGGGGCGCCGGCCCGGAGCGAGGCGCGGGCCGCGTCGAAGGCGGCCGGGGTGAGCCGGGCCCGGGCGGCCGCCGAGTCGGCGCCGCGGGCGTAGTCGTCGCCCGCCGCCTCGATGCGCGGCATCCGCTCCCGGACGACGGCGCGCGGTGCGGCCACGGACTGCGCCCACCCCGAGTCGACCAGCAGGGCCGCCTCGGTCGTCCGGTTGAACCCGCCGACGAGCAGCGCGCACGGCCCGGCCACGGATCGCAGCATCGCCACCTCCCGGGCATGGGGGTAGGGCGCCCGGGGTTCGGCGAGGGACTCGTCCCCGTCGTCGAACACGGCGACCACGGCCAGATCGACGACGGGGGCGAAGGCGGCGCCCCGGGTGCCCGCCACCACCCGCGCCGCACCCCGCCGGATGCGCAGGAACCGCCGGTACCGCTCCGCGGGGCCGAGGTCCGCGGAAAGGGTGACGAAGTCCTCGGCCGGCAACACCGCGGCCAGGGCGGCGTCCAGGGCGGTCAGGTCACGGGCGTCCGGCACCAGCAGCAGGGCGCCGCGGCCCGCCCGGTGGGCGGTCAGTGCCAGCTCGGCCAGCCGCTCCGCCCACCGCTCCCCCGGCAGCGCCTGCCACACCGCCCGGGCCGGCCGACCCTGCCCGACGGCCCGGAGGAACGTGGGCCCGTACGTGTACGGCGCCCAGCCGGCTGCGGGGTCCGCCGGTCCGGGGGTGCCGGATCCCGGCTGCTCGGCCGCCGGGGCAGCGGCCGACGGTGAGCGGGCCTCCCCGGGCACGGACGGCACGGCGGTCACGGGCGGGGCCGGGGCCGGGGCCGGGGCGGATCCGGCCGCGTCGGGAACGGCGGCGGTCACCGGGCGGCCCGTGTCGGGGACGGGCATCGGCTGGGCCTCGACCCGGGCGTGCCGTGGGGGGACGGCGAGGCGGAGGACGTCGGACAGGGTTCCGGCGTAGCGGTCGGCGACCGCCCGGGCCAGTGCGGCGACCTCCGGGGACAGCACCGGTTCCGCCGACACCACCCGGTCCAGGAACCCCAACCGGCCGGTGTGCTCGGAGGCGCCGGCCCGGTCCAGCACCAGCCCGTTGACCAGCCGGCCGGCGAAGCGCACCCGGACCCGGACGCCGGGCCGGGCGTCCGCGTCCTGGGTGGCGTCGACCAGGTAGTCGAAGGGACGGTCCAGGTGGGCGAGCGGCATGTCCACCGCGACCCGGGCCACCGGGAGGTGGTCGGCTGCCGACCGGGCCCCGGCGTCCCTCCGCGGCGAACGTGCCGCCGGAGCGGCCGCCCGTCCCGGCGGCCGCGGGGTGGCCGCCGGTGCGGGACCGGTCACGGCCGGGGCGGTCGGGACGGGCGCCGGGGTGGCGGCCTGCTCGGTCATCACGCACCCGTCCTGGTCCGAGGGCCGGGCGGTCCGGCGAGGACCTGTCTACCCCGCACCACCGACGCCGCCCTCGGGGACCGGATGCTCGTCACGCACTCGACCGGCGGTACGAACTCGACGCGACACGCACTCGACGGGCGGCACGCACCCGGCAGCCGCCGTCGTCGGACCCCGTCCAGGACGGGAACAGCCTCCGTCGCGAGGGGACCCGCACGCCGCACCCGGGCGTCCACACCCGGCAGCGGGCGGTCAGAAGCCGAGGACCGACTTCAGGGCCTCGGCGCGGTCGACGCGCTCCCACGGCAGGTCCACGTCGGTCCGTCCGAAGTGGCCGTAGGCGGCGGTGGCCGCGTAGATGGGGCGCTTGAGATCCAGGTCGCGGATGATCGCCGCCGGACGCAGGTCGAACACCTCGCGGATGGCCTGGGCGATCTTGTCCGGGTCGACCTGCTCGGTGCCGAAGGTCTCCACGAACAGACCGACCGGGGACGCCTTGCCGATGGCGTAGGCGACCTGCACCTCGATGCGGTCGGCCAGCCCGGCGGCCACCGCGTTCTTGGCCACCCAGCGCATGGCGTAGGCGGCGGACCGGTCGACCTTGGACGGGTCCTTGCCGGAGAACGCGCCGCCTCCGTGACGGGCCATGCCGCCGTAGGTGTCGACGATGATCTTCCGGCCGGTGAGCCCGGCGTCGCCCATGGGCCCGCCGATGACGAAGCGGCCGGTCGGGTTGACCAGCAGGCGGTAGTCCGACACGTCGATGCCGAGGCTCTCGAGCTGCGGCTGGACGACCTGCTCCCGCACGTCGACGGCCAGCAGGGTCTCCAGGTGCACGTCCTCGGCGTGCTGGCTGGACACCACCACGGTGTCCAGCCGGACCGGACGGTCACCCACGTACTCGATCGTGACCTGGGTCTTGCCGTCCGGGCGCAGGTACGGCACCGCGCCGGACTTGCGGACCTCGCTGAGCGAGCGGGCCAGACGGTGGGCCAGCGCGATGGGCAGCGGCATCAGCTCGGGGGTGTCGGTGCAGGCGTACCCGAACATCAGGCCCTGATCGCCGGCGCCCTGCTGCTCGAGCAGGTCGACGTTGCCGTCCACCCGGGACTCGTAGGCCGTGTCCACGCCCTGCGCGATGTCCGGGGACTGGGCGCCGATGGCGACGTTGACCCCGCAGGAGGACCCGTCGAAACCCTTGGCCGACGAGTCGTATCCGATGGCCAGGACGGTTTCCCGGACGATCGTGGGGATGTCGGCGTAGGCGGTGGTGGTGACCTCGCCGGCGACGTGCACCTGTCCGGTGGTCACCATCGTCTCCACCGCGACGCGGCTCTCCGGGTCCTGCCGCAGCAGCTCGTCCAGGATGGCGTCGCTGATCGCGTCGCAGATCTTGTCCGGGTGGCCTTCGGTGACGGACTCGGAGGTGAACAGGCGGGACGTCACGATGGGTCTCCTCACGGCTGCGGACAGCACAGCGCTGCACCGCCCGGCGCACCGGAGGGGCGGGCGGATGATCGAACACGGTGCCGGCGGACTTCCGGGCCGGCACCGGGGCGGATGTCGTACCGGGACTGTACGGGAGGCGCCCCACGCGACCGGCCCGGCGGGCCGTCGGGAACCCCGTGCCGCGGGCGGACCGGTCAGCCGACACGGGAGGCGAGCCGGGCGGCGACGGCGTCGCACAGCACGGCCGCCAGCACCGTCTTGGGCCCGAACGGGACGGGCAGCTCGTCGCCCTCCCGGCTCAGCAGCACGGCGGCGTTGTCCTCGGCGCCGAAGGCCCGGCCCCCGTCGACCCGGTTGACCACCAGCAGGTCACAGCCCTTGCGGGCGATCTTGGCGCGGCCGTGGGCGAGCACGGCGGTGCGGATCTCGGCGTCGGTGCCCCCCTCGCCGGTCTCCGCGGCGAAGCCCACCACCACCGCGGGACGGCCCGGGCCGGGTCGGGAGAGGGCGGCGAGCACATCGGGGTTCTCCACCAGCGCCAGGGGTTCCGGGCCACGGCCGGCTTCCTTCTTGATCTTGTGCGCGGCAGCCTCGGCGGGTCGGAAGTCGGCCACGGCCGCGGCCATCACCAGGGCGTCGGCCCCCCGTGTGGCCTCGGCGGTCGCCGCGGCGAGCTCGGCGGTGGACGACACCCGGACCAGCTGCACACCGGGCGGGACCGGCAGTTCGGTCGAAGCCGCGATCAGGGTGACCCGGGCTCCCCGGGCCGCGGCGACCAACGCGACGGCGAAGCCCTGGCGGCCACTGGAGCGGTTGCCGAGGAAGCGGACCGGGTCGAGCGCCTCACGGGTGCCGCCGGCGGTGACCACGACAGTGCGACCGGCGAGGTCCTGCGGCAGGGAACCGGGGCGGCCGTGCTCGAGCAGGGCCAGCGCCACGATGTGCTCGGGATCGGGCAGCCGACCGGGGCCGGAATCGGAGCCGGTCAGCCGGCCGCTCGCCGGATCGACGACGACGACCCCGCGTTCGCGGAGGGTGGCGACATTGGCCCGGGTGGCCGGGTGGGACCACATCTCGCTGTGCATGGCCGGCGCCATCAGCACCGGCGCCCGGGTGACGAGCAGGGTCGCGGTGAGCAGATCGTCCGATCGGCCGGTGGCCGCCCGGGCCATCAGGTCCGCCGTGGCGGGGGCGATCACCACCAGGTCCGCGTGCTGGCCGGTGGACACGTGGGCCACGGACGGGACGTCGGTCCAGACATCGGTGGCCACCGGATTGCCGGACAGCGCCTCGAAGGTGGCCGCGCCGACGAACCGCAGCGCGGACTCCGTCGGGACCACGGTGACCACCCAGGACGGGTCGTGGGCCCGCAGACGGCGGACGACCTCGCACGCCTTGTAGGCGGCGATGCCCCCGCCGACGCCGACGACGACGCGGGTCGGCGCGGTGGCGGACGTCATCGGGCGCGGCTCACGGCGGGGACGGGGAGGGGACGGCGAGCCGTCAGGCGCCTTCACCCTCGGTGTGCGTCAGCAGGCCGGCGTTGATCTCGCGCAGGGCGATGGAGAGCGGCTTCTCCTTGGGCAGCGGCTCGACCAGCGGGCCGACGTACTCGAGCAGGCCCTCGCCGAGCTGGGCGTAGTAGTCGTTGATCTGACGCGCGCGCTTGGCGGCGTAGATCGACAGGCCGTACTTGGAACTGGTCCGGGTGAGCAGCTCGTCGATCGGCGGGTACGTGATGCCGGCGGCGGCCATGTCGGCCGGGCTGGGCAGCGCGGCGGCCGCGTCGTGGGTGCTGGTGTTGATCGAACTCGTCATCGGCTGGACTCACTCCTGTGTCTTGTTCCCGCTGCGGACCGGCGGGCCGGCGGCGGGGCGGAACGTCGAGCCGCGTCCGCGCCGCCCGGTCCGGCGACGTCGTCCCGGTGGGGAGCCGTCAGGAGACGGGATCGGGACGTGGCTCAACCATCAACGATACCAAGTCGGTCACGGCCGAGCGGACGTCGTGGTTGACCACGGTGTGGTCGAACTCCCCCTCGGCGGCCAACTCGATGCGGGCGGCGTCCAACCGGGCCCGGACGGTCTCGTCGTCCTCCGTGCCCCGACCGACCAGGCGCCGGGCCAGCTCGTCGAAGGACGGTGGGGCCAGGAAGATCAGCACGGCCTCGTGCCCGAGGCTGCTGCGCCGGACCTGACGTGCCCCCTGGACCTCGATCTCCAGCAGCACGTCCTGGCCCGCCGCGAGGCGTTCGCCGACGGGACCGGTCGGGGTGCCGTAGAAGTGGTCGGCGAACGAGGCGTGCTCGAGAAGATCGCCACGGCCGATCATCTCGGCGAACTCGGTGCCGGAACGGAAGAAGTAGTTCACCCCGTCCCGTTCCCCGGGCCGCGGCTTGCGGGTGGTCGCCGACACCGAGTACCAGAGCCCCGGAACGGCCTGCTTGATGTGCTCCAGGACGGTGCTCTTGCCCACCCCGGACGGGCCGGAGAGGACGAAGAGCCGCCCCCGCCGGACGTGCTCGGCGGGGGCGGGATGGTGCTCGGCGGACGTCACCGGTCGGTCAGTACCCGAACTCGGTCAGCATCGCCTGACGCTGACGCTCGCCCAGGCCGCGGACCCGCCGGCTCGGCGCGATCTCGAACTGCTCCATCAGCTGTGCGGCGCGCACCTTGCCGACACCGGGCAGCGCCTCGAGCAGTGCGGAGACCTTCAACTTGGCCAGCGCCTCGTCGGTCTCGGCGTCCAGCAGGACCTGCTTCAGCGTGGTGCCGCCTCGCTTCAACCGCTCCTTGAGCTCGGCGCGGACCCGACGGGCCGCCGCCGCCTTCTCCAACGCTGCAGCGCGCTGTTCGTCGGTCAGTTGGGGCAGAGCCACTTCGGCCTCACTTCTCGCTCAGGGTCTTCTGGAGCATCTCAGGGGAGGGACTCCGCGGCACTCGCTCGCGGGCCCGTCCCGAACCTACCCAGGCCCCGGGCCAGCAGCAAACACCGCCCCCGGGGAAGCTCGACGGCCACCCGTCCGGACTACGCCGTCCGGGTGGCGTGATACCGGTCCGTCGCGGATGGCCCGCCCCCCGTGACGGCTGGGCCAGCCGGTTCCCGGGCCACCGGCCGGGACACCGACGGCAGAGAAGCGCCTCAGCCGGGTGATGGGATACGCCCGGAGCCCGCTGAGCGCTCGTTGCGAAGAGGACGGCGCGCCGCGGGGTGTGCATCAGACCCTTTTGCCCGGGTAAGAAGTCCGCAGCTCGCCGGCAGTGCTCAACGCCGGTCCGGCCCGGACGTCGCGTCGTCGGCGGGATCGCCCGCCGCCCCCTCCGCGGCCCGGCGTCCGACCAGCGAGTGGTGGCGGCCGTAGAGGACGTACACGACGACGCCGATGGCCATCCAGACCACGAAACGCACCCAGGTCTCGGCGGTGAGGTTGATCATCAGCCACAGGCAGGCCAGGACGGAGAGGATCGGGATGACCGGCATCCACGGCACGCGATAGGCCCGCGGGAGGTCCGGCTGCCGCCGGCGCAGCAGGACCACCCCGATGGAGACCAGCACGAAGGCGAACAGGGTGCCGACGTTGACCATCTCCTCGAGCACCCCGATGTCGACGAACCCGGCGACCAACGCGACGACGACCCCGACACCCAGAGTGATCCGGGTGGGGGTCCCGGTCCGCTCGCTCACCGAGGCCATCCCCCGGGGCAGCAGACCGTCCCGGCTCATCGCGAAGATCACCCGGCTCTGCCCCAGCATGAGGACGAGCACCACGGTGGTGAGTCCGGCGATGGCCCCGACGGCGATCACCTTGGCCGCCCAGTTCACCCCGACGAGGGTGAAGGCGCTGGCCAGCGTGGCGTCGTCGCCCGGGAGGTCGGAGTACTTGACCATGCCCGTCAACGCGACGGTGACCAGCACGTAGAGCACCGTGACGATGATCAACGAGCCGAAGATCCCGCGGGGCAGGTCCCGGCGCGGCTCCTTCGTCTCCTCCGCCGCGGTGGCGACCACGTCGAACCCGATGAAGGCGAAGAAGACCAGGGAGGCCGCGGCGAGCACGCCGAAGGCACCGAAGCTGGACGGTGCGCTGCCGGTGATCAGCTGCAGCAGGGGCTGCTGCAGGGCCGGGGTACTGCCCTGTTCCGCCGGCACCGTGGCCGGGATGAACGGGGTCAGGTTCGAGGCCTTGAAGAAGGTGAAGCCGACCACGATGACCAAGAGCACCACACCGACCTTGATGGCGGTGATCACGGCGTTCGCCCGCGCGGAGATCTTGGTGCCGGAGATGAGCAGCACGGTGACCACGGCGACGATGAGCATGGCGCCCCAGTCGACCTTCACCCCGCCGACCTGCACCGTCGCCGTCAGCGACCCGCCGAACTCGGTGAACAGGTTGCCCAGGTACAGCGACCAGCCCTTGGCCACGACGGCGGAGCCGAGCGCGAACTCCAGCACCAGGTCCCAGCCGATGATCCAGGCGACCAGCTCGCCCAGGGTGGCGTAGCTGAAGGTGTAGGCCGACCCGGCCACCGGGACGGTGGAGGCGAACTCGGCGTAGCACATGGCGGCCAACCCGCAGGCGACGGCGGCGATGACGAAGGACAGCGACACCGCCGGGCCGGCCGTGGTGGCCGCCACCCGGGCGGTCAGGGTGAAGATGCCTGCGCCGATGACGACGGCCACCCCGAAGACCGTCAGGTCCCACGCGGAGAGGTTGCGTCGGAGCTTGTGGCCGGGTTCGTCGGTGTCCCGGACGGACTGCTCCACCGACTTCGTCCGGAACAGGGTGTGCCAGGTGCTCATGCGCGGTCGCCTCCGGGACGGGTGGATCGGTCGCGCGAACCTACCCCCGACCGCACCGCTCGACCCGTCCGGGGCCGGTCACATGCCGTCGGTGGCCCGGAAGACGGTGCCCGACCCCTTGATGCGCACGTCACGGTCCTCCGCGGAGATCCACACCGAATGGCCCTGGGCGATCGTCAGGTCGCGGTCGGCGGCGTCGCGGACGCTGAACTCGCCCTCCACGGCCAGGATCACCTGCGGGCCGGGATGGCTCACGTCCCACTCCGTGCCGTCCAGCTCCAGCCGGGACAGCCGGAACTCCGGGACCGGGGTCGGGTAGACCCGCTCCCCCGGCCGGACCGGTTCACCCCGGAGCACGGGCACGTCGCCCGCGCTGAAATCCAGCACCCGCATGAGCTCCGGGACGTCCACGTGCTTGGGGGTCAGCCCGCCGCGCAGCACGTTGTCCGAGTTGGCCATGAGTTCCACGCCCACCCCGGACAGATAGGCGTGCAGATTTCCCGCGGACAGGAACAGGGCCTCCCCCGGCTGCAGGGTGATCCGGTTGAGCAGCAGGGAGGCCAGCACGCCGGGGTCGCCCGGGTAGCGCTCGCCCAGCTGCAGGGCGGTGCGGTACTCGGTGGCGTACGGCGAACCGGCGGACACCCGCTCCACGCAGGCGGCCAGCACCGCGGAGAGCAGCGGATCGAGCACCGAGGACGGGATGGTGATCAGCGAGGAGAACAGTGCCCGCATGCCGTCGCTGTCGGGTTGCCCGGACAGCAGGGTCAGGTAGTGGTCCAGCTGGGGGACGGCCAGCGCGGCGAGCAGTTCCACCGTGACCCCGGGCTCGCGAAAACCGCACAGGGCGTGGAACTCGGTCAGCGCGCAGATCAACTCGGGTTTGTGCCAGCTGTCCCGGTAGTTGCGGTCCGGCGAGCGCAGGGACAGCCCGGCCGCCTCCTCCCGGGCGAACCCGAGTCGGGCCTGCTCCGTCGAGGGGTGCGCCTGCAGGGACAGCGGCTCGGCCGCGGCGAGCACCTTGAGCAGGAACGGCAACCGCGGCCCGAACGCCTGCAGCACCCGCGGGCCCAGGGTGCCGACCGGATCGGCGGCGATGACGTCGACCAGGGCGTGGCCCGGTGGATCCGGGGTCCCCGTCGGCGCAGCACGCCCGTCCGGGTCGTCCAGCAACCGGGAGGAGTCGGCCGGGTGGGCGCCGATCCACAACTCGGCCTGGGGGTGCCGTGTCGGGCTCGGTTCTCCGGTCAGCTCGGCGATCGCCGTCCGCGATCCCCAGGCGTAGGGACGGATCTGGTTGCGCATGGCCTTCATCGGGCGGGCTCCGTTCCGAGAGCGGCCGTCCACAGCTCGCGGCGGGCCAGACCGTCGGGGGCGTCGAAGGGCGGGGCCACCGCGGCGGCCAGACCGAGGTAGACCGCGGCGAAGTCCAGGCGGACGAGCAGGGACAGGGCGGCGGAGACCCGCTCACCGAGCTGGCCCGGACCCCCCGGCCCGGCCAGTTCGGGCAGGGCCGGCTCGAGCGGGACGGCCCGGGGCACGGCCCGGGAGAGCGCCAGCGCCCGCGGATCGGGCCCGGACGGCGGGATCCACCCGGTGACCAGGACACCGGCCACCCGCTGGGCGACCGCACCTCCGTCGTCGTCCGGGTCCGCGAAGAGATCGGCGGCGGCCACCGGTTGCCCGGCGGCGGCGAGCAACGCAGGGTTGGTCCGCGCCTGGGTGGAGGTCAGGGAGGTCGCCGCGACCCCGGCCAGCTCCCCGAGGGAGCGCACACCGTGCGCGGCGACGGCGTCGCCGACCCGATCGGTGCCGAGCAGGAGCGGCGTGCAGCCGAGCAGGTGATCGGCCAACCGCACGGCCGGGTTGAGGAAGGCGTCTGTCCGCGGGTGACAGGTGAGCGCCGCGGCATCGGCCTCCTCCGCGAGCTCGGCGAGCTCCACCCGCGGGAGCAGGCCCAGCTCGGCGGCGACGGTGAGCAGCACACCCAGCCGGGCCGTCACGGCCAGGGCCTCGGGCGTTGGCAGGGCGGGCACCAGCAACACCGGGCCGGCGGCCTGGGCGACCGGCCCGCTCTGCGACCCCCGGGCGATGGTCCACGCGCCGCGGCGCCGTGCGGTGGTCACGGCGACGGCGGATTCCTCGTCCAGATCCGAGCCGGCGAGCACGACGACCACGTCGAGCGGGCCGATCCATCCGGGAGTGGACCCGGCGGCCAGCACGGGGACGGCCAGCGGCTCGGGCAGCAGACTCACCAGCAGGGCCGTGTCCACGACCGCGTGCGGACCGATCACGACCACGGAACGGGGCCGCTCCGGTGGCGTCGACCGTTGGTCGGCGACGAGATCCCGGACCTGACCGACCGCGGCGCGCCACTGCGCCCCCGCGCCGGCCGCCGAGCGCAGCAGGGCGAGCGTGTCGAATCGGGTCAACGCATCGGCGTCGTGCAGCAGATCGGCGTCCGGCACCCCGGACCGCGCGGTCACGGAGCCGCCGGACCGGGGTCGGCGTCATCCAGCAGCAGGACCGGGATGCCGTCACGGATGGGGAACGACCGGCCGCACTCGGTGCAGATCAGCACCGGCCGCGGGTCACCGCCGACCTCGCCCGCGGCCGCCTCGTCGAGGCGGAGAGGTGCGTGGTGCTCGGCCGGGCAGGCCAGGACCTCCAGCAGCAGGGGGTCCAGTCCGGCATCGGTGCGGGGCATCGGGTCCTCCGGTGGGTCGGGTGCGGGAGCGGCACGGGCGGCCCCGGCCGGGGTGGTCGGACCGGACCGCCCGGTCTCGGACAGGTCGGCCACGAACCCGGTGGGTAATGCCGAGGCAAAGGAACAGTGACCCCGAGGCTACCGGCCCAACCCGACACACACCCCCCTCCGGGCGGGTGACGACCGGATCCGCCGGGCTGCTCCGGTCAGGTCGGACACCCCCGACGGGTGCACACCGGCCCCGCCGAGGCGCGGGGGGGCGGGCAGCACAGGACCGGGAACCGAACGGCCGGACCGAGCGGGCGCACGCCGCCGCGTCGATCAGACCTCGGGGAAGCGCAGCACCCGCAGGTGACCGCGCTTGTCGCCGCCGGCCGGGGGCGGCTCGGCGGCGGGCGGCTCGGCCCGGCCGGCCTCGCGCACGGCGTCGGCCAACGCCTCCAGGTCGTCCGCACGCGGGCCGGCGGAGAGCAGTTCACCGTCGGGCCGGACCACGTCCCAGCCCTTGGGCGCCGTCAGGTGCTCGGCGTGGAAGGCGCAGAGGTCGTACGAGTGGGGCTCGGCCGCCGTGGCCAACGGGCCGACGACCGCAGTCGAATCCGCGTACGCATAGGTGAGGGTTGCCACCGCGCCATGGGTGCACCCCGTACGCGAACACCGACGCAACCTGGCCACGCCGGGGACGATAACCCGGCGCGGCGTCCCGGGGACACTCGGCGCGCCGCCACGCCGGGGGCGTCGGCCACCCGGCTCGGGTCACTCGAGGTGCACCACCACCCGGTCGGCGGGGACGACCGGCCGGGCGGCATGCCCGGAGCAGAGGCGGTAGCTGTGGGACGCCGGAGGGCCGGCGGACGGGCCAGGGATCAGCGGGCCGATGAAAGCCGTGGAACGGACATGGTCGTAGACCAGGACCGCGGTCCCCGGCCGGTCGCAGCCCGTCCGCGAGCACCGCTGCACCCCGTCCACGCCGGCACGGTGGGCCACGGGCCCCCGCTCCGGCGTCGGTGGACACGGCGGCGCCGGGACCGGGCGCGGCCCGGCGCCTAGATGTAATGCCCACGAGGGTTGTTGACAGTTGGGTCTGGTGATCGGGGAGACCTCCGGGTGAAGGTGTGGGTGCTGACGCCTCACCGACAACCCGGAGGTCTCGATGTCCCACGCTAATGCCCGTCTGACCGTTCACGGCCGTGCTGAGCTGATCCGGCGGGTGATCGAGCAAGGACGCCCGGTGGCCCACGTGGTGGTCGAGATGAACATTTCCCGCGCCACGGGCTACAAGTGGTTGGCCCGTTGGCGGGCCGAAGGTCCGGCCGGACTGATCGATCGATCCAGTCGGGCGCACCGGCTGCCGGGCCGGACCCCGCGCGGACTGGAGGACAAAATCCTGGCGGTGCGCGCCGCGCGCAAGCTCGGACCGGCCCGGATCGCACCGTTGGTGGGTTTGGCGCCCTCCACGGTGCACGCGGTGCTGCGCCGTCACGGCATGCACCGACTGGCCTGGATGGACCGCCCCAGCGGGGTGGTGATCCGCCGCTACGAGCGGGCTGCTCCCGGGGAGCTGCTGCACGTGGACGTCAAGAAGCTGGGCGCCATTCGGCAGGGCGGAGGGTGGCGGGTGCACGGACGCGGATCGCTCGAGCACCTCGCCGCGCAGGCCGCCCTCAAAGCCGGCCGGCGAGCCGGCTACGACTACGTGCACTGCGCGATCGACGACCACACCCGACTGGCCTACGCCGAGATCCACCCCGACGAGAGCGCGGTGACCTGCGCGGCTTTCCTGCGTTCGGCTGCGGCCTGGTTCGCCACCGTCGGCGTCACCGGCATCCAACGCGTGATGACCGACAACGCTCTGGCCTACCGGCGGAGCCAGGCCTGGCGGCAGCCGCTGGCCGACGTGGGCGCCCAAGCCCGCTTCACCCGCAACTACCGACCCCAGACCAACGGCAAAGCCGAACGGTTCAACCGGACCCTGGCCGAAGAATGGGCCTACGTCAGGCCCTTCGCCAGCTCAGCAGAACGCGCTGCGGCCTTGCCCGAATGGCTCCACACCTACAACCATCACCGCAACCACACCGCCCTGGGCGGAAACCCACCCATCAGCCGCACGACCGTCAGCAACCCACCTGGGCATTACACCTAGACTCCGGTTCGCTGTCGGGCGGATCGTCCCGGCCGGACGGGCGGGGAGGTGGTGCGCGATGTCGCAGGACGCGACGGCGCCGCGCCGCGCCGCACGACGGCTGCGCGACCGGCGTGGCCGGGGGATGCGCGGTCCGCTGCTGCCGACCGATCTCCCGGGGGCGCGGACGCGCGCCGAGCAGTTCGACCAGGTCGTGCTGGAGGCCGTGGCCGACCTCGAGGAGCGCTGGCCGGACGAGCTGCAGGGTTTCGAGTTCGCCGTCGACGAGGTGCCGACCGTGCCCGCCGACGGCGGGGTGCCGGCCGCGGACGACGTGGTGCAGGACAGCGGGGTGCCGTTGACGCGGTTCATCCCGCCGGGGGTCGACCAGAAGGGCCGACCCACCAAGGCGCGGATCGTGGTCTACCGGCGGCCGCTGGAGATCCGGTCGGCCGACGCCGGGGATCTGAGTGATCTGGTCGCCGAGGTCCTGGGCGAGCAGGTGGGCACCATCCTGGGGCACGACCTGGACGACTCCGCCGAGTGACCCGCCCCGGGCCGACCGGGGTCAGCGGACGAACGGGGCGGCGTGGGTGCCGGTGGCGTAGCTCGCGTCGGGCAGGTCGACGATGTCCTTGCCCAACGGGGCGATCGAGACCGGTATGAGCTTGAAGCTGCCCAGGCCGAGCGGGATGCCGATGATGGTGACGCACATGAGGATCCCGGTCACCAGGTGGCCGATGGCCAGCCAGAGGCCGGCCACCAGGAACCAGATGACGTTGCCGATGAAGGACGCGGCGCCGGCGGTGGACCGGTTCACCACGGTGCGGCCGAACGGCCAGAGCGCGAAGCCGGCGATCCGGAAGGAGGCCAGCCCGAACGGGATGGTGATGATCAGGATGCAGCAGACGATGCCGGCCAGCACGTAGGCGATGGCCATCCAGAACCCGGACAGCACCAACCAGATGACGTTCAGCAGCAGGCGCACCGGACCGGTCAGCCGGCCTGGCGCTTGAGCCGGCGACGCTCGCGCTCGCTCAACCCGCCCCAGATGCCGAACCGCTCGTCGTTGGCCAGCGCCCAGGTCAGGCACTCGGACCGGACCTCGCAGCCGCTGCAGATCTTCTTCGCCTCCCGGGTGGACCCACCCTTCTCCGGGAAGAACGCCTCGGGGTCGGTCTGGGCGCAGAGCGCCCGGTCGTGCCACTCCGGCTCCCCCTCGCCCGACGGCACGAGTCCCAGCATGACCGGCTCCCCCAGAAACGTCACCGACAGTCGTCCTCTCCGGATGGTGCACCGGCCGTGAAACCAGTGGATCGACGATGTCGTCCGGGCCCGGCGGGCCGTACCCTCTCACCGCGAGGGCTGCGCCCCCGCGCCCATGAGACCCGTCCCGAAATCAGCTGTTTCACCCTGCTGAGGCCCGGGAACGGTGAATGACACCGATGTGATTACACAGGTGTGTCCAGGCATCCGTCAAGCTCAGGACCGTGCTATGGCCGGTTCGAGAACCCCGTCCTGCCCACGTCCCCCACCTGGCCCATCGAGCCCCTCACCAGCGGTCACACTGGAACCATGAAACGCTCGGCCGTCGGGTCATGGATTTTTCCGGGAGTACTCACCGTGACCGCTGCCGCGGCCGTGGCCGCCCAGTCGGGAACCGGTCCCACCGGTCTGTGGGTGTTCCTGGTGGTGCTGGGTGGCTGGATGGTGACGTTGTGCTTGCACGAGTTCGCCCACGCGGTGGTCGCCCTGGCCTGTGGTGACACCTCCGTGCGCGCCCGGGGCTATCTGACCCTCAATCCGCTGCGCTACACCAACGCGACCTACTCGTTCGTCATCCCGCTGATCCTGCTGGCGGTCGGCGGCATCCCGCTGCCGGGCGGCGCCGTCCTGGTCGAACCGCACCGCTTCCGCAAGGTCTGGTACGCCACCCTGGTCTCCCTGGCCGGTCCACTGACCAACGCGCTGGCCGGGGTGGTGCTGGCCGCCGCGTCGGCCGGGCTCGCGTCCCCGCTCGGGGCGGCCCTGCAGTTCCTCGCCCTGCTCCAGTTCGTCACCGCGGTGCTGAACCTGCTGCCGGTGCCGGGCTTCGACGGATTCGGCGCGCTGGAGCCGTACCTGGCCCCGGCGACCAAGGCGCGCATCGCCCCGATCCGGCCGTGGGCACCGCTGCTGCTGTTCGTCGTGCTGTTCTCCGTGCCGCAGGTCTCCGGGGTCCTGTTCGACGCCGGGGCCTGGCTGCTGTCCGCCGCCGGGGGCAGTCAGTACCTGGCCGCGGTGGGTCAGTCCCTGTTCCGCTTCTGGGCCTGACGCCGGCAGCGCGATCCGGTGCGCGGGGCCCCCGCCCCCGCTGTGGCACCATCGATTCCCGTGAAGATCTGCGTGGTGACCGGTGGCGTGGGCGGGGCCCGATTCCTGCTCGGCGTCAAGGCCTTCCTCGGGTGGGACCCGACCGGACCGGCCCCGGACCCCGGCCCGGACGGGCCCGCGGACACCGTCACCGCCGTGGTCAACACCGCCGACGACATCCGCCTGCACGGCCTGCAGATCTGCCCGGACCTGGACTCCTGCCTGTACACGCTCTCCGGGGCCGCGGACACCGAACGCGGCTGGGGCCGGCAGGGCGAGACCTGGACGGTGTCCGGCGAGCTGGCCGGCTACGGCGCCGAGGCCCCCTGGTTCTCGTTGGGCGACAAGGACATCGCCACCCACCTCGTCCGCACCCGGATGCTCGACGCCGGGTACCCGTTGTCCGCGGTCACCGCCGCCCTGGCCGGCCGCTGGCGGCCCGGGGTGACCCTGCTGCCGATGAGCGACGACCGCGTCGAGACCCACGTGGTCGTCGAGGACCCCGACCACGACCCCGCGGACGGCACCGAACCCGCGCTGATCGCCCTGCACTTCCAGGAGTGGTGGATCCGGCACCGCGCCGGTCTCTCCCCCCGGTCGATCACCCCCATCGGCGCCGACACCGCGACCCCCGCTCCCGGGGTGCTCGACGCGATCGCGGAGGCCGACATCGTCCTCATCGCCCCGTCCAACCCGGTGGTGTCGGTGGGCACGGTGCTGGCCGTCCCCGGCATCCGGGAGGCGTTGCGCACCACGGCCGCCCCGGTCGTCGGGATGTCGCCGTTGATCGGCGGGCGACCCGTGCGTGGACACGCCGACGCCTGCCTGGCCGCCATCGGGGTGGACAGCACCGCCGAGGCCGTGGGCCGGCACTACGGGGCCCGGTCGAGCGGGCAGGGCGGCAGGGACGCCGCCGGCGACGAGGTGGGGGGGATCCTCGACGCGTTCCTCATCGCCGAGGAGGACAGCGCCGAGATCCCCGGCGTGCAGGTGGTGCGCGCCCCGCTGCTGATGACCGACCCGAACGCCACCGCCGCCATGGTGGCCCGTTGCCTGGACGCGGTCGATGTCCGACGCTGATCGGTCCCCGGCGGTCGACGACGCGGGCCGCACCGCCGTCGCGCTGGCTCCCCCGGCCGCGGACGGGCTGCAGATCCTGCCCGTCCGCGGGCTGCCGGACTTCCGGCCCGGCGACGACCTGGCCGCCGCCCTCGCGCACGCCGCCCCGTGGGTGCAGGACGGCGACATCCTGGTGGTCACCTCCAAGGTGGTGTCGAAGGTCGAGGGGGCCCTGGTCCCCTCCCCCACCACCCAGCCGGAACGGGAGGAGTTCCGCCGCCGGCTCATCGACGAGCACACCGTCCGGTTGGTCGCCCAGGTCGGCCGGACGAAGATCGTGGAGAACAGCCTCGGCATCGTCGCCGCGGCCGCCGGCATCGACGCCTCCAACGTGCGGCTCGACGAGATCGCCCTGCTGCCCACCGATCCGGACGCCTCCGCCCGCGGGCTCCGGGCCGCCTTCGCCGAGCGCGGGCTGACCGTCGGGGTGGTCATCACCGACACCCAGGGCCGGGCCTGGCGGACCGGGGTCACCGATGTGGCCATCGGGGCCGCCGGGTGCACCGTGCTGCAGGACCACCGCGGCGGCGTGGACGCGTTCGGCAACGAGCTCGTGGTCACCGAGGTGGCTGTCGGGGACGAGCTGGCCGCGGCCGCCGACCTGGTGAAGGGCAAGCTCTCCGGCGTCCCGGTGGCCGTGGTCCGCGGGCTGACCGTGGTGCCGCGCGACGGCGACGCGAGCGCCGCCCGGGCCACCGGCGGTGCGCAGGTGCTGATCCGGCCGGCCGCGGAGGACCTGTTCCGGCTGGGCACCGATCTTGCCGTGCAGCAGGGGCGCCGGGAGGCCGTCCTGGTGCGGCGCACGGTCCGGGAGTTCACCGACGCACCGGTCGACCCCGCCGTCCTGGAGACCTGCGTGCACACGGCGCTGACCGCTCCGGCCCCGCACCACACCGACCCGGTGCGCTTCGTGCACGTGCGGGACCGGCGCGCCGACCTGCTGGGCGCGATGGCCGGGGCCTGGCGGGCCGACCTGCGCGCGGACGGGTGGGACGACGAGCGCGTCGAGCGCCGGGTGCACCGCGGCCGGGTGCTGGAGCAGGCGCCGGAGATCGTGGTGCCGTTCCTGACCGGCGACGGCCGGCACGACTACCCCGACGACCGCCGGCGGGCCGCGGAGGATGCGATGTTCCTGGTCGCCGGCGGGGCGGCGGTGCAGGGCCTGCTGGTCGCGTTGGCCGCGCACGGGCTGGGGTCGGCGTGGATCTCCTCCACCCTGTTCTGCCCCGACGTGGTGCGCAGCGCGCTGGACGTGCCCGCCGACTGGTCGCCGCTCGGCGCGGTGGCCGTCGGCCATTCGGCCGCGCCGCTCTCCCCGCGGGAGCCGCGGGAGCACGGGCTGGTGCGGCGGTGACGGTCGCCGGCCAGCACGCCGACGCCACCGCGGTGCTCACCGACTGGGTGGCCCCGACCCGGGAGCAGGGGGCGCTGCGGGAGGCGTTCCTCGGCCTGCTCGCCGCCCGGGACGATGCCACGGCCCGCTCCTGCGTGCCCGGTCACCTGACCGCCAGCACCGTCGTGCTCACCGCCGACCGCCGGCGGGTGCTGCTGACCCTGCACCGGCGGCTGGGCCGCTGGCTGCAGCTGGGCGGACATCTGGAGCCGCAGGACGCCGATCTCGCCGGCGCCGCCCTGCGGGAGGCCACCGAGGAGTCCGGGCTGGCCGGACTCGTCCTCGACCCGACCCCGGTGCATCTGGACGTGCACGCACTGACCTGCTCGCTCGGCGTGCCGACCCGGCACTTCGACGTGCGCTACCGGGTGTTCGTGCCCACCGACGCGGTTCCGGTCGCCTCGGCCGAGTCCGACGACCTGCGCTTCTTCCCCGTCGACGCCCTGCCCGCCGGTACCGACGGGTCGCTGCGCGACGCGGTGGCGGCAGCGCAGCGCCCCTGATGACCCGGGGCTGACCCCCGCACGGATGACACCGACCCGGCCGCCCCCGACCCCGGAACGCCGCGAGCCCCCGGCACCGGCGGGTGCGGGGGGCTCGCGGATCGAACGGGGGCCGACTCAGACGTCGGCGGAGAACCGCACGCCGTGCTCGGGGATCTCGACCCCGGGCCACACCCGCAGCCCGCCGCGCAGCTCGCACCCGGCCCCGATGACGGCGCCGTCGCCGATGACCGCGTCCTCCACGACCGACCCGGCGCCGATGCGGGCGCCCTTGCCGATCACCGAACGGTTGATGCGGGCGCGCTCGCCGATCACCGCGTCGTCGAAGACGACGGCGGATTCCAGCACGGCGGCCTTCTCCACGGTGGCGTTGGCGCCGACGGTGCTGCCGCCGCCCAGGACGACGTCCTCGGCGATGGTGGCGCCGGACAGCACCAGGTGCGCGCCGGGCTCACCGGGCAGCGCGCCGGTCGGGGCCGTCCCGGTGACCAGGTCGGCGCTGCCCTGCACGAAGGCGGCCGGGGTACCCAGGTCGAGCCAGTAGGTGGAGTCGACGTGCCCGAAGACGCGGGCACCGGACTCGAGCAGACCGGGGAAGGTCTCCCGCTCGACCGAGACGACCCGACCGGTCGGGATGGCCTCGAGCACCGTCCGCTTGAACACGTAGCAGCCGGCGTTGATCTGGTCGGTCGGCGGGGCGTCGGTCTTCTCCAGGAACGCCTCCACCCGGCCGTCGGCGGCGGTCGGCACGGAGCCGAAGGCCCGCGGGTCGGGCACCCGTACCAGGTGCAGGGTGACGTCGGCCTGGTTGTCCGCGTGGGTGGCCAGCAGGGCGTTCAGGTCGACCCCGGAGAGGATGTCGCCGTTGAAGACCAGGGCGGTGTCGTGGCGGAGCAGGCCGGCCACGTTGCGGATGGCCCCACCGGTGCCCATCGGCTCGTCCTCGACGACGTACTCGATGTCCAGCCCGAACGCGGACCCGTCCCCGAAGTACTCGGTGAACGTCTCGGCCTTGTACGAGGTGCCGAGCACGACGTGCTCGATGCCGATGTCCCGGATGCGGGACAGCAGGTGCTCCAGGAACGGCACACCGGCGGTGGGCAGCATCGGCTTGGGGGCCGACAGGGTGAGCGGGCGCAGGCGCGTGCCCTTGCCCCCCACCAGCACGACGGCGTCGACGGGGTTCTTCAGGCTCATCGCTGCGATCCTCTCGGCAGGGCGGGACGGTGCGTAGTGTGTCGCATCCGTTCGGTGGCGCAAGGGCTCAGCCCTGGGCTCCGGCGGCACGGGCGACCGAGATCACGTACTGGCCGTAGGGCGACTTGGCCAGGGCGGTGCCCAGGGCCAGGCACTGCTCGGCGTCGATGAACCCCTGGTGCAGGGCGATCTCCTCGAGGCAGGAGATCCGGATCCCCTGCCGGTGCTCGAGCACCTTGACGAACTCCCCGGCCTCCAGCAGCGAGTCGTGCGTCCCGGTGTCCAGCCAGGCGAAGCCGCGACCCAGATCGTGCAGGGACGCCTTGCCCTCGGCCAGGTAGATGTTGTTCAGGTCGGTGATCTCCAGCTCGCCGCGCGCGCTGGGCTGCAGATCGGCGGCGTGCCGGACCACGGCGTTGTCGTAGAAGTACAGCCCGGTGATGGCCAGGTTCGACTTCGGCTGCGCCGGCTTCTCCTCGATGGAGATCAGCTTGCCGTTCTCGCCGACCTCGCCCACGCCGTACCGCTCGGGGTCACGCACCGGGTAGCCGAACAGCACGCACCCGTCGACGGAGGCGGCCGTGGCCAGCAGGGTCTGCGAGAAGCCCTGCCCGTAGAAGATGTTGTCACCCAGCACCAGGGCGACGGAGTCGTCGCCGATGTGGTCCCTGCCGATGCGGAACGCCTCGGCGAGCCCGTTCGGTTCGGGCTGCTCGGCGTAGGTGAGGGTCAGGCCCCAGTCGCTGCCGTCACCCAGCAGCCGCCGGAAGCCGGCGTTGTCCTCGGGGGTGGTGATGACCAGGATGTCGCGGATCCCGGCCAGCATCAGCACCGACAGCGGGTAGTAGATCATCGGCTTGTCGAACACCGGCAGCAGCTGCTTGGACACGGCCTTGGTCACCGGGTGCAGCCGGGTGCCTGCTCCGCCGGCCAGGATGATGCCCTTCACACGCTGCTCCTTCATCGGTGATGCCGTGTCGCGTGGCGACGCCGGCCGTCGGGCCGGTTCCGTCACTGCTCGTGAGTGCCGACCGACCATACCGGCCACACCACGAGTGGACCTGCCGGCATCCACCCCCGCCGTCTCCGGGGCGGGCCGGACCGCACGGGGCGCCGCGGCGGCGCCGGCCGGTCAGTCCGCCCGACGGTCGGGCAGTGCGGCCCCGCCGGCCACCACCGCGGACCGGCTGGACAGGGCGGCCCGGGCCGCGAGTCCCACCCGCAGGGCGAGCCGGAGGGGGGCCTGCCACCACGCCGGATACCGCCCCGAGAGGTACCGGTAGGCCGATGCGTGGTGGGCGCGGGCCATCTCACCGCCGGCGCGGACGGTCGCGTGGCCACCGTGGTGCACCACCCGGGCCGAGGGGCAGTAGAGGTTGATCCAGCCCGCCTCGCCCAGCCGGCGACCGAGGTCGACGTCCTCGAAGTACATGAAGTACGCCGGGTCGAACCCGCGCACCTGCTCGAAGGCCGCCCGGCGGATCAGCAGGCAGGACCCGGACAACCATCCGGCCGGGCGCTGCGCGGGGGCGAGGGCGTCCTGCCGGTAGCGGCGCGTCCACGGGTTACCCGGCCACCACCACCCCGCCACCGCATGCCCGACCCCGTCGCCGATGGTCGGCAGCGAACGGGCCGACGGGTACACCACGCCGTCCTGGGTGGTGATCAACGGGCCGACCGCCCCGACCCGCGGATCGCCCTGGGCGGCGGCGATCATCTCGTCCAGGCTGCCCGGGCCGAGCACCACGTCGGGGTTGACCACGACCACCCACGGGGTCGACGGGTCGAGCGCCGCGACGCCGGCGTTCACCGCACGGCCGTAGCCGACGTTGCCGCCGGTCCGCACCAATCGGACCCCGGGCCGGGTCGCCGCGGCCTCGACACTGCCGTCGGTGGAACCGTTGTCGGCCAGGATCACCTCGACGCTGTGTCGCCCGGCGGCGGGCAGCGAGTCCAGCAGCGCGGTGAGGTGCTCCCCGGGCGAGTAGGTGACGACGACCATGCCGATCTCCGGCACCGCCGCTCCTGCGTCCGGCCCGGTCACCGCCCGGCCGCCCGACGGTAGGCGCGCACATGGGCCTGCGCACTGGCCGCCCAGGTGAAGGACGCGGCCCGCTCGATCGCCGCGGCGCCGAGCTCGGCCCGCCGCCGCGGGTCGTCCAGCAGTTCGGCCAGCGCGGCGGCGATGTCGCCCGCGCCGGTGCCGGTGTACGCCACGGCATCGCCGCCGACCTCGGGCAGGGACAGCCGGCGGGTGGTCAGCACCGCCGCACCGCAGGCCATCGCCTCGACGACCGGCAGCCCGAAACCCTCGCCCAGACTGGGGTAGGCAACCACCTGCGCGCCGCCGAGCAGACCGGGCAGCAGCTCCACGGGCAGGTGCCCGGTGCGCAGCACGCGGACGCCGGGGGGTACCGCGGCCATCGCCGGAGCCACCCCCGGGTCCCACCCGATGGACCCGGCCAGCACGAGGACGGGCGCGTCGGCCCGGCCGGCGGTGGCCCGGGTGAACGCGCGGATCAACGCGGGCACGTTCTTCCGCGGCTCCAGGGTGCCCAGGAACGCCACCCACGGACTGTCGCCCAGGTCGAGGTACCGCGCGAGTCCGCGCACCTGCTCCGGTGTGGGCACCCGGAAACGTTCGTGGTCCACGCCGTGCAGGGCGACGACCATCGCCTCGCGACGGGCGCCGGCCAGCCGGACGAGCTCGTTCGCGGTGGCCTCGCTGGGCACCACGCACACCGCGGCGCGGCGCAGCGAGACCCGGCTCCAGGCCCGGAAGAAGCGGCCCTTGACCCCCAGGTGCAGGTCACGGTCGGAGAAGAAGGTGGCGTCGTGCAGGGTCACCACCACCGGGACCGGCGAGGCCAGCGGCATCGTGTAGTGCGGGGAGTGCAGGACGTCCACGCCGAGCCGGCGGATCAACCGCGGCAGCGTGGTCTGCTCCCAGGCGAGCCGGGCGGGCCGGGCGTCGAGCTGCTCGGCGACCGGGACGACCCGGGAGGACGGGGCGAGTTCCCGGAGCACATCGGCGTCCCGGCGCTGGCAGACGATGGTGAGCGGCTGCCCCGCGGCGTCCAGAGCGGCGGCGAGCTGGTCGACGTACCGGCCCACCCCACCCCGCTCGGCGGGGATGGCGGTCGCGTCGAGCAGGACCCGCGGCTCGGCGCGCACATCCACCCCATCTCGCTGCTCGGGCCGGGAGACCGGCCGGCCGCGACTGCCGCGGCCCTGCGGATCCGGCGCGGGTGCGCCGGCCTGCCGGGAGACCCCGGCGATCCGGCGCTGAGCCTAACGGCCCGGGCCCCCGGGGACGGCGTGACGAGGCCGGGGGCGGCCGGGGTGCGCTCAGCCCAGGTGGACGGCCCAGAGCGCCTCCGCCGCGGCCGCCCAGGAGTAGCCGGCCGCCCGCTCGCGGCCCCGCGCGGCCATCGCCGCCTGCCGTTCGGGGTCGGCCAGCAGCGCCTCGATCGCGCCGGCGAGGGCGGCCGGATCCTCCCGCCGCACGATCACCGCCGCCCCGCCGGCCACCTCGACCAGGGCCGGGGCGTCGGAGCTGATCACCGGCACCCCCGCGGCGAACGCCTCCAGCACCGGCAGCCCGAAGCCCTCGCTGCGGGACGGCGCGACCAGGGCGGTCGCCCCGTCCAGCACCGCGGCCAGATCGGCGTCGTCGACCCGACCGAGGAGGTGCAGCGCCGCGGCGGGGACGCCGGCACGGGCCGCCTCGGCCCGCACGTCGACCCCGCCCCAGCCGGCCTGGCCGACCACCACGAGGGGGACGGCGGCACCCGCCGCCCCGGTGTCGAGCGCCCCGAGTGCGGCCAGCAGCACGTCCAGCCCCTTGCGCGGCTCCCGGGTGGCCACGGTGAGCAGATAACCGCCGGCGGGCAGGGCGAGCCGACGACGCCGGTCGGCCGCGTCGGGCGGCACGGGCAGCGCGCTCACCCCGTGCGGGATCACCACCAGCCGGTCCGCGGCCTGCGGGAAGATGCCGGCCAGGTCGTCGGCCACGGCCTCGGAGGGGACGACCAGGGCGCGGGCGTGCCGCACCGACCGGGCGATGATCTCCCGGTGCCAGCCCACCCCGCGCGGGGTGAGCGTCTCCGGGTGGGTCCACGGCACCGCGTCGTGCACCGTCACCACGAGCCCGGCCGACCGGGCCGGGGCCAGCGGGGTGCAGGCGTGCACCCGATCGCCCCGCACCCGCGGCGGCAGGCCGCGGCGCCACAGCTCGTGCAGCACGCGACGCCCCGCCGGCAGCCGGGCCGGGCCGGCCACCCCGGGCACCCGGGCCGGGGAGAGGTCGCGGTGCCAGGCCGTCACCGACCGCACGGTCCAGCCGGCCGGCGGCGCGGCGGCCAGGGCGGCGGTGATCTGGGCGGTGTACCGGCCGGTGCCGCCGGGGACGGCGGCCAGCATCTGCTCGGTGACGACGGTCAGGACGGGCATCCCCGCAGCAGACCACACGTCCGGTCGGCCCCGACCCGGCGGCCCGCTCCACCCGGCCGGCAGCCGGCCGCCGGGACCGTCCCGTGCCTGGTGGGCGACCCCGCCGGGCCGTCCGAGCCGGCCACCGGGGTTCAGGCCGCGCTCACGCTCCCTCGCCTACGATCTGCCGGACGCCCGCCCACGAGAGGATCACGATGCTCGACATCACCCTGCTGACAGGACCCCTGCCCTGGGTGCTGCTCGCTCTCGGGGCGGCCGGGCTCGTCTTCCTGTTCGCCCGGCGCCTGCGCTGGTGGCGCACCCGGATGGTGCCGATCGTCGTCGTCGGGGTCCTGGCCCTCGCGGCGTTCCTGGACTGGGTGATCGACGATGCCCTGCACCTGTTTCCGGAGCCGGTGCCGTTCATCGTCCCGGCGTACATCTCGGTGATCGTGGGCGCGCTGGCCCTGCTGATCGGCTGGCAGTTCGGCCGACCGCGCTGGTGGCAGCGGGTGCTCGCGCTGCTCTCGGCCCTGGTCGTCATCGCCGCCTCGGCGAACCTGATCAACCAGCACTTCCAGTACTACCCGACGCTGGGGGCGCTGTTCGAGGTCTCCGACAGCCCGGAGATCACCCTGCCGGTCATCACCACGACGTCCTCCTCGGCCACGACCGCGACGACGGCGCCCGCCGCCGGGCCGCTGATCGACAGCTTCACCCCGCCCGCCGACATGCCCAAGGAGGGCTCGATCTCGGCGGTCACGATCCCGGCCACCACGTCCGGCTGGACCGCCACCGACGGCTGGGTGTACCTGCCGCCCGCGTACCTGGTCGCGAACCGGCCCGCCCTGCCCGTGCTGGTGCTGGCCCCGGGGCAGCCAGGCGGCTCCAAGGACTTCATCATCGCCGGCCAGCTGCCGACGCTGATGGACCAGTACGCCCAGACGCACAAGGGACTGGCGCCCATCGTGGTGATGCCGAACTCCACCGGGGACCCGTCGATCAACCCGATCTGCGCGAACACCTCCCTGGGCAATCTGGACACCTACCTGTCGGTGGACGTCCCCGCCTGGATCGACGCCAATCTCGCCGTGGACAGGGACCGCAAGCACTGGGCCTTCGGTGGCTTCTCGTACGGCGGCACCTGCGCCATCCAGATGGCCACCAACCACCCGGACCTCTTCCCCACCTTCCTGGACATCTCCGGGCAGGTGGAGCCGACGATCGGCACCCGGGACCAGACGGTGGACCAGCTCTTCGGCGGCAACACGGCCGCGTTCACCGCGATCAACCCGATCGACCTGCTCAAGGCCAAGCAGTACCCGAACTCGGCCGGCCAGTTCTACGTCGGCGCGAACGACTCCACGTACGGGCCGGGTCAGCAGACGATGTTCCAGGCGGCGAAGGCGGCCGGGATGCAGGTCACCATCGAGGTGCTGCCGGGATACGGGCACGACTGGGGCGTACCCGTCGCGGCGATCCCCAAGGCCATGCCGTTCCTGGCCACCCGGATGGGGATCACCGGCTGATCCGTCGACCAGGAGCACCACCACCGGGTGTCGACCGGCGGTCACCGCCCGGCGCGGCACCCGGCCGGTGAGCGCCGGTGGGACATCATGCTGGGGTGCAATCCTCCTGGCCCGACGGCCCCCCGCTCGCCGAGGACGACACCCGGGGCGACCTGGTCACCGTGGTCGTGGTGACCTACCGGGGTCTGCATCTGCTGCCCGACTGCCTGGACTCGCTGGACCGGCAGACCGTCCCGCACCAGCTGCTGGTGGTGGACAACGCCTCCACGGACGGAAGCGCCGCGCTGCTGCGGCGGCGCCTGCGGCCCGACCAGGTGCTCACCCTGGCCACGAACACCGGGTTCGCCGGCGGGGTGGCGGCCGCGCTGCCCGCGGTGCACACCCGGTACGTCGCCCTGCTGAACGACGATGCCGCCGCCGACCCGGACTGGCTCGAGCTGCTGCTCGCCGCCGCCCGGGACGATCCGTCCGCCGCGGCCTGGACGTCGCTGATGGAGTCCGCCTCCGAACCGGGCTCGGTGAACAACCTCGGCGCCGGCGTGGACGGACGCTGGTACGGGGTGGACGTGGACGCCGGTCGGGACGTGTCCACCCTGGGGTCCGAGGTGCGGGACGTCTTCGGCTTCTGCGGCGGAGCGGCCCTGCTCCGGACGGCGGCGGTGCGGGCGGTGGGCGGATTCCCCGCCGGTTTCTTCCTCTACTACGAGGACCTGGACACCTCCTGGCGGCTGCGGCTGGCCGGGTGGTCGATCCGGGCGGTGCCCCGTTCCCGCGTCGTCCACCGGCACGGTGCCACCTCCGATCCGACCTCCGTGCTCTTCCACCTGCACAACGAACGCAACCGGCTGTGGACCCTGGCCCGCAACGCCCCCGGCCGGATCTTCCTCGCCGCCCTGCTGCGCTTCGGGCTCACCACGGCGTCGCTGGCCGCCCGCCGGGTACTGCGCCGCCCGGTGCCCCCGGCCGCCAACTTCCGGGTCGGACTGCGCTTGCGGGTGCTGGCGCAGGTACTGCGGTCGTCGCCGGCGCTCCTGCCGGCACCCGGACGCGCCCCCGCCTCGACCCGTCGGCGGATCGCCCGCGAGGCCCGCTCCGCGCGCTCCTGACCGGGCCGCCCCGCCGACCCCCGTCCCGCCGTCCCGGTACCAACCTCCCGGGAACGACGGCGGACACCGGCCGGTGGGTCGGTCAGCCCGCCGCCCGCCGGTAGGCCTCCGCCGTGGTCCGGGCGCACCGCTGCCAGGTGAACGCCGCGGCGAACGCCCGTCGGGCCCGGGCGGCGGCGGACGTCGGGTCGGCCGCGGGCAGGGCGGCCAGCACCGCCGCCAGCTCCGCCGCATCACCGACCGGGAAGCTCGCGGCGTGTCCCCCGGTCACCTCGAGCAGGGTGGGGATGTCGCTGATCACGACGGCGGTACCGGTGGCCAGCGCCTCCAGGGCGGGCAGCCCGAATCCCTCGTCCCGGGAGGGCAGGACCAGCGCCCGCGCTCCGGCCACCACCACCGGCAGGTCGTCCTGGGCGAGGTAGCCGAACACCACGACGCCGGGCTGCGGGGCCTGGCCGGCGCCCCAGCCGGCCGGTCCGACCAGGACCAGATCCGGTGCGGCCGAACCGATCTCGGCCCGGAGCAGGGCATGGGCGGCGAGCAGGGTGGCCAGGTCCTTGCGGGGTTCCCGGGTCCCGACGAAGAGCAGGTAGTCCTCGGGCAGGCCGAGGCGTCGGCGGGCGGCGGCGTCCGGCGGACGGGCCCGTGACCAGGCCGGGGTGACCCCGAGCGGGGTGACCACGATGTCCTTCACCAAGGGCCGGTAGGCCTCCAGCACCTGATCGGCGACGACCTGGCTGGGCGTGCAGACCACGGCCGCCCGGGCCAGGCTGCGGGGCACCAGATCGACCAGTGCCCTGCTCCCGGCGTCCACGGTGTCGGGCATCCGCAGGTAGGCGAGGTCGTGGACGGTGACCACGCCGGCCGCCCGACCGGTCGGCGGCAGCACGAAGTTGGTGGCGTGGAACACCCGGGCCACCGGGGCGAACCGCCGGACGGCGGGATGCTCCGCCCGGCTCCAGGCCGCCCGCAGCAGCCGCGCCGGCACCGGCAGGGCGCGGCTGCGCACCCCGGCGGGAACGGCAGCGGCGAGGGCGCCCGCGCCCCGGGCGGTGAAGGCGGTGACCGCCGGACGGATGTCGGGCTCGTCGACCAGCGCGACCAGCAGGTGCTCGGTGTAGCGGCCGATCCCCGTCCGCACCCCCAGCAGCGGGGTGCCGTCCAGCCAGACGGCCAGCTCGTCGTGCGCGCCGGCCGCCCGGCTCATCTGCTCGCCCGTCGGCGCCGCTCCCCCGCCATCCGCTGCACCCGACCGCGGGCCATCTCGACCAGGCGGGTCACCCCGCCCTCGGCCAGATGCCGCCGGGCCGTCTGCACGTCGCCGCGCACCCGTTCCCGCAGGACGCGCCGGGCACTGGCCTGGCGGACCGGCACCAGGCTCTCCCGGGCGACCCGGTCGGGCGCGGTACGGGCGGTGCGGCAGAACTCCAGCAGCGGCGCGAGGGTCCGATCCCAGGTGAAGTCCTGCGCCACGCGGCGGACGTTCTCCCGGGCCGCGTCGGCCATCTGCGTGTCGTAGAGCATCGACTCCAGGGCGACGGCCAGCGCGAGGGGATCGCTCTCCGCGACCGCGACACCCAGCCCCTCGGCACTGACCAGATCACCGAAACCGTCACCGCGGGTGGTGACGATCGGCAGGTTCGCCCACAGGTAGTCCAGGATCCGGGTGCGGAAGGAGAAGGTCGTCTCGATGTGCTCGAAGTGCGTGCTCACCCCGACGTCGGCGTCCATCAGGTAGTTCTGCCGGTCGTGGTAGGGCACCCATTCCTCGTTGAAGAAGACGTGCACCCCCGTCAGGCCCAGACTCGCGGACAGCTCCCGTGCCCGGACGGCCATCTGCATCTGCGGCACGGCCGGGTTCGGGTGCTGCATGCCCAGGAAGAACAGTCGGACGTCCGGGTGGTCCTGGGCGAGCAGGGCCACGGCGGAGATCAGGCTCAGCGGGTCGAACCAGTTGTAGATCCCGCCGCCCCAGATGACGACCTTGTCCTGCGCGCCGATACCGGGGACGACACCGCGCAGGGCGGGGGCCGTGCGACGCGGCTGCAGGGCGGGCAGTCCGAACGGCACCACGGCCAGCAGCCGGTTCAGGCTGGTGTCCGAGGCGTAGTTCAACGGGTTGACCCGGCCGAGACCGGCCAGCTGGCCGAGCCAGAAGTGCCGCTGCCGCTCGCTGGCGCACAGGAAGAAGTCGCCGCGCAGGATCTGTTCGTTCAGCACCTCGGTGGCCGACTCGACCTCGTGCGTCCAGTTGCTGGGGCCCAGCTCCCGGGCCTGCTCCAGCTGCTCGAGGTGCATGGGGTCGTACAGGTCGACCACGACGACCTTCTCGGTGTTGCGGATCGCCGGGTAGAGGGCCATCGCGTGGCCCTGGAAGATGATGATGTCCGTCCAGTCGACGTGGACGTCGACGGCGTGGGCGTCACGCGGGGAGACGGCGATGACGTCGAAGTCCCGGGGCGAGACCGAGGCACTGGCCAGCGTCAGCAGGCGCACCTCGTGCTCCCGGCTGAGGAACTCGGCCATGTTCCAGGACCGGATGGCCGGTCCGGCCATCGCCTTGGCGATCGGCTCGCCGGTGATGATGATGATGCGGCGCTTGCGCTCGCTCTCCTCGATCCCCAGCGCCCGGACGAGCTCGTCGTGCCCCTGCAGGTAGCGCGCGATCGGGTAGGCCGGCTCCAGCAGCTTGCCGAACAGCGGACGCAGCTCGCTGTCGGCGACCTGGCGGCGCTTCTGCAGATCCTCGCGGGTCCGCGTCATCGAGGTGATCTGCTCGACGAACTGGTCGATGGCGTAGATGCCGGCCAGCGTCTCCTTCGACACGGGCCGGTCGGGCTCGGTGTCCCCACCCGGGCGGCGCAGGTCCAGCTCGGTGGAGTCCAGATCGCCCCGGGCGACCGCCCGACGCACGGCGAGCAGCAGGGCGCCGGGGAAGAGCTTGGCCAGCGACGCGTCGTCCAGGTTCTTGTACATGGTGAACAGGGCGTTGCGCTCCAGGAGGTAGTTCTCCTTGAACTGCCCGAAGGACTTCATCGAGGCGTGGTGCTTGTGGAAGGCCAGCGACCGGGGCTGGTAGCGGACCTTCCAGCCCAGCAGGTTGATCCGCCAGCCGAGGTCGACGTCCTCGTAGAACATGAAGTAGCGCTCGTCGAAGCCCTCGATGTGCTCGAAGAGATCGGCCCGGACGAACATGGCCGCGCCCGTCCCGAACAGGACGTCCTTGGGCTGGGAGAAGCGTTCGTCGTCCGGGGACTCGCAGTGCGGCTTGTACCCCATCCCGAACCAGGTGACGGAGCCGTCGACGAAGTCGATGTTCTCCCCCTCCCAGTCCAGGACCTTGCTGGCCACCGCACCGATGGCCGGGTCCTCGTCGAAGGTGGCCACCGCGGCCCGGATCCACTGGTCGTCCGGGCGGGCGTCGTTGTTGAGGAAGGCGACGAACTCGCCGCGGGAGCGCCGGACGCCGAGGTTGCAGCCCCCGGCGAAGCCGAGGTTCTCCCCGGACTCGACGAGCTCGACGTCCGGATCGGCCGCCGCGATGCGCGCCGCCGAGTCGTCCCCGGAGTGGTTCTCGACCACCACGATCTCGAGCTTCTCGGCCGGCCAGTCGATCTGGCGGAGGGTGCGGATCGCGGTGATGGTGTCGTCGGCGCCCCGGAAGTTCACGAGGACGACCGAGACGAGGCCGGCGGTGCGGGGGGTCATGACGACGCCTTTCCGGGTGCGGGGACTGCAGCGGGATCGGACCGGGCGGGGGACGGACGGCCGGCGACCGCCCCGTCGGGCCCGCTCACCGCTGGGTGACGAGGTTCTGCCAGCGGCCGCCCAGGAAGACGACCCCACCGGACTCCCGCGGGGTGCCGGCGTCGATGACGTCGAACCGGGCGATGTTGCGGACGAAGTCGAACTGGTGGGTGGTGGTGGAGTCCACGATGCTCGCGGTGATGTCGAAGGTGCCCGGCTGCAGCATCAGGGCGGGGACGACCATGTCGATGCTGCCGGTGCCGTCGATGTGATCGGCGACGAACTCGCCGTCCCGACTGTGGAAGCCCCAGAGCCGGTAACCGTCCAGCACGTCGATGGCCAGGCCGAAGACGGGGTTGGGGATGCGTTCCCGGGCGTCGTAGTGCACCCGCACGGTGAACGGTTCCATGGCCCGGAAGGCGGACTGCGGGGTGCCCTCCCGGCCCAGGATCTCCACCCGGGTGATCACCGCCTCGCCGGTGCCGACGCGCTCGACGGTCTCCACGGCCCCCGAGGTGGTGGCCACCGACTCGACCCTGGACACGCTGGTCTTGTCGACGTAGTCGTCGACCGTCCGGCCGACCGGCCCCGACTCGACCAGGTGCCCGTGGTCGAGCCAGGCGGCCGCGTCGCACATGGACCGCATGGTGCCCATGGCGTGGCTGACCACGACGACCGTCTTGCCCGAGGCCCGGAACGCCGCGAACTTCTCCATGCACTTCTGCTGGAAGGCGGAGTCACCCACGGCCAGCACCTCGTCGACCAGCAGGATGTCCGGATCCACGTTGATGGCGATGGCGAACCCGAGCCGGACGTACATGCCCGAGGAGTAGTTCTTCACCGGTTGGTCGATGAACGCCTCGATGCCCGAGAAGTCGACGATCTCGTCGAACTTGCGCTCCAGGTCCTTGCGGCTCAGGCCGAGGATGGACCCGTTCAGGAAGACGTTCTCCCGCCCGGACAGCTCCGGGTGGAACCCGGACCCCAGCTCCAGCAGGGCGGCGAGCCGACCGTGCGTGGTGACCTGCCCGTGGTCGGGCTGCAGGATCTTGGCCACGCACTTGAGCAGGGTCGACTTGCCCGAGCCGTTCTCCCCGATCAGCCCGAAGGTGGTGCCCTCGGGGATCTCGAAGGAGACGTCGCGCAGCGCCCAGAACTCGTCGAAGGTGGCGCGCTTGCCGCGCATGAGCGCGGCCTTGAGCGACTGGTTGCGCTCCCGGTAGAGGCGGAACCGTTTGGAGACGCCGTCGACGACGACCGCGGAACTCATCGGGCTCCCCGGACGACCCGGCGCGCCACGCGGACGGGGGTGGTCGCCACCCGCCAGCCGGTGGGGCCGAGCAGCGATCGGGCCGCCGAGCGGACCCGACCCCCGCCCGGTCGGGGACCCGGGCCGCCCGACCGCAGACGGGCCTCCTGCAGCTCGGCGATGGTCTCGGCCAGCCGGCGGTGGGCGTTCTGGCTGTCGGCGATGGACTTGGCCAGCTCGCTGTGGGCGTAGGTCGCGTCCCGGCGGGCCTCGACCGCCGTGGCGACCGCCTGGCCGACGTCGTACCGCATGCGGCCGACCTGGGCCTCGCACCCGATGACGAAGTCGCGCTGGCCCAGGGCCTCCCGCCGCAGGGCGGTGATGGTCGCCCGGGCGCCGCCCAGGTCGGCCCGGACGGCGTCCAGCTCCCCGCGGACGGCGTCCAGCTCGCCGCGGACCGCGTCGACCTCCGCGCGGGCACCGGCCAGATGGGAGGTGGCCTCGGCCAGCTCGGTGTGCACGTCCCGGGGCGGGGCGGCGGGGGTGGTGGAGAGCTCGATCCGGGTCTCCTGGACGACGGTGGTGCCGTCGGCACCGTCCCCGCCCTCCGGCCGCAGGGCCGCGGAGACCACGAACTGGTAGGTGTCGGCGTCGCGCTGCTGACGGACCCAGTGCACCGCGTCGGCGGGCAGCTCGGCCGCGTCCACGGCGACCTCGGTGCCCAGCGCATCGGCGCTGGTCCCCCGGAGCCGGACGACCTGCAGCCCGACGTCGGTCAGCATCTCGACCAGGCTGCGGCGGGTGAAGAAGCGGATGTGGGTGCGGTCCAGCAGACCCGTCGGGGTGTACCGCCAGCGACCCTGCAGCAGGGCGAGCCGGACGGACCCGTGCGAGACGTTCGGGACCGAGATGACCACCGTGCCGCCGGGCCGCAGCAGCCGCAGGGAGGACCGCAGCACCGCCACCGGGTCGAGCAGGTGCTCCAGGACGTCGCCGAAGACCAGGACGTCGAACGAGGCCGGCGGGAACTGCTCGCCGAGCTCGACCTGGTTGAGATCGGCCACCACCAGCCGGTCCAGCACGGGGCGGGCCTTCTCGGCCTCCACCTCGTCGTACTCCACGCCGCTGACCGTGCACCCGCGTTCCACCAACGCACCGGCGAGGTAACCGCTGGCGCAGCCGACGTCGAGCACCGATCGCTCGCTGCCGATCAGGTCGAGCATGAGGGCGTGGCTGGTGTTCATCTCGGCTGGATCCACCGTCGCCTGGTACACGGACACTTCGGGCGTTCCTCTCGTCGTCATGCGATGGGGCTGACTGCGGTGTGGCTCGGTGCGGTACGGCTCGGTCGGCGGCCGGGCGGCATCGTCTCACGGGCACCGGCACACCCGGGGTCCTCGCGGCCCCGGCCGCCGGGATGTCAGCGGGTGAAGGCGGGGAGGTAGGGATCGACGTCCGGGGTCTCCCACCGGTGGATGACGAACTCGTGCTCCCAGGGCTGCACCGTCTTGTCCCTGGTCCGGGACTCGAAGTGGAACAGCCGCACCTCGGAGAGCCAGACCAGGCGGTAACCCCGGGACCGGATCTTGAACGAGAAGTCCACGTCGTTGAAGCTGCCGGGGAGTTCCTCGCAGAACCCGCCGACCTCCTCGTAGACCTCGCGGCGCAGGGCCACGCACGCCGCCGTCAATCCGGAACACTCCCGGTTGACCAGCAGTGCGCCGAAGTACCCCAGGTAGTCGTCGGGACCGCCCATGAAGACGTGCTCGTAGTGGTCCTTCAGGGCGATCAGGCCCGCGTGCTGCACGGTCGAGTCGGTGAACAGCAGGTGGGCGCCGGTCAGCCCGACACCGGGCTCGGCCAGCGGCGCCACCAGGTCGGCCAGCCAGTTCGCCGAGATGGCCTCGACGTCGTCGTTCAGCATGACCACGACGTCGCCGGTGGAGGCCAGGAACCCCAGGTTGCACTTCGCGCTGAAGTTGAACGGCCCGGAGAACGGCACGAGCACCAGGCGGTCCCCGGCGATCTCGGCCAGCTCGTCCAGCACGCTCTGCGGGGTGGGCAGGTCGTGGACGACGACGATCTCCACCCGGTCGACCCCGCCGCTCTCGACCACGGACCGCACGGCGTCCAGCACGTAGACGCGGCGCCGACCCCAGACCAGGCCGTCGGACCCGCGGGTGGGGATGACGACGCTGACCGTGGTGCTCGGGTCGTGGGTGCGGACCACCCGGTAGTAGCCGGGATGCGACCCGAACTCGGCCGTGCCGGCGATGCCGACCCGGTCCAGGTGGTCGGCGACGGCGCGGCGGCCGGCCTCCCAGGCGTACGGCTTGGCGTCGACGTCGCCGGCGGCCGACCCCGGGATCACCCGCCAGTGGTAGAGGATCTCCGGCACGTGCACCACCGAGCGGGCCAGCTCGGTCACCCGCAGCACCAGGTCGTGGTCCTGGCTGCCGTCGTACCCGGCCCGGAATCCCCCCACCTGCTCGACGAGCGAGGCCCGCAGCACCGACAGGTGACCGGTGTACATGTGCGCGCGGAGTCGCTCGGGAGACCAGTCGGGCTTGCGGAACTCGTCGTAGAACTCCCCCTCGGCGTCGAGCTTGTCCTCGTCGCTGTACAGGTAGTCCGCGGTCGGGTCCGCCGCGATGGCGTCCGCCATCACCTGCAGCGCGTCGGGGGTCAGCAGGTCGTCGTGGTCCACCAGCACCACGAACTCGCCGGTGGCGGCGGCGAGCCCGTCGTTGCTGGTGACCACGATCCGGCCGTTCTCGGGCCGCTCGATGACGGTGATCCGCCGGTCGCGGCGGGCGGCGTTCCGCAGCACGATGCGGACCTGCGGGTTCGGCGAGTTGTCGTCGACCAGGATCAGCTCCCAGTCGGCGAACTCCTGCTCGCGGACGGAGGCGATCATCTCGGCGAGGACGTCGACCGGCGGGTTGTAGACCGGGGTGACGACCGAGAACAGCGGGCGGCGGGGGGGACGGGTCATCGCGCTGCTCCCGGGGAGAGGGTGGGGACGGACAGCCGGTCGGATCGGGCCGGGCGCGTCACAGCTCCTCCGCGACCTTGCCCTGGAACCGGGAGAACACCCAGGCGCCCAGGGCGAGGGAGACCACGGCCGCACCCAGGCAGTAGGTCATGTCGCTCCAGTCCGGTACCCGGTTGTCGTAGATGAGGTTCCGGAAGACGGTGGCGAACCGCTCGGTCGGGTTGAGCCGGTACAGGAAGGTCAGCGGGAAGTCGTTCCCCTCCGCCCGCCAGGTCGCCTCCTTGGCCGCGATCAGGCTCACCGGGTAGACGATCGGGGTCAGGTAGAACCACACCTGCATGCCGATGCCGACGAACTGGGCGGTGTCGCGGAAGTAGACGTTGGCGATCGACAGCATGAGCCCGATGCCGAGGCCGAAGGCGGCCAGCAGCAGGACGAACACCGCGATGAGCGGGATGTAGAACCAAATCTGACTGCCGAAGATCACCGCCACCACGGCGAGCACCAGCAGCTCGAAACCGAAGGTGACCAGCGAGGCCAGCATGTTCGAGGCGACGAGGGTGTAGCGCGGGAAGTAGACCTTCTGCAGCAGGTTGGAGTTGCCCAGCAGGGCGTTCATCCCGCCGTTGACGGTGTTGCTGAAGAAGTTCCACGGCAGCAGCGCGCAGGCCAGCCACAGGGTGAAGTTGTCGATACCGCTGGGATCACCGACCGCCGGCTGCGCCCGGAGCACGAACCCGAACACCACGGTGTAAATGGCCAGCGAGGCGATCGGGTTGAGCAACGACCAGGCCTGCCCGAGAAAGCTCCGCTTGTACTTGCCGCGGACCTCCCGCATCGTCAGGTTGCCGAGGATCTCCCGGGAACCCCGCAGATCCGACAGGACACTCATCCTTGATTCCTCACGTCAGACCGTGCGCGGACCGTGCCGCTCGGCAGGGGTCGGCCCGATACCGGGCCGGCGGGCTCCCGAGCCCGGGAGCCATCGTAACGACGGAGCCCGCCGCGGCGGACCGTTCCGGCGTGCTCGGCGTGCCCGGGCGGTCGCGGCGCCCGGCGGTGGTCAGCTCAGCCACTTGACCACCCGGATGATCCCCATGTCCGCCGCACGCCGGTGCGCCGACACCCCGGTGCGGCCGCGGATCTCCGCGGCGTTGTCGACGAAGTACCGGTAGGCCCGCACCAGCATCTGCGCGTTGGTGAGCGTCGGTCGCCAACCCAGCTCCCGCTTGATCGCCGTGGTGTCGAAGACGAAGTCCTGCGCGATCATCCGGTACTGGTAGGGACCCAGCGGGGACAGCCGCAACCGGTGCGCCACCCGCATCGCGGGTACGGCGAGCCGGCGGGGCAGCGAGCCCACGCGCGAGGAGCTGCCCGCCGCGGCGATGACCTCGGCGTAGGCCTCCCGCAGGGTGGGCACGTCGTCCGAGCCGATGCCGAACACCGCGGTGGCGGGGTGGTCCAGGGCGGCCAGGAAGGCCGCGACGAGATCCCCGCCGGCGACGAACTGGTAGCGGTTGCTCCCGCCCCCCACCGTCCAGACCGTGCGGCCCTCCTGGACGAACTCGAAGAGGATGGCGAGCAGCCCCAGCCGGCCGGCCTCGACGATCGTCGGACACCGCAGGACCACGGTGCGGAAGTCCCCGGCGTACTCGTCCAGCAGGATCCGCTCGCCGGCCAGCTTGGACCGCCCGTAGATCTCCACGGGGGCCGGCGCGTCCTGCTCGGTCACCGGTCGACCCAGACCCGTCCCCCACAGGCAGTTGCTGGAGGTGAAGACGACCTGCGCGATGCCGTGGTCGCGGGCGGTGCGGGCGACCACCCGGGTGCCGTCCACGTTGCTGCTCCACAGCTCGGCCCGATCGGACACGGCGTGGGCCAGCAGCGCGGCGACGTGGAAGACGGTGTGGAAGCCGTGCCGGGCGGCCAGGTCACCGAGCAGCCCCGCATCCCGGATGTCCCCGCGGATACAGCTCAACCGGGGGTGCACCCCGGGATTGGCGGCCACGTCGACGGAGACGACCCGGTGCCCGGCCGCGAGGAGCGCCTCCTGGAGCAGTTGCCCCAGGAAGCCCGCCCCGCCGGTGAGCAGGACGCGACGCGGCCCCGGCCCGGGCGGGCACGGGAGCGCGACGGCGTCCCCGTCCTGGCCGGTCAGATGGTCTTCTCCTCGTGGTAGTCCTGCTCCACGTTGACCTCCCAGATGTTCTTCTTGTCCAGCCGGCCGGCCTGGACGTTCTCCACCGCGGCGATGGCGGTGAGCATCGAGTGGTCCTGGTTGTTGTACCGGTGCTGCCCGTTCCGGCCCAGCAGGAACAGGTTCTCGAACGAGTCGGTGAACTCGCGGACCTCGTCGAAGCGGGAGTAGGTGCCGAAGTACGCCGGGTAGGTCTTCTTGATGTGGATGACGGTGCTGTCCACCACGTCGGCCGGGTCGATCATCTTGATCTTGGCCAGCTCGGCGATGCCGAACGCCGCCATCTCGTCCTCGGGCTTGGTCCAGAGCTCGTCGCCCTCGTTGACGAAATACTCCATGCCCACCCAGACCTTGTCGTCCTGGCCGACCAGGTAGGGGCTCCAGTTGTTGAACACCTGCAGGCGTCCGACCTTCACGTCCGGCTCCTGGATGTAGATCCAGTTGTCCGGGACGATGTCGTTCTTCGTCGGCTTGTCGGTGGTGTTCTTGATGATGAGCTTGTCCAGCAGCAGGCCGACGGTGATGAAGTCGCGGTAGGGCAGGCCCTTCGCCACCTCCCGCACGTTGGCCGGGACGGGGGTGTCCCCGCCGTCGACCTCGAACGCGGAGATCAGCTCGTTGACCGGCATGGTCGAGAAGAAGTAGTCCCCGGTGACGAGTTCGATGGACCCCGAGGCGGTGTCGAGCACGTCGACGCCCACGATCCGGCCGGCCTCCGCGTGCAGCTTGGTGATCACCTTGTTCTTGTGCACCTCGCCGCCCTGCTCGATCACCTTGCGGGTGACGGTCTCCCACATCTGGCCGGGTCCGAGCTTGGGGTACAGGAAGTACTCGATGAGGCTGGTCTCGGTGCCCTTCTGGGCCAGGTCGGTCGACGGCTTGCGCTGGAACTTCTTCTTCACCGCGTGGGTGAGCGTCTTGGCCACCGACAGGCCCTTGACCCGCTGGGCGCCCCAGTCCGGGGCGATCTCCGAGCACGGCACGCCCCACACCTTCTCGGTGTAGTCCCGGAAGAAGGTGTTGTAGAGCTCCCGACCGAACCGGTTCACGTAGAAGTCCTCGAGGGACTTCTCGTCCTTGATCGGCCGGATGGTGGCCTTGATGTAGCTGAAGCCCATCTTGACCATCCGGGGCAGGCCCAGGTTCTTGATGGTGGTGGCCTCGAGGGTGATCGGGTAGTTGAAGAACTTGCCCCCGTAGAAGATCCGGGAGAGCCGACTGCGGACGAGCATGACCTCGTCGGTGGTCTCCGGGTCGACGCCGTCGGCGCCGCCGGTGAGCTCACGGGTCTTGCCCTGGTACTTCAGGGTGAAGGACTCGGAGGCCGAGTTCGTCGTCTTCTCCAGCGGCAGGATGCTGTTCCACCAGTCCATGACCGTGTCGGACTTGGAGAAGAAGCGGTGACCGCCGATGTCGATGCGGTTGCCGTTGTAGGTGACCGTCTTGGAGATGCCGCCGATGTCGTCCGAGGCCTCGAAGACCACCGGGTGGACGTCGGTGGTCTTCAGCAACTCGAACGCGGTCGTCAGACCCGCCGGTCCGGCGCCGATGATGATCGCCGTCTTCTGCTGCGCCATGCCATTCCTCCGCGTGTACCGATGTGCCGATCCGTGACGCCCGGGCGTTCCGGGGTCAGCGTGGGCCCGATGCGGACCCGCTGCCCGGGTGCGTCCACCGGCCCGGCGACGACCCTGATGATGTCAGCCTGCCCCGAGGCGGCCCCGACGGCGCGCCCGACCGTGCCGGCACCCCGGGCAGGACGCCGTCCCGGCCGCGGGGTGCATCGCGTGTGGTCGGGACGACACCCACCGGCGCCGGCGACCCGGGTCAGTACAGCCGCAGGTAGAGCGTGATCATGCCGCCCAGCGAGACCAGGACGACGGACGCCAGCAGCAGACCACGGGCGAACACCGGTCGGCGGAGCCGGTTCCCGGCGACCGACAGCATGAGCAGCAGCAGCGAGGGCAGCAGGTAGCGACCCTGCAGGCCCCACACGACGACGGCCCGCGGGTCGCTGAACCCGACGTAGACGGCGGCCGCCACGACGGCCGCGACCCCCACCGCGACCAGGCCCATCAGCACCCGGGTGGGGACCGGCAGCAGCGAGCCCGACGCACCGGCGCGGACCGGGCCACGGAGCCTGAGCTCCCGGGGGTCCGCCGTGACGACCGACAGGGTCAGGGCGGCGGCCGCGACGAGCACCCAGGCGGTGGGCAGCGGGGCGGTCAGCCAGATCTGGTTGCCGAACATCGAGCTGTAGAGATTGCCGTCGAGCTCGGTGAAGAAGGTGCGGTAGAGCACCGCGAGGAACGCGACCGGGTCGCCCAGCACGTACGAGACCTGCGCGCGGAGATCCGCGGCGGGGTTCAGGCTGATGTTGGCCGACGAGGTGGCCACCGACCAGAGCAGTGCGGGTACCAGCGACGCCACCACGGCCACGACCGCGGCGACCCACCGACGGGACACCGGGCCGGGCCAGCCGCGGCGCATCGGTACCGCGAGGGCCAGCACGGCCAGACCGGCGTACGGGATCTTGGTGAGGGCCAGGCCGGCGGCCAGCACGACGAACACGACCCAGTGCCGGACCGTCGGGGGCCGTGGCCCGGTGGCCATCCGCAACACCCACGCCACCGTCAACAGAGCCAGGGCGAGCACGGCGGCGTCCGCTCCGAAGGCGGCGGACTGGGAGACGGTGGCCGGCAGCAGACCGAGGGTGGCCACCGCCCACTTGCCGGCCGGGGTCAACCGGATGGCGAAGAACCCGGCCGCCGCCACGGCGAGCAGACCCAGGATCCGGCCGAGGATCGCGACGGCGGAGAAGGACAGCCCCAGGACCTGACCGATCCAGAACGCCGGGATCTGGGGCAGATAGGCCACCGGCGAGTAGATGGCGGTGTTGCGGAAGTCCACGTAACCCACCGGGGAGTACGAGGCCGAACCCAGGGCCGAGTCGTCCTGCACCACGGCGGCGGTGACCGTCGGATCCAGCACGACGCCCTTCAGCACGCCGGTGAGCGACAGGGTCTCGACCAGTTCGTCCGGGACCTCGCCGCCGGCGCTGGGCCGGCCGTCGTTCCCGGTCCGCACCTCGGGGAGGATCTGGCCGGTGGCGATCTCCTCGGCCCGGAACAGGTGGGCGGGCTCGTCGCTGTTCCAGCCCACCGGGACGATCGCGACGTAGAACGCTCCCACCAGCAGGAACAGCGGCAGGAACACCCACTCGGGCCGGAGCATCCGCACCCGCCGGGGGCGTCGCACGAACTGGTCGTGGGGGCCGGGAGCGGTGGCCGGCATCCGGGCGGCGGCACCCGTCCCGGCCGGGCCCGCCGGAACTGCCGGTGCTGTGGCGTCTCCGGCCGGATGGGCCCCGCCCGCCGGCTCGGGGTCGGGTCGCTCGGTTCCCCCGCCCGCGGACGAGGAGCCCGCCCCGGACGGTGGGAACGGGGACGGGCTGCCGGTCATGATCACCTGTTCTGCTCCGGCGGCCGCTCGTGGTCTGCGGACGTCCACGGGGGCCGTGTGGGAAACGCCCGGAGTGTAGCCAGTGGGACGCCGATGGCCGCGGGTGCGCGTGTCGACGCGCGCCCGCGGCCATCGGCCGTCACCTCGGCCGGGTCAGGGGACGACCAGATCCCGGCAGCCCAGCGAGACGTTGCCGGTGCCACCGACCGTGGGCACGGCGTAGGCGCACACCTGCTGGCGTCCGCTGCCGTTGGTCGGGACGGTGATCGCGTACCCGTGGTTGTTGCCGTACCCGGGGAAGGCGCCCCCGACGTCCGCCCGCGGGTTGCCGGCCGACCCGGCGTACCCCCGGCTGGTGGAGCTGGTCACGTAGACGTGCACGGGGACCTGCTCGCCGGGACGGGTCGGGTTCAGGGCCCAGCCGGCGGCGACGATCTTCCCGTTCTCCTGCCAGACCGCGTCCAGCGACCCGAAGGCATTGCGCACCTGGACGGTGCTGCACCCGAACTGCGGGTTGCCGCCCTGGTTCTGGTTGATCGCGTACACGCACACCTGGTTGGCGCCCTCGCCCATGGTCGGCACGGTGGCGGTGAAGCCGGTGGTCGGGCTGGCCCACGGCACGGCCCGCTGGACGTCGGCCCGGGCTCCGGTGGTCCGGGTGCTGATCCCCTTGGTGCCCTGCGGCCCCGTCACGTAGACGTGCACCTCGGTGCTCCCCGTGCGCACGGCCGGGTCCGCGGCCCAGCCGGCGACCTGCAGGGTTCCCGGCGCCGAGGCTGCGGCCAGGTCGAGGGAACCGGTCGGTCCGGCCACGTCGACGTCCTTGCAGCCCAACGACGGGTTCACGGTGCCCGCGCCCTGGTTGATGGCATAGACGCAGACCGAGTGGCGTCCGGTACCGACCAGGGAGACGGTCCCGGAGAAGCCGTGCCGGTCGCCTGCACCGGGGTAGACCGAGGCCACGTCACCACGCTGCGCGTCGGCGGTGATGCGCACCCCGACGCGGGTGCCGTCCGGACGCTGGTCGTAGATGTCCACGTTGAGCGGCGAGGTGAGGCGGTCGCGATCCAGGGTCCAGCCCTGGACGGTGTAGGCGATGCCGTCCAGCGAACCGGCGTCCCACGATCCCGCCGGGACCGGATCGACCGCGGGCGTGGTGGGCGCGGGGTTGGTGGTGCTGCCGCCGCCCGTGGAGTCGACCTTGTCGGTGAAGGTCATCGTGTTGTAGTCGCTGCCGTTGCCGCCGCTGACCGTGCCCACCCCGACGAAGCGGAAGGCGGGGTTCATGATGTTGGCGCGGTGACCGGGCGAGTTCATGTAGCTGGTGAAGATGTCCTGCGCGGAATAGGCCCCCGACGTCCAGGACGCGACGTTCTCCGCCCAGGAGGTCCGGCTGGCCGCGCCGTAGTTCGGCAGCTGCGTCCAGGCGTCGGGGTTGTGCTTGAGCACGTACCCCGTCTTCCCGTCGGCCATCGTCGTCGACCAGTCGACGGACAGCTGGGTCAGGCCGGCCGCGGCGGACACGGCCGACAGACCAGCCTGCGTCCGGGCGCCGTTGATGAGCCCCACCATCTGCTGGTCGAACGCCGTCTGCGGCGCTTCCTGGGCGGCCGGCGCGGCGGCCACCGCGGCGGGGACGGGCGGGGCGGCCTGCGCGACCTGGCCGAGGGAACCGGCGAGCAGGCACAACGCGGTGGCCGCGGTCAGCGTGGCCGTGGCGCGGGCCTGGACCCAACGACGGGGACGGGACATGGGGACTCCTCGGGGGCAGCCGAACGGGAGACGACGCACAACAGGACCGGCCCCGGTGGGGCCGACGACGGCCGTCCCGGCCCGGGCCACCGACCCCGCACCGGCATGGCCGGACGTGACGCACTCAGGCGGTCACGACACCGGCGGACTCGCCGGCTGATATCACCGAAAGTAGCCCAATTCGGACAATAGCCGCCCGACCCCGCCCGGTGAACCCTTCGTTCCCAGGAGTGAATCGACCGAGGGTGACCTGCGTGTTTCGCGGACGGAACGAACGGGTGGGGATCTCGCCGGCTCCGGCACGAGAATCACTCCGCGTCACCGGCAGCGGATGCAGAGGCGGGGATCGAGGCCCGGACGGGGCCTTCCGGCGTCGATCGGACCGGCCGGGAGTTCCTCACCGACAGCGATGTGCCGCTCCGGGCGTGCGCTCGGCCGCCCGCCGGACCGGCGGGCATGCGGGAAGGGCGGAGCCGTGCGCACCGTGCTGGACGGCGGATGACTGGACGGGGGCCGGAACGGGGCGGGGCGTTGAGGGCGGATCGCACGACGCGGGGCGGCAGCCGGGCCCCGGAGTCCGATGGGTCGGCCGACGCCGAGCGTGGGAGCGCCCCGGCCGCCCGGGGCGCCGGATCAGGCGGGGCGGAAGGCGGCGGGGTGCTCGGCGAGCGCGACCGACAGGGCGGCGTCCCAGGGCCGCAGCGGGGTGAGGCCGGCCGCGGTCCACGCCGCGGGCGAGAGCACCGAGTAGGCGGGGCGGTGCGCCTTCTGCGGGTAGTCGGCCGAGGCGATCGCGCCCACCCGGGTCGGGTCGGCGCCGAGCTCGGCGAACACGGCACGGGCGAACCCGCACCAGGTGGTGTGACCGCCGCCGGTCAGGTGAAGCACGCCGCCGGGGACGGTGCCGGCCGGGCGGGTGGCCAGCTCCAGCAGGCCGGCGGCCAGGTCCGCGGAGTAGGTCGGGCTGCCGACCTGGTCGTCGACCACGGAGATGTTCGGCCGGGCGGCCTCGAGCCTGGCCATCGTCTTGACGAAGTTGTTGCCGGCCGCGCCGTACACCCACGCGGTGCGGACCACGTGGGCGTCGGGGTGGGCGGCCAGCACGGCCTTCTCCCCGGCCAGCTTGGACGCGCCGTAGACGCTGCGCGGCCCGGTCGGGGCGTCGACCTCGTACGGCGTCGTGGCATCGCCCGGGAAGACGTAGTCGGTCGACACGTGCACCAGGCCCAGGCCGCGGGCGGCCGCCGATCGGGCCAGGTTCGCCGAACCCGTCTCGTTGACCCGGTAGGCCCGCTCGCTGTCGTCCTCCGCGTTGTCCACCGCGGTGTAGGCGGCCGCGTTGACGACCACCCCGCGGCCGCCGGCCGGCAGCCCGTCGGCGAAGGCGCCCAGGGCCGCGTCCACCGCGGCGGCGTCGGTGATGTCCAGATCGGCGGACCCGAAGGCGACCACCGCCAGGCCCGCGCCGGACGCCTGCAGCACCAGATCGGAACCGAGCTGCCCACGGGCCCCGGTGACGAGCAGGGACACCGGGGCGGAGCCGGCGGACGGGCTGGACGGGGCGGGCACCGACACGGTGGGGATCTCCTGGGTGACTCGACGGGACGGGCGACCGGGCCGGGGCCCGGGGTGGATCAGCGGTCGATGACGGACCGCGCCTTGAGCGGCTCCCACCAGTCGCGGTTGTCGCGGTACCAGGCCACCGTCTCGGCCAGGCCCTGCTCGAACGTCACCCGGGGGCTGTACCCGAGCTCGGCGTTGATCTTCGAGATGTCGACGGAGTACCGCTGGTCGTGCGCGGCGCCGCGGGGGTCGACGATCCGCTCGATGAACGACTCGTCGCGGCCGGTGGCCTCGAGCAGCTTCTCGGTCAGCTCCACGTTGGTCAGCTCGGTGCCGCCGCCGATGTTGTAGACCTCTCCGGCACGGCCCTCGGCCAGCACCAGCGCGATGCCGCGGCAGTGGTCGTCCACGTGCAGCCAGTCGCGGATCTGCCCGCCCTTGCCGTACAGCGGCACGGTCAGCCCGTCCATCAGGTTCGTCACGAACAGCGGGATGACCTTCTCCGGGAACTGGTACGGCCCGTAGTTGTTCGAGCACCGGGTGATGGCCACCGGCAGGTTGTGGGTCTTGGCGTAGGCGCGGGCGATCAGGTCCGAGGACGCCTTGGACGCCGAGTACGGCGAGTTCGGCCGCAGCGGGAACTCCTCGTCCCACGAGCCCTCGTCGATCGACCCGTAGACCTCGTCGGTCGAGACGTGCACGAACTTGGTGAGCTTGGTGTCCATCGCGGCCTGCAGCAACGTCTGGGTGCCCAGCACGTTGGTCAGCACGAAGTCCGCGCCACCCAGGATCGAGCGGTCGACGTGCGACTCCGCGGCGAAGTGGACGACGGAATCGGCCTTGCCGACGAGTTCACGGGCCAGCTCGGCGTCGCAGATGTCGCCCTGGACGAAGGTGTAGCGGTCGTCCTCGGCGACCGGCTGCAGGTTGGCCAGGTTGCCGGCGTAGGTCAGCTTGTCCAGCACGGTGACCTCGGCGCCCTCCAGCCCGGGGTACTGATCGGCCAGGACGTTGCGGACGAAGGCCGAACCGATGAAGCCGGCGCCGCCGGTCACGAGAATGCGCATGGTCGGTCATTGTGCCGTACCGCTGCCGAACACTCCGCCCGGTCGCGGACACCCGGCGCGGCGCTCGGCGCCTCCCCGCATCGGCCGGACCGCCTGGCTAACGTGGGCCGCGACCGGACGAACCGGTCGACCGACGGCGCCGGGGCCGGCCGGACGGTCCCGCTGCGCGGTCGTCGGGAGCGCCCGTCGGCGGTCCCGGGCACGAGGTGCGGCGGGGTGTGTCGGACCGTGGCAGGACCCGGGGAGCAACCCGGCCCCCGACGGGACGTCCTTCCGCAGTGGGCCCCGTCCGACCGGTGGCCCCGTCCCCCGGTGGTCACGCCCGGGAGGTCACACCGACCCACCGGTCCCGAACGGGGCCGGCCACCAGGACGAGAACGCTGCGGAGGCGACACCATGACGGACCAGGGCGACGATCCGCGGCGGGGCCCCCGCCGGTACGGACCGCGCGCGTCCGATCCGCAGGACGCCGGTCGGGCCACCCCGCCGGACGCGACCCGCCGACCCGGCCCGGACGCCGGCATCCCGTGGACCGACCGCCCCTCCGGCGCCGACGCCCGCCGCCCGATGGATCCGATCCGGCGCCGCGACGAGCCCTCCCGCCCCGACCCGCGCGCCGCCGACCCCTACCGCGGCGCCGACCCCTACCGCGGCACCGAGCCCCCGCGCCGCTCCGACCCGTACCGCAGTGCCGACCCGTACCGCGGTGCCGACCCGTACCGCAATGCCGACCCGCATCGCGGCGGCCAACCCCCGCGTGGCTCCGACCCGTACCGCGGCGGCCGACCCCCGCGCGGTGCCGACCCGTACCGCGCGGCCGACCCCTCCCGCGGGGCCCTGCCACCGCGGCCGGCGACCCCGCCCGGGGCCGAGCGTCCCGATCAGCGCGCCTGGTCGCAGGCGCCGGCCGATCAGCCGTGGTCCCCGCCGCCCCGCCGCCCGGCCGGCTCCGGGTCGCGCCCCCGCTCCGTGCCGCCCGCGTCCGGCGCCCCGGCGACCCGGCGGATGACCGCCGCCGACGCCGCCGGTCCCGGTGCGGCGGCCGGTGTCCCGGCCGGTCGCGGTCGCTCCGGACGGCTCCCGGCCGCAGCGGCCGCCGGCCGTCCCGCCGGTGTCCCGGTCGCGCAGGACCACCCCACCCGCCGCCGGTCGCTGCTCGTCACGCGCATCGTCGCCATGGTGGCGGCGGTCGCCGTGCTGGCCGGGGTCGGTGTGGCGTGGGCGGTCACGGACTCGATCCAGGGCAACAGCGGCACGTCCGACGCCGCCAGCAACGCGGGTGGGGCCGGCGTCATCTCCGAGGGCGGCATGACGATCCTGCTGGTCGGCTCGGACTCCCGGACCGACGCGGACGGCAACCCGCTCAGCGCCGAGGAGCTCAAGCAGGTGGCCACCGAGGACGACGGCGGCGGCATCAACACCGACACGATGATGCTGGTGCACGTCCCGCAGGGCGGCGGCAAGGCCACCGCCGTCTCGCTCCCCCGGGACACCTGGATCCCCACCTCGGTCACCGACAAGATCACCGGTCCCTACGCGAACGGCACCCAGGGCCAGTACGCCCCGAACAAGATCAACTCGTACTACGCGACGGCGAAGGCGTACACCCAGGAGGCCCTGGTCGCCCAGGGCGTCACCGACGCGGCCGAGCGCGAGCGGGTGTCCAACGAGGCCGGCCGCACCATGCTGATCAAGGTCATCCAGGCGTTCACCGGGATGAAGGTCGACCACTACGCGGAGGTCAACCTGCTGGGCTTCTACCTGCTCAGCCAGGCCATCGGCGGCGTCCCGGTGTGCCTGACCGCGGCCGTGGACGATCCGTGGTCCGGCGCGAAGTTCGCGGCCGGCCCGCAGGACGTGTCCGGCACGGCGGCGTTGTCGTTCGTCCGACAGCGGCACGGGCTGCCCAACGGCGACCTGGACCGGGTCAAGCGCCAGCAGGCGTTCCTGGCCGGCGCGGTCGACAAGATCCTGTCCGTGGGCACGCTGACCAACCCGGCCCGGTTGTCCGATCTCACCGCCGCCGTGGACCGCTCGGTGGTCTTCGACAAGGGCTTCTCGGTGCTGACCTTCGCCGAGCAGATGGCCAACCTGTCCGCCGGCAACATCACCTTCGCGACCCTGCCCACCCGCGGCGCGGAGGACTCGACGAACAAGGACGCGCTGGCCACCGACCCGGCCGAGGTGAAGGCGTTCTTCGCGGCCATCGTCGATCCGTCGACCGCCGGCAGCGCCGCCGGGTCGAGCAGCGCCGCGGCGCCGTCTTCGGTGGACCCGGCCACCGTCACCGTGGACATCCAGGACGGCACCGTCGCCGACGGGGTGACCGCCCAGGCCTCCACCCTGGTCCGCCAGGGCGGGTTCACCCTCGGGCAGCTCGCCGTGGTGCCGGGCACCGACGAGGACTCGGAGACCACCGCCACGGTGATCCGCTACCCGGCCGGCATGGAGTCGGCCGCGGCGGCCGTGCAGCAGACCTTCGGGGTGGGCAGCGTCGAGGAGTCCACCGCGGTGGCCGACGGTCACGTCCTGGTCGTCGTGGGGACCGATCTCCCGGTGGAGGGCACCGGCCTGCGGGCTCCCGCCGCGGCCGTCGTCCCCGCGCCCGCCGCCCTGTCGGCCGCCGCGGTGGCCCCGGCCGCCGACCCGACCGCCGGCAGCTCGGTACCGTGCGTGAACTGAGGCCCGCGCACCGGCGCTGGGCCCGATCGCCGGCCCCGTGTCCTGCCGGGGCGCAACCCCAGGAGCACCCGTGACACATCCAGGAACGCCCCCCGGTTCGGCGGGCAGCGTCACCGTCGCCCTGCTCGGTCCCCTGCTGGCGCTGGATCCGCACCGGCCGCGGGTGACGTCCTACACGCTGGCCGGCGGCCGGACCGAGCTGTCGACCGCGTCGCTGGCCAACTGGGCCGCGAAGGTGGCCGGGCTGCTGGTCGACGAGCTGGGGCTGCCCGTCGGCGCCCGGGTGGTCGTCCGCACGGGCGAGCGGTGGCAGACCGCCCCGATCCTGCTGGGCGCCTGGTGGGCCGGGATGACGGTCACCGAGTACGAGGACCCGGACCTGGACGGCGGGCCCGAGGAGTCGGTGGCCTTTCTGCGGGCCGGCGAGGACTCCGGCTGCGACGAGGTCTTCCTGGTCTCCGACGACCCACTGGGCGAACCGGCCACCGGCCTGGAGGCCCACCAGCGGGACTTCACCACGGCGGTGCTGCCGCAGGCCGACCACTTCGTCCCCCGCGGACTGCCCCGTGGGGACGACGCGCCCGCGGTGCTGCTGGCCGGCGGCGGTTCGGTCGGGGTGCGCGAGATCCTCGAGCGGGCCGGCGCGGCCGCCGAGCGTCTCGGGGTCGGCGGGCGGCTGCTGTCCGGGACGCCCTGGACCCTGCCCGACGGGGTGGTCGACACCCTGCTCGCCGCCCTGGCCGCGGACGGCTCGGTGATCCAGGTGCCGGCCGGCCCGGAGGTGGAGGCGGACTGGACGGCCCGCATCGCCACCGGCGAGAAGGCCGCCGCTACAACGGGCATCGACGTGGCCGGACTCCCCCGGCTCGACTGATCCGGTGACTCGTCAGGGCCCGGCGGGTGACCCGCCGGGCCCTGTTCTCTCCCTGCCGGTGGCCCGGGCTGTCAGCGCCTTCGGTGTCAGCGCGCGTCGGTGGAGAAGCGGTAGAGGGACAAGTGCCCGTACTCCTCCCCCGGCCGGAGCACGGTGGACGGGAAGTCCGGACGGTTGGGCGCGTCCGGGAAGTGCTGGGGCTCCAGGCAGATCGCGTCGCCCTGCCGGACCAGCCCGGTGCGGTCGGCCTGGGTCCCGTCGAGCTGGTTACCCGTGTAGACCTGCACACCGGGTTGATCGGTCCACAGCTCCATCACCCGACCGCTCGCCGGGTCGGCCAGCCGGACGGCCCGCTGCGGGTGGCCGGGGGTGCGCGCACCGTCCAGGACGAAGCAGTGGTCGTAGCCCTTGCCGATCCGCAGCTGCTCGTCGTCGTCCCGCCAGCGCGCGCCGATCGCGGTCGGGGTGCGGAAGTCGAACGGGGTCCCGTCGACCGGGGCGACCCCGACGGTCGGCAGGAACTCCTCGTCCGTCGGCAGGTACCCGGAGGCGAACACCTGCAGCAGCTGGTCGGCCACCGGCGCCGGGCGGCCGGCCAGCGAGAAGTAGGCGTGGTTGGTCAGGTTGACCACGGTGGGCGCGTCGGTGGTGGCGACGACGGTGACGGCGAGATCGCTGCCGTGCACGGTGTACCGCACGGCCACCGTGAGCGTGCCCGGGAAGCCCATGTCGCCGTCCGGGCTGACCAACGAGAAGGTGACCGACTGGCCGTCCTCCCGGTCGGTCACCGGGCTGGCCTCCCAGACCTGCCGGTCGAAGCCGACCTGCCCGCCGTGCAGGGCGTTGCGGCCCTCGTTGACCGGTACCCGGTACTCGGCGCCGTCCAGGGTGAAGGCGCCGCCCGCGATGCGGTTGGCGTACCGGCCGATGGTGGCGCCGAAGAACGCGGTGTTCACGCGCCAGCCGGCCTCGTCGTCGGTCCCGACCACCACCTCCCCCGGCCGACCTTCGCGATCGGCGGTGCGCACGGAGACGAGCCGGGCGCCGTACGCGGCGACGCCGACCTGCAGATGGTCACTGGACAACGAGATGACGGTCACCGGGTGTTTCTACCCGACGGGCCGACCCGCCCGTCCGGTCCGGACCGTGCCGGGGCCAGGACAGGCACCCCGGTCAGCTCGCTCCGTCGAGCACGAGACCCAGGTAGTCGTCGACGTCGGGACCCCGTTCCTCGGCGGGTGCGCCGCTCCGGACGGACCCGGGTGGGCCGGCGGGGGCGGCGCCAGCAGGGGCAGCCGGCAGGACGGCGAACGCGCCGGCCGCCAGGGTGATGCCGAGGACGGCGGCGAAGCGGGTCGGGATGCTGGGCATGGGGTGTGGTCCTCCCGGTGGTCCGGCCGACTGCCGGGTACCGGGAGAACGGTAGGCAGTCTCCACGTGTGGCGCGGCTGTCACACGGCCGATCCGGACGGGCCGGGCCTAGGCCGGCAGGCCTACCGCGGCCCCGGCGTCCGGGCCCGCCGGCGGAGCAGTCGCCGGGCGCCGCACCGCCCGATCCCGTCGGGTGCGGTAGGCCCCCCGCACCGCGCCGATCGAGCACCACGACCCGAGGGACAGGATCGACCCGGCCGACCCGATGGACAGCAGGGAGCCACTGGACCCGATCGAGAGCACGGAACCGACCGAACCGAGCGAGAGCAGGGAGCCGGCGGATCCGGGCGATCGCCACGACCCGACCGACGAACGCCCCCGATCGGTCGGTCCGGGCAGCCGTTCGAGGGCGGCGTTCGTCATGACGTCAGGGTGCCCCACGACGGCGTGGCGGACCACCGGGGCCGCGCGTGCGCGGCGGGTCAGCGCAGCAGCGCCCGCGCCATCACCAGTCGCTGCACCTGGTTGGTGCCCTCGTAGATCTGGGTGATCTTGGCGTCGCGCATCATCCGCTCGACCGGGTAGTCACGGGTGTAACCGGCGCCGCCGAGCAGCTGGACGGCGTCGGTGGTCACCTTCATCGCGGTGTCCGAGGCGAGGGTCTTGGCCGCCGAGGCCAGGAAGGTCGCGTTGGCGTCGCCCCGCTCGGTGGCCGCGGCGGCCTGGTAGACCAGCGTGCGCGACGCCTCCACGGCCATGGCCATGTCGGCGATCATGAACTGCAGGCCCTGGAACTCGGCCAGGTGCCGGCCGAACTGCTTGCGCTCCTTGACGTACGCAACGGCGACGTCCAGCGCGCCCTGGGCGAGCCCGACGGCCTGGGCGCCGATGGTGGGCCGGGTGTGGTCCAGGGTGGCCAACGCGGTGCGGAAACCGGTGCCGGGTTCGCCGATGATCCGATCCCCGGGGATGCGGCACTGCTGCAGGTGGATCTCCCGCGTGGGTGAGCCCTTGATACCGAGCTTGCGCTCCTTCGGGCCGACCTCGAAGCCGGGGTCGTCCGCGTGCACGACGAATGCCGAGATGCCCTGCGCCGGCTTGGCCGCGTCGGGATCGGTGACGGCCATGACGGTGTACCAGCGGGACACCCCGGCGTTGGTGATCCACGCCTTGGTGCCGTTGAGCACCCAGTCGTCGCCGTCGCGGACGGCGCGGGTGCGCATGGACACCGCGTCCGACCCGGCCTCCCGTTCGGACAGCGCGTAGGAGATGGTCGCCTCGCCCGACGCGATCGACGGCAGCACCTGCGCCTTGAGCTCCTCCGACGCCGACAGGATGATCGGCATCGAGCCGAGCTTGTTGACGGCCGGGATGAGGGAGCTCGACCCGCAGACCCGAGCCACCTCCTCGATGACGATGACGGTGGTGACGGCGTCCGCGCCGGCCCCGCCGTACTCCTCGGGGATGTGCACGGCGTTGAAACCGGTGCTCACGAGAGCCTTCTCGGCCTCGACGGGATAGCGCTCGCGCTCGTCCACGTCGGCGGCGTGCGGAGCGATCTCGGCCTCGGCGATCTCCCGGACGGCGGCGCGGATGTCGCGCTGGTCCTCGGTGAGGGCGAACAGGGCGGTCTCGGCGGACGGGCTCACGAGCAGGCTCCTTCGACTGTCGGGCGGTGTCGGCGGGCCGACCCGGGCCGATGCTACCGGCCGGTAACTTACTCGGCCAGGGTCGTCGGGAGGGCGTGCCGCTCCGCCATCTCCCGGGCCAGCCGGGCCACCCGCTCCCGGGCCTCGGGCGGATCCAGCACCTGGATGTGGTCGGCGAACTGCAGCAGCTGACGGACCGATTCGACATCGGGGTACCGCAGGGTGACCCGGCACCAGCCGGCGACCGGGTCACCGACCTCGTGGATGCGGGAGCCGAGGATGCGCCGGGCGAGATCGAGGCGACTCGCCCGCAGCCGCGTGGTGACCGTGACCCGACCCGGGGTCTCGGTCCGGGCGCGCAGCTCGGCCCACACCGCGGCCAGACTGCACCCCGGGCGCAGCACGGCGGGCTCGGGCAGCAGCTCGTGGGTCTCCAGCCGCTCCAGGGCGAACAGGCGCGCGACCCCGTCCTCGTCGGCCACCAGATACCAGCGGCCGGCCTTGCCGGCCAACCCGTACGGATCGACGACCGTCGACGCCGACCGGGTCTCGGCGCTGCGCCGGTACCGGACGGACAGTCGTCGGCCGGCGCGGAGATCGAGGGCCAGGGCGGCGACGTCGGCCCCGCCGGGCGGGTCGGCCAGCCATGCCGTGTTGTCGACCACGACGAGATCGGCCAGCCGCCCCCGGTCGCCGGGCGCCTCCTGCCGGGCGGCCATCTTGCGCAGCGCCCGCTCGTGGGCTGCGGACAGCCCGAGTCCGTGGAGCTGCGCGTCGTCCAGACCGGTCACGGACAGGGCCTCGCGCTCGGGCGGGTCCAGGTGGGAGACGTTCAACCGGGCGCCGGGGAGCAGCACGATCCCGCCGTGCCGGCCGCGTTCGGCGTACACCGGCACCCCGCCCGTCGACAGCACCCCGACGTCGCGCAGCACGGTGCGCCGCGACACCCCGAGCTGCCGCGCCAGTTGCGCGGTGGTGACCCGGTGGCGGGTCTGCAGGATCAGCAGGAGGTCGAGCAGCCGGGAGCTGGTCATCCCGGGATTCTCGCCGGTATAGGTGACAGGTTCCGGCGCGATGACCCGATGAGCTGTCCGGGCATCGACCGCCGACCCGGGAGGCACCCGTGCCCGCACCGAACCTGTTCCTGATCTACGTCCGCGACGCGGCGGCCGCCACCGCGTTCTACACCGATCTGTTCGACATCGAACCGACGTTCACCAGCCCCCGGTACGTCGCGTTCGAGGCCGCCCCGGGCGTGCTGTTCGCCCTGTGGACGGGGCGCAGCGAGCATGCCGTCCCCGGTACACCGCGCACCTGCGAGGTCGGGCTGATTGTCCCCGGACCGGCTTCGGCGGTGGACGGGATCCACGCCCGGTGGGTGGAGAAGGGGGTGAGGATCGTCGAACCGCCGCACGACGACGTGTTCGGGCGGACCTTCGTGGCCACCGACCCCGACGGCAACCTCATCCGCGTCTCCCCGCTGGACTGAGGGTCAGCGGGCCAGCGGGTGCTCCGTGCCGGCCCCGGCGAGCTTGTCCGGGTTGCGGACGAAGAGGACCTGGGCGATGCGTCCGTCGCTGACGACCAGCTGGACGACCGAGTCGAGCCCGTCCGCGGAGTGCACCAGCCAGCCCGGAGCGCCGTTGACCGAGCGGAGCTCCACCCGGAACGGGTCGTTCTTCGCCACCACCCCGAGCAGGAACCGGCTGACCGGGTCGGCGCCGTGCAGGGGTCGGCGGGCGGCCTGGCGCTTGCCGCCGCCGTCGGACAGCAGCACGACGTCCGGGGCCATCAGGTCCATCAGCGCCTGCAGATCGCCGGTGCCCAGGGCGCCCAGGAATCCGGCCATCGCAGATTCCAGGGCGGCCGGGTCGGGGTCGAAGCGGGGGCGGCGGGCCCGGACGTGTTCGCGTGCCCGGTGTGCGGTCTGCCGCGCCGCGGCCGCCGAACAGCCGACAGCCACGCCGATCTCGTCGTGGTCGAAGCCGAAGACCTCCCGCAGCAGGAACACCGCCCGCTCCCGCGGCGTGAGGGTCTCCAGCACGACGAGCATGGCCATCGACACCGACTCGGTGAGCAGCACGTTGTCCAGCAGGTCCGGGGCGGTGAGCAGCGGTTCAGGGAGCCACGGGCCGACGTAGTCCTCCCGTTGCCGGCTCAGCGTGCGCAGCCGGTTCAGGGCGAGGCGGGTGGTGATCCGGGCCAGGTAGGCCCGCGGGTGGCGGATCTGCTCACCGTCGGGATCCCCGGCCGCACCGGACCACCGCACCCAGACGTCCTGGACGACGTCCTCGGCGTCGGCGGCCGAGCCGAGCATCTCGTAGGCGATGGTGAACAGCAGGGCCCGGTGGGCGGTGAACACGGCGGTGGGGTCGTCGACCGGATCGCCCGGGTCGGGAGCACCCGGTGGCTCGGTCATCCCGGCAGCCGGCAGGACGCCGAGAAGCCCTGGGCGACCAGGCCGAGCGCGGCGTTGAACCGGGACCGTTGGTTCTCCACGGCCACCATCATGGTCAGTTCGACCAGCGCCGCATCCCCCAGGTCGGCCCGCAGGGCGGCGACCATGGCGTCGTCCACCGTCGGCGGTGTCGCCGTCATGGCCACCGCGTACCCGACGACCCGGCGCTCGACGGAGCTGAACACCGGGCTGTCCCGCCACCGGCCGATCTCCTGCGCCTTGGCCAGGTCGAGGCCGGCCCGGTCGGCCTCGCGGAACCCGTAGTCGATGCACCAACCGCAGCCGACCTCCCGGGCGGCGGCCAGCGTGGCCAGCAGCATGAGGTGCCCGTCCAGCGCGCGCCACCGGGCGACCCGCCGCTCGAACAGCGCGACGGCGACGAGCACCTGCCGCTGGTGGGCCAGGGCGAACGCGTTGTCCATCCCGCCCGCCATCCCCCGACCCGCCATCCGCCGCCCCACCCACCCGAGCACGCGCCCGAACGGCCCGGGTGGCGGGGTGATTGGGACCCGGGCCAGCTCACGACGGGCGGTCAGCTCGGTGGCGGGGTCGGGGACGAAGAGGTCGGCGGTCATGCGGTGCTCCCGGCGGTCGGGCCGGGCGGGCTGCACCGGCACCCTGCAGACACCGCCCGCGGACCGGATGTGACAGGCGCGGCGATCAGGCCGAGCGGGTCGCGGTGATCCCGCCGTCCACGGCCAGCTCGGCTCCGTGCAGGTAGGCCGAGGCGTCCGACAGCAGCCAGGCCACCGCGTCCGCGATCTCCTCCGGCGTGCCCGGCCGCCCGGCGGGGGTGCCCGCGGTCATCGCCGCGATGACGTCGCCGTCCTCGGCGTTGATCGGGGTGCGGGTCGCTCCCGGCGAGACGGTGTTGACCCGGACGCCGCGGGGGCCGAACTCCGCGGCCCAGCTCCGGGCCAGCTGGATCTCGGCGGCCTTCGTCGCCGAGTACAGCCCGACGAACGGATGACCGACGTGCGCCATCCACGACCCGATGACGACGACCGCGCCGTGCCCGCGGTCGACCATGGCGGGGGCGAGGGCGGCGGTGAGGACGTGCGGGGCGGTGATGTTCACCGCGAGGGTGGCGGCCAGGTCGTCGTCGGTCAGCGTCAGGGTGTCGACGGCGGGACAGAGCGCGGCGTTGTGCACGACGGCGTCCACCTGCCCGCCGGCCGCCTCGATCGCCGCGGCGGCGAAGGCGCGCAGGGCGTCCGGGGCGGCGGTCAGGTCCGACGGGACGAAGACGGCCTGTCCACCGTGGTTCTCGATGTCGGTGACGACCCTCGCGCCGCGCCCGGCGTCGCGGCCGGTGACGACGACCTGCCAGCCCTGCGCGGCCAGGGTGCGGGCGGTGGCGGCGCCGATGCCGCTGGTGGAGCCGGTGATCAGGACGGTGCGCGGGTGAGTGAGAGTGGCGGGGTTCGGTGCGGTGGCGGTCATGTCCCCAGTGCACGTGCTCCACCCGCCGCGCACCAGGGCAGGTGCTGCCTGGTCACGACGTGCCCACCCGGGCCCCGCGGCGCGCTCCTAGTCTGGGCCGATGACGACCGACCGCACGGACCGCGCCGCGCTCGGGGCGTTCCTGCGGTCCCGTCGGGATCGGCTGACCCCGGCCCGGGCGGGGATGGCGGCGTTCCCCGGCCCCCGCCGGGTGCCCGGTCTGCGCAAGGAGGAGCTGGCCGTGCTGGCCGGGTTGAGCCCGGACCACTACAGCCGCCTGGAGCAGGGCCGTCAACACACCGTCACCGACGAGGTCCTGCACGCGCTGTCCCGCGCCCTGCAGCTCGACGAGGTGGAACGGGCCTACCTGCGGGACCTGGCCGCGCCGGCGTCGGCCCGCCGGTGGGCGCCGCGGGAGGTCCCGCAGCGCGCCGATCCGGGCATGCTGCGCCTGATGGGCGCCCTGGACCACGTGCCGACCCTGCTGCTGGGGCGGCGTTCGGAGGTGTTGGCGCGCAACGGGTTGCTGACCACCGTGCTGGGCGCGGACATGGAGCCGGGCTCGTCGTTCGTCCGCTGGCTCTTCCTGGACCCCACCGCCCGGACCCGCATCACCAACTGGGCCGACTTCGCGGCCGCCTCGGTCGGCGCCCTGCGCTACGAGGTCGGCCAGCACCCGGACGACCGCCGCCTCGCCGACCTGGTCATCGACCTGCGGTCGGCCGACGAGGACGTGGCGCACTGGTGGGACGACCAGCGCGTCACCTTCCGCACGTCGCTGACCAAGCAGATCGCCCACCCGACGGCCGGGCCGCTCACCTTCGGCATCGAGTCCGTCGTCGGGCCGCACGACCCGCACCAGCGTCTCGTCGTCTACACGGTCGAACCCGGCTCGCCCACGGCCGCGGTCCTGCCCATGCTGGCGAGCTGGGCGACGGAGGGCGCCCGGGGATGAGTCGACCGACCCGGCCGGCACTCAGTGCCCGGTCTGCTCCCGCAGCGCGTCGTGCTTGCCGATGACGGTGTCCTGCAGCGCGGCAGAGTAGGTGGCCAGCGCGACGGCGAGGCGCTCGGCCTCCTCACCCGATCCGGACGCGAGGATCCGCACGGCCAGCAGCCCGGCGTTCGCGGCGCCGCCGATGGACACGGTGGCCACCGGGATGCCGGCGGGCATCTGGACGATGGACAGCAACGAGTCCAGGCCGTCGAGCCGGGCCAGCGGGACGGGTACGCCGATCACCGGGAGCACGGTGGCCGAGGCGACCATGCCCGGCAGGTGGGCGGCACCGCCGGCCCCGGCGATGATCACCCGGATCCCGCGATCGGCGGCCTGCGTGGCGTAGTCGAGCATGCGCTGCGGGGTGCGGTGCGCGGAGACGACGCCGACCTCGTAGGGCACGGCGAAGTCGTCGAGCACCCCGCCGGCCGCACCCATCACCGGCCAGTCGGAGTCACTGCCCATGATCAGGCCGACCACCGGGGCGCTCATCGGGCCGTCTCCGCCGCGTCGGCCGTGGAGAGTGCCCGGGCCACCGTGGGCACCGGGGCCGCGTCCGGGTCCTGGTGCGGATCCCAGCCGTCCGGCCAGACCCCGTCGCCCAGCCAACGGGCGGCGAGATCGGCGATGCGGCGCAGCTCGGCGACATCACTGCCCAGCACGTTCACGTGGCCGAGTTTGCGACCGGGCCGGAAGCCCTTCCCGTACAGGTGCACCTTCACCTGGGGGAACCGGGCGGCCAGATGGTGCACCCGCTCGTCCATGCCCACCACGACACCTGCCGCGGACCCCGCGGGTGCCGACCCGCCGAGCACGTTGCCCATCACCGTGCACGGGGCGAGCAGATCGGTGCGGCCCAGCGGGTAGTCCAGGACGGCCCGCAGGTGCTGCTCGAACTGGCTGGTCAGGGCGCCGTCCTGGGTCCAGTGGGCGGAGTTGTGCGGACGCATGGCCAGCTCGTTGACCAGCAGTCCGTCCGGCGCCGCCGCCGTCCGGGGCACCTGGAACAGCTCGACGGCCAGCACCCCGACGACGTCCAGCTCACCGGCGATGCGCAGGGCCAGGGTGGTCGCGGCGACGGCGACCGCGGGGTCGAGGTCGGGCGCCGGGGCGATGACCTGCACGCAGATCCCGTCCTCCTGCACGGTCTGCACCACGGGCCAGGCCGCGGCCTGACCGAACGGCGACCGGGCGACCACGACGGCCAGCTCCCGTTCCAGCGGGGCCAGCTGTTCCAGCACGATGGGCACCCCGGCCGTGGTCGATCCGCCCAGGAGTTCGGCCTCGAGTTCCCGCGCCGCGTCGGCGTCGCGCACCACCCACACCCCCCGGCCGTCGTACCCGCCGCGCGCGGTCTTGACCACCACCGGCCAGGCGTCGGCCTCGGCGAAGGCGGTGACCGCGGCGGGGAGGCCGCCGGCGTCGGACAGCACGGCATGGGTCGGGACGGGCACGCCGAGCGCGGCCAGCCGCTCCCGCATCAGCGCCTTGTCCTGGGCGAAGGGCAGCGCCTGCGGCCCGGGGAAGACCGCGTGCCCGGCGTCGACCATGGCCTGGACGTACTCGGCGGGGACGTGTTCGTGGTCGAAGGTGACGACGTCGCACCCGGCGGCGAAGGCCAGCAGGGCATCCAGGTCGTCGTGCCGGCCGAGGGTGACGTCCGGCGCGACCAGGGCCGCGGAGTCGTCCGGGGACACCGACAGCACGCGCAGGCTCTGGCCCAGTTCGATGGCCGCCTGGTGGGTCATCCGGGCGAGCTGCCCGCCACCGACCATGCCGACCCGGGGCAACTGCGTCCGCTCGTCCACGACGTGAGAGCCTAGCGGGACCGGCCCGACGCCCCCGGCGCGCTGGCCGCACCGCACGGGCCACGCCCCCACCCGCCCGTAGACTTCGCCGGTGAATCTGATCGATCGGGTCCGGGCCGTCCTCCCGCCCAAGTACCGCGAGCTGGCCAAGTTCCTGGTCGTCGGCGGTACCTCGTGGGTGATCGACACCGTGATCTTCACGATCCTGTCGCACACCGTGCTGGCCGAGAAGGTGGTCACGGCCAAGGCCCTGTCGATCCTGGTGTCGACGATCTTCAGCTACATCGCCAACCGCGAGTGGTCGTTCAACCAGCGCGGCGGCCGCGAGCGGCATCACGAGGCGATGCTGTTCTTCCTGGTGAACGGGCTGGCCCTGGGCCTGAACCTGATCCCGCTGGCGATGTCGCGGTACCTGTTCGGCTTCAACCTCGACAACTACTCGCAGTTCGGGGTGTCGATCGCCGACTTCATCTCGGCGAACGTGGTCGGCACCATCGTGGGCATGGCCTTCCGCTACTGGGCCTACCGGCGGTTCGTGTTCCCCGACGAGCTGGCCGCCGTGTCGACCGACTCGCCGTCCACCGACACCCCGGAGCCGCTCGAGGACGGATCGACCGGCGCCTCCTCGCGCTGAGCCAGGAACACCGTGAACACCGGCGGCCGGGGCCGGGTCAGCTCGAGCCGGCCGCCGTCCGCCTCGACGAACGCCCGGGCCAGCCCGAGGCCGATGCCGGTCGACGACGCGGTGGACACCCCCCGCTCGAAGACGTGACCGACCAGGGCGTCCGGTACCCCGTCCCCCTCGTCGGCGACCTGCACCCGCACCATGGGCGGTCCCGGGCCGTCCGCGGGGACGGTGACGGTGACGGTCCCGGCGCCGTGCTGCAGGGCGTTGTCCAGCAGCACGCCGACCGTCTCCCGCAACCGGCCCGCCGTCGCGGTGACCAGCACCCCGTCCGGGCAGTCCAGCACCAGCCGGCGGCCGGTCCCGGCCAGCCGGGGCGCCCAGTCCTGCACCACCTCGGCCAGCTCGGGCCGCAGCTCCAGCTCCCGGGCACCCCCGGCCCGGCGGGACCGGGCCGCGGCCAGCAGGTCGTCCACCACGGTGACCAGCCGGTCGGTCTGCTCGAGGGCCTCGCCGACCTCGGTGCGCACCTCCGGATCGGGGTGCAGGGCCAGCTCCTCCAGGCGCAGCCGCAGTCCGGTGAGCCGGGTGCGCAGCTGGTGCGAGATGTCCCCGGCCAGGTCGCGCTCCCGCCCGATCAGCGCGGCGATGTCGGCCGCCGAGGAGTCCAGCACGTCGGCCACCCGGTCGAGCTCGGCGATGCCGTAGCGGCGCCGGAAGGTGCGGAAGTCCCCGGACCCCAGCCGGGCCGCGCGGCGGGCCACGTCGGTGAGCGGGGTGACCAGTCGGCCGGCGGTCAGCAGCGCCACCCCGGTGCCGACGACCACGGAGAGAGCGACGGCCAGGCCGACGAGGGCCAGTGCGCCGAGCTGCTCACCCCGCACCTGGTCGGCGGGGATGGACAGGCGGAGCAGGCCACCGCCGGCCATCACCAGCTGCTCGGAGTAGGTGGGCCCGGCGATGGGCGGTGCCCCGACGGACTGTTCGATGCGGCCGGCCATCCGGATGTCCAGCCGGCCGCCGGGCGGGATCGCCACCTCCAGGCGCTGCAGGTTGATCCCGCCGTCGTCGCCGGGCTGGACCGACTGCGCGGCCTGGGCGGAGATCGAGGCGGCCACGGCGTCCAGCCGGCCGGCCAGGTCCCGTTGCACCAGGTCGTCGACGACCCGCCAGGACACGATGCCCAGCGGCACCCCGAGGGTCAGCACGGTGGCCGCGATGACCAGCAGGATCGAGACGAGCACCCGGCGGCGCACGGCCGGCTCAGCCCTGCGGCTCGGCGGGCGGACCCACCTCGAAGCGGAACCCGATGCCCCGGACGGTGGAGATGCGGTGCTCCCCCGCGCCGCTCCCGGCCAGCTTCCGCCGCAGCCACGACATGTGCATGTCCAGCGTCTTGGAGGTCTTCATGCCCGGGTCGTTCCACACCTCGGCCAGGATCTCCTCCCGGGTGACGACCTGCCCGGCGCGGCTCATCATCACCCGCAGCAGCTCGAACTCCTTGTTGGCCAGCGCGATCTCGGTGCCGTCGACCTCGACCCGGCGGGCGGCGGTCTCCACCCGCACGCCGCCGACCTCCAGCAGGGCCGGGGTCCGTCGCCGCAGCAGCGCGCGCACCCGGGCCAGCAGCTCGGCCATCCGGAACGGCTTGCCCACGTAGTCGTCGGCGCCGGCGTCCAGCCCGACGACCAGATCGGCCTCGTCGGTGCGCGCGGTGAGCATCAGCACCGGCACCTCCAGACCCGCCTGCCGGATGCGGCGGCAGACCTCCAGGCCGTCGAGATCGGGCAGACCGAGGTCCAGGATGACGAGAGCGATGTCGTGGCCGGGGGCGGAGACGGCGCTGACCGCGGAGCGGCCGTCGGGGGCCACCTGCACCTCGTAGCCCTCACGGTTGAGCACCCGGGACAGCGGGCGCGCGATGGCGGGATCGTCCTCGACCACCAGGACCGTCGTCACCGCGCTCCCCCCGCCAGCCTGTCCGGCCACCACGCGTGGCCGTTCGCGCCACCCTACGGGCGGGGCCACCGGGATCCGGGGGGCCGCGCGGGGCGGTCAGGCCGGCGGACCGGCCCGGTAGTGGTCCCGGTCGTCCATGATCAACTGGTTCAGTTGCGCCTGCACCCGGGGCAGGTCGGCGACGTTGGCGAACTGCAGCGGCTCGTCCGCCGCCGACTCCACGATCAGCGTCCCGAAGCCCAGCAGCCGGCCGAGGAACGAGACATCGGTGCGCATGTTCTGGATGTGGATCAACGGGATGCGGTGCTCCTGCCGGTGGAGCACCCCGGTGCGGAAGAAGATGTGGTGGTTGGTGACGACGAAGTGCTCGGTGCGCCAGCGCAGGAAGGGCACCAGCACGAGCAGCACCAGGGCCACCGCCCCGGCCACCCCCAGCACGATCCACGCGATCCGGTGGTACTCCCAGTCGCGCAGCAGGGCGGCCACCGCGAAGCCCGCCGCGATGATGACGACGAACCACAGGCCGGGCAGCAGCAGCACCTTCCAGTGCGGGTGCTTGTGCAGCGTGACGCGTTCGCCACGGGAGAGCAGGTCGTCCGGGTAGGCCATGGCAGGAATGTAGGGCAGCGCGTGTCAGGCGGGTGTCCGCGCGCGGGGTTCACCCGGGTGTTTCATCAGGGGTGCCACCATCTCGGCGGGCACCACAGCGACCGACCGTCCGGTGACGGACATCTTCCAAGGAGCACACATGGCGGCGAGTGATTCGGACGGGACGCAGGCGACGGTGCAGGACCAGCCGCCGACGGTCTTCGTCCTGTTCGGGGCGACGGGCGATCTGGCCAAGCGCATGGTCCTGCCGGCGTTCTTCACCCTGGCCGCCAAGGGCCTGCTGCCCAAGGAGTACCTGCTGGTCGGCAACGGCCGCGGCGACGTCAGCCACGAGGACTTCAAGGGCCACGTGCACGACGTGCTCACCGAGTTCGGCCCGCATCCCGACGAGGGCCCGTGGGACGACTTCAGCTCACGGCTGCGCTTCGCCGGCGGCGGCTTCGACTCCGAGGACCCGGGCAGCCTGCTCGACGTGCTGGCCGAGGCCGAGAAGGAGATCGGCCACCAGCTGACGGTGCACTACTTCGCCGTCCCGCCGACCACCTTCGTGGAGAACACGAAGGCGCTGGGCGCCCACGACCTGACCGGGAACGCCCGGGTGGTCTACGAGAAGCCGTTCGGCACCTCCCCGCAGAGCTTCGCCGAGCTCAACGACGTCGTGCACGAGGTGCTGGACGAGGACGTCGTCTACCGGATCGACCACTTCCTGGGCAAGGAGGCGACGCAGAACCTGCACGTGCTGCGGTTCGCCAACACCCTCATCGGGGACGCCTGGAACGCCGAGCACGTCAGCTCCGTGCAGATCGACGTCCCGGAGACCCTCGACATCACCGACCGCGCGAAGTTCTACGACAGCACCGGCGCCCTGCTCGACATGGTCGTCACGCACCTGCTGCAGGTGGCGGCCGAGGTCGCCATGGAGCCGCCGGCGAGCATGTCGGCGGCCGATCTGCAGAGCGCCCGCGAGGAGGTCATCTCCCACTTCCGACCCATCGATCCGGCCGAGGTGGTGCTGGGTCAGTTCGACGGCTACCGGGACGTGGACGGTGTCGCCGACGACTCGACGATGGACACCTTCGCCGCCTGCAGGCTCTGGGTGGACACCGACCGCTGGCGCGGGGTGCCCTTCCTGCTGCGCACCGGGAAGATGCTCGCGGAGGGCCACCAGCAGGTCAGCCTCATCCTCAAGCAGCCCGACACGACCGAGTTCCAGGTCCCGGACGAGCAGGGCGCGATGATCTTCGACCTGTCCGGCACCGGCGCGGTCAAGGTGTCCCTGGTGGTGAAGAGGCCGGGACCGGGTCTGGAGCTGGCCACCGGCGACGCCGATCTGGTGCTGGCCGAACTACCCGATTCCGACGCCCTGCAGCCCTACGTGCGGTTGATCCACGACGTGCTGGCCGGGGAGCGGGGTCTGTTCACCCGGTCGGACGGGTTGGCCGCCACCTGGAAGGTGCTCGGCCCGCTCCTGGCGGACCGGCCCGAGGTGCAGCCGTACGCGCCGGGCTCCTGGGGACCGGCCGCCGCGGCGGACCTGGCCGCCCCGCACCGCTGGTTGCTGGGTCAGTAGGGCCCCCGGCCGGTGGACACCGGCCGGCGGGGTGGGTCGAGGACGAGGGACGGCCGCGGGTGCGGTCGTCCGGGGAACGAGGACGGACATGAGCACCACGGCGAGCGCGCCGGCCCCACCCGGGCCGGCGGCGAACGCACCCCGACGGCCGCGCTGGCTCCGTCATGCACGGTCGGCCGGGGCATGGGGGGTCGGTCAGCTGCGCCAGGCCCGGCGCACCCCCGTCACCCTGTCCTTCCTCGCCCTGGTGTGGGTGCTCGCGGTGGTGACGGGCAGCCTGCTGTCCGGGCCGACCGATCCGACCGACGCCGACGGTGTGCCCACCGACGGATTGTTCAGCCATGTCGCGGTCGGGCTGCCGAGCCTCCAGCAGGGCCGCTGGTGGACGGTGCTGACCTCCAGCCTGTTCGCCGCCGACCTGGTCACCTACCTGCTGGCCTCGGCGCTGCTGCTGGTGGTCGGGGTGATCGTGGAACGCCGGTGGGGCAGTCTGCGCACGGCGGGTGTCGCGGTGCTCACCGTGCTGCTCGGTGTCGGCGCGGGGCTGGGTGTCATCGCGCTGGCCGGCACGGTCGAGTCCTGGTCGTGGGCCCAGCTGCTGGCCACCAGTGTCGAGGTGGGCCTGACGCCGCTGGTCGTCGGTCTGCTGATGGCCCACAGCGCCGGGCAGACGGCGCTCTGGCGGCACCGGGTGCGGCTCGGGGTGATGGCGGCGTGCCTGGTCATGGTGCTCTACGGCGGGCAGGTCGAGGACGTCCTGCGGTTGTCCACCGCGGCCGCCGGGTGGGTGGTCGGGGTGACGGTGCTCCGCCGCTTCCGCGCGGCGTCGACCACCGCTCGGGTGCGGACCAGCTACCGGGAGACCCGGGTGCTCGTCGCCGTCGTGCTGGTGGCCAGCGCGCTGGGACCGGCCCTGCTGGCCTTCTCCCCCGCTTCGGACGGCCCCTTCGCGGCCCAGGCCTACGTCTACGTCGGGCCCAGCGCCCTGCACATCGACACCCCCCGCAACATCTCGGACTTCCTGTTCGCCCTGCTCCCGGCCCTGCTGGTGATCTCGGCCGCCCTGGGGCTGCGACGCGGGCGGCGGGCGGCGTGGTGGTCGGCGATCGTGCTGCACGTCCTGCTGCTGCTCACCGGAGCGAACTTCATGGCCGAGTTCCTCGGGTTCGCCGCGGACAACCTGACCGACGCGGACCTCGACGGGTACAACCTCTACGCCGGGCTCGGCCCCATGGTCGTCGTCCCCCTGCTGGTCATCGTGCTGCTGGTGGCGACCCGACGGTCGTTCGGGGTGCGCGCACCCCGCGGCACCTACCGCCGGCTGGCCGCCACCGTGCTCGGCGCGCTGGCCGTGCTCTTCGTGCTCTTCGTGGCGGTCGGCACGCTGATCGCCGACCAGTTCGACCCGGTGCCCACGTTCGGCCAGCTGCTGCTGGACTTCCCGCTCCGGCTGCTGCCCAACGGGTACGCGTTCATCATCACGCCCGATTTCGAACCGGTCACCGGCCTGGCCCGGTTCCTGACCGACTGGGTGGGCATCCTGGCGTGGGCGGTCGTGCTGTTCGGCCTGCTGCGCAGCTTCGTGCGCAGCGAGTCGGTCGTCCGCGACGAGGACACCGCCCGTGCCCGGGCCGTCCTGGCCGACCACGGCACCACCTCGCTGTCCTGGCTGACCACCTGGGACGGCAACACGTACTGGTTCGCCGACGACGGGCGGGCGTTCGTCGCCTACCGGGTCGAGGGCGGGGTGGCCATCACCACCGGAGACCCGGTGGCCCCGCCCGGTGAGCTCGCCGCCACGATCGCGGGGTTCCTGGCGTTCTGCGCCCGGCAGGGCTGGACGCCGTGCTTCTACAGCACCACGCAGGCCGTCAAGGACGTCACCGACCAGCTGTCCTGGGCCAGCCTGCAGGTGGCGGAGGAGACGGTGCTGCCGCTGGGGTCGCTGGCCTTCACCGGGAAGAAGTTCCAGGACATCCGGACCTCGATCAGCCGGGCGGCCAAGGCCGGCATCACCGCCGAGTGGATCGTCTACCCGGAGGCACCGCTCTCGCTCCGCGACCAGATCCAGGCCATCTCCGAGGAGTGGGTGGCCGACAAGGCCCTGCCGGAGATGGGCTTCACCCTCGGGGGCCTGGACGAGCTGAAGGACCCGGCGGTGCGCTGCCTGCTCGCGGTGGACGCCGACCGGACGGTGCACGGCATCACCAGCTGGATGCCGGTGCACCGCGACGGGGCGGTGGTGGGCTGGACGCTGGACTTCATGCGCCGGCGCAGCGACGGGCAGTCCAAGGGGGTGATGGAGTTCCTCATCGGCAGTGCCGCACTGGACCTGCAGCAGGAGGGTGCGGAGTTCCTCAGCCTGTCCGGGGCGCCGCTGGCCCAGGCCGAGCCGGGCGCCCACACCTCGGGCGTGCAGCGGGTGCTCGAGGTGATCGGCAAGACGATGGAGCCGGTGTACGGATTCCGCTCGCTGCTGCGGTTCAAGGCCAAGTTCCAGCCCGTCTACCGTCCGATGTTCCTGTGCTACCCGGAGACGGCGGTGCTGCCCCGGATCGGCCTGGGCATCAGCCACGCCTACCTCCCGAACATGACCGTGCGGGAGGCCGTCCGGATGATGGGGCAACTGTCCTGAGCAGGCCTTTCCGCCTGCAGCGGAACCCCTGTGGGAAACGGCACAGCATCCGCAGGGGCCCCCCGGGCCGTATTGACCCAGACTCGTCCACGACGACGTGGAACCGGTCCGTCCCCGCCCCGTCGCGGCGGCTCCGCCGCCCGACCCCGACCGAGTTCCCTCGTCCGACACCCGACCGCAGGGTCCCCCGTCACGACGACGTGATCCACCCCTCTCCCCTTCGGGCGAGGACCCCTGGACGGTGACCGAACCGTCCCGCGCGTCGGTGATCGCCCTGGCGGTCACCGCACCTGAGTTGAGGAGATGTGGATGGCTCGAGCAGAACTGGCCTATCCCCGCCGTGTCACCGAGCAGACCGGGGAGGACGTGCGCCTGCGCAACTGGGCCCGCAACGCCACCCTGGGCGCTCCGGGATCGGTGTGCGCGCCGACGTCCGAGGCGGAACTGCAGTCGCTCCTGGCCACCACGAGCGGGCGGGTGCGGGTGATCGGCAGTCGGATGTCGCCGGGCCGCATGCTGGGTCAGACCGACGTCGACGGGGTCCTGCTCGATCTGAGCGGCCTGACCGGTCTGCTGTCGATCACCGACGACACCGCCACCTTCGCGGGGGCGACCACCCTGCAGGACGTCTACGCCGTCCTCACCGAGCGCGGCCTCATGCTCCCGTCCTCCCCCGGCGTGATCGCCGAGCAGACGCTGGCCGGGGCCATCTCGACCGGCACGCACGGGCAGGGCCTGAATCAGAGCACCATCGCCGACGCCGCGCTGGCCGTCCGGCTGGTGCTGGCCGACGGATCGGTCCGTGACTTCCGACGCGGTGACCCGTGGTTCGGCGCGGTCCAGCTGGGTCTGGGTTCGCTGGGCGTCATCACCCGGGTCACCCTGCGGACGCAGCCGTCGCCGATCTACACCTGCCGGAAGAACATGACCGACGCGGCGACCCTGGACGACGACCTGACCAGCTGGAACCGGGAGAACGACCTGGTCAAGGCCTGGTGGTTCCCGCAGGAGGGTCAGGTCCAGGTCTGGACGGCCCAGGAGGCCGGCGAGGACGACGTGCGCCGGCACCGGGAGGCCGGCGGTGGGCTGTTCGAGCACCCGACCGTGAGCGACGCGATGAACGCGACGATCGAGCAGACGCTGCGTCAGCTGCGCGACGACACGAAGGTCGCCCGCGAGGACATGCCGTCCCGCACGGTCACCCGCTTCCGCGACTTCACCGACGTGACCGGCGACATCTACCAGGTGTTCTGCCGGGGCATCGCGACCCCGCAGATCAACGTGGAGATCGGCGTCCCGCTGGATCTGGCCGGCGGCGTGATCAAGAAGATCAAGGACTGGCACGACCAGACCCAGCCGCGCATGCACTACCCGGTGATCCTGCGCTGCACCGGTCCGTCGGAGGCATGGCTGAGCCCGTCGCACGGCCAGGACACCTGCTACTTCGGGTTCGTCGTCTACTACTCGGAGGACGGTTCGCTGTCCGAGGAGGGCGTGGACTTCCTGCGCGAGGTGGAGAAGCTGCTGGCCGCCGAGGGCGGCCGGCCGCACTGGGGCAAGTACTTCGACGAGTCGCTGTACGACTGGCCGACGCTCTACCCGGAGTGGGAGTCCTTCCGCGAGGTCCGGGACGCGCTCGACCCCGGGCACCGTTTCGCGAACGCCTTCACCACCGCCCTGTTCGACTGACCGTGCGACCGGTGCGGTGCTGCACCCGAGGAGAACGACGATGAATGCCTGGGTCACCCTGCTGACGCAGCCCAACTACCTGGACGGGGCGCGCACGTTGCGTGCCTCCATCGCCGCCTCGGGCAGCCCGCACCCCTTCGTGGTGATGGTGACCGACGGCATCGGGCCGGACGACCGTCGGCTGCTCGAGGCCGACGGCTGCCTGGTCCGCGAGGTCCGGCCGCTGCGCCCGGCGGACGACGGCGTCGACGGGTACGCCAACGCCCGGTTCGCCGAGGTGTGGACCAAGCTGGCCGTCTGGGGGCTCACGGAGTTCGAGCGGGTGGTCTTCCTGGACGCCGACATGCTGGTGACCCGGTCGATGGACGAACTGTTCGACCTGGAGCTGCCGGACGGCGGGATCGCCGCGTGCCACGCCTGCCGGTGCAATCCGAACCGGATCGCCAGCTACCCGGCGGACTGGACCCCGGCGAATTGCTTCTACTCGTACTGCCGCGGCCCGGAACACACCAGCGAGCCGGGTGTGGTGGGCAACTACCTGAACGGCGGCTTCCTGGTGCTGACGCCGGACGCGGCGGTCCTCGACGACATGTCCGCCCGGCTGGCCGGGCTCGCCGATCTGTCCGGCTTCCCGTTCGCCGAGCAGGACTTCCTCAACGAGTACTACCAGGACCGCTGGCTGCCCCAGCCCTACGTCTACAACGCCCTCAAGACACTGCCGTTCCAGCACCCGACGATGTGGGACGCGGCCGAGGTGAAGAACATCCACTTCATCATCGACAAGCCGTGGGAGCAGCAGCTGTCGCCGGATGACCGCTACTTCGCCCTGCACGAGCTGTGGTGGGACGCCGCGCGCGCGGCCGGCACGGCCCCGGTGGTCGCCGGTCACTGACCCTCCGCGGCGGGTGCGGTCGGCCGATCGGGTCGGGGATGCTCCGTGGCCGAGGACACCCGAGCAGGGTGGGTGCGCGCGGGGCGTTCCCCCACCGCCCAGGGCCACCACCGGTCGGACCTGTCGCGGGATTCGACCTCGGGCAGGGGTGGAGTGGATCGGTGCAGATGCATGGTCATTCCGAAGGGGACGGTGATCCGGGGCGGGTCCCGGGCGGCGGGACGGTGCGGCCGGAGCAGCAGCGTCGGCCCCGGAGAGGCTGTCGGATCAGCAGCCGAAGAATAGATCGCCCCTGCCCCGGTGACCAGACCGGTGGCACAGGTCACTGCGGGTGCCCACCCCCGAGGGAGTCCAGGATGTGCCGCGCGGCGGCGGGCCGGGTCAGGCCACGGCGGGCCGCGTACTCGTCGAGTGCGGCCCGGGGATCGGCGTGTCCGCGGACCAGCAGGACCCCGATCGCCTGGTCGAGTTCGCCGGCCGCCGCCGGGTCGGGCCCGCCCCCGGGCCACGGGTGGTGATCCCGGGGGGTGTCCCGGTGCGGGTCGAGGAGCACATCGGCCGATGCCCCGAGGGCGGCACGGGCATCGCCGGCCAGTCCGGTGAAGGCGTCGGGGTCGCCGGCGAAGAACTCGAAGACCAGGTGCGAAGGATCCGCGGAACCGGCCCGCAGGTTCATCCGCATCGATGCCCGCACCGCGGCCGGCTCGGTCAGCGTGCTCAGCACGGTTGTACCTGCGTCGTCAGGATGTGCCTCCCGGATGACCGTCAGGCCCAGGAAGGACGGGACCGCCGTGATGAGGTCGTCGTGCAGGACGGCGAGGATGGCCGCGAGGTCCGTGCCGGGAATGTCCAGGGCCTGGGTGAGCAGGGCGAGACGGCGATCGACTTCCGGGGTGATGGCGATGGGGCGCTCCGGCGGAGTCCCGAGGGTCCTGGACGGGTGACGCCTGGAGCCAGGGTCGCGAGGACGGGAACCCGGTGCCCGAGCGGCTCCGCCGAATCGGGTTCGGCGACCGGTCGAACAAGCCGAAGTGTACCCGCCATGGCTAGAGTGCCAGGCGGTGATCACGAACGTCCCCACCGACCACCCGCACCCGGTCATCAGCACGGCCCGTCCGACTGCCCTCCTGATACAGCGTAAGGACCGCTCATGACCACGCCACAGGACTCCGATCACCCTTCTCCGGGGCCGGCCGACGACGCCGATCTCAGCGCGAGCCTGGCCGGCCTGGCCGGCCTGAGTTCCCTCGGTTCGACATTGGAGACGGTGCTCACCAGGATCGCCGAGTACGCGGTGCAGGCCATCCCCGGCGCCGACGGCGCCGGGCTCACCCTGCTGGAACCCGACCGGGCCGACCTGATCGTCAAGAGCGCGCCGTTCGTGGTGGAAGTCGACGACATCCAGTACGACCTCGGCGAAGGGCCCTGCGTGGATGCCGCCGCGCAGGGCCGGACCATGCGTTCGGGATCCCTCGGCGGGGACCCACGCTGGCCGCGATTCGGTCCCCGCGTCGGCCGGCTCGGCGTGCACAGTGTCCTGTCCCTGCCGCTGATCACCCCCACCGGCGTGGTGGGCGCGATGAACGTCTACGCGCACGCCAAGCACGCCTTCGACGAGAACGCCGAACGCGTCGGCGAGATCTTCGCCGTCCCGGCCGCGGTCAGCGTGCAGAACGCGCACATCCTCGCCCAGGCCCAACGCCTGGCCCAGCACCTGGAGATCGCGCTGGCCCATCGGGCTGCCATCGACCAGGCCATCGGCATCCTGCGGGCCCGCAGCGGGCTGACCGCCGACGAGGCGTTCGACCGCCTGCGCCAGCTCAGCCAGCACCAGCACCGCAAGCTGGCCGAGGTCGCCGCCACGATCGTGCAGGAGGCGGTCAACCGTGCGCGGCACCAGCACCGTCCCCCGCCCGCCCCGTCATCCTGACGGGCCACACCGGCGCCGCACCCGGGCTCCGGTCGCGACGGAAGGCGAGAAGACCGCAGGGAGGCCGGTTTCCCGACCTCCCCACGATGGTGACTCCCGCCCCGCGGGAAGGTCCGTGACTACAGCTTCATCCTGCTGCCCTGCTGCGAACGCAGCCGCTGGATGTCCATCTGCTCGTCGAACTCGGCGCGCCACTCCGGGGAGAGCGAGATGCCCTGGTTGGTCGCCTCCTCGGTGCTGAGCTCGACGGGGAAGCCGAAGGTGTCGTAGAGGACGAAGAGGTCGGCCCCGGTGAGCCCGGTCCTGCGGTATCCGCGCAGTTTGCGCAGGCCCTTGCCGAGGGTGGACCGGAACGCCTTCTCCTCCTTGACCAGCACCGCGACGACCTTCTCGCGGTGCTCGGCGACCTCGGGATAGTCGTCGGCGTACAGATCGGCGATGACCGGGACGATCTCGGGGAAGAAGTTCTCCTGGATGCCCAGACCGAAGGCGTACCGGATGGCGCGGCGCAGCAGCCGGCGCATCACGTAGCCCTGTTCCTTGTTGCTGGGCACCACCCCGTCGACCGCCAGGAACGTCGCCCCGCGCAGGTGGTCGGCGATGACGCGCATGGCCTCGGTGCGGTCCTCGTAGGTCAGGCCCGACAATCCCTGCAGGTGCTCGACGATCGGCCACAGCAGGCTGATCCGGTAGACGTCCGGGCTCGAGATCGCCGCAGCGGCAATGCGTTCCAGGCCGGCGCCGAAGTCGACGTTCTGCTTGGGCAGTAGTGCGAAGCCGGTCTCGGTCCGCTGGTACTGCATGAAGACGGAGTTGCCGAGCTCGATGTACCGGCCGCAGTCGCAGTTCTGGTGGCAGTGCTCGCCGTAGGCGGTGTCGTGCTCGATCTCCGGGTACAGGTAGAACACCTCGGAGTCCGGGCCACCGGGCTCACCCACCGGCATCGCCTCGGCGCTGCCGCCGCGGCACCACCAGTTCTTCTTGCCGTAGAACGCGATCCGGGCGCCCTGGTTGCCCAGCCGGGCGCCCTCCTCCTCCGTGCCGAGCTCCACCTGGTCGGCGGACAGGCCGCCGGCGGTGAACAGCTCGGTCCAGATGCCCGCGCTCTCCTCGTCCTTGCCGATGTCGTTGGCGGGGTCGCCGGAGAAACAGGTGACGTAGATGCGCTCGGGGTCCAGGCCGACGATCTGCGTGAGGAACGTCCAGAACGAGGTCAGCTGCTCGCGCTTGAAGTAGTCGCCGAGGCTCCAGTTGCCCAGCATCTCGAAGAAGGTGGTGTGCCGGTTGTCGCCGACGTCCTCGATGTCCTGGACGCGCAGGCAGGTCTGGCTGTCGGCCAACCGGTGCCCGGCGGGGTGCTCCTGGCCCAGCAGGTAGGGCAGCAACGGTTGCATCCCGGCCCCGGTGAACAGCGTCGTCGGGTCGTCGTACAGCACCAGCGGCGCCCGGGGGATGACCACGTGCCCGCGGGAGACCTTGTACTCCAGGAACCGGCGACGGATCTCCTGGGTGGTGGCTGTCGGGGCGTCCGCCTCGGCGACAGCGGCCCCTGCGGCAGGGGCCTCGGCGACGTCGGTGGAGTCCAGGGCATCAGACATGCGGGGAGCATCGCAGGCGACCGACGCGGCCGGAAGAGCAGGAGTCAAAGCGTACCCGAATGGATCCACAGCGTGATGACGGTACGGCGGTCGGCATTCTGTCGACCAGCCCTCCGGGCGGCATCCGTGCAGCTCAGCCGCGCGGCGGCGCCGGTGGCCCCGTCCCGGACGGGTGGCGGGCCGCCATGACTCTGCGTCATGATTGGCCGCCCCCAGCGCCCCGCGCCGCTCGTCCCACACCTCGACGGAGTGGTCGATCAGCGCTAGCGTCCCGACGACCCGGGCAGGGTCAGGAGGCGGGCGGACGGGCGCCGAACACGGCCGAACCGAGGCGGACCATGGTGGCGCCCTCGGCGATGGCATCCGCGAAGTCCCCGCTCATACCCATCGACAGGACGACCGGTCCGCCCACGTCCAGCGGTGCGGCGAGCTCGGCCAACGTCCGGTACCCGGCCCGCACGGCGCCGCGGTCCGGGCTGTTCAGCCCGATGGTCATCAGGCCGCGGAGCCGTAGTCGGGGCAGATCCGCGACCTGGGCGATCAGCTCGGCAGCAGCCTCGGGCGGCACCCCGGCCTTGGAGTCCTCACCGGACACGTTCACCTGCACCATGACGTCCAGATCGCGCTCGAGCAGCTCGAGGCGCGCGTCGAGGCGGCGGGCCAGGGCGAGGGAGTCCAGCGTCTGCAGGCAGCTGATCACCGGCAGCAGCTGGTTCACCTTGTTGCCCTGCAGGTGGCCGATGAAATGCATCTCGTGCTCGACGTCGGCGAGCCCGGGGGCCTTGGCCACGGCCTCCTGCACGCGGTTCTCGCCGAACAGCCGGTGGCCGGCCGCGGCCACCGCGAGAACACGCTCCAGCGGCTGGGTCTTGGTGGCCAGCAGCATCCTCACGTCGGCCGGATCCCGACCGACGACCCGGGCGGCGGCGTCGACGGCGGCCCGGGCCGCAGCGGCCCGGGCCTGCACGTCCTGCGTGTCGTCCACCCGATCCACTCTAGGGCGGGGAGGGGACGGCCCCGCCCGCCCGGCGACGGACCCCGGCGGTCAGCCGTCGTTCTTGCTGGGCCGCCAGGCGCGCTCGAACGGCAGCCGCCAGGCGTGCGGGGCGATCAGCTGGTGGATGGCGTTGGGCCCCCACGAACCGGCCGCGTACGGCTTCACCGGCGGCGGGTCGTCCAGCAGCGGGATCGACCGTTCCCACAGGCTCTCGATGCCCTCGGCCGTGGTGAACAGCGTGTGGTCGCCGAGCATCGCGTCCAGGATGAGCCGCTCGTACGCCTCGAGGACGTCGGCCGCACGGTCGGTGTCGTGGGTGGAGAACTGCATCGACAGCTTGTCCAGGCGCATGCCCGGGCCGGGCCGCTTGCCGTAGAACGACAGCGACACCCTCGACTCGTCGGCCAGGTCGAACGTCAGGTGGTCCGGACCCTGGGTGCCGACGCCGGACCCGGTCGGGAACATCGACTTCGGCGCCTCCTTGAAGGCGATGGAGATGATCCGCTGCCCCTGGGCCATCTTCTTGCCGGTGCGCAGGTAGAACGGCACGCCGGCCCAGCGCCAGTTGTCGATGTTGGCCTTGAGCGCGATGAAGGTCTCGGTGTCGGACTCCGGGGCGACACCCTCCTCGCCGCGGTACCCGTGGTACTGCCCGCGGACGACGTCGCTGGGATCGATGGGCTGCAGGGAGCGGAAGACCTTGTTCTTCTCCTCGCTGATCGCCCGCGGCTCCAGCGCGGTCGGCGGCTCCATGGCCACGAACGCCATGACCTGGAAGAGGTGGGTGACCACCATGTCCTTGTAGGCCCCGGTGGACTCGTAGAAGCCGGCTCGCCGGTCCAGGCCGAGGGTCTCGGGGATGTCGATCTGGATGTGGTCGATGAAGTTGCGGTTCCAGATCGGCTCGAACAGACCGTTGGCGAACCGGAACGCCAGGATGTTCTGCGCCGCCTCCTTGCCCAGGAAGTGGTCGATGCGGAAGACCTGGCGCTCCTGGAAGGTCGCGTGCACCTGGTCGTTCAGGGCCTTGGCCGACTCCAGGTCGACGCCGAACGGCTTCTCCATGACCACGCGGGAACGCTCGACCAGACCGGCCTCGGCCAACATGGTGACCACGGCCAGGGCGGCCTTGGGCGGCACGCTCAGGTAGTGCAGGCGGCGGGCGTCGTGGCCCAGCTCGTCCTCGGCGCGCAGCACCGCACTGGCCAGCTCGCGCGGTCCGGCGCTCTGCGGCACGTAGTGCAGCTTGGCCGCGAACGTCTCCCACTGGGCGTCGGTCAGCGGCCGGGTGGAGAACTCGGTGACGGCCTGCTTGGCGAACGCGCGGAACTGCTCGTCGTCCATGTCCTCCAGCGAGCTGGCGACGACCTGGACGTCCGGCGTCAGCGACGACAACGCCAGGTGGGTCAGGCCGGGCAGCAGCTTGCGCCGGGACAGGTCGCCGGTCGCGCCGAACAGCACGATGACGTGCGGGGCCACCTGCTCGGTGAGCCGGCGCCCGTGACGGGACGTCGATTCGCCGCCGGGGTAGGCGATGGTCTGGGCGTAACTGGGTTCGGACACCAGGGGGACTATTCCACCGCGCGGGGCCGGTGGGGAGAGCGGGCGCGGCTGTTCACGCACCCGCAGCACCGCCGTCACATCGGCGACCCGCCGTCCGGTCCGCCGGTGACCCGCCGTCAGGTGGCCGGACGGAGGTGGGTGACCTCGGCGACGCTCCAGGCCCGCTCCCGCCCGTCGGTGGTCCGCACGACGAGGGCGCCGTCCGGCGTGATGTCGGTGGCCACCCCCAGCACCTCGGCGCCGCCGGGAATCTGCAGGCGCACCGACCGTCCGAGAGTGGCCGAGCGGTCGCGGTAGTCGGCCCGCAACCCGCCGGCGTCGACGTCCCCGTCGGCGACGAACCACCGGTCCAGCCGGGCGGACAGGCCGTCCAGCACGGCCGCGGCGAGGGCGGCCCGATCGAAGGCGGGGCCGACCGCACCCAGCAGGGCCAGCGAGGTGGCGTCCGGGCGGGGCAGTTCGTCGGCCCGCAGGGTGATGTTCACCCCGGACCCGACGACCACGGTCTCCGCACCCGCCTCACCGAGGATGCCGGCGATCTTGTCCCCGTCCACCAGCACGTCGTTCGGCCACTTCAGCCCCACGTCGCGACCGGGCAGCAGGGCGGCCAGCGCGTCGACCAGGGCGAGGCCGAGGACCGCACCGGCCCACCCACGGCGGGCCGGCGGCACGGGCGGGCGGTGCAGGGCGATCGACATCATCAGACCCGCCCCGGCGGGACAGCTCCACACCCGTCCCGCCCGGCCGCGACCGCGGATCTGCTCCTCGGCGATGAGCACGGCCACCGCACCGGACGGCGGGGCCGGGGTGTCCATCAGATCGGCGTTCGTCGACCCGGTGCTGATCACGTGCCCGATGTCCCACCGCGTCGGATCGGCCACCCGGGCGCGGACGTCCGCGGCCGAGATGGGGGCACGCGCATCGGCCCGGGCGGACGGCACGGACGGGGCGGAACGATCTACGGACACCGCGCCAGGGTAGGAGCCCGACCCCGGTACGCGGCTACCCTCGCGGCATCCGGCGCCGGCGCACCTCCGCGCGGCGCCGGTCCCGGGAGGGGATCCATGACCGAGCCGCACCCGCAGACCGGGCCGACCGGCCCCGCGCCGTCGGCCGACGCCCCCGCCCGGCCGGAGCTACCCGTCGCCGAGATGTCACCCGGACCCGACCCGGACACCACCGCGGGTCGACTGGCCATCTTGCAGGACCGCCTGGCACAGGCCCGGCACCCCGGGTCCGCCGAAGCGGTCGCCCGGCAGCACGACCGCGGCCGTGGCACCGCCCGGGAACGCCTCGACCTGCTGCTGGATCCCGGCTCGTTCGTGGAGTTCGACGCGTTGGCCCGGCACCGGTCGTCCGCCCCGGGCCTGGCCGACCGGCGCCCGTACGGCGACGGGGTGATCACCGGGTACGGCACCGTCGACGGCCGGCAGGTGTGCGTGTTCTCCCAGGACGTCACCGTCTTCGGCGGGTCCCTGGGCGAGGTGTACGGCGAGAAGATCGTCAAGATCATGGATCTCGCCGCCACCACCGGCCGGCCGATCATCGGCATCAACGAGGGCGGGGGTGCCCGCATCCAGGAGGGCGTGGTCTCCCTCGGCCTGTACGCGGAGATCTTCCGGCGCAACGTGGCCCTGTCCGGGGTGGTCCCGCAGATCTCGGTGATCATGGGCGCGGCCGCCGGCGGGCACGTCTACTCCCCCGCGCTGACCGACTTCGTCGTCATGGTCGAGGGCACCTCGCAGATGTTCATCACCGGCCCGGACGTGGTGCGCACCGTCACCGGCGAGGACGTCACCGCCGAGCAGCTGGGCGGGGCCCGGACGCACACCCGCAAGTCCGGCAACGCGCACCACGCCGGCAAGGACGAGGCCGACGCCCTGGACTACGTCCGGAAGCTGTTGTCCCATCTGCCGTCCCGGGCGGGAGCACCCCTGCCGGTCCGGGCGGCCGGCACCTCCGCCGAGACCACGGAGGCCGATCTCGCCCTGGACACCCTGATCCCGGACTCGTCGCGCAAGCCCTACGACATGCTGCGCGTGGTGCGCACGATCCTGGACGACGGCGAGTTCCTGCCCGTGCACGGCATGTTCGCGCGGAACATCCTCACCGGCTTCGGCCGGGTGGACGGGCGGCCGGTCGGGGTGGTGGCCAACCAACCGATGCACCTGGCCGGCACCCTGGACATCGACGCCTCGGAGAAGGCGGCCCGTTTCGTCCGCACCTGCGACGCGTTCGGTGTCCCGGTGCTCACCCTGGTCGACGTGCCCGGCTTCCTCCCCGGCACCGGCCAGGAGTGGGGCGGCATCATCCACCGCGGCGCCAAGCTGATCTACGCCTACGCGGAGGCCACCGTGCCGCTGGTCACCGTCATCACCCGCAAGGCGTACGGCGGGGCCTACGACGTGATGGGGTCCAAGCACCTGGGTGCCGACGTCAACCTGGCCTGGCCCACCGCGCAGATCGCCGTGATGGGCGCGGCCGGAGCCGTGGAGTTGTTGCACCGCATGCAGATCGCCGCCGCCGTGCAGGAGCACGGGGTGGACGCGCCCGAAGTCGCCGAGCTCCGCGCCCGGCTGGCCCACGAGTACGAGGAGAGCCTGGTGAATCCGTACCTGGCCGCGGAACGCGGCTACGTCGACGCGGTCATCCCGCCGTCACGGACCCGGGCGGCGGTGCGCAGTGCCCTGGCCATGCTGGTCGACAAGCTGGCGTCCGGGCCGGATCGCAAGCACGGGAACATCCCCCTGTGACCGGCATGCGGCCGGGGGCCCCGGGGCGGGTGCGGGTGGTGCTGGGTTCGGCCTCCCCGGCCCGACTGGGCATCCTGCGCGCGGCCGGCATCGATCCCCTGGTCATCGTCGCCGGGGTGGACGAGGACGCCGTGCTCGCGGGCGTGGCCGACCGGCCGTTCGCCGAGCGGGTCGCCGTGCTGGCCGAGGCCAAGGCCCAGGTGGTGGTGGACCGGATCCTCGCCGGCACAGCCGATCTCGAGCCCGCGGACGGCCCGCTGGTGGTCATCGGCTGCGACTCCATGCTCCTGCTCGACGACGAGCTGCAGGGCAAGCCGCACACCGCGGACCAGGCCCACGAGCGGTGGGCGCGGATGGCCGGCCGGTCCGGCGACCTGCTCACCGGGCACGCCCTGATCCATCTGGCGCAGGGGGCGGAGCGGGGCCGGACCCGGGGCACCGGCTCGACGGTGGTGCGGATCGGATCGCCGACGGCGCACGAGATCGACGCCTACGTCGCCACCGGGGAGCCGCTGGCCGTGGCGGGCGCCCTGACCCTGGACGGCTACGGCGGATGGTTCGTCGACGGCGTCGACGGCGACCCGTCCAACGTCATCGGCCTGTCGCTCCCGCTGACCCGGACACTGCTGGCCGAGCTGGGCCTGTCGGTGGTCGACCTGTGGCGCCCGCCGTCCGCTCGCCCCGCCCCCTGACCGGGACACCCGGATGCGGCCGGGTCACCCGGGTGCGGGCTGACCGGTGACTACAGTGCGGGGGTATGACCTCGCCCGGCCGCTCCGAGTCCGATCCCGCCGTCGTCCGGGTGGGCGACACCGAACGGAACTCCGCCCTGGAGGCGCTCGGTGAGCACCTGACCGCGGGCCGCCTGGACATGGACGAGTACGGCGAACGCAGCGCGCGGGTCACCACGGCGCGCACCGTCGCCGATCTGAAGTCGGTGTTCACCGATCTGCCGGCCCCACACCCTTCCCTGCCCGGCTCGACCGTGGCCCGTCCGAGCGGTGCGTCCGCGTCGCCGTGGACGGCCGCGGCCCCCTCGCCGCCCGCCGGCCCGGACACCGGCGCGGTGGCGCGCAGTCGGGCCCAGAAGACGGTGGCCGTGGTCACCGCACTGTCCGTGCCCATCGCCCTCATCCTGTTCTTCGTCCTGGGCACCGTGCTGAGTTTCAGCGGAGCATGGCTGGCCTTCCTGCTCATCCCCGCCGCCGGCGCCGTCGCCAATGCCGTCCAGGGACCCACCGCCCGCTGAACGCGGGCCTGGAGCCCACTCGCGGTTCCCGCCCGGGGCGGGCACACTCCGGGCATGACGACCGCACCGGGCCTGAGCATCGCCGACGCCGCCGCGCGCAGCGGGCTGACCACCCACACGCTGCGGTACTACGAGCGGGACGGCCTGCTCCTCGAACCGGTCGGCCGCGCCGCCGGCGGGCACCGCCGGTACGCCGAACGTGACCTGACCTGGATCACACTGATCACCCGGTTACGCGCGACGGGCATGCCGATCCGCGACATCCGTGCCTACGCCGAGCTCGTCCGGGCCGGCGCCGGCACCGAACCGGAACGACTGGCCCTGCTCGTCGCGCATCGGGAGCGGGTGCTGGCCGAACTGGCGGAGACCACCGCGCACCTCAGCGCCCTGGACGGCAAGATCGCCCTGTACCGCGACCGGCTGACGCATCCGGATCAGCGGGTGGGCTGACCCGCCGGCCCGATTGACTTCGAGCGCACTCCAAGGACGAGAGTGCCGGTATGACGAATTCTGCGAACGTCCTGCCCACCCGCGTGCTCGGGTCCGTCGAGCTCGGCAGCGACCTCTCCGTGTCCGCCCTGGGCCTGGGCTGCATGGGCATGTCCGAGTTCTACGGCACCGCCGACGAGGGCGAGGCCGTGCGCACCGTGCACCGCGCGCTCGATCTCGGGGTGACCCTGCTGGACACCGCCGACATGTACGGCCCCTTCACCAACGAGCAGCTGGTGGGGCGGGCCATCGCCGACCGGCGGGACGCGGTCGTCCTGGCCACCAAGTTCGGCAACGTGCGCGACGTCGACAACCCGCGCAACCGGCGGATCGACGGCAGCCCCGAGTACGTGCGCAGCGCCTGCGACGCCAGCCTGGCCCGGCTCGGCGTCGACCACATCGATCTGTACTACCAGCACCGGGTGGACCGCAGCGTGCCGATCGAGGAGACGGTCGGGGCGATGGCCGAGCTGGTGGCGGCCGGGAAGGTGCGCCGCCTCGGGCTCTCCGAGGCCTCGGTGGACACCGTCCGCCGGGCGCACGCGGTCCATCCGATCACCGCCCTGCAGACCGAGTACTCCCTGTGGACCCGGCATGTCGAGGAGGCCATCCTGCCCGCCCTACGCGAACTGGGCATCGGGCTGGTCCCGTACTCGCCGCTGGGCCGGGGCTTCCTGACCGGCACCATCACCTCGACCGACGACCTGGACGCCGACGACTTCCGTCGGCACAACCCCCGCTTCCAGGGGGACGCCCTGCAGGCCAACCTGGCGCTGGTCGAGCGGGTCCGGGCCGTCGCGGAACGCCGTGATGTCACCGCCGGTCAGCTGGCCCTGGCCTGGGTGCTCGATCAGGGCCCGGACGTGGTCCCGATCCCGGGCACCAAGCGCGTGCGCTACCTGGAGGAGAACGTCGCCGCGGCGGCCATCACCCTGACCGACCAGGATCGCGTCGAGCTGGCCGCGGCCGTTCCCGTCGACGCCGTGGTCGGCGAGCGCTACCCGGACATGTCGAGCATCGACGCCTGAACCGGGCCGAGCCGACCGGACGGGCCGCGGTGTCCGGTGGTGGCAGGCTGGGCCGATGGGACACAGGCCGGATGTGGTGGTGGTCGGGGCCGGGGTCGCCGGGCTGGCGTGCGCGGCCGACCTCCAGGCCCGGGGCCTGCAGGTGCGCGTGCTGGAGAAGGCCGACCGCGTCGGTGGGCGGATCCGCACGGAACGTCTCGACGGCTACCTGTGCGACATCGGCTTCCAACTGCTCAACCCGGCGTACCCGCAGGTCGGCCGGACGGTCGACGTGCCGGCGTTGGGCCTGCAGCAGTTCGCCGCCGGAGTGCGGGTCAACCGGGGCTCGGGCTCGGCGGTGCTGGGCGACCCCCGGCGGGAGCCCCACCTGCTCGGTCGGACCCTGCGCAGCGGGTTGCTCGACGTCCGGGAGATCGCCGGTCTGATCCGGTGGGCGGCCCCGACGGTGCTCGCCCCCCAGCGGTCCCTGCGCGCCCCGGACCGCACGGTGGCCCAGGCGTGGGACGCGGTCGGCGTGCGGGGCCCGCTGCGCCGGCAGGTGCTGCAGCCGTTCCTGAGCGGCGTGCTCGCCGATGACCCCGGGCACGCGTCCGACACCTACGTCCGGTTGCTCATCCGCTCCTTCCTGCTCGGTACGCCGGGCCTGCCCCGCGAGGGGATGCAGGCCCTCCCCGACCAGCTGGCCGCACGTCTGTCCGCCCCCGTCGAGACCGGAACCGAGGTCGTGGGGATCGGGCCGGGACCGGTGGTGCGCACCGCATCCGGGAAGATCCGGGCGCGGGCCGTGGTCGTCGCCACCGATCTCCCGGCCGCGGCCGCCCTGGACCTCACCCCGACCCGGCCCACCGGTGGCCTGACCACCTGGTGGTACGCGACACCGGACGATCTGCCGCGGGACCGGCTGCTGTGCGTCGACGGACAGGGCGGACCCGTGGCCAACACGGCCGTCGTCTCCGCCGCCGCCCCCAGCTACGCGCCCCCGGGTCGGGGCCTCGTGCAGCTCACCGCGCTCAGCGCGGCCGGCCTCGGCGACGACCGCGCCCTGGCCCAGGCGGGCCGACTCTGGCGTGCGGACACCACGGAATGGGAGTTGCTGGTGCGGCACGACGTCCACGACGCCCTGCCCGTGACCCGCCCACCGCTGCCGATCCGGCGTCCGGTCGACCTGGGCGACGGGATCCTGCTGTGCGGGGACCACCAGGACACCCCGTCCACCCAGGGCGCCCTGGCCTCGGGTCACCGGGCGGCCCGGGCGACCGTCCGGCATCTGGCCGGCTGACGACCGACGGCGGCCCACCCGGGTGGGGTGGACCGCCGCAGTCGTCGGGCCGGGCGGTAGGCCCGGGTCAGGCGACCGGGGACACCAGCCGTCCGCGCACCTCGGGTGCCTCCAGCCGGGCCTGATCGGCTGCCTGGTCGTCCGGCTCGGTCTGCGACAACCGCTCGGCCTCGACCCGGGCCACGTAGCTGGCCACCTCGTGGGCGCGCTGCTCGGCCGACCAGCCCAGCACCCCGCCCATGAGATCGGCGACCCGCTCGACGCTCTCGGTCCCGCGGTGCGCGTACTCGATCGAGATGCGGGTCCGCCGGGCCAGCACGTCCTCCACGTGCAGCGCCCCCTCGACCAACGTCGCGTACAGGATCTCCACCTGCAGGTACTCCGGCGCCCCGGGGATGGCCGTGAGCAGCTGCGGGTCGGCGTGCTCGGGATCCAGCGCCAGGTCGAGCACGGCGAACAACTCCGAGCCGTACCGGTCCAGCAGGTGGCGCACCCGGTAGGGGTGGACGCCGTAGCGCGCGCCGATGCGGTCGGCCTGGTTGACCAGGGCCTGGTAGCCCTCGGCGCCGACCAGCGGCACGTTCTCGGTGCAGGAGGGGGCGATGCGGCCGGGCAGGTCCTCGGCGGCCGCGTCCACCGCATCGGCGCCCATCACGCGGTACGTCGTGTACTTGCCGCCGGCGATGGAGACCAGACCGGGAGCGACCCGGGCCACCGCGTGCTCGCGGGACAGCTTGGAGGACTGCTCGCTCTCCCCCGCCAGCAGCGGGCGCAGCCCGGCGTAGACACCCTCGATGTCGTCGTGGGTGAGCGGCACGGCCAGCACCGAGTTGACGTGCCCGAGGATGTAGTCGATGTCCTTGCGGGTGGCCGCCGGGTGCGCGAGATCGAGATTCCAGTCGGTGTCGGTGGTCCCGATGATCCAGTGCGCCTTCCACGGGATGACGAACAGGACCGACTTCTCCGTCTTGAGGATGATGCCGCTCTCGGAGGTGATCTTGTCCCGGGCCACGACCAGGTGCACACCCTTGGACGCGCGGACCTTGAACCGGCCCCGCCCGCCGGACAACCGCTGCAGTTCGTCCGTCCACACCCCGGCCGCGTTGATCACCACGCGCGCCTTGACGTCGATGGTCGCCGCCGGTCCCCCGTCGGCGTTCTCCACGTCACGGATCCGGACGCCGGCGACCCGGTCGGCCTCCTTGATGAAGCTGACGACCTGCGCCGAGCTCTGCACCACCGCGCCGTAGGCGGCCGCGGTGCGGGCCACGGCGAGCGTGTGCCGGGCGTCGTCCACCTGGCCGTCGTAGTAGCGGATCCCGCCGACCAGGGCATCGCGTCGCAGTCCGGGCACCAGGCGCAGCGCGCCCGCCCGGGTCAGGTGCTTGTGCCGGGGCACCGACCGCGCGCCGCCCATCGTGTCGTACATCATCAGGCCGGCACCCACGTACGGGCGCTCGACGACGCTCTTGGACAGCGGGTACAGGAACGAGACCGGCTTGGCCAGGTGCGGGCAGAGCTTGGTCAGCATCAGCTCGCGCTCCCGCAGGGCCTCCCGCACCAACCCGAACTCGAACATCTCCAGGTAGCGGAGCCCGCCGTGGAAGAGCTTCGACGATCGCGACGAGGTGCCCGACGAGATGTCCCGGGCCTCGATCATCGCCACGGACAGGCCGCGGGTGGCCGCGTCCAGGGCTGCGCCGGCACCGACGACGCCGGCGCCGATGACGACGACGTCGAAGGTCTCCTCCGCCAGCCGCCGGAAGTTCTCCGCCCGTTCCGCCGGGCCCAATCGCCCCGCGACCGTCTCACCATTCATTCCCGTGCCGCCTTCGTTGGTCGGACCGGCTATTCCGGTCGCACGTTCTGTTCCGCCGATCTGCGTCCTGTCCGTTCGACCCGCGCTGATCACCGGCGATCACCCACGATACCTCTGCTGCGACAGGGGCACCCGTCCACCAGCTGTGGTTTTCCTCGCGGCCACCCGGAAGGACGGGTCATATTTATGCAGGCCATTCCCGTCATATTTATGCACGGGTGAAAGGGGCGCCGGGACGTGGCCGGAGGTCGACCGACCCCGCCGGGAATGGCGGCTGTGCAGAACACCCGCTCGTCGTCTCCCTCGGGCCGGAGCCGTGTCCGCGGGCTCGGCCGTACGCGGCCCGGTCCCGCGTCGGACCCGCCGCCCACGGACGTCGGCCCGGACGCCCGCCCCCGGTCCTTGCCACCCGGGCCCTCTGCCTGCAACGGTGCCGACCTGCCCCACTGCCCCACTGCCCCGACCCCGACCCGTCCACTGCCGGAGGACCCCGCATGAGCGACTACGTCGCCGCCATCGACCAGGGCACCACCTCGACCCGGTGCATGGTGTTCGACCACGGGGGCCGCGTGGTCTCGGTCGACCAGCGGGAACACGAACAGATCTTCCCGCGGGCGGGCTGGGTGGAGCACGACGCCCTGGAGATCTGGGAGAACACCCGGGCCGTCGCCGCCGCCGCCCTGGGCAGGGCCGACCTGACCAGGAACGACCTCGCCGCCGTCGGCATCACCAACCAGCGGGAGACCGCGCTCGTCTGGGACCGGACGACCGGGCAGCCGGTGTCCCACGCGATCGTCTGGCAGGACACCCGGACCGGACCGATCTGCGACCGGCTCGCCGCGCTCGGCGGAGGCGCCGACCGGTACAGGGCGACGGTGGGACTGCCGCTGGCGACGTACTTCTCGGGCCCCAAGGTCCGCTGGATCCTCGACAACGTCGACGGCGCCCGGGAGCGGGCCGAGTCCGGCGACCTGGTGTTCGGGACCATGGACACCTGGACCCTCTGGAACATGACGGGCGGGGTCGACGGCGGACTGCACGTCACCGACCCCACCAACGCCTCGCGGACCCTGCTGATGGACCTGGACACCCTGCAGTGGGACGAGGACATCGCCGCGGAGATGGGCATCCCGCTGTCGATGCTGCCGGAGATCCGGTCGTCCTCCGAGGTGTACGGCGCGGGCCGGGCCCGCGGGCCGTTCGCCGGCGTCCCCATCGCCGGCATCCTCGGCGACCAGCAGGCGGCGACCTTCGGCCAGGCCTGCCTGGCCGTCGGCGAGGCCAAGAACACCTACGGCACCGGCAATTTCATGCTGCTGAACACCGGCACGACGAAGGTGCAGTCCGAGCACGGCCTGCTGACGACCGTGTGCTACAAGATCGGCGAGCAGCCCACCGTGTACGCGTTGGAGGGCAGCATAGCGGTGTCCGGGTCGCTCGTGCAGTGGCTCCGCGACAACCTCGGCCTGATCTCCTCCGCCGCCGAGATCGAACAGCTCGCCGCCACCGTCGAGGACAACGGCGGCGCCTATTTCGTCCCCGCGTTCTCCGGCCTGTACGCGCCGTACTGGCGGGCCGACGCCCGCGGCGCCGTCGTCGGGCTCACCCGGTACGTGAACAAGGGCCACATCGCCCGCGCCGTCCTGGAGGCCACCGCCTACCAGACCAGGGAGGTGCTGGAGGCGATGAACGCCGACTCCGGTGTCGACCTCACCTCCCTCAAGGTCGACGGCGGCATGACGACGAACGAGACCCTGATGCAGTTCCAGGCCGACATCCTCGGTGTCCCGGTCATCCGACCGGTCGTCAGCGAGACCACCGCCCTGGGCGCCGCCTACGCCGCCGGCCTCGCCGTGGGGTTCTGGGACTCCGAGGAGGAGATCCGCACCAACTGGGCCCAGGACAGGCAGTGGGACCCGCGGATGGATCCCCAGCTCCGCGACCGGCACTACCGCAAGTGGCGCAAGGCCGTCACCAGGACCTTCGACTGGATCGACGAGGACGACTGAGCCGGGCGCCGCGGTGCTGGTGAGGTGGGCGCTCGCGCGGGCGCCGCCGGGCGCCGAGGCCGCGCGGCGTTCTTGCTCCCACTTGCCGTACGCGCCCTCACCTTTCGTCCGCGCCTCGCATCAGAGGCGCGTTCACTCAACCGGGGCGCGAACGGGCCAGCGGGTGCCGGCAGGCGCGCCTTGCCGGGCGGTGTTCGCGCCCCCACCTGTCCTCCGCGCCCCCACCTCTCATCCGCGCCTCGCATCAGAGGCGCGTTCACCCAACCGGGGCGCGAACGGGCCAGCGGGCGCCGGCGGCCGCCGACGGGGGGACGCCGGTCCCGCTGTCCAAGGCTGCGTTCAGGTCGTCGGTTGCCGGCCACACCAAAGATCCCGCCGACGCGCCCGAGCCTGTCATCCGCGCCGCGGATCAGAGGCGCGTCCACCCAACCGGGGCGCGGACGCGCCTGCCGGACTCCCAGCAGTCGCGCGACCTGTGCACACCCGTCCCCACCATTCACAGAACGCGCCCGGGCCGGACGGCGCAGTGTCCAGCGGTCGATGGTGGGAGCCATGAACGCTTCCTCGTCGGTTGATCCCATCGTGATGACCCGCAGGTCCGCCCTGCACGACGGCGAAACCGACGTCGGGCTGGCCCGGCGGCGCCGCAGGGGCGAGTTGTTCTCCCTGCGCCCCGGCGTCTACCTCTCGGCCACCCATCACGAGCAGGTCCGGCACGAATCGCGTCACCGGCTCCTCGCCCTGGCCACCCAATGGGTCGTGGCGTCCGACGCCTGCTTCAGCCACGCCTCGGCGGCCGTGCTGCACGGCATTCCGCTGTGGTCCGTCCCGCTGGACCGCGTGCAGATGACGAGACCCGGGGTGAACGGCGGCCACCGCCGGAAGACCCTGCACGTGCACATGTCCCGGATCACCGACGAGGACATCACCGTGCTCGACGGCATACCGGTCACGACCCCCGCCCGGACAGTGGTGGACCTGGCGCGCACCGTCGGCTTCGAACAGGCGGTGGCCATCGCCGACGCGGCACTGTTCCTGGGTCTGACCACCACGGAGGAACTGTCCGCGCAAGTGGGGCGGGCGGCCAGGTATCGCGGAATCGCTCGCGCACGTCGGGTCGTGTCCTTCGCCGACGGGCGGTCCGAGAGCGTCGGTGAGTCACGGAGCCGGGTGCTGCTCACCGCCGCCGGGGTCGCTCCGGTCGATCTCCAGGCGGTGATGCGCAACGAGCGCGGGGGCTTCCTCGGCCGGGTGGATTTTCTCTTCGCCGGGCGCCGGACCATCGGGGAGTTCGACGGCGAGATGAAGTACGGAAGGCTGTCTGCCGATCCCGCGCGCACGGTCTTCGACGAGAAGGTCCGCGAGGACGGGCTGCGCGAAGCAGGCTTCGCGGTCGTCCGGTGGACCTGGCGCGACCTCGTCGATCCTGCCCAACTGGCGGCTCGCATCCGTCGGGCGATCCCCCGCCAGGTCGGATCCGGCGGCACACGCGCCCCCGTTGCGTGAACGCGCCCCACATCAGCGGCGCGGACGACAACCCGGGGCGCGAACAACAACCCCGGGCGCGTGCCGCCGGCGGCTCAGCCCAGGTCCCCCGCGTAGTTGATGAGGCGACGGCCGAGCTCGGTGATGGTGCCGGACAGGGAGGGGTAGACGCTGAAGCTGTAGGCGAGATCCTTGACGGTGAGCCGGTTCTGCACGGCGACCGAGATGGCGAGGATCAGCTCGGAGGCGGCCGGGGACACCACGACGCCGCCGATGATGATGCCGGTGGCCGGCCGCACGATGAGCTTCACGAAGCCCTCGTTGAGGCCGAGCATCTTGGCCCGCGCGTTGGTGGCGAGCGGGAAGAGCAGGGCGCGGGCGGGGACGGTGCCGTTGTCCACCTCGCTCTGCGAGACACCGACCGTGGCGATCTCCGGGTGGGTGAAGATGTTCGAGGACACCGACTTCAGGCGCAACGGCGGAGCACCCTCGCCCAGCGCGTGCCAGATCGCGATGCGACCCTGCATGGCGGCGACGGAGGCCAGCATGAGCACCCCGGTGCAGTCGCCGGCCGCGTAGATGCCGGTCACGTTGGTGCGGGAGACGCGGTCGACGGTGATGAACCCGCCTGGGCCCGTCTCGACACCGACCTTCTCCAGCCCGAGGTCGGCGCTGTTCGGGACGGAGCCGACCGTCATGAGGCAGTGGCTGCCGCGGACCTCGCGGCCGTCGACGAGGGTGACGAGCACCCCGTCGCCCTCCCGGACCACCGAGGCCGCGCGGGCCTGCTTGGCCAGGGTCGCCCCGCGGTCGTGGAACACCTGCTCGATGACGGCGGCCGCGTCGGCGTCCTCGCCGGGCAGCACCCGGTCGCGGCTGGAGACCAGGGTGACCTGCACGCCCATCTCGGTGTAGGCGGACGCGAACTCGGCCCCGGTGACCCCGGAGCCGACGACGATCAGGTGCTCGGGCAGCTCGGTGAGGTCGTAGATCTGCCGCCAGGTCAGGATGCGCTCGCCGTCCGGCATGGCGGTGTCCAGGACGCGGGGGCTGGCCCCGGTGGCCAGCAGCACCAGCTCGGTGTCCACCACCCGGTTCGTCCCGTCGGCGCCGGTGATCTCGACCCGGTGGGCGGCCAGGCCCGGGGCGGAGTCGGCGAGCTGGGCGCGCCCGGCGACGATCTCCACCCCCTCCAGCTCGAGCCGGTTGCGGATGTCCAGGGACTGGGCCAGGGCCAGGCCCTCGACCCGCTCGTTGACGGTCCGCAGATCGACCGTGACCTGCTCGTCGTCGATCATCACGCCGAGTTCGCCGGCCGCCAGGGCGGCGGTGCGGCCACCGGCGGAGGCGATGAACGTCTTGGACGGGACGCAGTCGTAGAGGACGCAGCCACCGCCGACCCCCTCGTCCTCGACGAGGATCACCTCGGCGCCCAGCTGGCGCGCCGTCAGGGCGGACTCGTACCCGGCGGGGCCTCCACCGATGATGACGATGCGTGGCATGGGTGTCCCACTTCCTTCTCGCGGCAGGGGGTGACCCCTCGACCTTCCGGCGGGGGGTGGCCCCGCGACCTGGCCCGACCACCGTATCGGGCGGCCGCGACGGTCGAGGGGCACCGACCCCTCTATGGTCGGGGCATGGCGTTGTACGCGGCCTTCGGCCCCAACATGGACCCGGCCCAGATGACCCGGCGGTGCCCGTCGTCCCCGATGGTGGGTACCGGCTGGCTGCCGGGCTGGCGACTCACCTTCGGCGGCGAGGACCTGCTCTGGGAGGGCGCCCTGGCGATGGTCGTCCAGGACACGGACGCCGCCGGGGCCCGGGCCGACACGGCCTCGGCCGGAGTCTTCGTCGTCCTCTACGACATCACCGATGCGGACGAGAAGACGCTGGACTCGTGGGAGGGCGCCGATCTCGGGCTCTACACGAAGATCCGGCTGATGATCCACACCCTGGACGGTGACGTGCTGGCCTGGATGTACGCGCTGCAGGCGTTCGAGGGCGGACTGCCCTCCGCCCGGTACCTGGGGGCCGTGTCCGACGCGGCGGAGGCCGCCGGGGCACCGTCCGAGTACGTCTCCGACCTCCGTCGCCGACCCTGCCGGTCCAACAGCGTCTGAACCGGCCTACGCCTGGAACGCGGCCAGCGCGGTGTGCGTCATCAGCCGGATGCCGACGGCGAGGGCGCGTTCGTCCAGGACGAACTGCGGGGAGTGCAGGTCGACCTGGCGACCCACGCCGTCCCAGACACCCAGCCGGGCCAGCGACCCGGGTACGTGATCGAGGTAGACCGCGAAGTCCTCGGCGCCGGTCGACTGCTCGGCCACCGCGACCCGGTCGGCGCCCAACCCCTGCTCCACCGCGATCCGCTGGACGGTCGAGCACACCAGGTCGTTGTCGACGGGCGGCACGCCCCGGCTGTAGGTGAGCTCGTACTCGGCGCGGGTGGGGGCCAGCAGCTCGCCGACCAGCTCCCGGACGATCCGCTCCGCGGAGTCCCAGGCGGCCCGGTTCATCAACCGCAGTGTGCCGCGGACGACACCGTCCTGCGGGATCGCGTTGGGCGCCTGGCCGGCGTGCACCGAGCCCCACACCATCACCGCGGCCGACCGGGGGTCCATCCGGCGGGTCAGCAGGGCGGGCAGGCCGGTGATGAGCATGCCCAGCGCGTACACCAGATCGGTGGTCAGGTGCGGCCGGGAGGTGTGTCCGCCGGGGCCGGTGATGCGCACCTCGACGACGTCGGACGTGGAGGTGATCGCGCCGACCTTGAGGCCGACCTGACCGACGGGAAGCCGGGGGTCGCAGTGCAGGGCGAACAGCTTCTCGACCCCGTCGAGCATCCCGGCCGCGATGACGTCGTGCGAGCCGCCGGGGAAGACCTCCTCGGCCGGCTGGAAGATCAGCCGGACCCGACCGGGCAGCGAGGGCGCGCGGTGCAGAGCCAGGGCCGCACCCAGCAGGACGGTGAGATGGGCGTCGTGGCCGCACATGTGGGCCAGATCCGGGATCGTCGACGAGTACGGGAGACCGGTCGCCTCGCGCATCGGCAGCGCGTCGATGTCGGCCCGCAGCCCGATGATCGGGCCGTGCGTGCCGATGTCGGCGACGGCCCCGGTCCCGCCGGGCAGCACGCGCACCGGGATCCCGACCTCGGTCAGGGTCCGCACGATCAACGCCGTCGTGGCCGACTCGCGGCGACCCAGCTCGGGGTGCCGGTGCACCCGGCGGCGCACGGCCACCAGGTCGGCCAGCCGGTCGGTGAGCAGCTCGTCCAGCCACGCCGGACCGCGTCCGGCACCCGGATCGACGATCTCGTCCGGGGCGGGAACGCTGAGCAGGGGCGGGGACCGGTCCATGGACGCAGGAGCGTAGTGGCTCTGCGTGACGCGCCTGTTCACACCGGACCCGGGTGGCCGGACGGGCCGGGCGGAGCGGCCGGACCGGCGGTTACGCTCTGCGCCATGACGCCGAGCGCCGTGACCTGCACCACCGCCGTGTCGGTGCTCCCCCGTGGGTGACGAGATCTCCTCGGGGACCTTCACCCGGGAGCAGCGGGCCCGCTACCGGGCGAAGGTCCGGCGGTGTCTGGACGTCTTCGAACGCATGCTCTCCGAGCACCAGTTCGACACCGACCAGGCGCTCACCGGCCTGGAGATCGAGCTGAACCTCGTCGGCTCGGACTGGATGCCGGCGATGCGCAACGCCGAGGTGCTGCACCGCATCGCCGACCCGGCCTTCCAGACCGAGCTCGGGCGCTACAACATCGAGCTGAACGTCCCCCCGCGGGCGCTGACCGGGGATTCCGCCCGGGAACTCGAGGCGGCCCTGCGGGCGTCGCTGGACCACGCCGAGGCCATGGCCAACGAGGCCGGCTCCGAGATCATCATGATCGGCATCCTGCCCACGCTCACCGCCGATCATCTCGACGGCGACTGGATGAGCGCCAACCCCCGCTACGCCGCGTTGGACGACGCCGTGTTCGCCGCCCGCCGGGAGGATCTCGAGCTCGACATCGTCGGCGAGGAATCGCTGCGGATGGACGCCGACACCATCGCCCCGGAGTCGGCGTGCACCTCGGTCCAGCTGCACTCGCAGGTGGCGCCGGGCGAGTTCGCCCAGTACTGGAACGCCGCCCAGACCCTGGCCGGCCCGCAGCTGGCCCTGGGCGCGAACTCCCCGTTCCTGTTCGGCAAGCGACTCTGGGCCGAGACCCGGGTGGAGCTCTTCCTGCAGGCCACCGACACCCGCTCACCGGAGTTGAAGAACCAGGGTGTCCGGCCGCCGGTCTTCTTCGGCGAACGGTGGATCACCTCCATCTTCGACCTGTTCGAGGAGAACGTGCGCTACTTCCCGGCGCTGCTGCCGGAGACCACCGACGAGGACCCGGAAGCCGTGCTGGCCTCCGGCCAGGCCCCCCGACTGCAGGAGCTGCGTCTGCACAACGGGACGGTCTACCGCTGGAACCGGCCGGTCTACGACACCGTCGACGGCCGGGCCCACGTCCGGGTGGAGAACCGGGTGCTGCCCGCCGGCCCCACGGTCGTGGACGTGCTGGCCAACGCGGCGTTCTACCACGGGGCGCTGGAGATGCTGGCCCACGACGAACGTCCGGTGTGGACGAAGATGTCGTTCGACGCGGCCCACGCGAACTTCCTGTCCGGGGCCCGGCACGGGGTCGAGGCCCAGTTCTACTGGCCGGGTTTCGGCGAGGTGTCCTGGGACGAACTGCTGCTGCGCCACCTGCTGCCGCTGGCCCACGCCGGGCTGGAACGGCGCGGCGTGTCCGCCCCGGTCCGCGAGCGGTACCTGGGCATCGTCGAGGCCCGCTGCAAGACCCGGCGCAACGGTGCCTGGTGGCAGAGCGAGACGGTGGCCGCCCTGGAACGCCGGGGAGCATCCCGCTCCGAGGCCTTGACCGGAATGCTCCGGCTGTACTCCGCCGGCATGCACTCCAACGAACCGGTGCACACCTGGGACGTCCCGGGCTGAGCCGCCGGGCGGCCGGGCCGGGCCATGCCGCCGGTGCGCCGCCCCCGCCGCTCCTCCCTACGATCGAGCCATGGACCCGACGGCAGCGCAGCCACCCGCGGTCGACGGGCCGTATCCGGCCTGGCTGGCCGCCGCCGCAGTGGTGCTGCAGCGCGGCGGTACCCGCCCGGTCGACCCGGTCGACGTGCCGGCCCTGCTCGGGTCCACCACCGTGGAGGGGCTCGCCGTCCCGCCGCTGGGCGCACCGGGCGGCCCGACCCCGCTCGGTCCGGCCACGGCCCGCACCACAGCCGGCTGGGACATCCGCAGCCTCGTCGCCGCGACCGACGCCCACGCGGCCGGCGTCGCGGCCATCACCGATCTGCAGCACGGGGCCACCTCGCTGTGGTGGGCGGTCGGCGGCGCCGGGACGGCCCCGGGCGACCTGGCCCCGGCGCTGGACGGGGTGTGGCTCGACGCGGCACCGGTCGTCCTCCTGGCCGGCGGCGACACCACCGACCTGACCGCCGCCCGAGCCCTGGCCGCCGTGCTGATCCGGAGCGGGGTGACGCCGGCGCCCGGCACCGGCCTGGGCGCCGACCCCGTCGGTCGGGCGCTGCTCGACGGGCGGTCCGACCCGGGTGCGGATGTCGGCGCACTGATCGAGCTGGCCGGCGCGCTGGGCGTCGGCGCGTTCGTCGCCGACGGCTCGGTGGCCCACCGCCGCGGCGCGGGTGACGCGGCCACCCTCGGGTACACACTGGCCGCCGGCACCAGCTATCTCCGGGAGCTGGTGGACGCCGGAGTGCCCACTGCGCAGGCATTCTCGATGCTGCAGGTGCGGCTGGCGGTGAGCGATGAGCAGTTCGTGGGGACGGCGACGCTGCGGGCCGCCCGGCGACTGTGGGCCCGGATCGGCGAGATCGTCGGCGTCGACCCGTGGGCGGCCGGCCTGACCCTGCACGCGGTGACGTCCTGGCCGATGATGACGGCGATCGACCCGTGGGTGAACCTGGTGCGCACCACCGTCGCCGCCTTCGCCGCGGCCGTCGGGGGCGCCCACGCCGTCACCGTCCTCCCGTTCGACCTGCCCCTGGGCGCACCGGACCAGCTCGGCCGCCGGATGGCCGTCGCCCAGTCGCTCGTCCTGATGCGGGAGGCGCAGGTGGGGCAGGTGCAGGACCCGACCGCCGGTGCCGTGGCCCTGGAGCAGCTGACCGACACCCTGGCCGTGGCCGGCTGGGCGGAGTTCCAGCGTCTGGAGGAGGCCGGCGGTGTCGTCGACGCCCTGCAGAACGGAGTGCTGGACGGGGGTTTCGCCGCCGCCCGCAGCGAGCGGTCGCGGCGCCTGGCCACCCGCAGCCGACCGATCACCGGCGTCTCGGAGTTCCCGACGACCGACCCGACCCCGGCCCGATCCCCCGGTGGCGGCGTCTTCGACCGGGCCGAGCGATGGTCGGTGCCGTTCGAAGACCTGCGGGCCGCACCGCCGGCCACCGTGGCCGTGCTGGACCTGGGGGGCTCCCCCGCCCGACGGTCCTGGATCGAGAACCTCCTGCAGGTCGGGGGTCTCGAGACTCGGCTGCCCACCGGCGATGACCCGGTGGCCGTCCTGGTCGGCAGTGACGAGCACTGCGCCGAGCACGCCGGGCGGCGCATCGGCGAGCTGCGGGCCGCCGGGACCGGGTGGATAGCGCTGGCCGGTCGCCCGACACCCGGCCTGGGTGCCCTCCTCGACGACCATGTCGCCCCCGGGGCGGACGTGCTCGCCTTCCTGCACCGCACCCGGGACGCCCTGCACGCGGACGCGGGTACCCCCCGATGAGCTTCCCGGCGAGCTTCGCCGGCCTGCCCCTCGGTCCGCCACCGGCGCCGGGGAGCGACCCCGAGCGCGCCGTATGGGACTCCGCCGAAGGTATCGGCATCCGGAGTCGATACGGGGCAACCGATCTCGCCGACCTCCCCGACCAGGACACCGTGCCGGGGCTGCCGCCCTACCTCCGCGGACCGTACGCCACGATGTACACGACGCAGCCGTGGACGGTCCGGCAGTACGCCGGCTTCTCCACCGCGGCGGAGTCGAACGCGTTCTACCGACGCAACCTGGCCGCCGGCCAGAAGGGCCTGTCGGTGGCGTTCGACCTGCCCACCCACCGCGGCTACGACTCCGACCACCCCCGGGTGACCGGCGACGTCGGCATGGCCGGGGTCGCCATCGACTCGGTGCTGGACATGCGCACCCTCTTCGACGGCATCCCGCTGGAGAAGATGAGCGTGTCGATGACGATGAACGGCGCGGTCCTGCCGGTGCTCGCCATGTACGTCGTCGCCGGGCAGGAGCAGGGGGTGGATCCGGCCCGGCTGTCCGGGACGATCCAGAACGACATCCTCAAGGAGTTCATGGTCCGCAACACCTACATCTACCCACCGACCCCCTCCATGCGGATCGTCTCGGACGTCTTCGCCTACACCGCGGCGCACATGCCACGGTTCAACTCCATCTCCATCTCCGGCTACCACCTGCAGGAGGCCGGCGCGACAGCCGATCTCGAGCTGGCGTACACCCTCGCCGACGGGGTGGAGTACGTCCGGGCCGGGATCGCGGCCGGTCTGCCCGTCGACACGTTCGCCCCCCGGCTGAGCTTCTTCTGGGGCATCGGGATGAACGTGTTCACCGAGATCGCGAAACTGCGTGCGGCTCGGGCGCTCTGGTACCGCCTGATGCAGCCGTTCCGCCCGGCCGACCCGAGATCGTCCCTGCTGCGGGCGCACTGCCAGACCTCCGGCTGGTCGCTGACCGCCCAGGACCCCTTCGTCAACGTCACCCGCACCTGCCTGGAGGCGATGGCGGCGACCCAGGGCGGCACCCAGTCCCTGCACACCAACGCCCTGGACGAGGCGATCGCCCTGCCGACCGCATTCAGCGCCCGCATCGCCCGCAACACCCAGCTGCTGCTGCAGCAGGAGAGCGGCACCTCCGCCGTGATCGATCCCTGGGGCGGGTCGTTCTTCGTGGAGCGCCTGACCCAGGATTTGTCCGCGCGGGCCCGGGCCCATCTGCGGGAGGTGGAGGAGTCCGGCGGCATGGCGCGAGCCATCGGATCCGGGGTACCCAAGCTGCGCATCGAGGAGGCGGCCGCGCGCACCCAGGCGCGCATCGACTCCGGGGAGCAGGCGGTGGTGGGCATCAACCTGCTGCGGTCGGCGGAGCCCTCGGACGTGCAGGTCCGGCGGGTGGAGGCCGGCGCCGTCCGGGAGGCCCAGATCGCCCGGCTCGAACAGCTGCGCGCGACCCGGGACGACGACGAGGTGCGCGCGACCCTGGACCGGCTGCGCACGGCGGCCGGGCGGACGGCCACCGGACCCGACGCGGCGGGCGGGAACCTGCTGGCCCTGGCCGTGGACGCCGCCCGCGCCCGGTGCACCGTCGGCGAGATCTCCCGGGCCCTGGAGGACGTGTACGGCCGGCACGTCGCCGTCGTCCGTACGATCTCCGGCGTGTACCGGGCCGAGGCGGAACGCTCCGGGGGCAGCGCCCTGCAGGACGTGCTCGCGGCGACCGCCGCCTTCGCCGAGGCCGAGGGCCGGCGCCCGCGCATCCTGGTCGCCAAGATCGGTCAGGACGGGCACGACCGCGGCCAGAAGATCATCGTGACCGCCTTCGCCGACCTCGGGTTCGACGTCGACGTCGGCCCGCTCTTCGCCACGCCCGCCGAGGTCGCCCGGCAGGCGGTCGACAACGACGTGCACATCGTGGGCATCAGCTCGCTGGCCGCCGGGCACCTGGTCGGCGTCCCCGAGGTGCGCGATGCGCTGGCCGCCCTGGGCCGCCCCGACATCATGATCGTCGTCGGCGGAGTGGTGCCGCCGGCCGACGTCCCGCTGCTCCACGAGGCCGGAGCCGCGGCCGTCTTCGGACCCGGGACCGTGTTGGCGCGGGCCGCCCTGGACCTGCTGGACCGACTCGGCGACACCCTCGGCCATCCGCCCCGGGCGGCGCGGGGGTGAGCCCGGCGGACCTCGATCCCGCCGTCCTCGCCGCGCAGGTCCGGCTGGGCTCGCGGGCGGCGCTGGCCCGGGCCGTCACCCTCGTCGAGTCCACCCGGCCCGACCATCGCCGCTCGGCCCGCACCCTGATGGCGGCATTGGCCCCGGCGTCCCGCCCGGACTCCGTGCGCGTGGGGATCTCCGGGGTGCCGGGCGTCGGGAAGTCCACCCTCGTCGAACGTCTCGGCATGGAGCTGATCGACCGGGGTCACCGGGTGGGCGTACTGGCGGTCGACCCGTCCAGTCGGCGCACCGGCGGCTCCGTACTCGGCGACAAGACCCGGATGCCCCGACTGGCCGCCGATCCCGCCGCCTACGTCCGGCCGTCACCGACCGCGGGAACCCTGGGCGGGGTGACCCGGGCCACCGCCCAGACGATCGGCCTCCTGGAGGCCGCCGGTCACGATGTCGTCCTGGTGGAGACGGTCGGGGTGGGCCAGTCCGAGACGGCGGTGGCCGGGATGGTCGACACCTTCCTGCTGCTGACCCTGGCCCGGTCGGGCGACCACCTGCAGGGCATCAAGAAGGGCGTGCTCGAGCTCGCCGACGTCCTCGCCGTCACCAAGGCGGACGAGGGCCACGAACGGGTCGCCGCGAGTGCCGCCCGGGAACTCGCCGGAGCGCTGCGGCTCGTCCGGGGCGGGGACCGATGGGAGCCACCGGTGCTCACCTGCTCCGGGCTCACCGGAGCCGGCCTCGACGAGCTGTGGCAGGCGGTCCTGGACCACCGGGCCGCCGTCGGGAACACCGCCCGCGCGGAGCGCCGCGCGGCACAACGGTGGGAGCTGACCGAGACGCTGGTGCGCGAGGAGGTGCTGCGCCGCTTCGACCGGCACGGCGGCGTGGCCGCGGCGCGAGCCGCCGTGCAGGCGCAGGTCCTGGGGGGCGAGCTCACCCCCGCCGCCGCCGCCGACGCGCTGCTCGCCGTGTTCGACGGCCCGGACGACGAGCTGTGACCCCGATCACCCTGGGCGAACGCCGGGCGGGCCGTGGCGTCTGATCCGGTGAGCGGCCGACGCCCGGCCGCTCGACACGGCAGCACCCCCACCGCTCCACGCCGGGGCGGCCAGGCTGACCGACGGCAGGCGGCGATCCCAGGCCGGGATCGCCGCCTGCCGCAGCTCAGCGGCATCCGGTACGAGCACTCGGTACGAGGAGTTGGCGGACCGGGGCGCCGGCGATCAGCCGTCAGCGACGGCGCGGATCGCGCATCGTCCGTACCCCGGTGACCAGGCAGAGCAGCGCACCGGCGGCGCCGGCCGCCCCCAGTGCCATGATCAGGTAGAGGCCCGGGCCCTGCGGATTGCTGCGCAACGGGAAGACGGCCGCGAAGTAGACCCCGAGGGCGATGGCGGCGATGCACGCGGCCACGAACACCACCGCGCCGGCGCGGAATCTCCTCATACGGTAAGTATCCGCCCGGTTACTCGAATTCGCTCGCCGGGGCCGGGAGACTTCTCGTCGTGATCCTCTCGGCCGTGCGCGACCCCCGCCTGGTGACCATCCGGCGCGGCGGGACCCTCACCGACGAGCACCACCACCTGCTCGCCGAGTGGGCTGCCACCTGCGCGGAACACGTGCTGCCGCTCTTCGAGCAGGCCCGTCCCGACGACCCCCGGCCGCGGCAGGCGATCGAGCAGGCCCGGGCCTGGACCCGCGGCGAGATCCCGATGATGCAGGCCCGCGCCGCCGGTGGCCACGCCATGGGTGCGGCCCGGGATCTGCGCGGAGCGGCCCGGCACGCCGCGTACGCCGCCGGGCAAGCCGGGGCCGTCGCCCACGTCGCCGCCCACGACCTCGGCGCCGCGGCGTACGCCATCAAGGCCGCCCGGGACGCCGCCCCGCCCGGGCAGGCCTCGGCGGCGGGACGAGCGGAGTGCCGCTGGCAGCGGGAGATGCTGCCGCCCGCCGTCCGGGACCTCGTCCTGGACGACCAGCACCTCCGGAACGCCCTGTGCTGGTCCGTCTTCGACTGCTGACCCGCCGGGTGCGGCGGCCCCGGCCCGGCGGCCCCGGAGGCGCCGCAGCGGCTGGCACGATGATCGGGTGCATCCGCCGCCCCCTCCCCGCGAACGGCCACCGGGGGCGGGCCCGACCGGCGGACGACTGATCGGGGACCGTTACCGACTGGACCAGGTCATCGGGCGCGGGTCGATGGGCACCGTCTGGTCGGCCACCGACGAGGTGCTGCACCGGCGGGTCGCGGTCAAGGAGATCAACTTCCCGAGCGGGATCGATCCCGGTGAGCAGGCCGAGATCACCCAGCGCACGCTGCGCGAGGCCCGCGCGGTCGCCGCCCTGTCCAACCCGTTCGTCACCACGCTGTTCGACATCGTGCTGCCCGACGCCGGCCCGGTGATCGTCATGGAGTTGCTGCACGCCCGCTCCCTGGCCGAGGTGCTCAAGGAGTCCGGCCCGCTGCGGGACGGGGCCGCCGCCGTGATCGGCGTCGCGGTGGCCTCCGGACTGCTCGCGGCCCACGCGGCCGGCATCACCCACCGGGACGTCAAGCCCGCGAACGTGCTGCTGTGCGACGACGGCCGGGTCAAGCTCACCGACTTCGGCATCGCCCGCAACAACGGGGACCAGCCGATGACGGCCACCGGCCTGCTGCTCGGCTCACCCGCCTACATCGCCCCCGAGGTGGCCTCCGGTCAGCAGGCCACACCGGCGTCGGACGCCTGGGGGCTCGGCGCCCTGCTGTTCGCCTGCGTCGAGGGCCGGCCGCCGTTCGACCGCGGCGACCCCATCGCCACCCTGACCTCCGTCGTCCGCGACCCGGTGCCACCGCACCCGCACGCCGGCCGACTGGGGCACCTCATCACCTCCCTGCTGACCAAGGACCCGCGGGCCAGGATGCCCGTGCGGCAGGCACTCTCGCTGACCCGACGGATCGCCGACGATCCCAGCGGCACCCTGCTGCACCTCCCCCGCACGGCCGGCACCGGCACCGGCCCCGGCCCGTCCGCCGACACGGCCCCGTCCCTGCCGGCGGCGGCCCGCCGCCCGGCGGCGGCCCGCCGCCCGGCGCCCGCCCGCGGGACACCGGCACCGACACCCGCACCCGCGCCCCCCTGGGGGGCCGGCGGCGCCGCCCATCTCGCACCCCTGGCCCCCGTGGACGTCCCCGCGCCCCCCTGGGGGGCCGACGGCGCCGCCCATCTCGCGCCCCTGGCCCCGGGCGGTCGTCCCGACCCGGCCGCCTCCCCCGGTGCCGACCGCCCGGCCGACCCGCCGGTCGGCACCCGCCGCGGGAGCTCACCGGTGGAGCAGGCGGGTCCGTCCGGGCGTCGTCGACTCCTCCTGCTGGCCGTCGTGGTGGCCGTGCTCGCCGCCGTCGGCGGGTACTTCGGGGTGCGGGCGGTCGCCGAGGCCGGCTCCGGCGCCGTCGGGCCGCCCGTGGTCACGGGCCGGATCGACGCCCCGTCCGGGGTGGGCACGATCGCCCCCCGACCCGACCGACCCGACCGACCCGATCCGGTCGTCGCGCGCCGGTGACCCCGCCGCGGCGATGGACGCCGCGCGGACCCGCCGGGACACGACGACTGCAGCGGCCAGCCGGTTGACCCCGAAGGAGATCAGCAGCAGACCGGACGCGCCGGACACGTCCGCCCCGAACCGGGCGGCCGACAGGACGGTCGCCACGCGGGCGGCGACGACGGCCGCCCACAGCCCCAGGCCGGGGGTGGTCAGGCGGTACTGCAGCCGCTCGCGGTGGAACCGGAAGCGGGTGACCCGACCCATCGCGATGCCCGCCACCGCCACCAGACCCACCTCGGCGAGCACGAACCAGTCACCCGGCCGCCAGTCGACGCCGGTCCACATCTCCTCCCCCAGGAGCAGGAGGCCGAGGCCGAGCACGATCATGGGCAGGCGGAACATCCGGCCCGCCTCGGCCGACCGCCAGCGGAACTGCCGCACGATCAGGACGACCACCCCGGCCGTGATCAGCACGTCGTCCATGACCCGATCGATCGCCAGCCAGTCGGTCCCCACGGTCGCCTCCCAGATCCATCACCAGTGATGGTTCTCAACGTATCACCGGTGATTGAATGGCGGGGTGCGCGCCGCCGAACTCCACCGCCTCGCCCGGACACTGCGGGAGATCGCCCTGGAGGCGACCGGCAACACCGGCCCCGACCGGGTCAACGCCGGTGAGCTGGCCGTCCTGGAGGACGTCGCCCGGCACGCCCGGTCCACCGTCGGTGACATCACCACCCGGACGGGCCTGGCCCAGAGCCTGGTCTCCCGCATCGTCCGGTCGATGGCGGCAGCAGGTGCGCTCACCGTGGAACCGGACACCGACGACCGTCGCAAGGTCCGCATCGCCCTGACCCCGGCCACCCGGACCGCCATCCTGAGTCGGGCCGCCGGTACCACCCGGGATGCACTGACCGCCGCGACCCCGGGACTGGACGACGACGAACGCGCCGAGCTGGACCGACATCTGACCGCGGCGGCGGACCTCCTGCGTCGCGGCGCCCGGACCCCCGGTGACGGCTCTCCGACGCCCGACTCCCTCTAGTCTCCGGGGTATGTCTGCGCCTGCCGATCCGCACGCCCTGGCCCAGGAGGCCGCCGCCGCGCTCGCCCGACTCACCGGGGTGGACCGTCACGACGTCGCCCTGGTGATGGGGTCCGGCTGGGCTCCCGCGGCCGACCAGCTCGGCACCCCGGCCACCGAGTTCGACGTGTCCGCGCTGCCCGGGTTCCGGCCCCCGACGGTGGAGGGGCACTCCGGGTCCGTCCGGTCCATCCCGATCGGCGACAAGCGCGCCCTGGTCCTGCTCGGCCGCACCCACCTGTACGAGGGCACCGGCGTAGCCTCCGTCGTGCACGGGGTCCGGGTGGCGATCGCCGCCGGGGCGAAGCTCGTCGTGCTGACCAACGCCGCCGGCGGCCTGCGCACCGACATGTCGCCCGGGCAACCCGTTCTCATCAGCGACCACCTCAACCTGACGGCCACCTCGCCGCTGGTCGGGGCGACGTTCGTGGATCTGACCGACCTGTACTCCCCGCGGCTGCGGGATCTCGCCCGCACGCTGAGCCCCGGCCTGGCCGAGGGGGTGTACGCCCAGCTGCCCGGGCCGCACTTCGAGACCCCGGCCGAGATCCGCATGCTCCGCGGCATGGGCGCCGACCTGGTCGGCATGTCCACCGTGCTCGAGGCCATCGCGGCCCGCGCGGGCGGGGCCGAGGTGTTCGGCCTGTCGCTGGTCACCAACATGGCCGCCGGCATGACCGGCGCCCCGTTGGACCACGAGGAGGTGCTGGCCACCGGCCGCGCCGCCGCCCAGGAGATGGGCACCCTGCTCGCACAGCTCATCGCGGCCGCGTGACCACCCGGCTGACCCCGTCGGTGCGGGACGCGGCGACCCGGTGGATCGCCGACGACCCGCACCCCGGCGACCGCGCCGAGCTGCAGGGCGTGCTCGCCGCCGCGATGGCCGGGGATCCGACCGCCATCACCGAGGTCGTCGACCGGATGAGTGCGCCGTTGGCCTTCGGAACCGCCGGGTTGCGTGGGCCGCTGCGGGCCGGGCCGGCCGGGATGAACCTGGCCGTGGTGCGTCGGGCCGCCGCCGGGCTGGCGGCGTATCTCGTGGGCCGGGGTGGCGGCACGGTCGTCGTCGGCTACGACGCCCGGCACCGCTCCGCGGAGTTCGCCTCCGACGTGGCCGGCGTCCTGCAGGCGGCGGGGTTGTCGGTGCTGCTGTCCGCCGAGCCCGTCCCCACCCCGCTCACCGCCTTCGCCACCCGCCATCTCTCCGCGGCGGCCGGTGTGCAGATCACCGCCTCGCACAACCCGCCGCAGGACAACGGCATGAAGGTGTACCTGGCCGGCGGGACCCAGCTGGTGGGCCCGGCCGACGCCGACATCGAACGGGCCATCGCCGCGGCGGCCCCCGCTCGTTCGGTCGACGTGGCCGGAGGGGGGACACCCGGCTGGCCCGACGGTCTCGTCGAGTCCTACATCGCGGCCACCGCGGCCCTGGCCGCGCCCGGCGCGCATGCCGTCCGCGTCGCGTTGACCCCCATGCACGGGGTGGGCGGCGCGATCGCCGTCCGGGCGCTGCACGACGCCGGGTTCACCGATGTCCACGTGGTGGCGCAGCAGGCCGTCCCCGATCCGGACTTCCCGACCGTCGCCTTCCCCAACCCTGAGGAACCCGGCGCCACCGATCTGCTGCTCGCGCTCGCCGACCGGGTCGCCGCCGATCTCGCCGTCGCGCTGGACCCGGACGCCGACCGGTGCGCGATCGGCGTCCGCTTCCCCGACGGGTGGCGGATGCTCCGCGGCGACGAGACCGGCGTCCTGCTCGGGGATCTCGTCCTGTCCCGGCTCGACCGGGCACTGCATCCCGACCCCCTGGTGGCCACCACCATCGTCTCCTCGCAGATGCTGGCCGCCGTGGCCGCCGCGCACGGCGCCCGGTACGACGAGACCCTCACCGGCTTCAAGTGGATCGTGCGGGCCGGGGACGGCGCGGGGACCGGCCTGGTCTACGGCTACGAGGAGGCGCTGGGTCTGTGCGTCGACCCGGCCACCGTGCGGGACAAGGACGGCATCAGCGCCGCCGTGCTCGCCGCCGACCTCGTCGCCTCGCTCCGGGCCGTCGGGAGCGACGTGCCCGCCCGGTGGGACGAGCTGACCCGCCGGCACGGACTGTTCGTCACCGACCAGGTCTCCGTGCGGGTGACCGATCTCGCGCTGATCGGCCGGGCCATGGCGCGTCTGCGGGCCGACCCGCCCACCACGCTGGCCGGCGCACCGGCGACGACCACCGACCTGCTGCCCCGGACCGACGGCCTCACCGTGCGGAGCGCCGACACCCGGGTGGTCATCCGGCCGTCCGGGACCGAACCGAAACTCAAGTGCTACCTGGAGATCTCGGCTCCGGTGACCGGTGACCTGGACGCGCTGCGCGCCGCGGTGGCCGAGCGGATGCGGGCGCTGACCGTCGAGGTGCGGGACCTGGTCGGCCTGGGCTGACCCCGGGCCACCCGGTGTCGATCAGGACGACGATGCGCACGACGGCGGCGGCCGCCTTGCGCAAGCCGTAATGGACACCTGTTCCTCCGTCAGGAGGTGGTGGGTGACGCGGAGGATGCGCCGCTCGAGACCGCCTGCAGCACGGCGGGATCGACGGTGAACGCCAGACCGCCCTGCTCCGCGACGGCGGTGAGCAGCAGCTCGTCGCCGTCGCGCACCATCACCGCTCCGCCCTGCAGCACCCCCAGCATCGACCGCTCGACCTCGGCGATCGCGTCGTCGGTGCACGCCATCTTCGTGGTGGCGATCGGTTCGACGGTCAGGGCGGTGCCGTCCACCGTGTAGGCAGCGCCGCCGGAGTTGCAGCCGGTCCGCAGGAGCAACCGGCCGTCCTGCAGGACCATCCAGGCGTCGGTCCCGTCCGGTACCGCGCCGACGGCATCGCCGCCGACGAGCAGACCCGACAACCGCCAGCCGACACCCTCGACGGCCGGCGTACCGGTGGGATCGGCCGGGGGGACCTCCCCGGACGGCAGCATGATCGCGCCGGGGTCGACCGAACCGGACTCGGCCGACGGGGTCACCGAGGCCGAGCTCGCCGGGGCCGAGGTCGCCGGGGCAGAACTGACCGGGGCCGATGTCGCCGCGGCACCCGGTTCGGCCACGCTGGTGCGCGCGCATCCGCTCAGCAGCAACGCGCCCGCCAGCCCGATGCCGGCCAGGCCGGTCCACCGCACTCCGTGATGGTCGGTCATGTCGTGCTCCTCTCGTCCGCCCCGTCCGGGGCCGGACCCGGGAGACGGACGGACCACCCGCCGGGGTTGCACGGACGCCAAGATGAGACCGGCATCAGGCGCGCATCAGACCGGCATCAGACAGCGCCGAACTGCCGGTCCCCCGCGTCCCCGAGCCCCGGGACGATGTAGCCGGAGTCGTTCAGCCGCTCGTCCACCGACGCGGTGACCACCCGGACGGGCAGGTTCGCGGCGGCCAGGGTGGCCAGGCCCTCCGGGGCGGCCAGCGCACAGATCGCGGTCACGTCGGTGGCGCCGCGGGCGGTGAGCAGCTCGATGGTGTGCACCATCGACCCACCGGTGGCCAGCATCGGGTCGAGCACGTACACCGGTCGCCCGGCCAGCGACTCGGGCAGCGAGACCATGTACGGGGTGGGCAGCAGGGTGGTCTCGTCGCGGGCCAACCCGACGAACCCCATCTGCGCCTCCGGGATGAGGGCGTGCGCCTGGTCGGCCATGCCCAGACCGGCGCGCAGCACCGGCACGAGCAACGGCGGGGCCGACAACCGGATGGCCTGGGTGCGCGCCACCGGGGTGTGGATCGGCACCCGCTCGGTGGCCAGCGACCGGCTCGCCTCGTAGATGAGCATCAGCGTCAGGTCGCGCAGCGCGGCCCGGAACGCGTCGTTGTCCGTGCGGGCGTCCCGCATGGTGGAGAGCCGGGCCACCGCCAGCGGGTGGTCGACGACGGTGACGTCGAGGGATTCGGGAATCTCGTGGGGCGCCGGCATGAGGGGAGGCTAGCTGTAATGCCCACGAGGGTTGTTGACAGTTGGGTCTGGTGATCGGGGAGACCTCCGGGTGAAGGTGTGGGTGCTGACGCCTCACCGACAACCCGGAGGTCTCGATGTCCCACGCTAATGCCCGTCTGACCGTTCACGGCCGTGCTGAGCTGATCCGGCGGGTGATCGAGCAAGGACGCCCGGTGGCCCACGTGGTGGTCGAGATGAACATTTCCCGCGCCACGGGCTACAAGTGGTTGGCCCGTTGGCGGGCCGAAGGTCCGGCCGGACTGATCGATCGATCCAGTCGGGCGCACCGGCTGCCGGGCCGGACCCCGCGCGGACTGGAGGACAAAATCCTGGCGGTGCGCGCCGCGCGCAAGCTCGGACCGGCCCGGATCGCACCGTTGGTGGGTTTGGCGCCCTCCACGGTGCACGCGGTGCTGCGCCGTCACGGCATGCACCGACTGGCCTGGATGGACCGCCCCAGCGGGGTGGTGATCCGCCGCTACGAGCGGGCTGCTCCCGGGGAGCTGCTGCACGTGGACGTCAAGAAGCTGGGCGCCATTCGGCAGGGCGGAGGGTGGCGGGTGCACGGACGCGGATCGCTCGAGCACCTCGCCGCGCAGGCCGCCCTCAAAGCCGGCCGGCGAGCCGGCTACGACTACGTGCACTGCGCGATCGACGACCACACCCGACTGGCCTACGCCGAGATCCACCCCGACGAGAGCGCGGTGACCTGCGCGGCTTTCCTGCGTTCGGCTGCGGCCTGGTTCGCCACCGTCGGCGTCACCGGCATCCAACGCGTGATGACCGACAACGCTCTGGCCTACCGGCGGAGCCAGGCCTGGCGGCAGGCGCTGGCCGACGTGGGCGCCCAAGCCCGCTTCACCCGCAACTACCGACCCCAGACCAACGGCAAAGCCGAACGGTTCAACCGGACCCTGGCCGAAGAATGGGCCTACGTCAGGCCCTTCGCCAGCTCAGCAGAACGCGCTGCGGCCTTGCCCGAATCGCTCCACACCTACAACCATCACCGCAGCCACACCGCCCTGGGCGGAAACCCACCCATCAGCCGCACGACCGTCAGCAACCCACCTGGGGATTACAGCTAGCCGCCGCACCCCCGGAGCGACCCGCCGGTCAGGCCGGCAGCCCGTCCAGGATGGCCGCCGCCTTGGACACGCCGAGCCGGGTCGCCCCGGCGGCGATGAGCGCCTGCGCCTGCCGGGCGTCGGCGATGCCGCCGGAGGCCTTGATGCCCAGCCGCCCGCCGACCGCGGCCGCCATCACCTCGACGGCGTGCACGGAGGCCCCGCCGGTGGGGTGGAACCCGGTGGAGGTCTTGACGAAGGCGGCTCCGGCGGCCTCGGCGGCCCGGCAGCAGGCGGTGATCTCCTCGTCGGTCAGCGCGGCCGACTCGATGATCACCTTGAGCAGAGCGGACCCGTCACCGGCCCCACCGACGGCCTGCTGCACGGCGGCGATGTCGTCCTGCACCGCGGCCAGATCGCCGTCCTTGACCAGGCCCAGGTTCACCACCATGTCCACCTCGGTCGCGCCCTGGGCGATCGACCGAGCCGCCTCGGCGGCCTTGACCACCGACTCGTGCGCGCCGGAGGGGAACCCGCACACGGTGGCCAGGCCGATACCGGGGGCGAGCACGTCGCGGGCCACCTGCACCCGGGACGGGGAGACGCAGACCGCGAACACGGAGAGCTCGGCGGCGTGCTCGCACAGGGCCCGGACGTCCGCGGCGGTGGCCTCCGGCTTGAGCACGGTGTAGTCGAGGAAGGCGGCCAGCTGGGTGCGGTTCATGTGCGTCTCCTCCGGCCGGCCGGCGGACCGGGGCGGCTGTGGGTGCCCCGGGCGGACCCCGGGGCGTCCGGGGCACGCTAACCCACCGGGTGCGGGCCCGGCCGCGTGCGAGCCTGGTCACGCGGCTCCGGCCCGACCTGCCAGGCCGTTTACTCTGGAACGGTTGCCTGTTGTGAGGAGTCCTGCATGTCCCTGCCCCTGCGGATCGCCGTCGTCGGCGCCGGACCGGCCGGCATCTACGCCGCCGACATCCTGACGAAGAAGGACGACCAGCTGACGGTCGACATCTTCGACCGGCTGCCCACGCCCTACGGCCTGATCCGGTACGGGGTCGCCCCCGACCACCCGCGGATCAAGCAGATCATCGTGGCGCTGCACCGGGTGATGGAGAACGAGCGGATCACCTTCCACGGCAACGTGCACGTCGGTCAGGACGTCAAGGTCGACGAGCTGCGCCAGTTCTACGACGCGATCATCTTCGCGACCGGCGCCGAGCGCGACCGGGACATGCAGATCCCCGGTGAGCACCTGGCCCGTTCCTACGGGGCGGCGGACTTCGTCGCCTTCTACGACTCGCACCCCGACCGCGAGCAGACCTGGGACCTGCGCGACCAGAAGTCCGTCGCCGTCATCGGGGTCGGCAACGTCGGCCTGGACGTGGCCCGCATCCTGGCCCGGACCGGTGACGAGCTGCTGTACACCGAGATCCCCCCGCACGTGCACCGCGTACTCGCCGACTCGACGATCACCGACGTGCACATGTTCGCCCGCCGCGGGCCGGCCCAGGCGAAGTTCACCCCGGTCGAGCTGCGCGAGATGGACCACTCCCCCAACGTGCAGTGCCTCGTGGTGCCCGAGGGCATGGAGTTCGACCAGGCCTCGCAGCAGGCACTGGCCGACAGCAAGAGCCTGCGGATGGTCGTCGACGTGCTGTCCGAGTGGGCGATGCGCGACGAGAAGCCCGGCCCGCACCGGCGCATCCACCTGCACTTCCTGGAGAACCCGGTCGAGGTGCTCGGTGACGAGGCGACCGGGGTGACCGGCCTGCGCACCGAACGCCAGGAGCTGACCGGCGACGGCACGGTGCGCGGCACCGGCGAGATGACCGACTGGGACGTCCAGGCCGTCTACCGGGCCGTGGGCTACCGCTCGGAGCCGATCGACGACCTGCCGTTCGACACCGCCCGGCTCGTGCTGCCCAACGTCGAGGGCCGGGTGCTGGACCTCGACGGGGCCGTGCTGCCCGGGGTGTACGCCACCGGTTGGATCAAGCGCGGTCCGGTGGGCCTCATCGGGCACACCAAGTCCGATGCCGCGCAGACCGTCGCGCACCTGCTGGCCGACGAGCCGACCCTGGCCCGGGCGCCGCAGCGGGATCGCGCCGCCGTCCGGGAGTTGCTGGTCTCCAAGGGGCTCCCCGTCACCGACTTCGACGGCTGGGACCGGCTGGACGCCCACGAGCGCACCCTGGGCGAGCCGGACGCCCGCGAGCGGATGAAGGTGAGCTCGCGGGCGGAAATGACCGCGATCGCCGGGGCCCGCGGCTGACCCGGCGCCCACCCACGCGAAAAGGCCTCCGGCCGCCGTCCTGGACGGCGGCCGGAGGCCTTTCTCGTTCTGCACCGGTGGTCCCGGTGTCCGGTCCGGATGGGGGCGTCGGATCGGCGCCCCCACCCGGTCCGGGATCAGCGCTTGCGGCTCTTCGGGGCCGTCCGCGAGGACGAGCCGCGACGGTCCGGCGAGGCGTCGGTGTTGTCCCGCTCGAAGCCACCGCGACCCGCTTCCACGGCCGGGGCGGCCAGCAGCGGGGCGGCCAGCGCGGCCAGGGCGCCGCCGACCAGCGGGCCCAGGATGAACAGCCACACGTGGCTGAGGGCCGATCCACCCTCGAACAGCGCCGGGCCGATGGACCGGGCCGGGTTGACCGAGGTGCCGTCCAGCGGGATGCCGACCAGGTGGATGACGGTCAGCACGAGGCCGATGGCCAGACCGGCGAAGCCGGGGGTGGCCGCCTGGGCGGTGGTCAGCAGGACGACGATGACCAGGAGGAAGGTCAGCAGCACCTCGATGATGAAGGCGCCGGTGGCGTTGATGCCCTCGCCCCAGTTGTTGGTGCCCTTCGCGCCGGTCTGGTCGGTGACCCCACCCGCGCTGAGCATCAGCTGGATCAGCGCGGCACCGATGATGCCGCCGACGAGCTGGGACGCCCAGTAGACCCCGGCCTCGGTGGCGGTGATGCCCTTGCGGAGCAGCACGCCCAGGGTGACGGCCGGGTTGACGTGGCACCCGGAGACCGGGCCGAGGGAATAGGCCAGGGCCAGCAGCACCAGGCCGAACGCCAGGGCGACGCCCACCGGGCCGATCTTGTCGATGCCGAACACGGCGGAGCCGACGGCGAAGAAGACCAGCATCGCGGTGCCGATCAACTCCGCGACGGCCTTGCGAACCAGAGTACTCATGACACTTCCTCAAGTTGTTCAGGCACGGTTTCGGCCTCGATTGCGGTAGAGCGTGCGCCGATGGTCGCAGATCCGCGTGAACTCGGTGGCCGCCACGCCCGCCGACACGGGAACGACCCCGAGCTGTGACCTGACGGGCCGCCCGTCGGTCAGCCGGCGGCCAGCGGAGCGGTGGGGTCGGCGTGGCAGGACGGGGCGTCGGCCCCCCCGCCGTGGCCCGGGGACGGCGGCAGGTCCAGCGACGGATTGCGGTCGAAGAAGCCGAACGGCTTGAGCCAGAACGAGACGGTGTCCGCCGGCATCACCGGCCAGTCCTCCAGCCGGGTGATGTGGTGCAGACCGAAGACGTACCAGAGCACGACGTCCTGGTCGAGCAGGTCCTCGCCGTCGGCGACCCAGCGGGTCATCCCGTCGTCGGCCTCGCTCTGGGTCGGGTAGTCCCCGCACGGGAAGAGCTCGTCGTCGTGCTGCCGGGTCACCCAGAGGGTGTGCCCGATCACCGGTGCCCGCAGGTACTGCGGCGCGGCGGGATCCATCATCGCCGGGAAGCTGCCGGTGGGCACCAGTTTGTAGGCGACCGGGCTGCCGACCACGTTCCGCTTCCCGGTGTTCAGCACCTTCCAGCTGCGCTGGGTGGACCACTCGTAGTCCCGCCCGGCCATCGACTCGTCCGCGATCGGGGTGGCCCGGGTGGTCAGGTTCAGCCCGTACGGGTTGTCCGGCCCGATCGGCGGGACGACGGAGTCGATCTCGTGCACCTGGTTGGCCTGGCCGTCGATGTCCAGGTCCAGGCGCGCGACCAGGAAGTGCTGGTGGAACGGGGCGTAGGTGCGCTGGTCGACCAGGGTGCCGGTGGCCGGGGTGGGGGCGCCCTCCGGGATCGGGGTGGTCACCATGATCCCGGTGGCCCGCACCTCGCACTCGATGTTGCCGTCCTGGTAGAGCCGCCAGTAGATGAGGTACTCGTAGTTCGCCACGGTGGCGTGGCAGGAGATGACCATGCGCCGCATACGGCGCACCTCGGCGCCGGACAGCCCGTCCACGTGCTTCCACAGGACGGCGTTGTCCTCCTCGTGCAGGCAGATCGCGTTGTCGATGGCGAACGGCTCGCCCGCGCTGTCGCTGAGGGTGGCGTCCAGGTAGCGGATCTCGCCCAGGCAGTCGCAGCCCAGGCTCAGCGAGGTCGTCATGTAGCCCAGACCCCACTCGCCGATGTCGTAGGCGGTGCGCCGGTAGTGGTCGAACGAGGAGTCCCGGTAGGGCACCACCATTTCGCTGAAGGAGATGCGGTGGGCGATCTGCCGCTCCGTGCCGTGGTCGTCGTAGCGCAGCTGGTGCAGGACCAGCCCCTCGCGGGGGGTGAAGCCGATGCGCACCCGCCAGTTCTGCCAGCTCAGCTCGTGCCCGTCGAGAGTGAAGGAGACGCCGTCCGGCTGGGTGATGTGCAGCGGGGCGATGTCGGTGCGCAGCTCCTGCCCGGGCACCTTGCCAGGCATGTACTCCCCCATCACCGGGGCCTGGGTGGCGATCTCGCCCGGCTGCTCGTCCAGCTCGAGCAGGGTCATGGTGTTCATGTCGACGATGAGCTTGAGCCCGGGGACGAGGTGGGCGTAGGGGTTCGAGCCCGGGGTCTCCCGCAGCCAGATGTCGGCCCAGCCGAGCCGACGGTCCCGGTACCGCTCCGGCATGAGGGCCAGCCCGTAGGTCCACACATCGATCAGCACGAGGTCCAGGTCGGTGATGCCCCGCTGGGCCAGCGCGGCCACCACGGTCGGATCCGCCTTCATCGCGGTCTCGCAGTCGTGCCACTCGTCGACCGTGAAGTTGGGGGTCACCCCGGGGACGTGGTCGACGGAGACGACCGCCGCGCCGCCGTCGGCCCGCGCGCCGCCCAGCTCCACGACCGCCTCGTACGCGCGGTTGTCCGCCCGGTCCCACAGCACGCTCTTGCTGCGCCGGGCGGGCGCAGGACCGGACCGACCGGCGAGCTCCCAGGCCAACAGGTCGGCCTTCGGCGGTTCCAGCAGGGCGATGGAGGCGAACCGATGGGACGGTCCGGCATGCCCGGCGGCGGTCAGCGCCGCGGTGCTCGCCGTGATCTCGTCGGCGGTCAGCGGTTCCAGCGGGTGCGGGGCCATGCGGGTCAGTCCTCCAGGATCAGGGCGGGGGTGTCCCGGCGCAGGGTGCGGCCGAGGAAGAAGTCGGGTTGACGGACCCGCATGACGAGCATGAGCACCGCGCCCAGGACGAGCAGCCCGACGCCGATGACGGCGACCACGCCGATGCCGAACACCTCGCCGCTGCCGTAGTCCGGGGCGGTGCTGTCGCGCAGGGTGACCAGGAAGACGAAGAGCAGGCCCAGCCCGCCGATCAGCGGGAACAGGAACTTGAACACGACGTTGTGCGCGCTGGTGAACAGTTCCCTGCGGAAGAACCACACGCAGCCCAGGGCGGTCAACGAGTAGTAGAAGCAGATCATCAGACCGAGCGAGAGGATCGTGTCGGTCAGGGTGTCCTCGGACAGGATGGTCAGCAGCGTGTAGAACGCCCCGGCCACCAGCCCGGCCACCACGGTGCCGTAGCCCGGCGTCAGGTAGCGCGGGTGGACCTGGGCGAAGCGGGCCGGCAGCGCCCTGTAGGCGGCCATGCCGAGCATCGTCCGGGTGGTCGGCAGGAACGTCGTCATCAGGCTGGCCGCGCTCGAGGCCAGCACGGCCAGGAAGAGGAACAACTTCCAGCCCTCGCCCATCACCGGCCCGGCCAGCGCCCCGAACACGTTCGCCTGGGTGTCCGGGTTGGACAGCCCGACGCCCTCCTCCCCGACGCCGGCGAACATCAGCGAGGCCACCGAGACCAGCAGGTAGGTCAGCAGGATCGACACCACGCACAGCAGCGCCGCCCGGCCCGGGGTCCGGGCCGCGTCCTTGGACTCCTCGTTGACGGTGAGCGCGGAATCCCAGCCCCAGAACGAGAAGATCGACGCCGACAACCCGGCGATGAACGCGGTCAGGGTGAAGCCGGACAGCGGGTTGAACCAGTCCCAGCTGAACGCCGCGCCGCCGGTCACCCCGCCGCCGGACTTGGCGATGGCCATCACCGCGAAGACCACCAGCACCACCATCTGGAAGCCGACCAGGATGTACTGCACCTTCTCGGTGGTGGTGATGCCGCGGTAGGCGACCGCGGTGGCGATCGCCAGGAAGACCAGACAGGTCAGCACGTTGACCCACTTGGTCTCCCACAGCGCCGACAGCGACTCACTGCCGAAGAGGTCGCCGAGCAGTTGGTAGAAGAACTGCACGGCCACGCCGGCCAGGTTGGCCAGCACGATGATGGTGGCCAGGATCGCCGCCCACCCGCCCAGCCAGCCCAGGTACGGACCGAACGCCTTCGTCGTCCAGGTGAAGGAGGTGCCGCAGTCCGGGGCGACCCGGTTGAACTCCCGGTACGCGTACGCGGCGAAGAACATCGGCAGGAAACCGGCGATGAACACGATCGGCATCTTGAAGCCGGCGACCACCGCGACCAGCCCGAGCGTGGCCGTCAACGTGTACGCCGGCGCCACGCACGAGATGCCCAGGGTGATGCCGCCGATGAGGCCGACGGAATTCCCGGAGAGCCCCTTGTCGACCACCTCGGCGGTCCCGGCCACCCGGGCCCCCGGGATGCCGCCCGCGGCGGCCGCGGCCGAGCCGGGTTCGCCGTTCTGAGAATCCGTCATCGCGACCTCACGTCCGCTCGCACACGCCCGGGAGCTGCTGGTGGCCCGAACAGTAAACTGCGCCCGTCCGGACATCGTCAGCTGCCCCGATGCCACGCCCGGAGATCGATTCCGCCCGGTCGACCGGCCCGTCGCACGACGCCCCGGGGCCGTCCGGCACGATCTCCTCGACGCCCGTCCGACCGGACGCCCCGGCCGACCCAACCGTGGGGAGACACGCATGAGCCTCAGTGCCGATCCGGCCGACCCGCCGATCCCGCCGGGACGCCGGTCGGGTGTGGTCGTCGGGGTGGACGGGTCGGCAGCGAACCGCGCCGCCCTGGACTGGGCCGCGGACACCGCCGCCGCCCTCGCGGTGCCGCTGACCGTGCTCGTCGCCCAGCCCGACCATGCCGCCGACATCGCCGAGTTCGACCCGATCGCCGACGAGTCCGCGGAAGCGTCCGACGGCACCGCCGGGCTGGGCGCCGGATCCCCCGCCGCCGCGGTGACCCGCACCGCGGTGCAGACCGCCCGCGACCGGCACCCCGACCTGGAGATCCACGCCGTGCGGTACCCCGATCCGCCGGTGCAGTCACTGCTGGCCGCCTCGGAAAGGGCCGACCTGGTCGTCCTCGGGTCGCACGGGTGGGAGGGCCTCACGGGCCTGCTCGTCGGATCCACCGTGCTGCACGTGGTGCCGTACGCCCGCTGCCCCGTCGTGGTCGTGCCGGTGACCGACTCGGTGGAACCGCGGCCCGGCAGCACGGTGGTGCTGGGCTTCGACGGATCGGTGGAGGCGGCGGCCGCCGCGGCCGCCGCCTTCCGGCACGCCGCCGCCGTCGGGGCCGACGTGCTGGCCGTCTACGTGCGGCCGCGACGCGGACACGACGAGGTCGTCGAGGTGGACCCGACCACCGAGCAGCTCGGCTCCCCGGTGGCCACGTTCTGGGCGCCGGTGCTCCTCGCCGCCCACGCCCACCCCGACGTGACCGTGCACTACCGGCACGCCCGCGGCCGGGCCGGCACCGTGCTCGCCGAGCAGGCCCGCGGTGCCGCCCTGCTGGTCGTCGGGGCGCGGGGCCGTGGCGGATTCCGCGGCCTGGTGATGGGATCGGTCAGCCAGCACCTGCTGACCACGGCCCCGTGCCCGGTGCAGGTGCTGCACAGCAATCTGGCCCGGTGAGACGCCCGCCCCGCGGGGCGGGCGCTCGACCGGTCGGGAAACCCGGACAGGAAGAGGATCGATGAGCGCGGTGCAGGCGGACCGGACCCAGTGGCGCAACGTGGTCGGCGGGCAGGAGGTCGACACCGCCGCCGGGACGACGATGGACGTCGTGGACCCGAGCACGGGTGAGGTCTACGCGACCGCGCCCCTGTCCGGCCCGGCGGACATCGACGCCGCCTACGCCGCCGCGGCCACCGCCTTCGAGTCCTGGCGCTGGTCGACCCCGTCGGAGCGGCAGCTGGCCCTGCTGCGCTTCGCCGACCACATCGAGGCGAACGCCGACGAGCTGGTCGCGATCGAGGTGCGGGACACCGGTAAGCCGACCGGGCTGACCCTGTCGGAAGAGATCGGCCCCATGGTCGACCAGGTCCGCTTCTTCGCCGGGGCGGCCCGGGTCCTCGAGGGCCGGTCCACCGGGGAGTACCTGCGCGGGCACACCAGCTCGGTGCGCCGGGAACCCGTCGGCGTCGTCGGCCAGGTGGCCCCGTGGAACTACCCGATGATGATGGCCATCTGGAAGCTGGCGCCGGCGCTGGCCGCCGGCTGCGCCACCGTCATCAAGCCGTCGGACACCACCCCGGCGTCCACCCTGTGGCTGGGACGGGCGGCCCAGGAGTTCTTCCCGGCCGGCGTGGTCAACGTGGTCTGCGGTGACCGGGAGACCGGTTCGGCCCTGGTCTCGCACCGCACCCCCGCGCTGGTCTCCATCACCGGCTCCACCGGGGCGGGCATGGCGGTGGCCACCGCCGCGGCCCGCAACATCACCCGCGCCCACCTGGAACTTGGCGGCAAGGCCCCGGTCGTGGTGTTCGACGACGCGGACATCGAGGCCGCCGTCGAGGGCATCGCCACCGCCGGCTACTTCAACGGCGGCCAGGACTGCACCGCGGCCACCCGGGTCATCGCCCTGCCCGGCATCTACGACGAGTTCGTCGCCGCCCTGACCGCCAAGGCCCGGGACACCCGCACCGGCGCCTCCGACGACGCCGACGTGCTCTACGGCTCCATCAACAACGCGAACCAGCTCGGCCACATCAGCGGGCTGGTCGACCGGGCGCGGCAGAACGCCGACGTCACCACGGGCGGGACGGCCTTGGACCGGGCCGGTTTCTACTACCCGCCCACGGTGGTCGCCGGGGTGCACCAGGACGACGAGATCGTGCAGACCGAGGTGTTCGGCCCGGTCATCACCGTGCAGAAGGCGGCCGACGAGAACGAGGCACTGGCCTTCGCCAACGGCTCGCAGTACGGCCTGGCCTCCTCCGTGTGGACCTCCGACGTCGGTGTGGCGGCGCGCATGTCGGCGCGGCTGGACTTCGGCTGCGTCTGGATCAACACGCACATCCCGCTGGTCGCCGAGATGCCGCACGGCGGGTTCAAGCGGTCCGGCTACGGCAAGGACCTGTCGATGTACGGGTTCGAGGACTACACGCGCATCAAGCACGTCATGCAGTTCCACGGCTTCGAGGGCTGAGCCTCCCCCGGCCGCACAGCCCTCGCGGCCGGCCCGGCCGCCGGTCACAGGTGCGCCGGGCCGGGGTGTCGGGCGTCTCGGCTAGCCTGCGATCCGGGGCCGGACCGGGCGGGTCACGGCCGCCCGGCCCGCCCGACCCGAGCCCGTCCACCCGTCTGAAGGAGTCCCCGTGGTCCACCAGGTGCAGGGCGTCATCGCGCGCACGAAGGACGCCCCCGTCGAGCTGACCACGATCCTGGTCCCGGATCCGGGCCCGGGCGAGGCGTTGGTCCGGGTGCAGGCCTGCGGGGTCTGTCACACCGATCTGCACTACAAGGTCGGCGGCATCGGCGACGACTACCCGTACCTGCTCGGCCACGAGGCCGCCGGCATCGTCGAGGCGGTCGGCGACGACGTGGTCGACGTGGCGCCCGGCGACTTCGTGATCCTGAACTGGCGAGCCGTCTGCGGTCATTGCCGGGCCTGCCTGCGCGGTCGCCCGCAGTACTGCTTCAACACCCACAACGCGACCCAGAAGATGACGTTGGAGGACGGCACCGAGCTGTCCCCCGCCCTGGGCATCGGCGCCTTCGCCGAGCTGACCCTGGTCGCCGCGGGGCAGTGCACCAAGGTCGACGCGACGGCCGCCCCCACCGCGGCCGGCCTGCTCGGGTGCGGCGTGATGGCCGGCATCGGCGCGGCCATCAACACCGGCGGGGTCACCCGCGGGGACTCGGTCGCCGTGATCGGCTGCGGCGGGGTCGGTGACGCGGCCATCGCCGGCGCCGCCCTGGTCGGCGCGCACACCGTCATCGCCATCGACACCGACGAGAAGAAGTTGGCCTGGGCCAAGGAGTTCGGGGCCACCCACACCGTGCTGGTCGACCCGGCCGCCCCCGCGGACGACGTGATCGAGCAGGTTCGCGCGCTCACCGGGGGCTTCGGCGTGGACGTGGCCATCGACGCCGTCGGCCGCCCGGAGACCTGGAAGCAGGCCTTCTACCTTCGCGATCTGGCCGGCACCGTCGTGCTCGTCGGCGTGCCCAACCCGACGATGACGCTGGAGATCCCGCTCATCGACGTGTTCGGCCGCGGCGGCTCGTTGAAGTCGTCCTGGTACGGCGACTGCCTGCCCTCGCGCGACTTCCCGGTGCTCATCGACCTCTACAAGCAGGGTCGGCTGCCGCTGGACAAGTTCGTCTCCGAGGAGATCGGCATCGGCGACGTCGAGGCCGCGTTCGACAAGATGCACCGCGGCGAGGTCCTGCGCAGCGTCGTCGTCCTCTGAGCAGTAGCCCGACCCCGCCCCACCCTGGCACGACACTGGAGGTTCGACACATGCCGCAGAGTTCCGCGGAGGGCAAGGACTGGATCCGCGAGCGGATCGCCGAGCTGGGCCGGGAGGCACCGCTGACGGTGCTCGACATCGGCCCGGGCGTCGGGACCTACGCCAAACTGCTGCGCGGCCCGGCCGTCGACCACCTGATCGGCGTGGAGATCTACGAGCCGTACGTGCACACCTACCGGCTGCGGGAGTACTACGACGAGGTGATCGTGGGCGACGCCCGGGAGGTGACCTTCCCGGCGGCCGACGTGGTCATCCTGGGTGATGTGGCCGAGCACATGAGCCGGGAGGACGCGCTGGCGCTCTGGGCCAAGGCCGCCGCGGCCGCCCGCCGGGCCGTCTACCTGTCCATCCCGATCGTCCACTACCCGCAGGGCGAGATCGAGGGCAACTGCCACGAGGTGCACGTGGTGGACGACTGGAACCACGACACCGTGCGCGCGGCGTTCACCGGCATCGGCGAGTTCTGGACGGGCACCGAGGTCGGTGTGTACGAGCGGCTGACCGGCTGATCATGGCACTCCGCAGTGCGGGCCGGGCGTCGGCCCGGCCACGATGACCACGCCCTCGGCCGGGCCGCACCGTCGCCGCGACGTGGATGGCGTCCTGCGGGACGCCGCCGCCCGGGGCGCCTTCGACGACCTGCCGGGCGCCGGGAAGCCGCTGCCGCCCGCACCCCCGGGTCGGCACGACGAGAACTGGTGGATCAAGCAGTTCGCCGAGCGGGAGAACGTCCCGGGATCGGAGTTCCTCCCCGAGGCGCTGCGCATCCGCAAGGAGGTGGAGACCCTCGACGAGCGGATGGCCTCCCGCATCTCCGAGGACGCCGTCCGCCGGGAACTGACCGACCTCGACCGGCGGATCCGGACGGAGATCCTGCTGCCCACCTCGGCGTTCCTGTGCGGTCCGCCGCTGGACATCGAGGCGGTGCTGGCCCGCTGGCGGGAGGCCCGGGCGATCCGGCCACCGGTGACCCGGACGGAACCGGCGCCACCCGCCCCGCGTCGGGGTGGCTGGCGCCGGTGGCTGTTCGGGCCCGGGGGGTGAGACCGGTCGGACCGGTCGGGCCGGGTGGATCAGCCGCCGCCGCCGGACTTCCGGCGGAACTGGCGGGTGGCCTTGGAGTTCGTGTGCGAGCCGTCGACCCCGTGGCCGTCGAGGTGGGACGAGCGGGCCTGTCCGGCCGCCTTCTTCTTCTCCAGCGCGGCCGCGAAGACCGAGCGGGTGTCGGCGGACGGAACGGGCACCTCGTCGGTCGCGACCGCCGGGTCCGCGTCGGCCGTCGGGGCCGGGGCGGGGTCGGAATCGTGCGGATGCGTCATGGGGGCCTCCAGGAGGATCAGGGTGCCGGGGCACCGCGGACGGGGACGCCGTCCCGGCCAGTGAACCAGGCGCGGCCGGCCGGCCGGGACGCGGTCGTGGAGCGACCGGCCCATCCTGCGGCCGGGGCGCCGCCCGCACCACCGGATTACCGCCCGCCCCGTGTCCGGGGCCCCGCCCGTACGCAGGAGTCGCCGATGACGGGCCGCTAGGCTGAGCGCCGCTCGCGGGGACCCCGCGCGCTCGCGACCGGCCGTTAGGCTGGCGCCGCTCGTGGGGAACCCCACGTGCCGATCGAGAGGAACCCCGTCGTGGCCGAGAGCATCCCCGACATCATCCCGATCGAGCTGGGGTTGACGGCCGGCAACGGGCTGACCCTGTGGGCGCCCCGGTGGCACGAGGACGGCGAGGAATGGGAGGCCTTCCTCGGGTCGGGCGACGACCTGTTCGTCTTCCCGGACACCGCGCACCTGGCCGCGTTCGTCCGCACCTCCACCGAGCACGACCTGCTGGACCACCCCGAGTGGGACACCGCGACCCGGCTGCTCACCGACGAGCTCTCCCCCGACGACGACCACCGCTTCGACATCGTCGGGGTGCCGGACCTGGTCGCCGAACCGGCGGACATCTGGACCCTGGCCGAGCTGGCCGACACGGTGGCGATCCTGCGGTCCCTCGCCGACGTCTGCGATCTCGAGGTCGTCACCGAGGTGCTGGACTCCGCCGAGGGCTTCTCGGTGCTCGGGCTCGGCGAGCAGGTCTTCGGCGGCCGGGTCGGCGAGAAGCTGTGGGACGAGATCGGCACCGTCGTCTCCGCCCGGTGGGACGAGGTGGTCGACGCCCTGGACAGCATCGTGAAGGTCCCCGACGTGGACGCCGACGCGCTGGCCACCGCACAGGCCGAGGCCCAGGCGGTGCTGGCCGCGGTGGCCGCCGCGGAGGCCGCGGCCGGCGGCGGTGCCGACGAGGACCGCGACCCCGACCTCGAGTTCTGGGAGCAGGCCGGTATCGACCCGGTCGAGGTGACCGTCGGCGGACGCACCGGGTACACCCTGCGCTGCTACCTCGACGACGACCCGCTGTTCCTGTCCCGCGGGGGCGAGATCCTGGTGTTCTCCACGGCCGAGGGCCTGGAGAACCACATCGCCGACCCGAAGGTGCGTCACCGGCTCAGCGACCTGAACTTCTGGCCGGAGATCCGCGACGCGGTCGCCGGCGGTGATGCCGCGGTGGTCGCCGGTCGCGAGAACACCTACGTGCTGGACGGTGTCGCCGAGCAGCTCGCCGAGGGGCCGGAGGCCGTCGACTCCGCGCAGCTCGATCTGGCCGTGGAGCTGCTCACCGACGCCGCCGAGGCCCGCGGGGACTCCGAGTCCGTCGAGGCGCTGTCCAGCGCCTCGCCGCTGGGCAACCTCATCGGGTCGCTCACCGACGCCGACCCCGACCGGATGGCCCCCGCCCCGCCCTACGACGACGAGGCCGCGGCCTGGACGGTGCTCGTCGACCGGTTCGCCACCACCCTGGTGTGGGACCCGGAGAGCTGAGCCGGCGCCCCGGCCGACGCGCCTCGACCTCCGTCACGGAGATCGGGGCCGACCGTGTCGACCGACCACGTCGGTCGGGTCAGGTCGTGCGGAAGCGGTCGTAGAACGCGCGGGGATCCTGGGCCAGCGAGGCCTTGACCATCGCGCTCCACTCGTCGACGACGACCTCGATCTCGCCGGCCTCGGCGGCGTCCAGCGTCCGGCGGGCGACCACGGCCGGGTCGGTCTTGGGGCCCTGGATCCCCTCGGCCATGTCGGTGTCGGCCAGACCGAGGTGCACGGAGGTGACCTGCGTGCCCTGCCCGGCGAGCTCGAGGCGCAGCGCGTTGCTCATGTTCCAGTTCGCCGCCTTGGAAACCGCGTAGGCGCCGGCCCCGGGGGCGGCGAACCAGGACAGCGCGGAGGCGATGGTGATGATCCGCCCGCCGCCGTTGGTCGCCAGGACGGGAGCGAAGGCGCGGACCATCGCCAGCGTCCCCCAGAAGTTGACGTCCATCTCGGCACGCACGCCCGCCAGGTCGCCGAGGAGTCGTGCGCCGGTGGAGATCCCGGCGTTGTTGATCAGCAGGTCGACGTCGCCGGCCAGTGCGGCCGCCGCGGTGACGGCGTCGGGGTCGGTGATGTCCAGGGCGAGGGGCCGGACACCGGGCAGGTCGATCGTCGCGGGGTCACGGGCTCCGGCGTAGACCGTCGCCCCCCGGGCGAGCAGCTCGGTGGCGAAGTGGCGGCCGAGGCCGCGGTTGGCCCCGGTGATCAGTGCGGTTGTCATGAGCCGGACGCTATAACCTGACGTTGACGTCAGGGGCAAGTCCGGTCGGGCCGAGGGGGAACAGATGCGCATCGGTGAGGTCGCCGCATCGTCGGGGGTCAGCGTGCGGGCGCTGCGGTACTACGAGGAACAGGGCCTGCTGGTCGCCGAACGCAGCGCCAGCGGGCAGCGCCGGTACCCGCCCGAGGCCGTCGACCGCGTCCGGTTCATCCAGTCCCTCTACGCCGCCGGACTCGGCAGCAGAGCGGTCCTGCCGATCCTGCCGTGTCTGGAGCACGGCGTGCTCACCGAGAAGATGCACGAGCAGCTGCTGACCGAGCGTGCCCGCGTGCAGGCTCAACTGGAGGAGCTGACGGCGACCCGCGACAAGCTGGACGAGGTCATCCGCCTGGGGCAGGCGAACCGTGTGGGTGCCGGCCCGGACGCCGACCGGGGCGGCTGCACGGGATCGCCGACGCCCGGCCGGTGAGCCCGGCGGGACCGGTCAGAGGTGCGCCCGGCCCGCGACGGCCGCCACCGGTCCCGACCCACCCGAGGCCGACCGGACGCGACGCACGGTGCGCGCGATGAGCGGCGCACCGATCAGCGTGGGAACGACCCAGGCCAGCGGGCTCGCCCAGTTGACGACCAGGGCCGCGGTGACGAACGAGATGTACGAGCTGCACATCAACACCACGTGCCGGACCACCCACCCCGGTCGGTGACGGCGACGGGCCACCCACCCGGCCAGAGCACTGGCCTCGGTGGCCACGGCGATGATGCCCAGCCCCCACAGCCGACCGGGGTCGGAGACGACCAGGGCGAGCGCGGTGCCGGTCATCAGGGCCACAGCCCCCTGGTACGCGCGGCCGGCGACGACATGGCGACCGGCCCGCTTGGGTGCGGTGAGTACCACGGCCCCCAGGAGCAGGCCGACGACGCCGGCCGCGATGTGCAGGGCGAGGACGGCACCGAGCATGGCACACCTTCCATAGTGGACTGTTGTGCCACCATGGTGAACGTTCCACAATGGAACGTCAAGAGGGCGAGGGGATGGCATGCGAGCGGTCAATGCGACGGTGGGATCGCTGCTGGGGTTCCTGCACGACGGCCCGCAGTCCGGTTGGGACCTGGTGGCCACCGCCCAGCACCGCATCGGGGACTTCTGGAGCCTGACCCGTAGCCAGGTCTACCGCGAACTCACGGGCATGGCCGACGACGGTCTGATCACCGTCCAGGAGACCGGGCCCCGGGAGCGCCGGGCCTACGCGCTGACCGACCTCGGCCGGGAAGCCTTCCGCGACTGGATCTCCCGGCCCCCCGGCGAGGAGCAGATCCGCTATCCCCTCCTGCTCACGCTCGCCTTCGCCGACCACCTGCCGCCCGAACGCCTGGCCGCCCACCTCGCCGATCACCGGGCCATCCACCAGGCCCGACTGGACGACTACCGCCGGCAGCACGGGCAGGCTGTCGCCGCAGGAGCCCGCGCGCGGGACCTGATCACCCTGGACTTCGGCGAACGTTACGAAGCCGCCGTGCTGGGCTGGTTCGACGCTCTCCCCGATCCGGTCGCGCCGGACAGGCCCACCACCGGCGGGCGGTGACAGCGGCGCCGCACCGGCGTCCGGTAGCCCGTCCTGCCGGCCGGTCCCGCGCACGCCGACAGCCCGGGCCGGGCAGGGTCAGCCCTGCTCGAGCAGCCGCCGGTAGCCGGGTTTGATCACCGTCTCGATGATCTCCAGGCGTTCGTCGAACGGCAGGAAGGCGGACTTCATCGCATTGACGGTGAACCACTGCAGGCGGTCCCAGCCGTAGTCGAAAGCCTGCGCCAGGGCAGTCATCTCGCTGGTCATCGTGCAGCCGGACATCAGCCGGTTGTCGGTGTTGACGGTGACCCGGAACTGCAGCCGGGCGAGCAGGCCGATCGGGTGCTCGGCGATGGACGCCGCCGCTCCCGTCTGCACGTTGGAGGTGGGCGCCATCTCCAACGGGATCCGTCGGTCCCGGACGTATTGGGCCAGCCGGCCGAGCACGGGCTCGCCGGCGCGGTCGAACGAGATGTCGTCGACGATGCGGACGCCGTGGCCGAGCCGGTCGGCCCCGCACCACTGGATCGCCTCCCAGATCGACGGCAACCCGAAGGCCTCACCGGCGTGGATGGTGAAGTGGGCGTTCTCCCGGCGCAGGTACTCGAACGCGTCCAGGTGGCGGGTGGGCGGGAAACCCGCCTCGGCGCCGGCGATGTCGAACCCGGCGACCTCCTGGTCGCGGAACTGCACGGCCAGTTCGGCGATCTCCCGGGAGCGGGCGGCGTGCCGCATGGCGGTGAGCAGCAGTCGCACCCGGATGAACTCGCCGCGGTCGGCGGCGACCGCCGAGCCGGCCCGGAAGCCGTCGAGCACGGCCTGCACCGTCTCGGCCAGCGAGAGGCCCTGCTCCACGTGCAGTTCGGGGGCGAAGCGCACCTCGGCGTAGACGACGCCGTCCGCGGCCAGGTCCTGCGCGCACTCGGAGGCCACCCGGATCAGCGCCTCCCGGGTCTGCATGACCCCGACGGTGTGGGTGAACGTCTCCAGGTAGCGCTCGAGCGAACCGCTGTAGGCGGACTCGCTGAACCAGCGGGCCAGGTCGGCGACGTCGGTGGTGGGCAGGTCCCGGTAGCCGGTCTGCTCGGCCAGGTCGATCAGCGTCGCGGCACGCAGGCCGCCGTCGAGGTGGTCGTGCAGCAGCACCTTGGGGGCGCTGCGGATGGTCTCGGAGGTCAACGGTGCAGGCATCCCCGGACGGTACCCACCCCCGGGTCCGCCCCGGGTACGTCGTCGGCGGGTCAGCCCAGCACGAAGTCCAGCGGCTCCCGGATGACCTGCAGGATCCGGGACGACGGGGTGACCGGGGTGCCCGGCTCGGCCAGTCCCACCGCCCGGTCGAGCGCGGTCAGCGCGGCGGGGAACGCCGCCGGAGTGTCGGTGTGCAGCTCGAACAGGACCTGACCGACCTCGACGGTGTCCCCCGGCCGGACGTGGCAGAGCAGCCCGGCGGCGGCCTGCACCGGGTCCTCCTTGCGGGCACGCCCGGCGCCGAGCAGCCAGGCGGCCTCGCCCACGGCGCGAGCGTCCACGGTGCGGACCAGGCCGGAATCGGTCGCGCGGACCTGGTGCCGCTCGCGGGGGGTGGGCAGCGGGGCGTCCGGGTCGCCGCCCTGCCCGCGGACGACGGCGCGCCAGGTGTCCATCGCCCGCCCGGAGGCGAGCACCTCCGCCGGGTCGGCGTCCAGGCCGGCCAGCTGCACCATCTCCCGGGCCAGGGCCAGGGTCAGCTCGACCAGGTCCGCCGGCCCGCCGCCGGCGAGCACCTCGACCGACTCGGCCACCTCGACCGCGTTGCCCACGGCCACCCCGATCGGAGAAGACATGTCGGTCAGCAGTGCGGACGTCCGCACCCCGTGCGCCTGCCCGAGACCGACCATGGTGCGGGCCAACTCGGCCGCCGCGGAGAGATCGGTCATGAACGCGCCCGACCCGACCTTCACGTCCAGCACCAGCGCGTCGGTGCCCTCGGCGATCTTCTTGCTCATGATGGACGCGGCGATCAGCGGGATGGACGCCACGGTGCCGGTGACATCGCGCAGCGCGTAGAGCTTGCGGTCGGCCGGGACGAGATCGGCCGACGCGGCGCAGATGACCCCGCCGACGTCACGCAGCATCGCGGTGAACGCATCCGGGGTGAGCAGCGGCTGCCAGCCGGGGATCGCCTCCATCTTGTCCAGCGTCCCGCCGGTGTGCCCCAGCCCCCGCCCGGACAGCTGTGGAACCGCCGCCCCGCACGCGGCGACCAGCGGGACCAGCGGCAGGGAGACCTTGTCGCCGACCCCGCCGGTCGAGTGCTTGTCCACGGTCGGCCGGCCCACGCCCGAGAGATCCAGCCGCACCCCGGAGGCGATCATCGCGTCGGTCCAGCGGCCGATCTCGCCGATCTGCATGCCGTTCAGATAGACGGCCATGGCCAGGGCGGCCATCTGCTCCTCGGCGACCACACCCCGGGTGTAGCCGTCGATGACCCAGTCGATCTGCGCGTCGGACAGCACGCCGCCGTCCCGTTTGGTCGCGATGACCTGCACAGCGGTGATCGGACCGGTGGCTCCGGGCGTCTCGGACACGGCGACTCCTTCCGGCCGGGCACCTCCCCCGGCCTGGCGACGACGGTAGCCGGGTGCGGGCGGCGACGCGGCGCGGGCGGCCGCCGGAGTCGTGACGGGTCCGCGCCGGGAGAGAATGCGGCCATGAGCACCCCCCACCTGAGCGCTGCCCCGGGCGAGATCGCCCCCCTGGTCCTGATGCCCGGCGACCCGCGCCGGGCCCGGCGGATCGCCACCGCCTTCTTCGACGAAGCCCGCCTGGTCACCGAGGTCCGCGGCATCGAGGGCTGGACCGGCACCTACCGGGGCACACCGATCTCGGCGGTGGCCTCGGGCATGGGACAGCCGTCCATCAGCATCTACGCCACCGAGCTGTACCGCTTCTACGACGTGCAGCGCATCATCCGGGTCGGCACCGCCGGCGCGATCGCCGACGATCTGACCCTCGGCGAGGTCGTCATCGGCTCGGCCGCGCACACCGACTCCGCGTTGGCCAACCGGGTGCCCGGCGTGCACTACTCGCACGCCCCGTCCTTCGAGCTGCTGGCGGCCGCCGTGCAGGCCGCCCGGGCCGCCGGCGTCACCCCGCGGGTCGGGCCGATCTTCAGCTCGGACGCGTTCTACGGCAACCGGCCGGACACCATGGCCGCGCTCCTCGCGCACGGCACACTGGCCGTGGAGATGGAGGCGGCGGCGCTCTACGGGGTGGCGGCCGAGCACGGTCGCGAGGCGCTGACCCTGGCCACCATCACCGATCACCTCAGCCGCGAGGAGAAGATGACGGCCGACGAGCGCGAGACGTGCTTCGAGCAGATGACCGGGTGGGCGATCGCCGCCCTGCTGGCATGAGCGCGGCCGGTCCGGACAGCCTGTCCTGGAAGCGGTTCGGCGACCGGCTCGCCGCCGGGGCCGTCCCGCTGCTGCCGTTCGGCGCGTACGAGCAGCACGGTCCGCACCTGCCGCTGTCCACCGACACCGTCATGGCCCAGGGGCTCACCCGGCGGCTGGCGACGGTCCTGCACGGCGAGGTGGACACCCTGGTGCTGCCGCCCGTGGAGTACGGGCAGACCACCGACAACGACGGTTTCCCGGGCACGCTGACCCTGTCGTTCGACACCGTCCGGGCGATCGCGCTGGATCTCGCCGCCGCCCTGCACCGACAGGGTGCGCGCTGCCTGGTCGTCGTGAACGGCGACTTCGGGAACCAGGCGCCGCTGCGGGTCGCGGCCCGGGAATCCGTGCAGCGCTGGGACTTCCCCGTCCTGGTCATCAACTACCCCGGGATGGCCGAGGCCGCGGACGCGGCGCTGACCAGCGAACCGGCCGGGTACGGGCTGCGGCACGCAGACGAGTTCGAGACCTCGATCATGCTCGCGCTCACCCCGGACGACGTGCGGATGGACACCGCCGTCGCCGAGTACCCGGAGTACCCGGCGGTGTTCCCCGCGCTGCAGATCGGGCTGCACGAGCTGTCGGTGACCGGGGTGTTCGGCGACCCGACGGCGGCCACCGCCGAGAAGGGCGAGGCCCTGCTCGAGCGACTGTCCGCCGCGGCCGCGGAGCTGGTGCGCGCCTTCGTGTCCCGCGTCGACGGGGATCGGGCGTCCGGGGGCTGACCCGGGCTCACGGGTGGGCGGCGTAGTCCTGGATGCTGCGGCCGTGCGAGACGTCGGTCAGCGCGGCCAGCCGGGGTGCCAGGGCCTGCGCCACCGCGGGGACGTCCACGGTGAGCAGCCGTCGGCCCTCCATCAGCACCTGGCCGGCCACGATGGTCGTGCTGATGTCGGCCGACCGGGCGCTGAACACGAGCGTCGAGGCCAGATCGTGGATGGGTTGGGTGTGCGGGCCGGACAGGTCGACCAGGATGATGTCGGCCTGGTGCCCGGGGGCCAACGACCCCACCTGGCCGGCCAGGCCCACCGCCGCCGCGCTCTGCAGCGTGGCGTGGTGCAACCCCTGCCGGGCGGTCATCCAGAGCTCGTCCTCCTCGACGGCCTTCTGCACCAGGCAGGTGAAGAGCAGGCTCTCCCACACGTCCAGGGTGTTGTTCGACGCGGCACCGTCGGTGGCCAGCCCGACGGCGACCCCGGCCGAGACCAGGCTGCGCACCGCGGTGGTCTCGGTGCCGTTCTTCAGATAGCCCTTGGGGGCACTGCCCACCCCGACCCGGCCCTGCGCGCGGGCCAGCAACGGCAGGTCCTCCTGGACGACGCCGCGGCCGTGCGCGATGAGCACCCGGCCCTCCAGCAGACCGGTGTGGTCGAGCACCCCGATGGGGGTGAGCCCGCGGTTCCCCCGGCTGGTCCGGGTCTCCGCGCGGGACTCCGCCGCGTGGATGTGCACGAGGATGTCCTCGTCCTGGGCGATGCGGGCGGTGGCACGCAGATCGTCGTCGTCCACGGTGTACGCGCCGTGCGGGGCCAGCGCGGTGGTGATGCGACCACCCGCGGCACCGCGGTACTCGCGGGCGAAGTCGGCCGAACGGGCCAGGCCGGCCGGGCCCTCGGAGGAGAAGAAGGTCCAGCCCAGGTTGGCGCGCAGGCCGCTCTCGTCGACCGCGGTGGCCACCCGGTCCATCGAGAAGTAGTGGTCGGCGAAGGTGGTGACGCCGGCGGCGATCATCTCGGCGCAGGCCAGCCGGGCGGCCAGCTCGACGTCGTTCGGCGTCAGGTTGACCTCCATCGGCCAGACCTTCTTGTTGAACCAGTCGACGACGCTGACGTCCTCCGCCGCCCCGCGGAACATCACCATCGGGCTGTGCGTATGGCAGTTGATGAACCCGGGCATGGCCACCTGGCCGTGCCCCGCGATGGTGCGGGCGGCCCGCACCCCGGCCAGCTCCCCCATCGGCGCGACCGTCTCGATCAGTCCGTCCCGGACGACGATGCCGGCACCGGGCAGGAAGTCCACGGCGCCGTCCGGGCCGTGCACCAGCGCGGTCACGTCGCTGATCAGCAGATCGGCCTGCGGGGTGGCGGCGGCGGCGGAGGTCGTCTCAGCGGTCATCGTGCGGCCGTCCTTCTCGTCTCGGGGCATGGTGCGGAACGGTAACGGGCGCACATGACGGCCGGACGTCCGACGCCGAGCCGGGCGGCCCCTTGTCGTCGGACCGGGCCACGACGAGGATGCCGGTGAGCACCCGGGAGGCCGGCATGGCGCGAGAGATCATCACCACCCCGCAGGCGCCGCGTTCGCCGCTGTACAGCCAGGCGGTCAAGGTGGGGGCGCAGGTCTTCGTCTCCGGGACGACCGGCCTCGACGTCGGCACGGGCACGTTGCCGGACGGGATCGGCGCGCAGACCCGCCAGGCACTCGCCAACTGCGCGGCCATCCTGCAGGCCGGCGGCGGTGGCCTCGCCGACGTGGTGGAGGTGGGCGTGCTCCTCGCCGACCCGGGGGACTTCGCCGGCATGAACGAGGAGTACGCGCAGTGGTTCCCGACGGACCCCCCGGCCCGGTACGCCGCCAAGCTCGGCGCCGAGATCCCGGGGCTGCTCGTCTCCATCCGGATGACCGCCGTCCTGACCTGATCTCCCGCCGGGCATGCTGGTGCGGCCGGAGACGCCCGCCCCGAGGAGACCACCTGTGACCGAGCTGCCCGCCGCCACCCTCGACACCCTGGTCGACGCCCTGCGCTCGGTCCGGGACGGCGACCGGGAGGCCGCGCTCGAGCACGCCCGCTCCGTGCAGGACCGGTCGTTGCTGGGCCGCGCGCTGGCCGACCACCTGCTGCGGCCCGCCGACGAGCCGGTGTACGACTCCCCCGCCGCGTTCCAGGCGTTCGTCCGCGGCGGCGGCAACATCGAGCTGTACGACCGCACCGTCGACGTCCTGGCCGGCTCGTACCGGTCCGGGACCCTGCTGGACATCGGGTGCGGCGACGGCCGCGCCCTGGTTCCCGCCCTGCTGCAGGCCGGCGACGCCGCCCCCGACCGCGTCGACCTCGTGGAACCGTCCGAGGCGCTGCTGCGGGCCTGCCGGAACGACCTCTCGCTGCGCTTCCCCGATCTACCGGTCCGCGCCGCGGCACAGGGACTCACCGAGGCCCTGGCCGATCCCGACACCGCCGACGTGACCTGGGATCTGGCCCAGTCGACCTTCGCCCTCCAGTCGGTCGAACCGGACGAGCGGGCCGCATGCCTCCGGGCGCTGGCTCCCCGGGTGGGCGAGCTCGTCGTCGTGGACTTCGACGTCGACCACCCGCCGGCCGGGTCCGATGCGCACCTGCGGGACCGGGCCGAGCGGTGGGAACGCGGACTGGCCGAGTACGACGCCGACCGGGCCCTGGTCGCCCAGGGCTTCCTGGTGCCGGTGCTGCTCGGCCAGATCGCCCCCGCCGACCCGTCCACCGCCCGCACCAACTGGGAGCACCCCGCCGCGCACTGGGCGCAGCAGGTCACCGACGCCGGGTTCACCGACGTCCGGGTGGAGCGACTCTGCGACTACTGGTCGTCGCCGGCGTTCGTGCTGCGCGCCACCGGATCCCGCTGACCTGACGATCGGCGCGCCGCTCAGCCCGGCAGGGCGCCCGAGGCGAGCCGGCCCCGGCAGACCACCGCGGCCACGTCCTCGACCCGCAGGTCGGCCGCGCGCTCCCACGGTCGGCCGCGCATCAGCACCAGGTCGGCACCGAGGCCCGGCCGCACCGAACCGGTGACCGACTCGAGCCCGAGAGCCCGCGCGGCGACCGAAGTCCCCGCCCGGAGGGCCTGCTCCGGGCCGTACCCGAGCACCTCGACCATCCGGACCAGCTCCCGCCACTGGTCGCCGAACTCCAGGAAGTAGCCGTTGGCGTCGGTGCCCAGGACGAACGGCACCCCGGCCGCCGCCGCCTCCCGCAGGGCCGTGTCGCGGTGCTCCATCAGCGCGGCGGCGATCTCCTGCGCCTCCGCGCTCACCGGCACCTCGGCGCGGGCGATCATGTCGTTGATCAGCAGGGTGGGCGCGATGGTGACCGGCCCGCCGGCCATCCGCGCGGCCTGCTCGGCGGTCAGCCCGGTGCCGTGCTCGATGGAGTCGACGCCCTCGGCCAGGGCGATGTCGATGCCCTCCGCGGAGTGGGTGTGACACGCCACCCGCATGCCCAGCGCGTGCGCCTCGTCGACGGTCGCGGCCAGCTCGGCACGCGTGTGGTTGCGCCAGCCCACCTTGTCGCCCATGGAGAGCACGCCGCCGCTGGAGTAGATCTTGATGCCGGTCAGCCCCGCGCGCGCCCAGCGACGCACCAGCGCCCGGCAGGCGTCCGGGCCGTCCGCGGTGGGCGGCCGGTCCTTGACCGCACGGGGGGTGAACAGGTCCAGGTGCCCGGCCGTCATGCCGACCGGCCCGGAGGCGAGCAGCCGAGGCCCGTGCAGGATGTCGCCGTCGAAGACCCGGGCGATACCGGCCTGCGTCTCGTCCGCACCGAGATCGCGCAGAGTGGTGACCCCGGCCCGCATGGCCCGCTGCGCGTTGGCCGCGCCGTGCAGCGCCTGCTCCTGGACCTCGGTGACCAGCGGCCAGCTGAAGGTGTCGAATCCCTTGACCCGGTCGCGCCCACCGGCGAAACCCAGCAGGTGCACGTGGGTGTCGACGAGCCCCGGCACCAGGCTCAGCCCGGTCTCCGGCCCGCCGCCCGGAGTGACCTCGGTGATGAGACCGTCGGCCCACCTCACCGTGCCGACGCCGAGATCGCGCTCCCCGTCCCAGATCCGGACCCCGGTCACCGACCCGTGCGGGCCCGTCACACCGGGGGCGGTCACGCGGGCAGGTGTTCCGGGCCGAAGGCCTCGGGCAGCACCCAGGTCATGTCCTGCGGGCCCTGCGGAGTGTCCACCAGAAGCTCCGGGCCGCCGAACTCGTACAGCACCTGACGGCACCGACCGCACGGCATGAGCAGATCACCCTGGCCCGACCGGCAGGCGACCGCGACGAGCCGTCCACCACCGGTCAGCCGCAGCTGCCCGACCAACGCGCACTCCGCGCACAGCCCGAGCCCGTAGGACGCGTTCTCCACGTTGCACCCGGTGATGAGCCGCAGAGCGCCGGCATCGTCGACGGCCAGCGCGGCCACACCCACCTGCAACCCGGAGTACGGGCAGTAGGCCAGGTGCGCCGCCTGCACCGCGGTCTCCCGCAGTGCGGCCCAGTCGATCGCCGAACCCCCATCGGTCCCCGTCATCACACCCCGCCCTTCCGGTACGTCATGCCATCGGCCTTGGGGGGCCGGAGTCGTTGCGAGGCCAGGCCCATCACCAGCAGGGTGATCGCGTAGGGCGCCGACTTGACCAGCTGACCGGGCAGGGCGTCGGTGGAGGCGAACCACCAGATCGAGAACGCGGCGATGACCAGCGACACGATGGCCACCACCCGATTGCCCTCGCGCAGCTGCATCAGCGCGACCACGGCCAGCGCGATCGCCACCAACAACAGGAAGGCGTGCATCGCCGTGCCGGAGGAGTCGAACAGCTGCACGCCGTCGGTGTAGCCGAAGAGCAGGGCGCCGGCGGCCATGCCGCCCGGTCGCCAGTTGCCGAAGATCAGCGAGGCCAGACCGATGAACCCGCGGCCGGCGGTCTGCCCGTTGACGAACTTCAGGCCGACGACCAGGAACGCCCCGGCCAGGCCGGACAGCGCCCCGGAGACGATGACGCCGATGTACTTGTACTTGATGACGTCGATGCCCAGGGACTCGGCGGCGTAGGGCGCCTCGCCGACCGACCGCAGCCGCAGACCGAGCCGGGTGCGCCACAGGATGAACCCCGACGCCACGATGAGCACGATCGCCAGCACCGTCAGCAGGGACAGCTGGGTGGTCAGGCCGCCCAGCACACCGGCCAGGTCGGAGACGAAGAACCAGCCCTTGCCGGCGATGTCGCCCAGCCAGTCCGACAGGCCGGGCACCGTCACCCGGTACACGTCCGACACGGGCGGTGACTGCTGCTCGCCGCCCCCGGGGGCGGTCGCGAAGAGCAGTTGGGCCAGGAAGAGCGCGAGTCCCGGGGCCACGATCGAGATCGCGACACCGGCGATGATGTGGTCCACGCCGAAGGTGATGGTGGCCAGGCCCAGCAGCAATCCACCGAGCACACCGCACAGCACCCCGGCCACGACTCCGGCCCACGGCCCGTACTGCCACCCGATCCAGCCGGCCCCGAAGGTGCCGAGCACCATCATCCCCTCGAGCCCGATGTTCACCACGCCGGCCCGTTCGGACCACAGCCCGGACAGACCGGCCAGCGCGATCGGCACGGCGGCGGTGATCGCGGCCTGGATGGCGCCCACCGAGGTCAGGTTGTTCGCCCCGGTCAACAGCCGCACCAGCGAGATGACGGCGAGCAGCGCGGCCACGACGACCAGCCAGCGCACCGGGCTCATCCCCCGGCGGGTGGACTTCGTCGCCCGCAGCAGGGGCGCGCTCTCGGTGCTGTCGGGCAGGCCCCCGATTCCACTGGTCAGGCTCATGCCGACACCGTCTCCTTGCTCGGGGCGGTCAGCGCGCGGGCGACCTCACGTTGTTCGAGGTTGACCCGGTAGCGCCGGACGAGTTCGTAGGCGATGACCACGGACAACAGGATGGTGCCCTGCATGATCACCACGAGCTGGTTGGGCACCCCGACCCCCTGCAGGGCGTTGGCCGACTGGCCGAGCGCCGACCAGAGCAGCGCGGCGAACACCATGCCGACCGGGTGGTTGCGGCCCAGCAGGGCGATGGCGATACCGGTGAAGGCCAGGCCGGACGGGAAGTTGATCGAGTACTGCTGGGCGGGTCCGTTGAGCAGCTCGGGCATGCCGACCAGCCCGGCGACCGCACCGGACAGCAGCATCGCCGAGACGGCCATCTTCTTGGCGCTGATCCCGCTGGCCACGGCGGCGGACTGGTTGAGCCCGGTGGCCTTGATGGAGAACCCGAAGATGGTCCGGTTCAACAGGAACGCGTAGAGCACGCCGACGATGACGGCGATGATCGTCAGGGTGTAGATCGGGGTGATCGACCCGGTGACCGCGATGGTCGGCACCGTGCCGCCCTCGGTGATCTTCGCCGTACCCAGGTTGTTGCCCTCCTGGACGGCGAGCCGGCCGGGGCTGAGCAGGTACGCCACGATCGCCGTGGCGATCGCGTTGAGCATGATCGTGCTGATCACCTCGCTGACCCCGCGGGTGACCTTGAGCCAGACCGCGATGCCGGCCCAGATCGCCCCGACGATCATGGCCGCGACGATCGTCATGCCGACCCGCACGACCGAGGGCAGCCCGGACATGAAGCTCGCCCCGGCCAGCGCGGCGGACAGCATGGCCGCCAGCCGGTACTGGCCGTCCACGCCGATGTTGAGCAGGTTCATCTTGAACCCGATGGCCACCGCGACGGCGGCCAGGTAGTACGAGCCCATCTGGTTGAGCGTGCCGACCAGGATCCGGGGCCGGGCGAACGCCTCGCCCATCGCCCCGAAGGCCTCGAACGGACTGTGCCGGGTGAGCAGCAGGATGACGCTGGACAGCAGGGCGGCGAAGATCAGCGCGCCGACCGGGGCAGCAGCGCCCAGGGCGAGCCGCCGGGAGGAGAACCTCATGCCTGCACCTGCGCCTCGTGGCCGCCGGTCATCGCCACGCCGAGGTCGTCGGGGGTGACCGTGGCCGGGTCGTAGGTGCCCACCAGCCGTCCGCGCAGGATCACGGTCAGGGTGTCCGACATGCCGATGAGCTCCTCGAGGTCGGCCGAGATGAGCAGCACGGCCAGGCCGGCCGCCCGTGCCCGGCGCAGATGTTCCCAGATCGCGGCCTGGGCGCCGACGTCCACGCCGCGGGTGGGGTGCGCGGCGATGAGCAGCACCGGATCGCCGCTCATCTCGCGCCCGACGATCAACTTCTGCTGATTGCCGCCGGACAGTGCCGCGGCCAGGACGTCGATGCCCGGGGTGCGGACGTCGAACTGCTCGACGATGCGGCGGGTGTCGGCCTTGGTCCCCGCCCGGTCCAGCAGCGCACCCTTGGCCACCGGCCTGCGGGTCTGGAAGCCCAGCGCGCGGTTCTCCCACAGCGAGCCCTCCAGCAGCAGGCCCTGCCGGTGCCGGTCCTCGGGGATGAAGCCGATGCCGGCCTCCCGGCGCTTGAGGGTGGACAGCGTCGAGATGTCCTGACCGGACAGGGTGATCGTGCCGCGGGTGATCGTCTCGATGCCCATGATCGCGTCGACCAGCTCGGCCTGCCCGTTGCCCTCGACCCCGGCGATCCCGACGACCTCGCCGGCGCGGATGGTCATCGAGACCTCGCTCAGGCTGTCCCGGCCGTCCGGGCCGGTCAGCCCGACGCCGGTCAGCGTGAGCACGGGCCGGTCGGTCACCGTGGACTCCCGCAGCTCGGGGACGGGCAGCGCGGAGCCGACCATCATCTCGGCGAGCTGGCGGTTGGTCACCGTGCGCGGATCGGCGGTGCCCACGGTGGTGCCGCGGCGGATGACGGTGATCTCGTCGGCGACGGCGCGGACCTCGTCGAGCTTGTGGGAGATGAACAGGATGGTCAGGCCCTCGGCCTTGAGCTCGGCGAGGTTGCCGAACAGCTCGTCGACCTCCTGCGGCACGAGCACGGCGGTGGGCTCGTCGAGGATGAGGATGCGGGCGCCGCGGTAGAGCACCTTGAGGATCTCCACCCGCTGCCGGGCGCCGACCCCGAGCTCCTCGACGAGAGCGTTCGGATCGATCCCCAGGCCGTACCGCTCGGCGATCTCGCTGATCTGGGCACGGGCGCGTGCCCCGGCCAACCGCCCGCCGGAGACCGGCTCGGCCCCCAGGACGATGTTCTCCCAGACGGTGAGGTTGTCGGCCAGCATGAAGTGCTGGTGGACCATGCCGATGCCGGCCGCGATGGCGTCGGCCGGGGAGGTGAACTCCTGCGGGCGGCCGTCGATCTCGATGGTGCCCTCGTCGGGGCGGTGCAGCCCGAACAGGGTCTTCATCAGGGTGGACTTGCCGGCGCCGTTCTCCCCGACCAGCGCGTGCACGGTGGCCCGCCGCACGGTCAGGTTGATGTCGGAGTTGGCCACCACACCCGGGTAGCGCTTGGTGATGCCGGTCAACCGGACCGCCGGCGCCCCCGCGTCGGGGGCGGCCTGTGCTGGTTGTGCGCTCACGTGTCGTCCGATCCTCGCCCGTTCGGGGGGTCGGGACCGGGCGTCGTCGACCGGTCCGCAGGGGTTGCCCAGGGGAACTCACCGATGAAACACCATCAGGGTCCGGCGACCCGCGCGGTGCGCGGTGTCGCCGGACCCTGATCGGTGTGACCGGGTGTCAGCTCAGGGTCGAGGGGACCGTGATCTCACCCGAGATGATCTTCGCCTTGTAGTCCTCGAGCTGGGTGGCGATGTCGTCCACGAAGCCGCCGGAGGTGGCGTAGCCGACGCCGCCGTTGGACAGGTCGTAGACCTGGGTGCCGGTCAGCGGGCTGCCGTCGGCGACCGACGCGATCATCGCGTAGACGGCGACGTCGACGTTCTTGACCGCGGAGGTCAGGATGACGTCCTTGACGTCGGCCAGCGTCGGCAGGTTGTACTGGTCGGAGTCGACGCCGATGGCGAGCTTGCCGGCGGCCTTGGCCGCCTTGAACACACCGGTGCCCGACCCGCCCGCGGCGGAGTAGACGATGTCCGCGCCGCCGGAGTACTGGCCGTTGGCGATCGTCTCGCCCTTGTCGGGGGCGTTGAAGCCGCTGAAGTCCGGCGGCTCGGTGATGTAGGTGGCGTCGATCTGGATGTCGGCCTTGACGGCCTTCGCGCCGGCGTCGTAGCCCGCCTCGAAGCTCTGGATGAGCGGGGTGTTGACGCCACCGATGAAGCCGATGTGACCGGCCTCGGACTTGAGCGCGGCGGCCGCGCCGACCAGGAACGAGCCCTGCTCGGCGGCGAAGGTCAGCGAGGCCACGTTGGCCACGTCGGCCAGCGAGGAGTCGTCGACGATGGCGAAGTGCACCTCGGGGTAGGCCGCGGCGACCTGGCCCATGGCGGTGGCGTAGTCGAAGCCCACGGCGATGATCGTGTTGGCGCCCTGGTCGGCCAGCTGGCTGAGCCGGTCGGTCTTGGCCGACTCGGGCTCCCCGACGGTGGCGGCCAGCTCGGCGACGAGCTCCACCCCCTCGGCCGTGGCGGCCTCGACACCACGGGCGGCGGAGTCGGTGAAGGACTGATCGCCCTTGGGGCCGTCGTAGGCCATGCCGAGCTTGACGCTCGCCGCGTCCCCGGTGATGGCCGGGAACGACTCGACGGCCGACGAGGACGCCGAGCCGGTCGCCGAACCACTGGCCGAACCAGTGGCGGAGCCGGAGGTGGCGGCGCTGCTGGAGGACATCCCGGAGCCCATGGCCGAGGTGGCACTGCTCGCCGCACTGCTGGCCGCGGACGTCGCCGAGGTCGCGGCGGTGCCGCTCGACCCACAGGCGGTGACGACCAGACCGGTCGCCAGCAGCCCGGCGATGAGCTTCAGATGATGAGCTCGACGCACGTCTGTACTTCCCTTCGTTGACTCTCTGGTACCCGGAACGCCGACTCGAGCCCACCGCACGCCGCCCGGCCCGGAGGCCGGCGGGGCGTCCGCGGGGGGAGGACCATGCCGGCGATCGGATGGAGATCGTCCGGCGGAAGTCATCGTCGGCAGCGACGGGTGCGGATCGACGGGACGCTACCCGGGGGTATCTCCGGTGGCGACCCCTCCCCGGGTCCGTGACCGAATCGTGGCCTGCCATCCGCATCCGGTCGCGGACGGCGTCCGGACGGCCCCCCTGGGTCACCGTCCCGCGCCCGGCGCGACCTGCGCCGGGAGCGCCCCGGGCGGTCCGCCCAGGGCCCTGATCTGGGCGTTGTCCGTCAGGTCACAACAGGCGGATGCGCGGGACATGTGAACCCAGGGTTAGCATCGGAGACAGTTCTCCAACCGCCCGATCCGCCCCCTGCCGATCAGCCCAGCCGCCCGTGCCGTGCGCCGTCCCTCATCTGTGGGCAGCCGTGGAGCGGTACTGGTCCTACGGGGTCCGGACCGGACACCGCCGCCGATGCCGGAGGTCGTTCCCGAACATGTCCTCATCCACAGCGCTGCGCCCTGGCCAGCGTCTTCCCAAACCCCGCCGGGGTTCGGTCTACCGCGGTGACGTGGGCATGTGGTCGTGGGTCGCCCACCGGATCACCGGCGTGGCCACCTTCTTCTTCCTGTTCGCGCACGTCCTGGACACCTCGCTGGTCCGGGTCTCGCCGGAGTCGTACAACCTCATCATCGAGACGTACAAGAACCCGATCGTCAACCTGCTCGAGGTCGGCCTCGTCGGCGCGGTGCTCTACCACGCGCTCAACGGCATCCGGATCATGCTGATCGACTTCTGGGCCAAGGGTCCGCGCTTCCAGCGGCAGATGCTCTGGGCCGAACTGGCCATCTGGGTCGTCGTGATGGTGCCCGGCGTGTACTTCATGCTGGAGCGCACCGTCCGCACCATGTTCGGAGGGGAAGCGTGACCACCGCCGCCGAGTCCGCCGCCGCCAACCGCAGCATCGCGGCCCCCCGGGCGCCCCGCAAGCGGGTTGCCGGCCGCCGCAGCAACTTCGAGATGTACTCCTGGCTGTTCATGCGCCTGTCCGGCATCGTGCTGGTCGTCCTGGTGCTCGGCCACCTGCTGATCATGAACATCCTGGACGGCGGGGTGCACCGCATCAACTGGGGCTTCGTCGCCGGTCGGTGGGCATCACCGTTCTGGCAGATGTGGGACCTGACGATGCTGTGGCTCGCCGAGCTGCACGGAGCCAACGGCCTGCGCACGATCATCAACGACTACGCCCGCAAGGACGGAACCCGTTTCTGGCTGCAGATGCTGCTGGGCGCCTCCGTCGTGCTGACCCTGGGGTTGGGCAGCTTCGTGATCTTCACCTTCGACCCGAGCATCGGGAACTGAGGAGCGCCATGCAATTCCATCGTTACGACGTCCTGATCGTCGGCGCCGGCGGAGCCGGGATGCGGGCGGCCATCGAGTCCGGTCCCCGCGCCCGCACCGCCGTGCTGACCAAGCTGTACCCGACCCGGTCGCACACCGGCGCGGCCCAGGGCGGCATGTGCGCGGCCCTGGCCAACGTCGAGGACGACAACTGGGAGTGGCACACCTTCGACACCGTCAAGGGCGGTGACTACCTGGTCGACCAGGACGCCGCCGAGGTGATGTGCCGCGAGGCCATCGACGCGGTGCTCGACCTGGAGAAGATGGGCCTGCCGTTCAACCGGACGCCCGAGGGTCGCATCGACCAGCGCCGCTTCGGCGGGCACACCCGCAACCACGGCGAGGCCGCCGTCCGCCGGGCCTGCTACGCGGCCGACCGCACCGGGCACATGATCCTGCAGACGCTCTACCAGAACTGCGTCAAGCTGGGCATCGAGTTCTTCAACGAGTTCTACGTGCTCGACCTGATGCTGACCGACGGCCCCGACGGCAAGGTCTGCACCGGGGCGGTGGCCTACGAGCTGGCCACCGGCGAGATCCACGTCTTCTCGGCCAAGTCGATCGTGCTGGCCACCGGTGGCGCCGGCAAGATCTTCAAGACCACGTCCAACGCGCACACCCTGACCGGCGACGGCATGGGGATCGTGCTGCGCAACGGGCTGCCGCTGGAGGACATGGAGTTCTTCCAGTTCCACCCGACAGGCCTCGCCGGGTTGGGCATCCTCATCTCCGAGGCCGTCCGCGGCGAGGGCGGCATCCTGCGCAACGCCGACGGCGAGCGCTTCATGGAACGGTACGCGCCGACCATCAAGGACCTCGCGCCCCGCGACATCGTCGCCCGGTCGATGGTCCAGGAGGTCCGCGAGGGCCGCGGTGCCGGTCCGAACAAGGACTACGTGCTGCTGGACGTCACCCACCTCGGCAAGGAGGTGCTGGAGACCAAGCTCCCGGACATCGCGGAGTTCTCCCGCACCTACCTGGGTGTCGAGCCGCTGGAGGAGCCGGTCCCCGTCTTCCCCACGTGCCACTACGTCATGGGCGGCATCCCCACCACCATCGACGGGCAGGTGTTGGCCAACAACACCGACGTCGTGCACGGGCTGTACGCGGCCGGCGAGTGCGCCTGCGTGTCGGTGCACGGCTCCAACCGGCTGGGCACCAACTCCCTGCTGGACATCAACGTGTTCGGTCGCCGGGCCGGGCTGGCCGCGGCCGCCTACGCCGCCGACGCGGAGACGGTCATCGCCGACGACCCGGCCGATCCGGCCGCCAAGACGGTGTTCATGATCGAGAGCATCCGCAACTCCACCGGCACCGAGCGGGTGGCCGAGCTGCGCACCATCCTGCAGAACACCATGGACATCAACGCCGCGGTGTTCCGCACGGAGGCCACCCTCAAGGAGGCCCTGGACGACGTGAAGCTGCTCAAGGAGCGCTACGCGAACGTCTCGGTGCAGGACAAGGGCCTGCGGTACAACACCGACCTGCTCGAGGCAGTCGAACTGGGCTTCCTGCTCGACCTGGCCGAGGTGCTGGTCGTCGGGGCCCTGGTCCGCACGGAGTCGCGCGGCGGGCACTCCCGGGAGGACTACCCCAACCGGGACGACACCAACTGGATGCGCCACACGATGGCCTACCGGGAGGGTGCGGAGATCCGCCTCGACTACAAGCCGGTCGTGCAGACCCGTTACCAGCCCATGGAGCGCAAGTACTGATGAGCACCACCGAGATGGTCGACAGCACCGAAGGCATGATCGACCGGGAGGACAGCAGCACGTCCATCCCGGAGGGTTCGGTGATGCTGACGGTGAACATCCAGCGCTTCGACCCCGAGGTCGACGACGTCCCGCACATGGAGACCTACCGCGTCCCGGCCCTGCCGGCCGACCGCTTGCTCAACGTCCTGCACTACATCAAGGGCTACGTGGACGGCAGTCTCACCTTCCGGCGCTCCTGCGCCCACGGCGTGTGCGGGTCGGACGCCATGCGGATCAACGGCCGCAACCGGCTGTGCTGCAAGGTGCTGGTCAAGGACCTGCTCGGGGACAAGAAGAACGAGGTCACCGTCGAGCCCATCAAGGGCCTGCCACTGCTCAAGGACCTCATCGTCGACATGGAGCCGTTCTTCAAGGCCTACCGGGCCGTGCAGCCCTTCCTGGTCACCCACGGGAACGAGCCGACCCGCGAGCGGATCCAGTCCCCCGAGGACCGCGCCCGCTACGACGACACCACCAAGTGCATCCTCTGTGCGGCGTGCACGACCTCGTGCCCGGTGTACTGGTCCGAGGACGCCTACGTGGGGCCGGCGGCCATCGTCAACGCCCACCGGTTCATCTTCGACTCCCGGGACGACGCGGCCCAGGAACGGTTGGAGATCCTCTCCGACGCCGAAGGGGTCTGGCGTTGCCGGACCACCTTCAACTGCACCGAGGTCTGCCCCCGCGGCATCCAGGTCACCAAGGCGATCCAGGAGGTCAAGCGCGCGCTGATGTTCCGGCGCGTCTGATCCACGGTCTCCGACCTCCACCGCCCCGCCGCGTGCGCGGGGCGGTGGTGCATCCGGGGTCGGCAGTCGCGATCGGGTTGCCCGGCCGGGCCCGGAGTGGGCTCACGGGGGCGGGCGGGCCCGGCCGTTAGAGTCGGCGGCGATGAATCCGCGCAGGTCCCACCCCGCCCCGTCCGCCCGGATCCGGCGGGGGTGGTGGACGCCGGCCGCGACCCTGCTGCTCGGTTCGGCCCTGGTGCTCGGCTCCGCCGTGCCGGCCGGGGCCGCCGTCCCGAACACCGATCCGTTCGTCCCGCCCAGCGTGGTCGTGCCCACCCCGTCCTCGGACGACTGCGCGCGCCGGGAACGTCCCGCCCCGCCGGTGGACACGTCGGAGGATCTGCCGCCCGGGGTCACCGCGCCCGACCCGCTGCCCGTACCGGCCCGCCCGGTCGGCGGTGAGGCCCTCGGCGGCTGTGGCTCCGTCCTGCCCGCCGATGCGCCCGCCCTGCCCACCGACATCACCGCCCAGGCGTGGCTGATCGCCGATCTGGACACCGGGCAGGTACTGGCGGCGAAGGACCCCCATGGGCGGTACCGACCGGCCAGCACGCTCAAGCTGCTCACCGCCCAGGTGATGCTGCGGAACCTGACGAACCTCGACCAGGTCGTCGAGGGCACCGTCACCGACACCGCGCAGGACGGCACCCGGGTGGGCATCGAGCCCGGTGGGCAGTACACCGTCCGGCAGCTGATGACCTATCTGGTGATCATCTCCGGCAACGACGCGGCCAATGCGCTGGCCCGGGCCAACGGCGGATTCGACAAGACCATCGCCGACATGAACGCCACCGCCGCCGCGTTGGGCGCCCTGGACACCCGGGCGGCCACCGTGTCCGGGTTGGACGGGGCCGGGCAGTCGGTCTCCGCCTACGACCTGGCCCTGTTCGCCCGCGCCGACATGGCCACTCCCCCGTTCCCCGAGATCGTGTCCAGCGTCGACGTCCGCGTCCCAGCCGCCGGGGGCGAGGGGTACATCGCCGCCAACGACAACCAGCTGACCCTGCAGTACCCGGGTGCACTGGGGGGCAAGACCGGCTTCACCGACGACGCCGGCAACACGTTCGTGGGCATGGCCGAGCGGGACGGCCGCCGGCTCGTCGTCACCATGCTGGCCGGGACCCAGCAACCCCGCCGCCAGTGGATGCAGGCCGCGTCGCTGCTCGACTGGGGCTTCGCCCTGCCCACCACCGTGCCGCCCGTCGGGGTGCTGGTGAACTCGGCGGCCGAGGCCACCGCGGCGCCGACGACGCCCAGCACCGCGCCACCCGCGACGACGGCGTCGCCGACGGCGGCGGACGACTCCAAGAGTGCCGGTGCGGCCGCGACCCAGACCGTGACGGGTACGGAACCCACCGACGCCCGGAGCAGCGCGGACTCCTCACCGTCGACCGCCGGCGCGCTGCGCGTGGTCATCATCCTGGGCGTGGTGCTGCTGCTCCTCGGCGCACTCATCTGGTGGCTGGCCCACCGACGCTCCCGACGGCCCGGTGACGGCACCGCCGCGTCCGCCGGCGACGGCGGGGGCGGCGCCGATCCCGGCGGACACCGCGGTCACGACCAGAACCCGGACGGGCCGGGCGGTGGACCGGCCGACAGCGGCGGCACCTCGGACGGCGGCGGGGGCGGCTCGGACGCAGGCGGGACTGGGGACAGCGGTGGCGGCGGGGGCGACGGCGGTGGTGGGGGCGGCGGCGACTGACCCGCCGGGTGGCCGTCCTCCTGCTCCGCTGAAGCCGGAGCCGCCCCGCCCCGGACCCGCCCGCCCGGTTCCTGGAGCGGATCGGTCAGCGGAGGGTGACCAGGCCCCGCGGGGTCTGCAGATCGGCCTCGAGGCCGGCCGGGCCCTGGTTCAGCCGCAGCCCGACGCCGAGGGCGTCCAGCACCCGGCGCACGGCGGCGGCCTGGGGGTGACTGCCCCGCACCTCGACCAGGCTCACCTCGGGCAGCTCGGTCGAGGCGGGATGCAGCGACGTGCCCCAGTCGATGACGAACGGGACGACTCCGTCGAACGGGGCGGGCACCGGGTAGGCGACGCGCCACTGCACGACGGAGCCGTCGTTGGCGCGCCGGGTCATCGACCGCACCGGCCCGAGATCCGCACCCGCGGAGAGGGCGGCCCGGGTGGCCAGGTCGAGATCGGCCTGCCGGACCGACCAGGTGGCCAGCCGGGGTGCGACGAGGTCGTCGATCCCGAAGGGCATGACCCCGGGCCGGTCGGTGGCCCGTTCCTCATCCGGGCCGACGATCTCCAGGTAGTGGCCGGCGCCCAGACCGACCAGGTAGTTGCGGGTGCCGACACCCAGGTGCCGCCCACCGGGCGACGGCCGGACCCCGGTCCGGGCGTGGAAGTCCTCCACCGTGGCCGACAGCGTCGGCGTGGCCAGCACCAGGTGGTCGAGTTCGACCGCCACGGCCGGCTGGTCGCCGCTCACCGCCGACCCGGTCTCCACGGACCCGGTCTCCGACCGCCCGACGGGAGTCATGACCGGCGGCGCCGGGCGGCGCCCCAACCGGCCACCGCCCCGGCTCCGAGGAAGCCCGCCACCCGGGGGCCGGTGATGCTCGGTCGGACCAGCACGCGCGCCTCCGGGACCTCGTGGTCGTCGACGTCCGCCTCCGGTCCGCCGGGTGCGGTGGCGATCCAGGCGCCGACCATCAGGACCATCCGGGCCACCAGGTTGAAGAACAGGAGCAGACCGATGATCGGACCGAACGCCGCCCAACTGGCCGAGCCGCTGGAGGACTGCAGGATGAGACTGAGCACCGCCTTGAGGATCTCGAAGAGCACCGCCGCGGCAATGGCCCCGCGGACCAGCGCCGTGCGGGTGACCTGGTAGCGCTTCCCCGGGAGGGTCTTGTAGACCCACAGGAAGATCAGCACGTCCGCGGCCATGGCCACCAGGATGGTGATGATGCTGAGCACCGGGGCCAGCCAGGTCCAGTCGTCCAGGCCCAACCACTTCAGCACCTGGGTCTGCACCGCCGTCCCGATCGTCGTGAGAGCGACGGTGACGGCCAGCGCGAGCCCGAGACCGACGAGCCGGCCCAGGTCCTTGACCGTCATCAGCACGATGTTGTCGGGCTTGTCGTCCTCGCTCTTCTCGAAGGTGGGCCGCCAGACCGCCTCGAGGGCCAGCCGGAGATTGGTCATCCACCCGATACCCGAGTACAGGGCGATCAGCAGACCGACGATGCCGACGGACACCCGCTGGTCGATCGCGGTCGTCAGCACCTCGTTGATCGTCTCGGCCAGCGACGCGCTGGGGATCTGGTCGGCGATGCCCTGGCGCAACTGGTCCAGCAGGCTCGCGTTGTTCGCCAGCACGAACCCGGCCACCGCGAACAGCACCATGAGGATGGGGATCAGCGCCAGGAACGACAGGTAGGTCAGCGCGGCCGCGAACTGGTTGCCCAGGCGCTCGCCGAACCGCTCGTTCATCCGCAGCAGGTGCTTGACGCCCTCCCGGGACGCGAAACGCTTGCCCTTGCGGATCGCCTTCGCCTTGGGGGACGGGTCGAAACCCTTCCGCCGCTGCGTGATGGTCGCCATGCTGCCTCCTGATGCGCACCCGCCGGACTGCGTCCAGTGTGCCGCCGTGATGGATCGGACCGCTGTCGAATCACCGCCGGACCGAGGGGCCCGGCACGTCTCATCGCAGGAGCAGCCCGACTTTCTCATAGACGTCCGACACTGTCGCATCGGCCACCTCGCGGGCCCGGCCGGCGCCGACGGTCAACAGGGCGTCCAGTTCGGCCGGGTCGTCCAGGTACTCCTTCACCGAGGCCTGCAGCGGGGTGACGAAGGCGGCGAACGCCTCCCCCAGTTCCTTCTTCAGGTCGCCGTAGCCACGGCCCTCGAAGGACGCCTGCAGGGCGGGGACCGGGGTCCCGGAGAACACCGAGAGCAGGGACAGCAGGTTCGAGACGCCGGGCTTGTTCTCCGGGTCGAAGACGACGTCCCGACCGGTGTCGGTGACGGCCGACCGGATCTTCTTCACCGATCCCTTGACGTCCGCGAGCAGGTCGAGCGCTCCGCCGGGCGAGGACTTGCTCATCTTGGCCGAGGGGTCCGTCAGGTCGTAGACCTTGGCCGTCTCCTTCAGGATGTGCGGCGACGGCACCGTCAGGGTGGGGCCGAAGCGGCCGTTGAACCGCCCGGCCAGGGTCCGGCTGAGCTCCAGGTGCTGGCGCTGGTCCTCCCCCACCGGCACGAGATCGGCCCGATAGGCCAGGATGTCCGCGGCCTGCAGGATCGGGTAGGTGAACAGGCCGACACTGGACCGGTCCGCCCCGCCCTTGACCGACTTGTCCTTGAACTGGGTCATCCGGCTGGCCTCGCCGAACCCGGTGAGGCACTCCAGCACCCAGGACAGCTGGGTGTGCGCGGGCACCTGCGACTGGACGAACAGCGTCGAGCGTTCCGGGTCGATGCCCAGCGCGAGCAGCTGCGCGGCGGCGATGCGGGTGCGGCGGCGCAACAGCTCCGGGTCGTGCTCGACGGTGATCGCGTGCAGGTCGACGATGGAGTAGAAGGCCTCGTGCGTGGCCTGCAGATCGACCCACTGCCGCAACGCGCCCAGGTAGTTGCCGACGTGGAACGAGTCGGCGGTCGGCTGGATGCCGGAGAGAACACGCGGGCGGCGGCCGGGCTCGACGGACGGGGTGGGGGCGGCAGCATCGGACATGGCCCGATCCTGTCACCCACCCGCCGGGGTCAGGAACCCGCGGGAAGCTCGCTGCCCGGGACAGGGCGCAGCTCGTCGGCGTAGGACATCGAGCGGCGGTGCAGCGTGCCGCCGGGACCGACCGAGTACTGCCCCATCCGCCAGAGCGGCGGGGAGTAGGCGTGCACGGACACACTGCCGGCGTCCCGACCGGTGAGCCGGTGGATGTGGTCGGGGCCGAAGGCGAAGACCTTGCCCGCGGGCACCGCCGTCCTCACCCCGTCGCTGCCCAGGGCCAGGTTGTGCTCGGTGAGGGCGCCCTGCGCCACGGCGACCGCCCCGGAGGAGATGTCGTGGTCGTGCCAGCCGGTGTCGTTCTGCGGCAGCCAGCAGATGACCCAGACGTCGACGTGCAGATCCCGGTGCACCGACACGTAGTGCCGGTGCTCGGGGTCGAACGCGACGTGGTCCTGCCAGCGGGCCGGGTCGGCGGCCAGGCCAGCGGCCAGCTCCGCCAACTCGGTCGGGTCGAGATCCCGACCGGGCAGGGTGTCCAGGGTGATGCGGGCCCCGTCGGCCACCTCGGTCAGGTCGTGGGCGGCACGGGCCGGGATGGCGGTGCCCGCGGCCGGGGCGGTGCTGCCCGGGGCGGTGACGGTGACGGGACGGTCGTCCAGAGCGGTCATCGTGCGGTTCCTTCCAGGAATCGGCGGGGGTTGTCGACGCGGACGGCATGGGTCGCCGCGTCACCGAGATCGGCGTCGGTGGGGCCGGAGTAGGGGCGATCGCTGCCCAGCACCAACGGGTCGATGCCGAGCACGCGGGTCAGGCCGTCCAGGGCCTGGCGGCCGTAGGAGGCGGTGTCGACGAAGGTCGACGGGTCGACGACGAGGCCACGGCCGCCGCGGGCGGCGAAGCGTTCGGCCTGCAGCGGTGCCAGCCCGGCCCCGGCGGCGAAGCCGATCCGCAGGGTGGGCAACAGGGAGCGCCCGACGGCCTGCCACGCCCACCACGCCGCGGACATCTGCGCCGGGTAGTCGACGACTGCGGCCCACCAGGCCGGCAGGTCCGCCGCGGACCCACCGTCGGGCCGGCGCACCGGGCCGGGGTGGACGAACACGGGGCGGTCGGCGTCCTGGCAGACCTGCAGGACCGGCGCCCAGCGTTCGACGTCCGTCGGCGCGGTGAGCTGGGTGGCGGCGAGCTGCAGACCGACGAACCCCTGGTCCAGCCGCCGGCGCAGCTCGTCGAGGTCCGGCGCGCCGTGGGGGACGGACGCCCAGGCCAGGAAGTCCGGGGCGAGCGCGGCGGCCCCGTCGTGCCAGGCGGTCAACAGCGGGACCGCCTGCGCCGGCGGCAGGTCCTCGATGCCCAGCGGACTGGACAGGCCGAGCACCACCCGCCCGGGGTCGAGGGCGCGGCGACGGACGGGATCGTGATCGGCGGGGTCGACCGGGTAGGGCGGCTCGCCGTCCAGCAGCAGCGTCCACCCGTCGAGCCGCGGGGTCGTGGTGCGGGCCCGGAGGGCGTCGACGAGCTCGGCGGGCCACAGGTGCTGGTGGACGTCCACCCGGCCGGCGGCCACCGGGGCGGGGGATGCAGGAGCGGACGGCGCGGACGCCCCGGCCCGGAGGTCGGCGGACGGATCGGCGGAGGGGAGATCAGCGGACAGCAGCGACATGGGTCCTCAGGGTGCGGTGGACCGACCACGGTCGGACGACGGACGGACGTCGGTCGGACGGCAGCGGCCGGGTCAGGGGCAGCGGAGAGGTGCCCGCCCGAAGGGCGCCGGAGTCAGCGGCCGCAGCGGGCAGCGGGCACGTTCAGAAGGGTCAGCGCAGTCGGCACGGACAGAGCGCGCTGGCCGTCCGCTGGAAGACCACGGTCCGGCAGAAATGGGTCCGTCGACCACCGGTCAGCGCGACGAACGCGCCGTGCACACCGATCTCGTTGCGTCCCACGTCGACCACCCACCTGCTCAGGGCTCCCCGAGGAGCCGCGCTTGCCACACAGCGTTGACGTCAGGACTGCTCGCCGCGCCATCGTGTCGCCTGGTCCTCACCCGGAGCACCCCACCGCGTCAGGGGGTTGCCGTCCAGCAAGCCGGGGCTGTCGCTGGATCTCATGACCTGGCCAAAACCTACCTCCATGGTGGAGATTGCGCAAGATCGTCCGGATGACCGGGCGGGACCGGTCAGGACGGGTCGTCGAAGTCCGCGATCACCGCGGCGTGGTCGGAGATGCGGGCCGCGTAGCTGCTCTCCCGGTCCACCGTGGCGGACACCATCCGCGCGGCCAGGCCGGCGGTGGCGAGCTGGTGGTCGATGCGCCAGCCGGCGTCGTTGTCGAAGGCCTTGCCCCGCCACGACCACCAGCTGTACGGGCCGGGGACGGCGCCGTGGTGCGCCCGGACCAGATCGACCAGTCCCTGCTCCCGGCTCAGGCTGCCCAGCCAGGATCGTTCCACCGGCAGGAATCCCGGCGAACGCAGGTTGGTCCGCCAGGCCCGGATGTCGTTCTCGTCCTGGGCGATGTTGAAGTCTCCGCACAGCAGGAACTCTCGCGCCGCTCCGTCCCGGAGACGGGCCCGCCACACCGCGTCGGACAGGGCCGCGGTGAAGCGCAGCTTGGTCTCCAGCAGCTCCCCGTCCCTGGCTCCCTTGGGCAGGTACAACGACGCGACGGTCAGCCCGGGGAGGTCCACCTCGAGATAACGCCCGTGCGCGTCGAACTCCCCCGCACCGCCGGCCAGGCCCTCGCGTACCGCGGTCGGCTGCTCGCGGGTCACCACGGCGACCCCGTTGCGGCCGGCCCGGTCCCCCGGTGCGTAGCTGAGCACGCGGCCGGTCCGGGCGATCAGGTCGAGGAACTCCGCCGGCAGGTCGACCTCCCGGGCCCGCACCTCCTGCAGGCACAGCACGTCCGGGTCCAGCGCGACGATCCGCTCCAGCAGACCGCGGCGGACGGCGGCGCGGATGCCGTTGACGTTGTGACTGATGACGCGCAGCACGCGAGCACTCCAGGGGTCGGGACGGGGTGGGGACGCACCAGGCACACAGACGCCGACGGGCGCCGCTCCCCCGGGTGCGGAGGTGCGGCGCCCGTCGGCGCGCGAGCAGGTGGATCAGGAGGCGAGCTCGGCGGCCAGGTTCTCGTCCAGCGCGGCCAGGAAGTCCTCGGTGGTCAGCCAGGGCTGGTCCTTGCCGATCAACGCGGCGAGGTCCTTGGTCATCTTGCCGCTCTCCACGGTGGAGATGATGACCTTCTCCAGCGTCTCGGCGAAGGCGACCACGTCCGGGGTGTTGTCCAGCGTGCCGCGGTGCTTGAGGCCACCGGTCCACGCGTAGATCGAGGCGATCGGGTTGGTCGAGGTCGGCTTGCCGGCCTGGTGCTGCCGGTAGTGCCGGGTCACCGTGCCGTGCGCGGCCTCGGCCTCGACGACGGACCCGTCCGGGGTGAACAGCACGGAGGTCATCAGGCCGAGCGACCCGAAGCCCTGGGCCACGGTGTCGGACTGGACGTCGCCGTCGTAGTTCTTGCACGCCCAGACGTACCCGCCCTCCCACTTGAGGGAGGCGGCGACCATGTCGTCGATCAGGCGGTGCTCGTAGGTGATGCCGGCCGCAGCGAACTTCTCCGCGAACTCCGCGTCGAACACCTCCTGGAAGATGTCCTTGAAGCGGCCGTCGTACACCTTGAGGATCGTGTTCTTGGTCGACAGGTACACCGGGTAGTTGCGGGCCAGGCCGTAGTTCAGCGAGGCGCGCGCGAAGTCCCGGATGGAGTCGTCGAGGTTGTACATCGACAGCGAGATGCCGGCGCTCGGGGCCTGGAAGACCTCGCGCTCGATCGGCTCGGAGCCGTCCTCGGGCGTGAAGACCACCTTGAGGGTGCCGGCGCTCGGGAAACGGAAGTCGGTGGCGCGGTACTGGTCGCCGTAGGCGTGACGACCCACGATGATCGGCTTCGTCCAGCCGGGGACCAGGCGCGGGATGTTCGAGATGATGATCGGCTCGCGGAAGATCACGCCGCCGAGGATGTTGCGGATGGTGCCGTTGGGCGACCGCCACATCTTCTTCAGGCCGAACTCCTCGACGCGGGCCTCGTCGGGGGTGATGGTGGCGCACTTGACGCCGACGCCGTGCTTCTTGATGGCGTTGGCGGCGTCCACGGTGACCTGGTCGTCGGTGGCGTCGCGGTTCTCGATGCCCAGGTCGTAGTACTCGAGGTTGACGTCCAGGTACGGCAGGATCAACTTCTCCTTGATGAACTGCCAGATGATGCGGGTCATCTCGTCGCCGTCGAGCTCGACGACCGTGCCGGTCACGGGGATCTTGGCCATACCTGCAGAACTCCTCTGGTCGACATTGAGCAGTACGAGCGTACTGCTGGCGCGTACGTCACGGCTGCGGGAACCCTGCGGGCACCGTACCGTTCTGCTCACAGCCCGGTCGGGGGCGGGTCGGGGCGGGGGCCTGGAGCATGGCGGCACAGCAGGATCAGGGGTACCCGGCCGCGGCCGGGACGACGGGCGCGGACCGGGTCGACGGGGCCGCCCCGGGGGGCATCACCGCCGTCGTGACCGGCGTCGGCGCCGTGCTGACGGCGGACCTCGCGGCGGTCGGGACGCCCGACGCAGCCGGATCGCCGACGCGGGCGTCGCAGCCACAGCCCCGCAGCGAGCCGACCGGGACCACCCCCGCGCCCGCGCCGTCCGGCAGCTACTCCGGCGACCGGGCCCGGGCCTGGGAGGCGTTGCTGGAGTTCCACGCCGCCGTGGTCGTGGCCCTCTCCGAGGACCTGGAACGGGCGGACGAGTTGTCCTGGGGGCGGTACGACGTGCTGGTCCAGTTGCAGGCCGCCCGGCACGGGCTGCGCCTGCGGGATCTGGGCGAGCGCCTGGTCATCTCCCAGCCCGGGCTGTCCCGCCGCATCGACCGGATGGCCGCGGACGGGCTGGTGGAGCGCAACGCCGACCCCCACGACGGCCGCGGGGTGGTGGTGTCGGCGACCCGGGCCGGACGGGCCGCCCTGCGGCGGGCCGCGGCCCGGCACATCCCGGCCGTCGAGGGCGCGTTCACCGACCACCTCAGCGACATCGAGGCACAGACCCTGGCCGCCGTGCTGACCCGCCTGCGCCTGCGCCTGCCGCACGCGGGGCGGGCCGGGGCCCGGTGAACCGGGCCGGACGACCGCTCAGACGGTGCCGTCGGCCAGCACGATGAGCAGAGCGGCGCAGCCCAGGTAGAACGAGACGTCGAACCACCGGCCGCGCACCGCCAGGACCCCGGCCGCGTCCGTCGACAGCACGAGGCGGAGCACCATGGCCGTCGCGGCCGCTCCGCCGAGGACGAACGCGCCGCGGCGCCAGTGCGCGGTGGCGATGAGCACGAGGGCGACCAGCACGACGAGCAGCACCAGGGCGATCGGGACCGCGCGACGTCGGCGGGCATCCATCACCGCTGCCGTTCGGCCGCCGCCACCACATTGCCCAGCAGCATCGCGCGGGTCATCGGACCCACCCCGCCGGGGTTGGGCGCGAGGAAACCGGCCACCCGGGCCACGTCCTGCTCGCCGGCCCGCGACACGTCACCGGCGATCTTCCCGTCCACCCGGCTGACCCCGACGTCCAGCACCGCGGCGCCGGGCTTGACCATGTCGGCGGTGATCAGGCCGGGCACGCCGGCGGCCGCGACGACGATGTCCGCCCGCCGGACGTGCTCGGCCAGGTCGCGGGTGCCGGTGTGGCAGAGCGTGACGGTGGCGTTCTCGCTGCGGCGGGTGAGCAGCAACCCGAGCGGGCGGCCCACCGTCAGGCCGCGCCCGATGACCACCGCCTGCGCCCCGGCGATGGGCACCTCGTACCGGCGGAGCAGCTCGATGATGCCCATCGGGGTGCACGGCAGCGGGGCGGCCCGGCCCAGGACCAGCGATCCGAGGTTGACCGGGTGCAGGCCGTCGACGTCCTTGTCCGGGTCCACCCGGGACAGGATCGCGAACTCGTCCAGACCGGTGGGCTGCTGCACGAGGAACGCGGTGCACTCCGGATCGGCGTTCAGCTCGTCGACGACGGCCTCGACCTCGCCCTGGCTCGTGCCGGCAGGCAGCTCGCGGGCGATGCTGCGGATGCCGATCTCGGCGCAGTCCCGGTGCTTGGCCGCGACGTACCAGCGGCTGCCCGGGTCGTCGCCGACCAGCACGGTGCCCAGCCCCGGGACGATGCCGCGGGCGGCCAGCGCCCGGACCCGCTCGGCGAGCTCGATCTTGATCGCAGCCAGGGTGGCCTTGCCGTCCATCACGACGGCACCGGCGGGAGAGGTCACGATCACGCATCCTGCCACGCGGACCGGGCCGGGCCGGGCTGATCGGTGCGGCCCGGAGCGTGCCGACGCCGCCGGGTCAGGCCGGGTCGGCGAGGGTCAGCCCGTGCGCGGCCGCGTACAGCACGGCCTGGTCGACCTCGACCGTCGCGCCCACCAGCTTGGCGTCCACCCAGGTGGCCGCGTCGATCCGGGCGCCGCGCAGATCACACCCGGAGAGGTCGGCGCCGCCCGTACGGGCCCCGGTCAGATCGGCGCCACGCAGGTCGCACCCGGTCAGCGCGGCCCCGACCAGGTTGGCCTCCCGCATCCGCAGCCCGGACAGGTCGACCCCGGCCAGCCGGGCGTTGCCCAGCGAGACCAGGGTGAGATCGCTGTCCCGGATGACCATCGGCCGCATCCGGCAGTCCGAGAACGAGGACCCGGTCAGCCGGCAGCCCTGCAGGTCGGCACCGTGCCAGGACGTCCGCAGGAACGTGCACGCGGTGAACGCCGTACTGCGATGGACGCTGCCGTACAGCTCGGCGCCGGTGAACACGCAACCGGTGAAGACCGCCCGCCGCGTCCGCACCCCGGCGAGCGAGGCGTCGGTGAAGTCACAGCCGGTGAAGGTGATCCCCTCGATCTCCTGCCCGGACAGGTCGACGTCGGCGAAGTCGTCGTCGACGTACTCGCTCTCGGTCAGCTGCAGCGCCACGGCCCCTCCGGCTCAGTGGAAGAAGTGGCGGGCGCCGGTGAGGTACATGCTCACCCCGGCCGCCTCGGCCGCGGCGATCACCTCGGCGTCACGCACCGAACCGCCCGGCTGCACCACCGCGCGGACCCCCGCGGCCAGCAGGATCTCCAGCCCGTCGGCGAACGGGAAGAACGCGTCGGACGCGGCGACCGAGCCGCGGGCCCGGTCCCCGGCGCGTTCCACGGCGAGCCGGGCCGAATCGACCCGGTTGACCTGGCCCATGCCGATCCCCACGCTGGCGCCGTCGCGGGCGAGCAGGATCGCGTTGGACTTCACCGCGCGGCAGGCGCGCCAGGCGAAGTCCAGATCGGCCAGGGTCGCCTCGTCCACGGGCTGCCCGCAGGCCAGGGTCCAGGCGCCGGCCAGGTCGCCCGGCGCGTCCATCCGGTCCCGCGACTGGACGAGGACGCCTCCGGAGATCGCCCGGAACTCCACCGGGTCGGCCTGGGTGTCGGCCGGCATCACCAGCAGCCGGATGTTCTTCTTCCGGGTCAACACGGCCACGGCCGCGTCCTCGAACCCGGGCGCGAGCAGCACCTCGGTGAAGATCTCGGCGACCTGCTCGGCCATCTCGGCCGTCACCGGACGGTTGACCGCGATGACACCGCCGAAGGCGGAGACCGGGTCGCAGGCGTGCGCGCGCCGGTGGGCCAGCGCGACGTCGGCGTCCGCGCCCCCGGTCACCACCGCGAGGCCACAGGGGTTGGCGTGCTTGATGATCGCCACCGCCGGATCGGTGAAGTCGGTGGCCGCGCGCCAGGCGGCGTCCGCGTCGACGTAGTTGTTGTAGCTCATCTCCTTGCCGTGCAGCTGCTCCGCCGAGGCCAGGCCCGGACGCCAGTGGCGGTACAGCGCGGCGGCCTGGTGCGGGTTCTCCCCGTACCGCAGATCGGCGGCGTGTTCCCAGGTCGAGCCGGTCCAGGCCGGGAAGCCGACCCCCGCCGGCGACACCACCGAGTTCATCCACGACGCCACGGCGACGTCGTAGGACGCGGTGTGGGCGAAGGCGGCGGCGGCCAGGACGGTGCGCTCGGCCAGGGTGAACCCGCCGTCCCGCACGGTCTGCGCCACCGTCGGGTACGCGGCCGGGTCGACCACCACGGCGACCGACGGGTGGTTCTTGGCCGAGGCCCGGATCATGGCCGGGCCGCCGATGTCGATCTGCTCCACCGATTCGTCCACCGAGGCGCCGGAGGCCACCGTCTCCCGGAACGGGTAGAGGTTGACCACGACCAGGTCGAACGGTGCGATGCCCAGCTCCTCGAGCTGCGCGCGGTGCGACTCCTTGCGCAGATCGGCCAACAGGCCGCCGTGGATGGCGGGGTGCAGGGTCTTCACCCGACCGTCCAGGCACTCCGCGAACCCGGTGACGTCCTCGACGCGGGTGACGGGCAGCCCGGCGTCGGCCAGCGTGCGGGCCGAGTTGCCGGTCGACACCAGCTCGACACCGGACTCGACCAGCGCCGATCCCAGCTCGACCAACCCCGACTTGTCGGTGACGGACAGCAGGGCCCGGCGGACCGGCCGCCGCTCGGCGGGGTCCGGAGTGCCCGGGGCCGGCTCGGTCGGGGTCGCTGAGCTCATCGCAGAATCACCTTTCGTCCGGTCACCGAGTAGGGGGCCCGGGTCAACGCGGTCACCACGTCCACCAACAGGTCCCGTTCGGCGACCTTGATCCGTTCGTGCAGGGTCGTCACGTCGTCGTCCGGCGCGACCGGGACCGCGCGCTGGTCCACGATCGGGCCCGCGTCCACCCCGGCGTCGACCAGGAAGACGGTGCATCCGGTCACCCGCACCCCGTGGGCGAGGGCATCGGCCGGGGCGCGCATGCCCGGGAAGGCGGGCAGCAGGGAGGGGTGCGCGTTGATCACCCGGTGCTCGAAGCGCCGCAGGAAGCCCGGGCCGACCAGTTTCATGAACCCCGCCAGCACCACCAGATCAGCGCCGTGCGCCTCGATCGCGGTGGCCAGCGCGTCGTTCCACGCCGCCCGGTCGGCATGGTCACGCACCCGGCACGAGAAGGTCGCGATCCCGGCCGCCCGCGCCCGGTCCAGGGCCACGCAGTCGTCCAGATCGGTCCCGACGGCGACGATCTCGTACGGCTTGGGGGCGGGATCGTCGAGCAGGGCCTGCAGCAGGGTGCCCGAACCGGAGGCCAGCACGACCACCTTGCGGGGCGGACCACCGGCGGGGGATGCGACTCCGGCCGGGTCGGTCGTGGGGGGCACGGCGTTCCTCCGGGAGGTCGGGGCCGGCGGTCGGGGCGTTCGCCTGTGGTGACCGGGCCCGGGCGGACCGGTCTCGGTCGGGCGATCCCAGGCTAGACGGCTGGGCCGCGGCGGTCGGCCCCGGGTCCGGCGGGCCTCCTGCGGCCGGTCGCCACCCGGCGGGCCCGGCGGCCTCGTGCCGCAGTCCCTGCGCCGGGTCGGCGATCAGCTGTGGGACCGGCCGTCCCGCGGAGCGCCGTCCGCCTGGTCGCCGGGTGAGGGCGCAACGTCGACAGCATCGGCGTCGGCAGGATCGGCGTCGGCGTCCGCGGCCCGGGCGGGGTCGGTGTCCTCGGCCTCGGCCTCGGCGACCGCCGGGTCGGCGTCGGGCTCGTCAGTGTCACCGGCCTCCCTGTCGCCCGATCGGGCCGGGCTGTCCGAGGCGTCCTGCGCGGCCTCGGTGGCGGTGCCGTCGGCGGCCGGGCCGGTGCCGTCGGTGCGGTCCGTGCCCTCGGTGCTCTCGGGGCTCTCGGGGCTCTCGGGTTCCGCGGTGTCCTCGTCCGCCACCGACGCAGCCTGATCCGAGGAGGCATCCTCCCCGGCGACGGCGGTCGGCGTGTTGCCGTCCGTCGGGCGGCCGTCACCCCCGTCACCGGACGAGGCAGCGCCGGCGGCGGTGGCAGGGGCCGCGGCCGCACGCCGCCGCGGCGTCGAGGTGACCGGCGCCGCCGGCCGGGGCGCGCGGAGCGCGGTGGCGAACTGGGCGAGGACGGTCAGCCCGCCCACGACGGCGACACCGGCGACGACCACCCCGCCCAGGAGTGCGGCCGGTGCTCCGGTGGCTGCGATCGGACCGCCCTGCACGCCGCCGCGGGCGACCAGGGCCAGGACGCAGAGGGCGACACCGGCCACCACCGCCGCGGTGCCCACGGCCAGGAAACGGTCGGCCACCAGGCGGGTCCGCTGGGCCACCCACCAGCCGACGAGCACGGCCACGGCGACCGGGACGACGAGCCAGACCAGACCGGCCACGGACGCGGCCACCCCCTCGGGGGCCGCGGCGAACAGCGGCACCGCGGGCAGGTCGACCACGGTCGAACCGAACGGGGTGTAGTCGCCCTGTCCGATCTGGAAGCCCACGCCGGTGACGTACCCGGTCCCGGCGACGGCAGCGTTGGGGACGAGCAGGAGTTGCAGCACGGTCAGGCCGAGCCCGGCGCCGACGCCGGGGGCGACCAGACCGGTCAGGGCGGCGACCGAGGAGAACGACAGGATCAACCCGGCCACGACGGCCAGGGCGCCCGCGGCGAGCAGGGCCAGCGCGGCGGCGGTGCCGGCCCGCGCACCGAGCCGGAGCCACAGCGGCGTTCCGGCCCACCACCCACGCAGGGCGCTGCCCGGGGCGGCCGTGCCCCAGGCGGCGGCGACCAGCGCCATCGCACCGGCGGTGAGCACGGCGGTGGGCGGGACGCTGCCCGCAGGGGCGAACGAACGGGCCACCACGCTGACGAAGAGCCCGTAGACCGCGGCGGTGCTCAGCACCGCGACGACCTCCTGGGTGCGGCCCACCGGGCGCAGCCGGGCCCGCCGGGTGACGGCGGACAGCAGACCCAGCACGGCCCCGGAGACCAGCAGCGGACTGATCGACACGGTGACCCCGCCGAGGGTGACCGGCACCAGGTGGGCGGCCGCGAAGGCCACCACCCCGGCCTGGACGGCGTTGGCCGCGTCCGCGGTCGAGTCGGGCGCGGACGCCCACAGGATCAGGGTGAGGCCACAGGCGAGCAGGACCACGGACAGGCCGACCGACAGCGCCCGCACGGCGGCGGCCAGGGCGACCACCCAGGTGCGGGGTGCAGCGCGGTCGTCGTCGGGGGCCAACCGGCCGAGAGTCAGTTCCGCGATCACCCGGACACTCTCACACGGTCCGGGGCGGGGCCCCGGGTCCCACGCCGCCGCCGGAGCGGGTGTGACCTGTCCCCCGCCCGGCCGGGGCGCGGGACCCGAGCCGGCAGCCGCGTCCGCCCGCGGAGTCGATCATGACGCTCCTGCCGCCCGGCCCGGCGAGTCCTGATCGACACGCCGAGCGACGGGCATGATCGACGGCCGGGGCGGACCCGCCGATGCCCTGGACCCGGGCAGACCGATGGCCACCCCGCAGCAGCGGAGTGGCCATCGGAACGTCACGGGCGGGACGCGGCCCGGTCGATCAGGACAGCACGGAGCGCAGCAGTCGCGCCGTCTCGGACGGGGTCTTCCCGACCTGGACGCCGGCCGCCTCGAGGGCGTCCTGCTTGGCCTGGGCGGTGCCGGCCGAGCCGGAGACGATGGCGCCGGCGTGGCCCATGGTCTTGCCCTCGGGCGCGGTGAACCCGGCGACGTACCCGACGACCGGCTTGGTCACGTTGGCCTGGATGTAGGCCGCCGCGCGCTCCTCGGCGTCGCCGCCGATCTCGCCGATCATGACGATCGCCTCGGTCTCGTCGTCGGCCTGGAAGGCCTCGAGCGCGTCGATGTGGGTGGTCCCGATGATCGGGTCACCGCCGATGCCCACGGCCGAGGAGAAGCCGAGATCCCGCAGCTCGTACATCATCTGGTAGGTCAACGTGCCGGACTTGGAGACCAGGCCGACCCGGCCCGGACCGGTGATGTTCGCCGGGATGATGCCGGCGTTGGACTTGCCGGGCGAGATGACGCCGGGGCAGTTCGGCCCGATGATCCGGGTCTTGTTGCCGGTGGCGACCGCGTGGGCCCAGAAGACGGCGGAGTCGTGCACCGGGATGCCCTCGGTGATCACGACGGCCAGCTCGATGCCGGCGTCGATGGCCTCCAGCACCGCGTCCTTGGCGAACGCCGGCGGCACGAACAGCACCGAGACGTCGGCGCCGGTCTCGCTCATCGCCTCGGCGACGGTGCCGAAGACGGGCTGGCTGGAGCCGTCGAAATCGACGGACGTGCCGGCCTTACGGGCGTTGACCCCACCGACGATGGTGGTGCCGGAGGCGAGCATGCGACGGGTGTGCTTGCTGCCCTCCGAGCCGGTCATGCCCTGCACGATGACGCGCGAGTTCTCGTTCAGGAAGATCGCCATGGGTCAGGCTCCCGGGGTCTGCGAGGAAAGGGCGGAGTGGGCCAGCTCTGCAGCTTTCTCGGCCCCTTCGTCCATGGTGTCGGCCTGGGTGACCAGCGGGTGGGCGGCCTCGGTGAGGATGCGCCGGCCCTCCTCGACGTTGTTGCCGTCGAGCCGGACGACCAGCGGCTTGGTGGCCGCGTCGCCCAGGATGCCCAGCGCCGCGACGATGCCGTTGGCCACCGCGTCGCACGCGGTGATGCCGCCGAAGACGTTGACGAAGACGGACTGCACGTCGTCGTCGGACAGGATGATGTCCAGGCCGTTGGCCATGACCTCGGCGCTGGCGCCGCCGCCGATGTCCAGGAAGTTGGCCGGGGTGACCCCGCCGTGGTTCTCGCCGGCATACGCGACCACGTCCAGGGTGGACATGACCAGGCCCGCGCCGTTGCCGATGATCCCGACCTGGCCGTCGAGCTTGACGTAGTTCAGACCCTTGGCCTTCGCCTTGGCCTCGAGGGGGTTCTCCGCCTCGGTGTCGGCGAACGCGGCGTGACCGGGGTGGCGGAAGTCGGCGTTCTCGTCCAGGGAGACCTTGCCGTCCAGCGCCAGCACGGTGCCGGTCGGGGTCTTCACCAGCGGGTTCACCTCGACCAGAGTGGCGTCCTCGGCGACGAAGGTCTCCCACAGGGACACCAGGATCTCGATGACCTGGTCGCGGACCTCGGCGGGGAACTTCCCGGCGTCGGCGATCTCGGCGGCCTTGGCCCGGTCGACACCGGGGAGCGCGTCCACGGGGATGCGCGCGAGCGCGTCGGGGCGCTCGACGGCCAGCTCCTCGATCTCCATGCCGCCCTCACGGCTGGCCATGGCCAGGAACGTGCGGTTGGCCCGGTCCAGCAGGAAGGAGACGTAGTACTCCTCCGCGATGTCGGCAGCCTCGGAGACCAGGACCGTGCGGGTCACGTGGCCCTTGATGTCCAGTCCGAGGATGTCCTTGGCCTTGGCCGCGGCGGCGGCGGCGTCGGGGGCGAACTTCACGCCGCCGGCCTTGCCACGCCCACCTGTCTTGACCTGGGACTTCACCATGACCGCGGTGCCCAGGCGGGTCGCGATGGCCTCGGCCTCCTCGACGGTCCGGGCGGTGTCTCCGGGGGTGGTGGGTACTCCGTGCGCGGCGAAGAGCTCCTTCGCCTGGTACTCGTACAGATCCACGTCTTCTCCAGACTCGTGTCCGCTGATGCGGTCCGTACACCCGGACGTCGGACACCGGGCTCGTCATGGACCGCGGGGACACCTTATCCAGCGGCACGGAACGGCGCCCTGCCCGGCCGGGTCGGTGAGCCCGAGATCACCCGGGTCCGTTGCCGGCCGCGGTGCGGGCGGCCCAGTGGGCCGCGACCCGGGTGGCGGTGAGCGCCGTCGGGCAGACGGCGGCGTTGATCAGCGAACCGGCGAAAGTACGGCCGGTCGGGGCCGATCCCCAGGTGACCGGATCGTCGAACAGTGGTCGTCGACGTCCCTGGCTCGCGTCCCCGCCCGATCGAGGGCTGTCGCGCCGGCCGTGACCGGCGGTGGCCGACCTCCCCCGTGCGCCGCCTCCGCGTTCGTCAGGACAGCCGCGTCGGCGCGTCGGCTCCGGGGCAGGCTCAGCTGGCGGCCGGCACGTCCCGGTCCGCCGGGTCCAGCCGACGAACCCGCCGGGCGGCGCGCCAGAAGAGCGGCGCCACCAGCAGCAGGCCGACCACCGCGACAACGCCGGCGACCAGACCCGGCCCGGTGGCGAAACCGGCCTCGTCCCGGATCGCCGCCGGGACCAGACAGCGCTGGGCGAGCACCACAGCCGCTGCGACCGGGGCGGCCGCCGCCACGACGGGCTTCAGGCTCGTACCGCCGAGCAGCACCGCTCCGACGGCGGCCAGGGTGACCGCCCAGACCCCGAGGGTGCCCACCTCGTATCCGCGCAACAGGGCCGTGGACCGGGTCAGATCGGCGGTCCACACCGGGAACGCCCCGGCCCCCACGATCAGGACGACCAGCACCGCCAGCGGCCCGCGCCGGATCACCCGGGACCGGTCGGCCGAGGCGTCGTCGACCTGGAGCAGGCTCTGCTCGGCGACCCGACGGGTGATCACGGGGGCGAGCACCGCGGCCGCGGCCGCGAGCACCACCCCGGCGACGCCCGCCCAGAACCCCGGGCCCGCCGACCAGGTGTGCTTGAACTCCGCCGGCACCGCGGCCATCAGCGAACTCAGCGGATCCTGCGTGTTCCCGGCCGCCCGGATCAGCCGGGCCAGCAGCACCCCGGCGTCGGTCAGCGCCAGCAGCGCCCCGGCCCAGACCACCCCGGCGGAGGTCCGCCCGGCCTGGGCGGTCCACGGCAGCAGGGCCAGCACGCCGGCCACCGCGAGGACGATCGCGGCCATCAGGAACGGCGGCGCGGCCGGTGCGGCGATGTCCGCGACCTCCGGGGTGGGCGCGGCCCCGTCGAAGAGCAGGATCGGCCGACGCCAGGCGAGCAGGCAGCCGGCCGCCGCGGCCAGCAGCAGCCCGCCGACGACGATCGACCCCCGGGACCCGATGCGTCCGCCGTCCGGCCCGGCGGCTCCCCGCTCGGCGGTCCGGGGTGGGGTCGCCCGGGCTGCCGGCGACGAGCCGTCCGCCCGTGGTCCGCCGGCCGGAGGTGCGACGGAGTCGTCACCGCGGCCGTTCGCCGGGAGATCGACGGGCTGCGACGTGTACGTCGAGGTCGGCCGCAGGCGGTTCAGCGCGGCACTCGCCCCGACCAGCGCGCCGCCGACCATGGGCAGGAAGGCGGCGGCCGACAGAGAAGTGGCCGCGCCGGCGGTCACCGCGACGATCGCGATCAGACCGGGCAGGGCGGCGGCCAGTCCGGCCCCGGCGAGCAGCCCGGCGGAGACGGCCCGGGGCACACCGGCCGCGACCAGGACGGCCACGGCGAGGGCCAGTAGCGCGACGAAGGCGGCCAGCACCCCGGACAGATCGGTGGCGGCCGGAACGAGCCGCAGCTCCAGGTATCCACCCCGGTAGGGCACCGACAGCAGACCGGCGGCGACCACCACCGCGCCCAGACACCCGACCGCGATCATCGGCGCGTTCCCGGCCAGCCGCAGCGGCGGCATCGGCTCGGCCCCGCTCCCGAACCGGGCCGCGGGTCCGGCGCCACCGCCGTCGCCATCGATCGGCGAGCGGTCGACCGCGGGCCGCCCCGCGCCGTCTGGGGACGTCCTCCGGACCCCGGACGTGTTCGTCGAACCGGCCGCGGGCCCCGGGGCGACGTGGCCGCCTGCTGCCGTGCCGGACCGATCGGGACGCTGTCCGTCGCGCAGTGCGCGGTCGGGGAGCGCGGTATCGGGCAGTGCGGTGCCCGGAAGAGCGGCGCCCGGCAGTGCGGTGCCCGGCAGTGCCGCATCCGGCATGGGCGCCGCGGCCAGCGCCCGGGCGGCGAGGACACCGACCACCAGGGCCAGCAGATCGGCCAGCAGCACCAGGAAGGCACCGGCGCCCACCGTGAAGGGCCGCGCGGCGTCCGAGGTCTCGGCGAACAGATCGGGTCGGACGAGGTCGTCGGGGCCGAGCACCAGGGGCAGGTCGGTGACCAGCCGGACCACCGCGAACGAACCGGCACCCGCGGCCACCGCGAGGGCGGGTACCCGCCGACCACCGGCGAGGACGAGGACGAGGACCGCCGGCAGGATCGCGATCCACCCGGCCGCCGTCGTGCCCCCGACCACCGATCCGTCGGCCGCGCCGACCACCCCGATCAGGGGTGCCGCCGCCCCCACCACGGCCGCGACCAGCAGTCCGACACCGAGCGCCACGGGCGTCACCGGTCCCGCCGGCCCCGGGTCGGCGACCGCCGGGCGGCGGGCGGACACGGGCACCTGCGGGTGGTCGGACACCGGTCGAACCTAGCAACCGGGCCACGGCGCCCGACCGGGCCGCGCCCCCGTCCGGAACTGGGATGATCGGGAGGTGATCCAAGCCCTGGCCGTCGGCGGCATGATCGCCGCCCTGTTGTTGGCCGTCTGGACCGGCGTCCAGGCCGGCCGCCGGCGACCCACCACCGAGGCCCAGATGATCGGCGCCATCGTTGTGGAGGCGGTGCTCGTCGTGCAGGCCGTCATCGCCACCGTCCGGGTCGCCGGTGGCGCCACCGTCGTCGAGCCGGTGACGTTCCTGGCCTACCTGTTCGGTGTGCTCCTGCCGTTGCCGCTGGGTTTCTACCTGGCCCGGGAGGAACGGTCCCGGTGGGGCTCGCTCAGCCTCTGCTTCACCGCGGTCGTCGTCGGCGTGATGACGTTGCGACTGCTGCAGCTGTGGTCGGCCGGCCGTGCCTGACGCCCCGGCCCCCGGCGGTCGCCGGCGGAGCTGGCTGACCGGCCGTTCGTCCGCCGACGACGACACCCGTCCCGTGACGCCCGGCCCGGGCTCGTCCGCGGACGGGGTGTTCACCGAGCGGGATGACGGGGGGACCGAGGAGATCGAGGGGCCACCCCCGGCCGGACCCCGTCGACTGCTCATCGCCCTGTACGCGATCTTCGCATTGGCGGCCACGGCCCGGGCCGTCGTGCAGCTGACCACCCAGTTCGAACAGGCCCCCCTGGCCTACGTGCTCTCCGCCTTCTCCGGGGTGGTGTACCTGGCCGCGACCGTCGGCCTGGTCTCCCGCCGTGCCTGGTCCCGGCCGTTGGCCTGGGCGGCCTGCGGCACCGAGATGGCGGGGGTGCTGATCGTCGGATTCCTGTCCGTGCTGGACGCCGAGGCTTTCCCGAAGGACACCGTCTGGTCGCACTTCGGATCCGGCTACGGCTATTTCCCGGTACTGCTCCCGGTGCTCGGACTGCTGTGGCTCGGCTACAGCCGGAACTTCACCGAGCCGGCCGGAGAGGACAGCGATGCCCGAAGGTGACAGCGTCTTCCTGGTCGCCCGCAAACTGCGTGCCGCCCTGGACGGGCGCCTGCTCACCCACGCCGATCTCCGCGTACCCGCACACGCCACCGCGGATCTGTCCGGGCGGACCGTGCTCGAGCACGACACCGTCGGCAAGCACCTGCTCACCCGGCTGTCCGGCGGCATCACCCTGCACACCCATCTGCGGATGGACGGGTCGTGGAACGTGGTCGGCGCCGGGAAGTGGCTGCCGCGCCGCCTGATGCCCGACGTCCGGGTGGTGCTGCTGACCGACGGGCCCACCGCGTTCGGCGTGCTCCTGCCCGTGGTGGATTTGGTGCACACCGCCGAGGAACACACCGTCGTCGGGCATCTCGGTCCGGACCCGTTGCGGGTCGACTGGAACCCGGCCGAGGCGCTCCGCCGGTTCGCGCAGCGCCCGGAGCGGCCGCTGGCCGCGGCCCTGCTCGACCAGCGGAACATGGCCGGCCTGGGCAACCTGTGGGCCAACGAGCTCTGCTTCCTGCGCGGACGCAGCCCCTGGACGCCGGTCGGCGAGGTGGACATGGCGCCGATGGTCGACCTGGCCGCCCGCGCCCTGCAGCGATCGGCCACCGTGCCCGGTGCCTACCAGGTGACCACCGGCAACACCCGACGCGGGGAGAGCCACTGGGTGTCCGGCCGCTCGGGGCGCCCCTGCCTCCGTTGCGGCACCGTGGTGCGGGTGGAGGCCGAGACGCCCGGCGATCCGGAGCGCCGCCGCACCTGGTGGTGCCCGCACTGCCAGCCCGGCCCCGCCCCCCAGGGCTCGGCCGCCCCCGGCCCGCCCGCCCGCGACCTGAGCGCGGGCCGCACCGAGGGATCCGGGCGAGCCACCCGCGTCCCCCGCGGCCGGTACGGCCCCCGCCGCTGACCGCTTGCCGCCCGGGACCGTGGCGGGTGCTCGCGAGACGGCGCGTTGCTCGCACCCGGCGGTGAGCAACGCGGGTCCGGGTGAGCATCCCGGCGTCGCGCAGGTATCGCAGCACCCCCAGGGCATCGCAGCGCGACGCGGCCGAACCGTGCGCCCACGCTGCTCCCCTCGTGCAGCGTCTGCTCCCCCCTCGTCCGGACACGAGCACAGCGCACGCTGCGCGAGGGAGGTCGGGAGGAGTTGCGCCCGGATGCCCCCGCGACGCCCGATGCTCACCGGCGGACGCGTTGCTCGCGGCCGGCCGTGAGCAACGCGCTTCCGCGTGAGCAACGCGCGTCCGGGCGAGCCACTCGGCGCCTGGCGGGCCTCGCACGGCGCCCAGGGCATCGCGGCGCTGCACGGCCCAGCCGTGCGCCACGCCGCTCCCCCCGCGCAGCGGCTGCTCTCCTCGCGTCCGGACACGAGCACCGCGCACGCTGCACGAGGGAAGCCCGGAGCGCGCCCGCATACCCCCCGCCACACCCGATGCTCACCGGCGGACGCGCTGCTCACGCCCGGCCGTGAGCAACGCGCTTCCGCGTGAGCATCCCGGGCGCCGCGTGAGCATCCCGGCACCGCAGGGCGTCGCAGCACCCGCAGGGCGGCGCAGCACCCCCAGGGCATCGCAGCATTCCCAGGGCATCGCAGCGACACACCGGAAGGCAGCGCCCAACGTGCAGCCCGTCCCGGCGGCGCCCGCGCATACCTGCGTGGGAGCCGGGATCAGGGGCGGAGGGGGCGGGTCAGGCAGACCCGGGGCCAGGCATCGAGACCCAGGGCGTGCTCGCGGCGGCGGACCGCCCGGAGCCAGTCGGGCAGCTCGGCGTCCGGGATGTCGTGGAAGCCCAGCCGCCGGTAGTAGGGCGCGTTCCAGGGGACGTCGCGGTAGGTGGTCACCACGACGCGTTCGAGCCCCCGCCCGCGCGCCCAGACCAGCGCCACATCGGCCAACGCCACCCCGACCCGACGACCACGTTGGGCGGGTTGGACCGACGCCCTGCTCGATGAAGGCGACCCCCGGGTACTCCTCGGCGAGCAGGTAGCCGACGAGCTCCCCGTCCCCGCCGACCGCCACCCACGCCCGCCCGTCGGCGACGAAGGCCTGCAGGTACTCCACGGTGGGCGGCTCGTGATCGGCGATGACCGCCATTCCGATGGAGCGGAACGGCTCCCCCGCGGCGCGTTCCAGCTCGGCGAACGCCGGCAGATCATCGAGCCGGGCCGGCCGGACGATCACGTCCGGCGGTCGGGCAGCGGGGTCAGTGGCCGGGCTCATCGGTCAGCTCCTCCGCGTAGGCGCGCACCGCCCGACCGTAACGGGGCAGGGTCGGCGCCAACGCGGTCAACGCCAGCCGCACCGCCTCCGCGGGCCGCCCCGCGTCGAACAGGGCCAGGGCCAGGAACGCGTCGGGGGCGGCACCCAGCTCGGGATCGGCGGGGCGGCTGGTCAGCAGGGCGATCGCGGCGTCGGGCTCGCCGACGTTGCGCAGCGAACTCGCCAGCTGGACGACGACCTGTGCCCGCCGGGGACCGGTCAGCCCGGCGGCCAGCGCCTGCCGGTACAGCGGGATCGCCTGCGCCTCCAGGCCCAGCGAGTCGTGCACACCGGCCCATTCCGCCAGCGCGGCCGGATCACCGGGCGGCCGCTGCCCCACGAGGGCCTGCATCGCCGCCAGTGCACCGTCGGGATCGGCATCGTCGAACGTCGCCCAGAACGTCGCGACCCGGGACTCCCAGCCGGACTCCGGAGCGGCCCCGGCCGAGGGAGCCGAGCCGGACTCCCCCGCATCCATGTACTCGTGTGCGGCCGGAACCAGATCGGACGGCGAGGGATCGGACACGGCGCCGCGGGTCAGAGCTTGATCATCGGCACGCCACCGATGAGCATCAGTCGGACCTTGCCGGCCGCGCCGAAGTCGATGGTGGCGGTGGCCATGCGGCCCGTCCCGGACACCTCGAGAACCGTGCCCAGGCCGTACTTGTCGTGGGAGACCCGGTTGCCGGCGGCGAGCTCCAGCACGGGCGCGGACGCCCCGGGGGCGCCACCCCGGCCGGCGCGCGACGGGGACCCGGAGCCGAACCGGGACGCCACGACCGGGGCGGACCGGCGCTCCCAGCTCTCGCTCCCGCCGCCACCGAAGCCGGAGTAGCCCGCGGTGCGGCCCGGCTCGGGCAGTCGACGCCAGTCGATCAGGTCCGGCGGCACGTCGTCCAGGAACCGGGACGCCGGGTTGGCGCCGGGCTGTCCCCAGGCCGACCGGAGCACCGCGCGGGACAGGTACAGCCGCTGCCGCGCCCGGGTGATGCCGACGTAGGCCAGGCGTCGTTCCTCGGCGAGCTGGGTCTCGTCACCGAGCGAGCGCAGGTGCGGGAAGATCCCGTCCTCCATGCCGGTGAGGAAGACGACCGGGAACTCCAGGCCCTTGGCGGTGTGCAGCGTCATCAGGGTGACGACACCGTCGGCGGAGTCGGGGATGGAGTCCGCGTCGGCCACCAGGGACACCTGCTCCAGGACGGCGGCCAACAGGGCCGGACCCGTCGCGGCGGCGGCCGCGGCCCCGGCCAGCGCATCGTCGACGGGCTCCGGGGCGCCGCCCGCGGCGATCGTCTCGGCCTCGGAGCCCTCCCCGGTGGCGGTGGCCGTGTCGGCCAGTTCGCGGGCGAAGGCGTCACCGGCGAGCACGTTCTCGGTGTTCTCCCGCAGCACGGTGACCAGCTGCTCGAGGTTCTCCAGGCGGGAGGCGTCCTGCGGGTCCTCGGAGGCGGCCAGCTCGGCGCGGTACCCGCTGCCCTCCAGCAGGGAGACCAGCACGTCGGCCGGTTCGGCCCCGGCGGCCAGCTCGGCCCGCACCCCGGCCAGCATCTCGGCGAACGCGGCGATGGCCTTGGCCGACCGGGACACCAGTCCCGGTACGTCCTGCGCCCGGGCCAGGGCGGCGCCGAAGCTGATCCGTTCCCGTTCGGCGAACACCGACACGGTCGCCTCGGCGCGGTCGCCGATGCCCCGGCGGGGGGTGTTCAGGATGCGGCGCAGGCTGACCTCGTCATCGGGGTTGGCCACGGCACGCAGATAGGCCAGCGCGTCGCGGACCTCCTTGCGCTCGTAGAACCGGACGCCGCCGACGATCCGGTACGGCATACCGGTGCGGACGAAGATGTCCTCCAGCGCGCGGGACGCGGCGTTGGTCCGGTAGAACACGGCGACGTCGCCGTACCGGATGTCCCCGCCGTCGACCAGCTCGTCGATCTCCCGCTGCACGAACCGGGCCTCGTCGTGCTCGTTGTCCCCGACGTACCCGACGATCTGCGTGCCCGCACCCTCGGCCGTCCACAGACTCTTGGCCCGGCGGTCGCTGTTGCGGGAGATGACGGCGTTGGCCGCGGACAGGATCGTCTGGGTCGACCGGTAGTTCTGCTCGAGCAGGATCGTGGTCGCGTCCGGGTAGTCCCGTTCGAACTCCACGATGTTGCGGATGGTGGCGCCGCGGAAGGCGTAGATGGACTGGTCGGCGTCGCCCACGACCACCAGCTCGCCCGGAGGCAGGGTGCCGGACGTGGCCGCTCCCGGCGCAGGAGCATCCGCCGGGGTGACCCCCACCAGTTCCTGCACCAGGGCGTACTGCGCGTGGTTGGTGTCCTGGTACTCGTCGACCAGCACGTGGCGGAACCGCCGCCGGTAGTGCTCGGCCACGGCCGGGAAGCGTTGCAGCAGCAGCACCGTCTGCATGATCAGGTCGTCGAAGTCGAACGCCGTGGCCTGCCGCAGCCGCGACTGGTACCCGGCGTAGACCTTGGCCACCACGGTGTCCATGTCGGACTCGGCCTGCTCGGCGGCGGTGGGTGCGTCGATCAGTTCGTTCTTCAGGGTGGACACCGCAGTGGCCAGCAGCCGCGGGGTGAACCGACGGAGATCGACCTCGAGATCCTGGGCGACCATCTGGATCAGCCGTTGCGAGTCGGCGGAGTCGTAGATGGTGAAGCCGGACTTGACGTCCAGGTGGCGGGACTCGGCCCGCAGGATCCGCACGCACATGGAGTGGAAGGTCGACACCCACATGGCGAAGGCGCGGCGCGTCCCGACGGCGGTGGCCACCCGTTCCTTCATCTCCGCGGCGGCCTTGTTGGTGAACGTGATGGCCAGGATCTCGCCCGGTGACGCCCCACCGACGGCCAGCAGGTAGGCGATCCGACGGGTCAGCACCCGGGTCTTGCCCGACCCGGCGCCCGCCACCACCAGCAGCGGGGAGCCGCGGTGCTGCACCGCGGCGCGCTGCGGCGGGTTGAGATCGGCGAGCAGCTCCTCGCCCCGCTGCTGGGCGGGCGCGGGGCCGGTCGACCCACTGGCAGCCCCGGGCGTGGACGCGGCCCCGGGGGAGGTACGCCGGGACGCCGACCCCGCCGGGGTCGGCGTGGACGGGGCCGGGGTGGTGGCGGGAAGGTCGAAAAGGCTGCTCATCTCGGGGGCCACGGTACCGGCCCGGACCGACACCGCGGTCGAACACCAGTCCGGACACGGGTCGGGATCGGCCGACCCGCCCGGAACCGCGGCTCCGGCGGCTGTTTCCCTGCGGATCGGGATGTGCTTGACTCTCCATCATGACGCGCCGCAGCTTTTATGGTCACCGGATCCCGGTGTCCGACCGCGGCTGACCCTTAGCCCCGACAACGCCCCGAGGTCCTCCGGCCCGGGGCGTTCTTCGTGCCCGGGTCCGGGCGCCGACGGGAGAATGAGGAAGAGATGACCAGCACCGTCCCCACCGCAGCCTCCGCACCGACCGACGCGGCACCGACGCGCCCGGCCGATTCCGAGCTCGAGCTGCCCGAGGTCGCCGTCCCCGACGACCAGGCCGGCATCGACGCGTTGCGCGTCGAGATCGACGCCATCGACGCCGAGCTGGTGCGGCTCATCCAGCAGCGCACCGCCTGCTCGCACGCCATCGGCGCCGCCCGCAAGAAGCTGGGCGGGACGCGCATCGTGTACAGCCGCGAGATGCAGGTGCTGCAGCGTTTCCGCGTCCTGGGGTCCGCCGGCACCGATCTCGGCATGATGCTGCTGGCCATGGGCCGCGGCCGCCTCGGCCGCCGCTGACCGACCCGAGGCCGGCGCCCCGTCAGACCAGGCGCCGGTCGGTGGCCCAGCGGGACAGCTCGTAGCGGTTGGACATCTGCGTCTTGCGCAGGACGCTGGACACGTGGGTCTCCACCGTCTTGACCGAGATGAAGAGCTGCGCGGCGATCTCCTTGTAGGCGTACCCCCGGGCCAGCAGCTTGAGCACCTCGCGTTCCCGCGGGGAGAGCAGGTCCAGCTCCGGGTCGGCCACCGCGGCCGGCCCGTGCCGGTCGGAGAACGCGTCCAGCACGAACCCGGCCAACCGGGGCGAGAACACCGCGTCCCCGCCGGCGACCCGGACGATCGCGTCGGCCAGTTCCCGGCCGGAGATGGTCTTCGTGACGTAGCCGCGGGCGCCGGCCCGGATGACCGCGATGACGTCCTCGGCCGCGTCGGACACCGACAGGGCCAGGAACACCAGGGCCGGCAGCCGCTCGTGCAGGTGCTCGAGCACGGCGCGGCCGCCGCCGTCGGGCATGTGCACGTCGAGCAGGACGACATCGGGCGGGTCGACGGCCAGCCGGGCGACGGCCTCCCCCACCGACCCGGCCTCCCCCACCACGACCAGGCGGTCGTCGGCCAGCTCGGCCAGCTCGGTGCGCACCCCCGTGCGGAACATCGCGTGGTCGTCGACCAGGAACACCCGCACGGGGCCGGCCACGGTCGCGTCGTCCGGGGCACTCCCCTGCTGGGTCACCTCGGGGGATGCGGGTCGGTCGGGTTCGGGCTGGGTCGTCACGAGGGGAGTCCTTCGCTCGGCTGAAGCGTGTCGGCGTCCGCCGATGCCGGTGGTGCGGGGGGCGGGCCGCCGTCACCGGACGCTACCGGCACGGTCAGCTCGATCTCGGTGCCCTCACCGGGGGTGGACCGGACCGTGGCCCGGCCCCCGTGCCGATCCATCCGACCGCGGATGGACTCGACCAGACCCCGCCGGTCCGCCGCCACCGCATCGACGTCGAACCCCCGCCCGCGGTCGCGGACGAAGACATCGGCCGTGCCGTGCTCGACCTCGGCGTACACGCTGATCTCGCCGACCCCGGAGTGCTTGGCCGCGTTGACCATCGCCTCCCGGGCGGCGGCCACCAGCGCCCCGACCGCCGGGCCCATCGGCGCGTCCCCGACGACGACGGGCGCGACGGCCACCGCGTAGGTGTCCTCCACCTCGCCGGCCGCCAGGGCCAGCGCGGCCGACAGCATCGCCGGGGCGTCACCGGGGGCGGTGGATCCGCTCGCCGTGGCGTACCCGGTCGGCCCGTACAACCAGGTCCGCAGTTCACGTTCCTGCCCGCGGGCCAGGCGGAGCACCTCGCGACCGTCACCGGACTGCCGCTGGATCAGCGCCAGGGTCTGCAGGACGGAATCGTGCAGGTGGGCGGCGATCTCGGCGCGTTCGGCCTCCCTGACCCGGGCCCGCCGTTCGGTGCCCAGATCGCGGACCAACCGGATCCACCACGGCACCGTGATGACGGCCACCCCGACCAGGGTGAGCAGCACGGCGATCAACGCGGAGCGGACGGCGGTGAAGTCGAGCTGGCCGACGGCGAAGACCGAGAGCCCGCCGACGACCAGGGTGGCCCCGCCGGCGAGCCGCCACACCGACCCGCGGCTGGGACCGACGATGCCGGCAGCGGTGCGACGCCACCGCGCCCGCCGGGCCGAATCCGCCTCCCGCCAGATGAACGCGGCCCCCAGTGCGGCCAGGCCCAACGGCCCGAGCACCCACCCGACGATGCTGGTGATGTTCAGCGCGGCCGCGACCAGGAGGGCGGCCACCCCGACCGCGGCGATGCCGAAGGCCTGCTGCCGCTCCCGCGGGCCCGCCGGGCGCGGGGCTCCTGGATCACCGCCCGCTCCGTCGGGCCGTTGCGGGACGAAGATCCACAGCATCGCGTAGGCCAGCACCCCGGAGCCCGCCATCACCGCGAGCAGGACGAACGTCAGCCGCACCCACAGCACGGGAACCCGGAGATGACCGGCCAGGCCGGCGGCGACCCCGCCCAGGATCGAGCCGGAGCGCGGACGGGTGAGCCGAGGGATGCCGTCCGGGGTCAGCAGGGTGCCGGGTGGCGGGACGGCCCGCCGACCGGAGGTGGGCGGATGCGGCGCTGGGCCGGAGCCCGGGCCGACACCGGGCACGGGCGGCGCGGGGGCCGGTCCGGCGGGACGGAACCCGGAGGGCCCGGCGGGGGTCGGCGCGGCGGAGGCTGCGGCAGGGACGGCCGGAGCGGGTGTGGTCGAGGCGGGTGCTGCCGGAGCCGGTGCTGTCGGGGCCGGTGTGGTCGGACCGGGGGAGGCCGACACGGCGGCGGTGCGGGTGGGGGCGGCGGTCCGGGACGACCCGGGCGACCACGGCCCGGTCGGCGGGGACGGCACACCCGGGGGCAGCGGGGCGGGGGGCACGGTCGCGACCGGCGCGCCGGTGGGCGGGGCCCACCGCACGGCCGCAGCGACCGGTGCGGGCCCGGCGGACGGCGTGGGCCCAGCCGGCGATGCGGACGCAGCGGGTGGAGCGGACGGTGGGGACGCAGCGGGTGATGCGGGCTGTGTCGACGCCCTGGACTGTGCGGGAGCCGCGGGTGGTGCGGACGGTGGGGTGGCAGCGGGTGATGCGGGCTGTGCCGACGCCGTGGACCGCGCGGACGCCGCCGGCTGTTCCGACGCGGCAGGCTGCGCGGACGACGACGCCCCCACCCCGGACGCGCCGTCCCCCGACCCATCGGGCACCCGGACACCGGGCACCCGGGCGTCGGGCACCCGGGTGTCAGGCGTGGGCAGGAACTCCGAGGACGTCACCCGACCAGGGTCACACGGGAGGTCCGGCGGCGGTATCGGGGTGGACCCCGGTTCTGCGAACCAGGGGGATCCCCGATGGTGCGCCGGCCCGTCGGTGCGCAGGCTGGATCCCATGAACCAGACCCCTGGCAGCCCCGCCGGCCCTGCGGCGGATTCCCGGTCGGCCCAGCCGGCCGGCACCTGGTGGGCCCAGCGCCCTCGGCGTTCGGCCACCGACCGCAAGATCGCCGGCGTCGCCGGCGGGCTGGGCCGCGCCCTGGGCGTCGACCCCGTCGTCATCCGGGTCGCCTTCGTGGTGCTCACGGTGTTCGGCGGGTTCGGCGGGTTGCTGTACCTGCTGGGCTGGCTGCTGCTGCCCGGCGACGGCGACGAGGTGTCCGCGGCCGAGTCCCTGCTCGGGCGCGGGCAGTCCTCGGTGCCCCCGGTCCTGGCGGTGGGCCTAGGGGTGCTCCTGGCCGTCTCGACGGTCTCCACCTTCTCTTGGGGGACGCCGGTGCCGCTCGTCGTCATCGGGGTGGTGATCGTGCTGCTGGCCCGTCGCCGGTCGGCCGGATGCACCAAGCACGGTGGTCGCGGCGGCACCCCGCCCTGGGCCGCGGACCTGCAGACGCAGGCCCGGACCTGGGGCCAGCAGGCGCAGGACTGGACGGCCCGGCAGCCCTGGGCCACCGAGCAGCCGGCCCCCCGGGGCCCGGACACGACCGGGCCCGGCAGCCCGCGGTCGCCGTTCACCGATCCGCCGCTCTGGGACCAAGCCGACACCACCCGACCGGACGACGGCCCGCCGGCGCCGCCCGCATGGGATCCGCTGGGCGCCGCGCCCTTCGCGTGGGACCTGCCCGAGCCCGGACCCGCACCCGCACCCGCCGCCGAGCGGCGCGCCGACCAGGGTGCGCTGGCCGCCATCACCCTCGGTCTCGCCCTGCTCGCCGGCGCCGGCGCCACCATCGGGGTGTACGCCGGGTGGTGGGCGTTGAGCTGGGCCGCGGTGATGGCCGTGCCGCTCACCGTCGTCGCGCTCGGCCTGTTCGTCGGCGCGTTCCGCGGCCAGGGCCGATCCCTGGTCGGCACCGGGGTGTTCCTGTCGATCGCCACGGTGGGTCTGGCCCTGACCGGTGTCACCGGCACCGACGGGTTCGGCGAACAGCGGTGGACGCCCACCTCGGTCGAGCAGTTGGAGTCGAGCTACGTGATGAACGGCGGCCAGGGAGTGCTCGACCTGCGCGGGCTCACCGTGCCGGCCGGGACCGACCGGGACGTCTCGGTGACCGTCCGCGCCGGCCAGGCCCAGGTGCTGCTGCCGGCCGGGATGAACGTGGACGGCACCTGCCATGCGAACGCCGGGTCCACCGACTGCCTCGAGCAGACCCGGGACGGGTTGAACTCGACGAGCGAATTCGCCTCCACCCCGAGCCCGGACCAGGGCACCCTGCACCTGACCGTCGAGGTCGGCACGGGCGAGGCGCAGGTGCGTCGTGGCTGAGCCGGCCCGCCGTCAGGTCAGCGTCGGCGCGCTGCTCGCCGCCCTGATCTTCCTGGCCGTCGCGTCCGTCGGATTCAGCGGCGACCCCTGGTGGCTCTTCCAGTCGGCCACCAAGTGGATCATCGCCGGGGTGGCCGCCCTGGTCGGGGTGGGTCTGCTGGTCAGCTCGCTGCCGAGCCGGCGCCGCGGCTGAGCACCACGCGGCAGATTCGGTGCGGCGCGGCCTGCGGGACGCGCCGCACCGGCATCATCCGGTTCGGGCCTCGGCGCGTCGGGCGAGCAGGAACGCCCCGGCCCCCAGCAGCACGCACACCACCGCCGTCACGGCCAGTGCCGTGCCCGCCGCCCGGTCGCCCAGGCCCACCAGCGGCGCGGTCACCGCGGCCAGGGCGAACTGGGTCAGACCGAACAGCGCGGATGCCGACCCGGCGATCTCCCGGTGTCGGGCCAGCGCCAGCGCACTCGCGTTCGGCAGGGCCAGCCCGACCGCGGACACCATGACGAACAGCGCGACCGCCACCGCGACGACACCCCAGCCGGCGAGCACCGCCACCGTGAGCGCGGCCGCGCCCACCGCGGCCTGGGCGATACCGGCGGCCAGGATCGACGCCGGGCCCACCCGCCGCAGGGCGACACGGCCGATCTGGGTGGCCAGCACGATGCCCACGGCGTTCAGCGCGAACGTCCACGAGAACGCCTGCGGCGACAGGCCGAAGCCCTCCTGGAACAGGAACGGCGAGGCGGAGATGTACCCGAACATGGCCGCGGAGACCATCGTCCCGGCGAGGACGCATCCGAGATAGGCCCGGTCGGCGAGCAGCACCCGGAACGCCGCGAGGGTGCCGGTCCGCCCGCCCCGTCGCTCCCGCGGCAGCGACTCGGGGATCAGCGCCGCGGCGAGGGCGAGCAGCACCAGACCCAGCCCGGCGAGCACCCAGAACACCGTGCGCCAGTCCCCCACCCGCAGCACCTGCCCGCCGATCAGCGGCGCGAGCACCGGGGCGAGCCCGTTCACCGCGGCGACGGTGGCGAAGGCCGACGCCGCGGCGCGACCGACGAACAGGTCGGCGACCACCGCCCGGCCGACGACGATGCCCGCGGCCCCCGCGGCGCCCTGGACGAACCGGGCCGCGATGAGCACCGTCATCGACGTGGTCAGCGCGCACACCGCGGAGGCGGCGGCGAACACCGTCACCCCGACCAGCAGCGGCCCGCGTCGGCCGACCGCGTCGGACACCGGCCCGACCAGCAGTTGGCCCAGGGCCAGCCCGACGATGCAGGCGGACAGGGTCAGCTGGGCGGCGCCGGCGGTGGAGCCGAGGTCACCGGGCAGCTCGGGCAGCGCCGGCAGGTACATGTCCAGGCACAGCGGCCCGAATCCGGACAGCGCGCCGACGGCGAGGAGCAGACCGGCCCGGCGCGGAGCCGGGCCGACCGGGGCAGGCTGGGTGTGCGCCCCGCTCACTCCCACTCGATGGTGCCCGGCGGCTTGCTGGTGATGTCCAGCACGACGCGGTTCACCTCGGGCACCTCGCCGGTGATCCGGCCGGAGATCCGGGCCAGCAGGTCGTACTCCAGGCGCGACCAGTCGGCCGTCATGGCGTCCTCGCTGGACACCGGGCGCAGCACGATCGGGTGGCCGTAGGTGCGGCCGTCGCCCTGCACGCCGACCGATCGGACGTCGGCCAGCAGCACCACCGGGCACTGCCAGATCTGCGCGTCCACCCCGGCCGCCGTCATCTCGGCCCGGACGATGGCGTCGGCGGCGCGGGTGATGGCCAGCCGCTCCGCGGTGACCTCGCCGATGATCCGGATCCCCAGCCCCGGACCGGGGAACGGGTGCCGGGCGACCATCGCCGCGGGCAGGCCGAGCTCGGCGCCGAGCAGCCGCACCTCGTCCTTGAACAGCAACCGCAGCGGTTCGACGAGGGAGAACGTGATGTCCTCGGGCAGGCCGCCCACGTTGTGGTGGCTCTTGATCGTGGCCGTGCCGCTGCCGCCGCCGGACTCCACGACGTCCGGGTAGAGAGTGCCCTGGACGAGGAACTTGACCCCGCCGGCGTCCTTGGCGACATCGGCCGCGGCCGCCTCGAAGACCCGGATGAACTCCCGGCCGATGATCTTGCGCTTGGTCTCCGGGTCGGTGACACCGGCCAGCGCGCCGAGGAAGCGGTCGGCCGCGTCCACCGTCACCAGGTTGATGCCGGTGGCGGCCACGTAGTCCCGCTCGACCTGGGCCCGCTCGCCCTGGCGGAGCAGCCCGTGGTCGACGAACACGCAGGTCAGCTGATCGCCGACGGCCCGGTGCACCAGCGCGGCGGCCACGGCGGAGTCGACCCCGCCGGACAGGGCACAGATGACCTTCTCGTCGCCGATCTTGGCGCGGATGGCCTCGACCTGTTCGGTGAGGATCTCCGCGGGCGTCCAGTCCGGGGCGATGCCGGCGATGTCGTGCAGGAACCGCCGCAGCACCTCCTGGCCGAGCTGGGTGTGCGCCACCTCGGGGTGGTACTGCACCCCGGCGAGCCGCCGCTCGGTGTTCTCGAACGCGGCGATCGGGGTGTCCGGCGTGCTGGCGGTGACCCGGAAGCCCTGCGGGGCCTCGGCGACGGCGTCCCCGTGGCTCATCCAGACGGCGAGCCGGTCGGGCAGCGCGCCGAGCAGCGAACCGCCCTCGTCGGTGACGGACAGCTCGGTGTGCCCGTACTCGCGTCGGCCGGTCTGGTCGACCCGCCCGCCCAGGGCCTGGGCCATGGCCTGGAAGCCGTAGCAGATGCCGAAGACCGGGATGTCGGTGTCGAACAGGGCCGGATCGACCCGCGGGGCGTCCTGCGCGTACACGCTGGACGGGCCGCCGGACAGGATGACCGCGGCCGGGTTGCGGGCGACGATCTCGGCGACGGTCAGCGTCGGCGGCACGATCTCGGAGTAGACGTTCGCCTCGCGCACCCGGCGGGCGATGAGCTGGGCGTACTGGGCGCCGAAGTCGACGACCAGGACCGGGTTCTGCTCCAGCTCGATGCTGCCCGAGCGGGGGTCCACGGCGGGGGTGGTGGGGGCTGCGTCGCCGGACACGGCGGGCCTTTCGTCAGGGAAACACCAGGGACAGCGGCGGGGGAACGGCCGGACCCGGGCACCGCGGCACCCCCGGACGCCTCCGCTGGACGGGAGGCAGTCTACGTCCGGGCATCGCCACCTCCCCGCCCGGCGACCCACCGCGCACCTACCCTGACCGGATGACCGTGCTGATCGACCCGCCGCTCTGGCCCGCCCACGGGCGGCGCTGGTCGCACCTGGTCAGCGACGCGTCCCTGGCCGAGCTGCACGCCTTCGCCGCCGCCTGCGGAGTGCCCGAACGGGGCTTCGACCACGACCACTACGACGTCCCCGACGGGCGGTACGCCGATCTCGTCGCGGCGGGCGCCGTGCCGGTGGACTCCCGGGAGCTGGTCCGCCGCCTCACCGCGGGCGGCCTGCGCCGGCCCCGGCGCGACCGACGCTGAGCGCGGGACCCGCGGCCCCGGCGCGACGGATCCGCCCGGAACAGGCGCACGATGATCCGGTGAGCACCTCCCAGACCGACCATCTCCCGGCGGATCCAGCCGCAGCCGACGACCCCGACGCGTTCATCACCTCCGCGCGGGTCTGGCGGGACGGACGGATGGTGGCCCGGCACCCCACCCGCGCCGATCTGGAGCAGGCCCTGCACGATCCGTCGACCAGCGCCTGGTGGTGCCTGCCCCCGGGTGAGGGCGAGGGGCTGACCCGGACGTCGCGTCGTCTCGGCCTGGACGCGCTGGCCGTGGAGGACCTGCTGGACCCGGGGGAATCGCCCAAGCTGGACCGGATCGGACACAGCCTCGTGGTCATCGCGGCCACCGCGGGCTACGACACCGACCAGGACGACCTGGTGCGCGGGAAGGTCTCGGTGCTGCTGGACCACCAGGTGCTCGTGCTCATCGCCGACTCCCCGGCTCGCGAACGGCTCACCGCGCGCCTGGACGCCGCCGAGGACGAGGTGCTCGCCGGGGGCATCGCCGCCGCCCTCCACCTGGTCTGCGACGAGGTGGTCGACAGCTACACCGCGACGGTGGAGACCCTGCAGACCCGGGTGGACGCCCTGTCCGAGTCGCTGTTCGACGACCGTCCGCTGCGCCGCCAGCAGCAGCTGCAGGCGTTCCGGATGCGCCGCGCCCTCTCGCAGCTGCGCCGGGTCGTCGCCCCCGTCCGGGACATCACCGCCGCCCTGGCCGGGGCCGCCGCCGTTCCCGACCCGCCCGCCGCGGGGCGCGACGCGGACGCGACCGGCCGGGAGGCCACCGGCAGCCGCGGGGACAGCCAGGACCTGGCCGGACGGCTGCTGGACGCGAGCACCGCCCGCCGGTTCGCCGACGTCGCCGATCACGCGGCGCACGCCCTGCAGGCCACCGACGGCCTGCGCGAGGTGCTGTCGTCCGCGTTCGAGACCAACCTGGCCCTCGCCGACGTCCACCTCAACGTGGTGATGAAAAAGCTGTCGTCGTGGGCGGCCATCATCGCCGTCCCCACCCTGGTCACCGGCTTCATGGGGATGAACGTCCCCTACCCCGGCAACGGCACCTGGTGGGGGTTCGTCGTGTCCGCCGTGGTGATGGTCGCGCTGGTACTCGGCCTGTACGTCGGGTTCAAGCGGTCCGACTGGCTCTGACGGGCCGACGGGTCAGTGGCGGACGGTCAACCCGACGCGCTGGAAATCCTTGAGGGTGGAGTACCCGGCCTTGGCCATGGCCCGGCGCAGCGCGCCGAACAGGTTGCTGCGGCCGTCCGCGCCGGTGGCCGGGCCCAGCAGCAGCTGCTCCAGGGAGATGTCGGCCGGGCCGACCGGGGTGGCGAAGCCGCGCGGCAGGACGGGGTGGGCGGCGGTGGTCGGCCAGAACCAGCCATCGGCCGGGGCGCCCTGCGCGGTGGCCAGCGGCTCGCCGATCATCACCGCGTCGGCGCCGCACGCGATGGCCTTGGCCACGTCCGCGCTGGTGTCGATGTCACCGGCCGCGATGACCTGGACGTAGCGCCCGCCGGTCTCGTCGAGGTAGGAGCGGCGGGCCGCGGCGGCGTCGGCGATGGCCGTGGCCATCGGCACCGAGATGCCCAGCACCGCATCGGTCGTCGAGGTCTGCCCGGCCCCGGTGCCGACGATGACGCCGGCCGCACCGGTGCGCATCAGGTGGGTGGCGGTCTGGTAGTTGGTGCAGCCGCCGACGATGACGGGGACCTCGAGGTCGGCGATGAACGACTTCAGGTTGAGCGGCTCACCGTTGCGCTGCACGTGCTCGGCCGAGACGATCGTGCCCTGGATGATCAGCAGCTCGACGCCGGCGGCGATCGCCGTGGCGGCCAGACCGGCGGAGTTCTGCGGGGAGAGCCGCACGGCGACGGTGCCGCCGCCGGCCCGGATCTCGCCGATCGACCGGGTCAGCAGCTCGGGGTCGACCGGGCGGGAGTACGCCTTCTGCAGGGCCGCGATGATCTCGTCCGGGTCCTGCGCGGCCATGCCGACCGCGACCAGCTCGTCGATGACGGCCTGCGGGTCCTCGTAGCGTGACCACAGGCCCTCGCCGTCCAGCACACCCAGCCCGCCGAGCCTGCCGACCTCGGTGGCCACCGCCGGGGACACGACGGCGTCGCTGGCCCGGGTCAGCATGGGGATCTCGAACCGGTAGGCGTCGACCTGCCAGGCGGTGGAGACCTCGGAGGACGACCGGGTCCGCCGGGACGGGACGATCGCGATGTCGTCCAGCGCGTAGGCCCTGCGGGCCTCCCGACCCATGCCGATCTCGACCCTGTCCGACACGCTGGCTCCTCGCCGTCACGGGCACGCTGCGGCCCGGGCCACCGGACGCGGCCGGGCACGATGCTATCCGGGCCGGGACCCCGGGACCGACCGCTGCGCCGGCCCCGGCCGGTGATCAGCGGTCGATGTAGTTCGGCGCCTCGGAGGTGATGGTGATGTCGTGCGGGTGCGACTCGCGCAGCCCCGCCGAGGTGATCCGGACCATCTTGGCCGATTTGAGCTGCTCGATCGATCCGGCGCCGGTGTATCCCATGGCTGCCCGCAGGCCGCCGACGAGCTGGTGGGCGACGTCGGCCAGACCGCCGCGGAACGGCACCCGGCCCTCGATGCCCTCGGGCACGAGCTTGTCGTCGGAGAGCACGTCGTCCTGGGAGTAGCGGTCCTTGGAGTACGAACGGGCCTGGCCACGGGACTGCATGGCGCCGAGCGAGCCCATGCCGCGGTAGGCCTTGAACTGCTTGCCGGCCACGAAGATCAGCTCGCCGGGCGACTCCGTCACCCCGGCCAGCAGCGACCCCAGCATGACGCTGTCCGCACCGACCGCGATGGCCTTGGCGATGTCGCCGGAGTACTGCAGGCCGCCGTCGCCGATCACCGGGATGCCCGCCGGACGGCAGGCCTTGGCCGCCTCGTGGATGGCGGTCACCTGCGGCACGCCGATGCCGCTGACCACCCGGGTGGTGCAGATCGAGCCGGGACCGACGCCCACCTTGACGCCGTCCGCACCCGCGTCCACCAGGGCCTGGGCACCGGCGCGGGTGGCGACGTTCCCACCCACGATGTCGACGCGGGCGCCGATGTCGTGGCGCAGGCGCGACACCATCTCCACCACGCGGCTGGAGTGCCCGTGCGCGGTGTCGACCATGATCACGTCGACGCCCGCCTCGGCCAGGGTCAGGGCGCGACGGTAGGACTCGTCGCCGACGCCGACCGCGGCCCCGCAGAGCAGGCGACCGTCGGCGTCCTTGGTGGCCAGCGGGTACTGCTCGGTCTTGACGAAGTCCTTGACCGTGATCAGCCCGCGGAGCCGGCCGTCGGCGTCCACCAGGGGGAGCTTCTCGACCTTGTGCTTGCGCAGCAGGCCGAGCGCGGCCTCGGCGCTCACCCCGACCGGTGCCGTCACCAGCGGCATCGGCGTCATGACCTCCCGCACCGGGCGGCTCAGGTCGACCTCGAAGCGCAGGTCGCGGTTGGTGATGATGCCGAGCAGGCGTCCGTCCGGGTCGGTGACGGGGACGCCGGAGATGCGGAACTTGGCGCAGAGGGCGTCCGCCTCGGCCAGGGTGGCCGACGGCGCGCAGGTCACCGGATCGGTGACCATGCCGGCCTCGGACCGCTTGACGATCTCGACCTGGGAGGCCTGGTCCTCGATGGAGAGGTTGCGGTGCAGCACACCGAGCCCGCCCTGGCGGGCCATCGCGATGGCCATTCGCGACTCGGTGACGGTGTCCATGGCGCTGGAGACCAGCGGCACCCGCAGTCGGACGTTGCGGCTGAGCCAGGTGCTGGTGTCGGCGTCGCTGGGGATGACGTCGGAGGCGTCCGGGAGCAGCAGCACGTCGTCGTAGGTCAGCCCCACGACGGCGAACTTCTCGTCCCAGTCCGGGGTGTAGGCCACCTGCGCCGGGCCACTGCCCCGTGTCCGCTCACCGGTTCCGGTCGACCTCGGCATGGCGGGGGGCGTGTCCTCCACCGGCGCGAGGTCGAGCGGGGAGATCACGGGCGAGGACACAGACATGGCCAACCTTTCCGAGCGCGGGCAGCGGGATCGGACCGCGCCGGCCGTTGCCGTCCATGGTAGGCGTCCGGCGGGAGGCCTCGGGCCCGAGGACGAGCCCATGACGCCCGGGGACCGCCACCCGGTTCAGCCGGCGGTGGTGGTCCCCGTCGCCGCGGTCGTGACGGATTCCTGCTGCTGTCCGTCGATCACGGCACCGGGGACCTCCCCCGGGTCGGGGGTCGTGGTCGTGGTCGTGTCGGTGGTGGTCGGAGTGGTGGGCGTGGTGGGAGTGGTCGGGGTGGCCTCGACCGGCGGGGTGACCTCCGTCGGGACGACTGGCGTCGTCGGCACCTCGGGAGTGACCTCCACCGGGGGGACCGGGGTCGGCTCCACGGGCAGCACCGGTTCCACCGGCGGGGTCGTCACGACAGGCGGCGGCGGAAGCAGCGGCGGCGTGACCACCTCGACGGACGAGGTCGGGTCGACGATGGACAGGAACGGGTCCGCGACGACCGGCGGCGCGACCCGGGCGGGGGTGGTGGGCGCCTGGGTGGCGACGGGTACCTCCGGATCGGGGACGAACGGGGCGACGGCCTCCGACGGCACCTGGACGATCGGCGGCGCCGAGCCGCGGGTGCTCGACGGGGTCGACGCCGAAGCACTCGTCCGGCCGGAGGACGCCGCCGACCGGATCGACTCGGCGGACGAGGACGCCGCGGACGACTGCTGGCTGTCCTCGGACTGGCTCTTCACCGTGTCCCAGAGGGCTTGCACGTCCGCCGGGTTGTCGACCGGCTTGACCTGGCTGAGGGCCGCCTGCGCCTCCTGCAGCTTGAGCTCCGCGACATCGGGGCTGCCCGCCTCGAGGGCGGCCTTGGCCTCGGTCAGCTTCGCCTTGGCCTCGTTGCGGGCGTCCACGGACTCGGCGCGGTCCTGCCAGATGACCGAGGCGATCCCCCACAGCGGGGAGTTCTCGGTGGCCGTCCGGGTGAAGAGGACGGCCGAGCCCAGCAGCAGGGCCACGATGGCGACGGATGCCGCCAGCACCGGGCGCAGCGCCCGGGCGGGCTTGGGGGTCACCACGGCGGACAGCGCCGCGGCGGCAGCCCGACCCGACGGCGGGGCCGGGAGCGGTCGGGCCGTCATCTCGGTGCGCCAGGACCGGAAGAGTTCGGGCAGCGGATCGTCGGCGCCGACGGCGCCGAGGCCGGCACTGCCGTGGCCGGCAGCGAGGCTGTCCAACAGCTCGTCGTCGGCGAAGACCGACGCGAGATCGACCAGCGGCTGGTCGGGGCGGCGGCCGCGGGGGCGGCGTGGCGTCATAGGAGTTGCTCCGACCAGCCGGCATCGCCGGCCATCAAGGTGCGGAGCTTGGCCAGGCCGCGGTGCTGCGCGACCCGGACCGCTCCGGCGGTCATGCCCAGGGCCTCGGCCGTCTGCTCGGCGCTCAGCCCGACGCCGACGCGCAGGCGCAGGATCTCCCGCTGCACCTCGGGCAGGTGGCCCAGCAGGTCGAGAACGGTGCGGGAGACCGACCCCTGGACGGCGAGCTGCTCGGGATTCCAGTCCGGGGAGATGGTCTCGGGGACCTCGGCCACCAGGTGCGACCGGGAGCGTCCGGCGGCGCGGTGGGCGTCGGCGACCTTGTGCGAGCAGATGCCGTACACGAAGGCGAGGAAGGGGCGGCCCTCCCGACGGTAGGAGGGCAGAGCCGTGATGACGGCCATGCACACCTCCTGGGCGATGTCGTCCGGGGTCACCGATGAGCGATGGCCCGCGGACAGTCGGGAACGGCAGTAGCGGACGACGATGGGGTGGATCCGGGCCAGGACGATGTCCAGTGCCCGGCTGTCCCCCGAGATCGCTCGATCGACCTGTCTGTCCAGGTCATCGCGATCGTCGACGTCAACTGTCTGCTTCATCGCGGTCGGCGGTCCCCCTGTTACACGCGGTGACGAATTTGTTTCCGCCATCAGTCGGTCGAACCGCCGCCACCGCATCCCCGCCGCAGACCCCGGTCTTTCGTGGCGCTGATCGTACCGACCGTCACCCGAAACGCACCTGATCTGGACGCCGTCGTGGTTCAGGCCACTCCGGATTCACCACACCGCGGACTCCCCCTCCCCCGATCGCGTCAGCCGCAGACTCGATCAGGGCTTTCGTCACCTGACCGGCCGACACCGGAACGGACCATCGCCACCCGAGTGGCGTTCGTCACGGGCGACCGGGTCCCGGCTCGGCGTGGGGCTCACATCACAGCCGGACGCACCGGTGATCCCGGGGTCTGGCGGCGGTCGCCGAGGACCGGTGGGATCCGGGTCGGACCGTCGCCGATCCGCGGGCGGTGCGCAGGTCCACGGGGCCGTGCGACCGGGTCGGGCGGACCGGGTCAGGCAACCAGGCCGCGACGGAAGCCCAGGGCGACGGCCTGGGCGCGATCGCGGGCGCCGAGCTTGCGGAACAGCCGGCGGGCATGCGTCTTCACGGTGTCCTCGGAGAGGAACAACTCGCGGCCGATCTCCCCGTTGGACTGGCCCTGGCTCATCCCGCGGAGCACCTGCAGCTCGCGCTCGGTCAGGGGAGCTTCTCCGTCGACCGCGTCGCGCACCGTGGGGATGCGCGGAATCGTCAGGGTGTCGGCCAGGGCCGCGATGATCTCCGGCTGGGTGGCGTCCCAGCGCAGGAAGCCCCGGGCCCCGCAGGCGATCGCCGCGGCGATGGAGGCGGTGTCGTCCGGTGACCCGAACACGATGACGACGGCGGACGGGTGGATGGCGAGCAGCCGGCGGGTCGCCTCGATCCCGCTGGTCAACGCCCGCTGGGTGCCGATGAGGACCACGTCCGCGGACTGTCGCCCGTATCGGGCCAGCAGTTCGTCGCCACCCCCGACACAGTCGATCGCATCGACGGAGGGCACCGCACTCATCACCCGGGTCAGACCGTCGCGGGCACTCCGCCGCTCGTCGCAGATCAGCACATTGGTCATCTCAGCCCACTTCCTCGGTACCGCGTCGAACCTGTCGCGCCTGCTGGTGGGTCGGCCCCTGGTGGGGTCCGACCCGTGACCCGTGCGATCCCGCGAGAAAGGTCTCGATCCCGCTGGTGTTGTACGGAGTGTAGCCGAATGGTAGCTCTCCGCCACCCGCTGCCGGCAAGATCTTCCCTCCGCGGGCACGGGGCGGGAAACCACGATCTCCGCGGGACCCCGGGACGCCGTCGGAACCGCGACCGGATCCCACCCGATCCGGCGACCCCATCCTTCGGCGCTCGACCCCCTCATGATTGCGCTGCGCAAGAGTCGAGAAACGTACAGTAACTACCCGATATCCGGGGCCCCGAAGATCACCGGAACGGCCCACCGAAGATCCACCGGGACCCTTGCCCACCGTTGCGGGCAGCCCTAGGGTCGGCAGATCACCACCACCGGGATCAGCGCGGATCCGGTCCGTGGGGATGTCGATGACAGGCGACCCATGATCGTCGGCCCCGGCCGGCGATCGTCCCCGTGTCGGCCACCCCACGCCGTGCTCCCCCGCGTTCGATCCTCGTCGGTGACGAGCCTGATGATCGAAGAGGGGATCGACATGGCGGACACCAGAAGGCTTCCCGGACCGAACGCGGATCTGTGGGACTGGCAGCTCGACGCGGCCTGCCGGGGCATGGCCAGCTCCTACTTCTTCCACCCCGAGGGAGAGCGCGGTCCGGCCCGCAGCCGGCGGGAAGCCCAGGCCAAGATCGTCTGTGCGCACTGCCCCGCTCTGCTCCAGTGCCGCGCCCATGCGCTGGAGGTCCACGAGCCGTACGGCATCTGGGGTGGGATGTCCGAGAGCGAGCGCACCCAGGCACTCGCGCCGGTCACCACGCACTGAATCGGGGCGGCGGACCGGTCGCCCGGCGCGCCGGTCGGGACGCGTACGTCCCTGTCCCACCGGCGGCCCGACCGGCGCGGGGGCAACCGACGAGCGCCCTCTTCCGGTTCCGACGTCACCCATAGGCTCGATCATAGGCGCGCCGTTCGGGTGGTCCAGTCCGACGACCGTCAGGCTGGTCACTCCAACGGGTGGCGCCCGACCCCCCGATCAGGTCAAGGTGGCGCTCCGCTGAACTCCTGGTGCCCATCGTGACGGGGAGCGGTCATCGTTCGGGCGGTGCCGGCCCGATGGTGGGCAGGCCGTGACCGGGAGAAGTGCCAGATCGGCGCGCAGTGTCGTGTCGCGACCCCGTGATCGGCCGCCCGGGGTCGCCGGCCCTGCGCACCGGACGCGGACGCGGATACCCGGTCGGCCCGGGTGGGCACGGACGGTGCACAGCCGCCGGTCCGACCTCGAGCGGGATCACCGCGGCCGGACAGACCACAGGGCCGGGCGCCGAAGCGCCCGGCCCTGTGGGGTACGTCCGAGTCCGCGGGACGCGCCCGCAGACGGGTCGGTCAGTGCTGGTGCCCGTGTCCCCCACCGGCGGCGGCCGGGGCGGGGTCGGCGGGTAGGTCGACCACGGTGGTGGCGGTGGTCAGCACCATGCCGGCGATCGACGCGGCGTTCGCGACGGCCGACTTGGTGACCTTGACCGGATCGATGATGCCCGCGGCGACAAGATCGGTGTACCGCAGCTCGGCGGCGTCGAAGCCCTGGCCGACCGGCAGATCCTTGATCCGGCCGACGACCACGGCGCCTTCCTCACCCGCGTTCGCGGCGATCCAGAAGGCGGGCGCGCTGAGCGCCCGGACGACGATGGCCACACCGGTGCGCTCGTCGCCCTTCAGGGAGTTCGAGAGCTCGCCGAGCTCCGCCGCGGCGTGCACCAGGGCGGAACCACCGCCCGCGATGATGCCCTCCTCGACGGCGGCCTTGGTCGCGGCGACCGCGTCCTCGATGCGGTGCTTGCGCTCCTTGGCCTCGGTCTCGGTGGCCGCGCCGACCTTGATGACGGCTACGCCGCCACCCAGCTTGGCCAACCGCTCCTGCAGCTTCTCGCGGTCCCAGTCCGAGTCGCTCGCCTCGATCTCGGCGCGGATCTGCGCGGCACGCTCCTTCACGGCCTCGGCCGAACCGCCGCCGTCGACCACGGTGGTGGTGTCCTTGGTGACGGTCACCCGGCGCACCGAGCCCAGCACCTCCAGGCCCACCTCGGACAGCTTGAGACCGACCTCGGAGGAGATGACCTCGGCGCCGGTGACGACGGCGAGGTCCTGCAGGAACGCCTTGCGGCGGTCGCCGAAGAACGGCGCCTTGACCGCGACGACCTTGATGGTCTTGCGGATCGAGTTGACGACCAGCGTGGACAGCGCCTCGCCCTCGACGTCCTCGGCCACGATGAACAGCGGCTTGGAGCTCTCCAGCACCTTCTCCAGCAGGGGGAGCAGGTCGGCCAGGGCGGAGATCTTCTCCCGGACCAGCAGCACGGAGGCGTTCTCCAGGACGGCCTCGGCGGCCTCCGGGTCGGTGGCCATGTAGGGCGAGATGTAGCCCTTGTCGAACTGCACGCCGTCGGTGTACTCGAGCTCGGTGGTCAGCCCGGAGTGCTCCTCGACGGTGACGACGCCGTCGGCGCCGACCTTGTCCAGGGCCTCGCCGAGCAGCTCGCCGATGTGGGCGTCGCGGGAGGCGATGGTGCCGACCTGGGCGATGGCCGAGCGGTCACCGGCCACCGGGGTGGCGCGGGAGTCGAGCACGGCGATGACCCGGTCCGCGGCCTTCATGATCCCGGACCGCAGCGCCAGCGGGTCGGCGCCGGCGGCCACGTTGCGCAGCCCCTCGGTGACCAGGGCCTGGGCGAGGACGGTCGCGGTGGTGGTGCCGTCGCCGGCCACGTCGTTGGTCTTGGTGGCCGCGGTCTTGGCCAGCTGGGCGCCCAGGTTCTCCCCGGCGTCCTCGAGGTCGATCTCGCGGGCGATGGTCACGCCGTCGTTGGTGACGGTGGGGCCACCGAACTTCTTGTCCAGCACCACGTACCGGCCACGCGGGCCGAGGGTGACCTTGACCGCGTCCGCCAGCTTGTCCACGCCGCGCTGCAGCGACGAACGGGCCGCGGAATCGAAGGTGATCTGCTTCGCCATGGATCTCTTCCAGTCTTCTCGGGTGGAGTTCCGCGTCCTGCGGCACTCCCGTGTCGGGAGCGGCGGGCGGAACCCGGGTGCAACGCCGCCGGGAGGCGGTCGCGTGCGGGGCACGCGGAGGGACGACAACGCCCCGGTGACCCGCGGTGAGCGGACCGCCGGGGCGATGTCAGAACGCAGCGGCGGCGCAGGCGCCCGGATGACCGGCCGCCGCACCGCCACGGGTCACTTGGTGACCTTGGCCAGCACGTCGCGGGCGGACAGGAGCAGGTACTCCTGGCCGGCGTACTTGACCTCGGTGCCGCCGTACTTCGAGTAGATGACGACGTCGCCCTCGGCGACGTCCAGCGGGACGCGGTTGCCGTTGTCGTCGACACGGCCCGGACCCACGGCCAGGACGGTGCCCTCCTGGGGCTTCTCCTTGGCGGTGTCGGGGATGACGATGCCCGACTTGGTGGTGGTCTCGGCCTCGTTGGCCTGGACGAGGATCTTGTCCTCGAGCGGCTGGATGTTCACGCTCGCCACGGTGTGACCTCCCCTTCAGGGGTTCATGTCGTTTCAGATGGACAGGGGCCTGGCGCGGTTCGGCCCGTCGTCGCGGGAGCCGGGCCGTATCGCGCCGTGCGACTAGCACTCTAGCCATGCGAGTGCCAGCTCTCAACCACCACCCCCGGGAGTGCGGCCGGGTCGGCTCAACCGGCGGCGTCGGCCAGCAGGTCCTGCATCCGGGACACCACGGCCGGGGTCGGGCCGGTCGGGTCCTGCCCGGTGTCGGTGAACCAGGCGTTGTCCAGCGGCAACGCGACCCGGCGCAGGACGGCCTCGCTCGCCTGTCGGCGCGCCGGGGTCAGCTCGGTGTCCAGGTCGGCCAGCCAGGTCCGCAGCGATTCGGGGTCGGGCGCGTCGTCCAGCACCGCCGGCGTCCGTTCGGCCAGCAGCAGCGCCACCGTCGCCAGGCCCCGCCGGGCGTCGTCGGCGGTCAGCACCCCGCTGCCCTGGGCCACCGCCCGCAGCGCTGCGCCCATCAACTCCCCCGCACCCAGCGCCGGGGAGTCCCGCAGGGCGGCCAGGTACTCCGTCACGGCCGGGGAGTCGAACAGTCCACCGGAACCGGCCCGTGCATCGGTCATGTCGCGCTCCCGTCGGATCCGCCGGACAGCCCGGCGCTCAGGTACCCGAGTGTGCACCGGAGCAGGCTCAGAGCTGGTGGACGACCCCCACCGGCAGGGCCGGGTCGCCGGAGAGCAGCGCACTGGACGGCACCGCACCGGCTGCGGCGACGTGCGCGCCGAGCGCGGCGATCATCGCGCCGTTGTCGGTGCACAACCCGGGTCGTGGCACCCGCAGCGTGAGACCCGCTGCGGCACACCGCTCCGCGGCCAGGGCGCGGAGCCGGCCGTTGGCGGCGACACCCCCGGCCACCACCACGGTGGAGATGCCGAGATCGGCGGCGGCCCGGACCGTCTTGGCGGTGAGCACGTCGGCCACCGCCTCCTGGAAGGAGGCGCACACATCGGGAATCCGGACGGCTCGCCCACTCCGTTCTGAGGACTCGACGTACCGGGCCACCGACGTCTTCAGCCCGGAGAAGGAGAAGTCGTACCGGGCGTCGCGCGGGCCGGTCAGGCCGCGCGGGAAGGCGATGGCCGCCGGGTCCCCGTCGGCGGCCAGGGCGTCGATGACCGGCCCACCCGGATAGCCCAGCCCGAGCAGCCGGGCGACCTTGTCGTAGGCCTCCCCGGCGGCGTCGTCGACGGTGGTGCCGATCTGGGTGATCGATCCGGCCAGGTCGTCCACCCGCAGCAGGATGGTGTGCCCGCCGGAGACCAGCAGGGCCAGCGTCGGACTGGGCAGCGGGCCGTGCTCCAGGGTGTCCGCGGCGACGTGCCCGGCCAGGTGGTTCACGCCGAACAGCGGGACGTCCCAGGCCGCGGCGTAGGCCTTGGCCGCGGCCAACCCGACCAGCAGTGCACCGGCCAGTCCGGGCCCGCAGGTCACCGCGACCGCGTCCACGTCCGCCGGGCGCACGCCCGCCTTGGCGAACGCCGACCGGACCGTGCCGGTCATGGACTCCAGGTGCGCGCGTGAGGCGATCTCCGGCACGACCCCGCCGAAGCGCGCGTGCTGGTCGGAGCTGGAGGCCAGCTCGTGGCCGAGCAGTTCGGGTCCCTCACCCGGGCCACCCAGGCGGACCAGGCCGGCGCCGGTCTCGTCGCAGGAGGACTCGATGCCCAACAGGATGGACCCGGGCGGGAGGCGAACGATCTCCCGACCGGCCTGGTCGGTGGTGGGCAGGGACGCAGTGGTCATGAGGGCGGCCGTTCCATGGTGTAGGCGTCAGCCCCGCTGGGCTGGTAGTAGCGGCGGCGCACCCCGAGGGTGTGGAACCCCTCGGCGGCGTAGAGCCCGAGCGCCGGCACGTTGTCGGTGCGCACGTCGAGCAGCACCCGGCGGCCGTCGGCGTGGTCGAGCAGATCGCGCAGCAGGGCCCGGCCGATACCGGCGCCCTGGGCGGCCGGGTGCACGCCGATGGTCTGCACCTCGGCCTCGTCGTCGTGCACGGCCAACCCGGCGTACCCGTCCACCCGGCCGGCGGCATCCCGGTGCACCCGGTAGTACCGCCCCTCGGCCAGCTCCCCCCAGAACATCGCCTCGGTCCACGGGGAATCGGTCGGGAACAACAGCTCCTCCAGGTGCGCGAGGGCCGGGATGTCCCACCAGGGCAGATCGGCGAGCTCCACCGGAGCCCTCACCGGCCCAGCACCGACTTGCGCAGGCCCGGCTCGGTGGCGTCCGGGCGGCGCAGGTAGAGGGGGGTGAGTGGGCCGGGGGTGGCGCCGGACAGCAGGTCGTCCGCGGCCACGGCGACCAGGCCGGCGGTGACGCCGGTGGGGGTGGGCACCACGGGCAGGTCGAGGTCGACGAGGGCGGCGCCCGCCCCGGTGACGCCGGTGACCGCCCCGCGCTCGGCGAGCCAGTCGGTCACCGCGGCGGGGGCGAGCACGGCCGGGCCGCCGGTGCGGACGCCGGATGCGTCGAACGCCGAGGCGTAGACCTCGCGACGGCGCGCATCGGTGGCGACCAGCAGGCCGCCCCCGGACCAGCCGGCGGCGCGCGCGGCCGCGGCCGTGCCGTCGTGGGACGGCACGCCGTGCACGGCGATGTCGAGGCCGTCGCCCAGGGCGGCCGCGGTGGCGATGCCCACCCGCAGCCCGGTGAACGGGCCGGGGCCCAGGCCGACGACCACGGCGTCCAGGTCGGGCAGGCCGGCGCCGGCCTCGGTCAGCGCCGCCCGGACCAGCGGCATCAGCCGCTCGGCGTGGGCGAAGGCGTTGTCCACGGAGTGCTCGGCCAGCAGTACCGCACCCTGTCCGGGGGACAGCCGGACGACCCCGGCGGTGACCAGCGGGGTGGAGGTGTCCAGGGCCAGAACGAGCACGGGGGAAGTGTAGGCAGGAACGGGCGCCGGTCCGGCCGGAGCGGACGGGATCGCCGGGACGCCGCATCCGTCCGCCGCGTTCCCGGGCCGGGCCGTGCACCAGAATGGGCGCGCCGGCACGCGCCGGCTCGGGAGGGGGCGGCCGTGGCGGACCAGGTCACCCTGCGCGATGTGGCCCAGTTGGCCGGGGTCTCCGTGGCCACCGCGTCCCGCGCGCTGTCCGGGGCGGTCGGCCGCACCGTGCGGGCCGACCTGCGGGCCCGGGTGCTCGATGCCGCCGGGATGCTGAACTACTCCCCCAACGCGGCCGCGCAGGCCATGGTGCGCGGATCGACGAGCACGGTCGCCCTGGTCGTCCACGACATCGCCGACCCCTACGCCGCGGCGGTGGCCGCCGGGGTGATGGCCACGGCGGCCCGGCGCGGTCTCATGGTGACGGTGGCCGCCACCGGCTCGGACCCCGAGGTCGAGGTCCGCCACGTCGAGATGCTGCGGCGGCAGCGTGCCCGGGCGGTCATCCTGGGCGGGTCGCGCACCGCCGACCCGTTCGTCCAGCAACGGCTGGACCTCGAACTGTCCGGCATCCTCGCCGACGGCGGATCGGTGGCCTCGATCGGCCAGGACACCCTGCCCGTGCACACCGTGCGCATCGACAACGCCGGTGGCGCACGGTCTCTGGCCACGTCACTGGTCGGGCTGGGCTACCGCCGCTTCGCGGTGCTGACCGGACCGGAGAGCTGGCTGACCTCCGAGGACCGACTGACCGGGTTCCAGGCCGGCGTCGAGGCCGCCGGCGCCGCCCTGGCCCCGGAAAGCGTGATGAGCACCCAGTTCTCGCGCGACGGGGGCTACGTGGCGATGGCCGAGATGCTGGACCGCGACCCGGGGGCGATCGCCGACGTCGACGCCGTGTTCGCGGTGAGCGACGTGATGGCGGTCGGTGCGATGGCCGCCCTGCGGGACCGCGGGCACCACATCCCCGGCGACGTCGCCGTGGCCGGGTTCGACGACATCGGCATGCTGCGGGACGTGCGACCGGCCCTGACCACGGTGCGACTCCCGTTGGAGCGCATCGGGTCCCGCGCCCTCGAGCTGGCGCTGGACCTGCGCCCGGCCGAGGCCGAGGACCGGGCCACCCCGGTGGTGGAGACGGTCACCGGCGAGGTCGTCGTCCGGGCCAGCACACCGGGCCGGAACTGACTCAGCCCCACCCGGCGGTCAGCGCATCGACCCTGGACCCCCAGGACGGGCCGGTGGCGTGCAGCTCGGCGGTCCGGGTGTCGTCGGGCAGTCGGTCGAGCCGGACGAGCAGCCGGTCGTCGGCCAGTCCCTCCCCGACGCCCTCCCCCCACTCGACGACGACGGCCGCCGCGGTGAGATCGGTGTCCAGGTCGAGGTCGTCGAGCTCGACGGAGCCGGCCAGCCGGTAGGCGTCCACGTGCACCAGGGCGGGCCCCGGCGAGCCGTCGGCCCGCCGGTGCACCCGCGCCAGCACGAACGTCGGCGAGGTGACCGTCCCGGTGACCCCCATGCCCGCCGCGATGGACTTGGTCAACGTCGTCTTGCCCGCGCCCAGAGCGCCGCTGAGCAGGACCAGGTCGCCCGGACGCAGCACGGCGCCCAGCGCGTGGCCGAACCGTTCGGTGTCGTCCAGGGTGGCCAGGGTCAGCACGGGCGCGGTCATCGGTGCTCCTCGTCGGATACGGCGCGGTCGACAGGCGCGTGGTCGACGGCGGTGGGATCGACGGGCACGCGCACGCGCTCGACGGGGACCGTCCGGGTCCGGGCAGGGTCGGGCCGGGCGTCCGGCGCGACCAGTCCCGCCCGCCGGGCCGCCCGGATAATCAGCCGGTCCAGCCCCTCGTCGATCGGTTCCGGCGCCTCCATGATCGCCATGTGCCCCGCCCCCGGGACGACCACCAGTTCGGAGTCCGGCAGGGCCGCGGCCAGCGCTTCCGACCGGCGCACCGGGGTCAGCCGGTCGGCGTCACCGCACGCCACCAGGGCCGGCAGCTCGGCCAGCGCGGGCAGGGCGGCCAACGCGTCCAGGCCGAGCAGGGCCGGGGTGAAGTCGGCGATCACGTCCACCGGGGTGCCGGAGATCATCTCGTCCAGGTAGTCGACGAGGGCGGCGGGGATGTCCCGGCGGGCGAAACCCAGGGCCCGGGTGAGCAGCCAGGCGGCGTCCCGGCTGCCGGCCCGGCTGCGCTCGATCAGCGTCGGGTACCGGGCCACCGTGGCGCTGATCAGCTTGACGATGGAGGTGCTGCCGGCGACCAGCAACCGGCTCAGTTCGGCCTGTCGCAGTGCGGTGGCCGAGGTGGAGATCAGCCCGATCCCAGCGACCCGGTGGGTGAAGTACCCGGGGTCGCGCCCGGCCAGGGTGAGCAGGGCCATGCCACCCATCGAGTGGCCGACGATCACCACCGGCCCGTCGGGCGCCGCGGTGGCCAGCACCTGGGCGAGGTCCCCGGCCAGGTCGGCCATGGTGGAGTGCCCCGCCTCGGCCCGGGTGGACCGTCCGTGCGAGCGCTGGTCGTAGAAGACCAGCCGGACGGCCGGGCCGGTGTCGTCACCGACCGGGTGGGCCAGGGCGTACCGCTGGAAGTGCCAGGACCCGGCCCGCAGTGTCCAGCCGTGCGCGAACACCACGGTGAGCGGGGCGTCGACGGGGCCGACCTCCTCGACGGCCAGCACGACCCCGTCGTCGGCGGCCACGGAATAGGTGCGGTCCGCGGCCAGCGAGCCGTACCCGTCGGCCTCCCCGTCCATCGACGACTGCCGGTACCGCCGCACGGCCCGGCGCTGGGCCGTCACCCCACCCAGGGCGGCCGCGCCGACGACACCACCGGCGATCCCGACGGCGCCCAGCACCCGCACCAGGGGGTTGGCCATCAGGACTCCCCACCCGGCGCGCCCGACGGACGGCGCGGCACCCGCGAGCCGATGCGCGTGACGATCTCGTAGTCGATCGTGCCGGTGACCTCGGCCCACTCCCGGGCGGTCGGCTCCCCCGCGGTACCCGGCCCGAACAGGGTCACCGCGTCCCCGATGGCCACCGGGTCGTCCCCGCAGTCCACGACGAACTGGTCCATCGCCACCCGCCCGGCGATCTGCCGGCGCCGGCCGCCGAGCAGGACGGGGCCGACCGAGGAGGCGGCGCGCGGGATGCCGTCCGCGTATCCCAGCGGCACCAGGGCCAGGGTGGTCTCGGTCGTCGTCCGGTACGTCAGGCCGTAGGAGACCCCCCAGCCGGCGGGCACCCGCTTGACCTGGGCGACGGTGGCCCGCAGCGTCATGGCGGGGACGAGCGGGAGTCGGGGCGTGGCACCGGGTTCGGTCGGATCCAGCCCGTACAGGCCGATGCCGCACCTCACCAGGTCGAAGACGCAGTCCGGGTGGTCCAGGGTCGCCGCGGTGTTGGCCAGGTGACGGACGGCGGGCGCCAGCCCGGCAGCGACGAAGGTGCGCTCGGCGGCGCGGAAGAGCGCGGTCTGCTCGGCCACCGACGGATCGCCCGGCACGTCCGCGCCGGCCAGGTGGCTCATCAGACCGACGAACTCCACCCGCCCGGCCCGCTGCGCCGCGGCCACGGCGTCCACCGTCGCGGCGAGCTCGGCCGGTCCGACCCCGTTGCGACCCAGCCCGGTGTCCACCTTGACGTGGATCCGCGGTCGGGTGTCGCCGACGGCGGCCAGCAGGGCGTCGAGCTGGACCGGGCCGGACACGGCGATCTGCACATCGGCGGCCACCGCGCCGGCCAGGTCGTCACCGGGCACCCACAGCCAGGCCAGCAGCGGCGCGGTGAGTCCGGCTGCGCGGAGCGCCACCGCCTCCGCGAGGGTGGCGACACCGAGCCAGGTCGCCCCGCCGGCCAGGGCGGCCCGCGCGCACGCGGCGGCGCCGTGCCCGTACCCCTCGGCCTTGACCACCGCCATCACCGCCACGTCGGGTCGGGCCTGCCGGGCCCGGGCCAGCAGGGCGCGGGTGTTCGCGGTCACCGCATCGAGATCGACCACCGCCTCCGCGCGCGGGGGCGCGGGCACGCTGCGGGCACCGGGAGAAGCCATGCTCCGATGGAACCATGTCCGGGCCGGGCCCCGACCACCCGCCCTCGCGGACCGACGGCGGCGTCGCTCGGTGCGCCCGCCCGGGGGATGACGCGCCGGCGCTCTGGTGCGTCGACGCGCCCCCGATGCGTGAACGCGCCCCCGATGCGTGAACGCGCCTCCCATCCCAGGCGCGAATGCAAGACCCGGGCGCGTGGACCGACCCGGCCACCGCGACGGAGAGCACCCCACCACGAACGCGCCCCCGATGTGTGAACGCGCCTCCCATCCCAGGCGCGAATGCAAGACCCGGGCGCGCGACCGACACACCCGGCGCAGGGGCGAGCCGGGCACGGGCGGTGTCAGCGATGTCCTGTCCACCCGGACACTCGAGTACCCGAACACCTCAGGCGGCGGGGCGGCCCAGGAAGTCCCACAGCGCGGACGCCCCGGCGAGCCCGGCCGCCTGGGCCCGCTCCCCGGCCCGGCCGTGCAGGAACGCTCCCGCGGCGGCGGCCTGCCAGGGTTCGAGCCCGGTGGCCAGCAGCGAGCCGATCACCCCGGAGAGCACGTCGCCGGACCCGGCGCTGGCCAGCCAGGAACTGCCGGACCGGTTCACCGCGGTCGTGCCGTCAGGGGCGGCCACCACCGTGCGGTGACCCTTGAGCAGCACGGTCGCCCCGCTCGTGGCCGCCGCGGAACGGGCCGCACGGAGCCGGTCGGCGAGGTCGATCTCCGGGAAGATCCGGGCGAACTCCCGCTCGTGCGGGGTGAGCACGGTCGGCCGTCCCGCTCGTCCGGCCAGCAGGTCCGGGTGCTGGGCGAGCAGGGTGAGGGCGTCCGCGTCGACCAGCACCGGGACGTCCTCCCCCAGCACGAAACGCAGCAGTTCCATGGCCCGGTCGTCGGTGCCCAGACCCGGGCCGACCACCCACGCCTGCACCCGGCCGGCCCCGTCCGGCGTCTCGCTGGCCACCACCTCGGGCCAACGGGCGAGGACCGCCCCGCCCTGCGCGCCGGCGTAGCGGACCATCCCGGGCCGGGTGCGCACCGCACCCCCGGTGCACAGCACCGCAGCTCCGGGATAGCCGGGTGAGCCGGCCACGATGCCGACCAGGCCGCCGGAGTACTTGTCGTCGGTGGTGCCGGGTCCCGGGAGCCACCGGTCCAGATCGCCCTCGGTCAGCGCGACCGCGTCCACCCCGACACCCGGGGCATCGGCCGGGTCCATGCCGATCGGGTCGCAGATCAGCTGCCCGGCGGCGTCGGTGACGAGCAGGCCGGTCTTGACCGCACCGAAGGTGACGGTGACGTCGGCGGCGAAGACCGGGCCGTCGACCGTCCCGGTGGCCGGGTCCACCCCGCTCGGCAGGTCGACGGCCACCCGCACCGCCGCGCTCTCGTTCGCCGCCGTCACCAACGCGTCCATCGGCGACCGCAGCGGCGGCCGGGCCGACAACCCGACCAGCCCGTCGACGATCGCGTCCGCCCCGGAGATCAGACCCGCCACGCCCCGGGAGTCGGCGGCGAGCACCCGGCCGGCGCGGCGGCGGAACTCGGCAAGCGCCACCGCATGGGTACGGTCGGGCGCGGTCAGCACGGCGGTCACGGCCAGTCCGCGGCGGCGGAGCAGCGCTCCGGCCAGCAGGGCGTCACCCCCGTTGTTGCCGGGGCCGACCAGGACCACCACCCGACGGCCGGGCAGCGGGCCGGGCAGGGCGACCAGCACCTGTTCGGCGACGGCGGCCGCAGCCCGGCGCATGAGGGTGGCCTGGCCGTCCCGGTCCAGGGAGACCTGCTCGATGGATCGGATCGACTCGGCGGTGTAGGCGTGGATCATCCGTCCATCCTCACCATCGGCGACGGGACGCGCGACGGCGGGATGGGCCGGCGGGACGGACCGGGCCGGTTCAGCCGGGAACGGCGGCGAGTGCGATCACCATGGCCGCGGCGATACCGGCGTCGTGCGACAGCGACAGCTGCCAGGAGCCCACGCCCTGCGCGGCCGCAGCGGCGGCGACGGTGCCGGTGATGACCAGACGGGGCCGGCCGGAGTCCTCGTTGACGACCGTGCAGTCGTGCCAGTCGAGCCCGGGCGGAACGCCGAGCGCCTTGGCCACCGCCTCCTTGGCCGCGAACCGGGCGGCCAGCGACGTGGGCCGGCGCGGGTGACCGGAGGCCGTCCGTCGTTCCTCCGCGGTGAACAACCGATCGGCCAGGTGCGGGGTCCGGGCCAGCGACGCGACGAACCGGTCGACGGCGACCACGTCGATCCCCACCCCGATGACCCCGGCACCGACCATTCCCCCACCGGGCGGGCCGCCCGTCACTACTCGACCGTGACGGACTTGGCCAGGTTCCGGGGCTTGTCGATGTCGAAACCCTTGGCCCGGGCGATCTCGGCGGCCAGCACCTGCAACGGCACTGTGGCCACCAACGGCTGCAGGAGCGAGGGCACCCGCGGCAGTTCGATGAGGGTGTCGGCGAACGGGGCCACCGTGTCGTCGCCCTCCTCGGCGATGACGATGGTGCGCGCCCCGCGGGCCTGCACCTCACGGATGTTGGACAGCAGCTTGGAGTGCAGCACCGGCTGCGACTTCGGCGACGGCGTCACCACCACCACCGGCAGCCCCTGCTCGATCAGCGCGATCGGTCCGTGCTTGAGCTCGCCGGCGGCGAAGCCCTCGGCGTGCATGTAGGCCAGCTCCTTGAGCTTCAGCGCGCCCTCCAGGGCCACCGGGTAGCCGACGTGCCGGCCGAGGAAGAGCACCGCACGCGAGTTGGCCAGCTCACGACCGAGCTCGCGGACCGGCTCCATCAGGGTGAGCGTCTCCTCGACGGCGGCCGACATCGCGCACAGCGCCTCGAACTCGCGGGCGACCTCGTCGGAGTACTTGGTGCCGCGGGCCTGGGCCAGGGCCAACCCGACGAGGTAGTTGGCGGCCACCTGCGCGAGGAAGGCCTTGGTCGAGGCGACCCCGATCTCCGGGCCGGCGTGCGTGTAGAGCACCGCGTCGGACTCCCGCGGGATCTGGGAGCCGTTGGTGTTGCACACGGCCAGCACCTTGGCGCCCTGGCGGCGGGCGTGCCGCACGGCCTCCAGGGTGTCGGCGGTCTCGCCGGACTGGGAGACCGCGACGACGAGGGTGTCCCGGTCGAGAACCGGGTCCCGGTACCGGAACTCGCTGGCCAGCTCGACCTCGACGGGCAGTCGGGTCCAGTGCTCGATCGCGTACTTGGCGACCAGACCCGAGTGGTACGCGCTGCCGCAGGCGACCACGAAGACCTTGTCGATGGTGCGCAGCTCGTCGTCGCCGAGCCGCTGCTCGTCCAGGATGACCGCCGTCCCGTCGAAGTGCCCGCGCAGGGTGTCGGCCAGCGCCGTGGGCTGTTCGGCGATCTCCTTGTCCATGAAGGTCGGGTAGCCGCCCTTCTCCGCGGCGGCGAGGTCCCAGTCGACGGTGAACGGCCGGAAGTCCGGCTCGCCCCCGGAGAACGAGGTCACCTCGTACCCGTCGGCGTGCACCACCACGAGCTGGTCCTGGCCGAGCTCGACGGCCTGCTTGGTGTGCGAGATGAACGCGGCGACATCGCTGGCCAGGAACATCTCGCCGTCCCCGATGCCGATGACGAGCGGGGAGTTGCGGCGGGCGGCGACGAGCAGGCCGGGCTCGTCGGCGTGCGTGGCCACCAGGGTGAACGCGCCCTGCAACCGGCGGGCCACGGCGGCCATGCTCGCCGGCAGGTCGCCGGCCGTCGTACCGGACGCGTAGGCCCGGCCGAGCAGGTGGGCGACGACCTCGGTGTCGGTGTCGCTGGACATCTCGATGCCGGCGTCCTCGAGCTCGCGGCGCAGCACCGGGAAGTTCTCGATGATCCCGTTGTGGATGACCGCGGTGCGGCCGGCGGTGTCGGTGTGCGGGTGGGCGTTGCGATCGGTCGGGCCGCCGTGGGTGGCCCACCGGGTGTGCCCGATGCCGGTGCGCCCGGCCAACGCGACCGTGCCGCCGTCGATCTCGTGCTCGAGGTTGGCCAGCACCCCGGCCTTCTTGCTCACGTGCAGGGCGCCGTCGTCGTCCAGCACGGCGACCCCGGCGGAGTCGTACCCGCGGTACTCGAGCCGGCGCAGGCCCTCCAGGACGAGCGGGAGGGCCTGACGGGGTCCGATGTATCCGACGATGCCGCACATGGGCCTGAGGGTAACCGGGGGGTGGACCCGTTCCGGCCCGCGCGACACGGCCGGCCCGGGCACGTCCGGCGGCCGGTCGGTTCGGTCAGTCGCCGGGGGTGCGGATGAGCAGCGAGGCGCGGACGTCCTCCGGGCCGAGCGCGGCGTACCCGTGGGGCACGTCGGACGCCCACTCCAGGTAGCCGCCCGGCCCGGCCTCGCCGGGCGTGTCCACCGGGCCGGCCCGCAGGGTGCCGGCGAACACCGTCACGTGCTCGGTGACGCCCACGTGGTGCGCCGGTGAGACCTGCGCGGTACCGGCCGGCAGGGTCAGGGTGCACAGCTCCACGGTCACCGGCCCCTCGTGGAAGACCCGCAGCACCTCCACGCGGACCGCGCTCCCGCGCAGATCCGATCCGGTCGCGCCGAGCAGGGCGGTGACCGGGACGTGCAGGGCGGCGGCGACGGCGTGCAGGGTGTCCAGGGTCGGATTCCGCATCCCGGCCTCCAGGCCGGACAGGGTGGCCTTGCCGACGCCCGCGGCCCGGGCCAGGGCGGACAGCGACAGTGCCCGGGCGGTGCGCAGCTGCCGGACCCGGTCCCCCACCGCGGCCTGGTCGCCCGCGAGCGCACCCGGTCCGGCCGGGTCCCGTCCCGCCGCCCCCCGAACACCCGGGCCGGTTGCCCCCACGTCCGCCCCCGCTCTACTGTCCGACTCGTTCCGTTTACGGAACGGCATGGAACGACGATACGACAGCCGCCGACCCGACCGGGGAGCACCCGCATGACCCTCACCCGCCCCCTGGTCGCCGGGGTGATCACCGCCCTCGTCGGCTTCGGCAGCTCGTTCACCGTGGTGCTGGCCGGACTGCGGGCGGTCGGCGCCGACCCCGCCCAGGCGACCAGCGGCCTGCTGGCGGTCAGCGTCGCCGCCGGCGTCGCCGCCCTCGTCCTCGGCCTGCGCTCCCGCCTCCCCATCAGCATCGCCTGGTCGACACCCGGTGCGGCCCTGCTGATCTCGAGCGGGGTACCGGCCGGCGGCTTCCCCGCGGCGGTCGGGGCGTTCCTGCTGTGCGGCCTGCTCATCGTGGTGGCCGGCCTGGTCCGTCCGCTGGGCCGGCTCATCGCCGCCATCCCCACGCCGCTGGCCTCGGCGATGCTCGCCGGGGTGCTGCTGCCGCTCTGCCTGGCCCCGGTGCGCGCCCTGGGCGAGGTGCCCGGGCTGGCCGCGCCGGTCATCGTGGTCTGGGCGCTGGCCACCCGGTTCGCCCGACTCTGGGCCGTGCCTGCGGCCCTGGTCGTCGCGGTGATCGCCCTGGCATTCACCGGCCCGGATCTGACCGGCGCGGACCTGCTGCCCACCCCGGTGTGGGTGGCGCCCATGTTCGAGCCGCTGACCCTGCTCAGTCTGGGGCTGCCGCTGTTCCTGGTCACCATGGCTTCGCAGAACATCCCCGGGATGGCCGTGCTGGCCCAGTACGGCTTCCGCCCGCCGCTGCGACCGATCCTGCTGGTCACCGGCGCACTGACGATGCTGGCCGCCCCGTTCGGCGGGCACGCGGTCAACCTCGCCGCGATCAGTGCGGCGCTGGCCGCCGGCGACGACGCGGGCCCGCGCGAGCGGCGGTGGATCGCCTCCGTCACCGCCGGGCTCGGCCTGGCCGTCCTGGGTCTGGGCGCCGGGCTGGCCACCGCCCTCATTCTCGTCGCCCCGCCGGTGCTGGTCCAGGCGGTGGCCGGGCTCGCCCTGATCGGCGCGCTGGCCTCGTCGCTGACCGCCGCGGTCGGCGACGTCGGCCGGCGGGAGGCCGCCGTCGTGACCTTCGCGGTCACCGCGGCCGGGGTGGCGTTCCTCGGGATCGGGTCGGCGTTCTGGGGGCTGGTCGCCGGAGCGGCGATGCTGCTGCTGCGCCCCCGGCCGACCGCCCCGACCGCACCGACCGCCCCGCCGGTCGCGGCGACCCCGACGACGGCACCGGGCCGGCACCGGCGGGAGTGAGTGCCCGGCCTTGTAATGCGACCGACGCGGCGGTCGGAGCCGCGGACGAGGGCCGGGACTGGTGGGGCGGCCGGGTCAGCTCGGCACCGGCCGCCCCCCGCGGGCCGCGATGATGTCCCCCGCGGGCGCCGGCGGGTCACCCTCCGCGGGACCGGCGTAGCCCGAGCGGTCCTCCGGCGCGGTCGCGGCCACCGCGCGGACGTCCGCCCAGGCCCGCAGGGCGGCGATCTGCTCGGCCTGGGTGACCGACAGCGGCACGGTGGCTCCGATCTCCCGGTGCAGATCGTCCTCGACGAGGGGTCGCCGACCGGCGAAGGCGTCGAAGCAGGCCGCGATGACGACCTGCTCGATCTCGGCGCCGGAGAACCCCTCGGTCGCCGCCACCAGCCGACCGAGCAGGGCGTCGTCGACGGGCAGGTCACCGAGCGCGGGGCCGGCCGCCAGCCGGGCGGCCAGGTGCAGCCGGAAGATGACGGTGCGCTCGACGGCCGTGGGCAGGTCGATGAAGAAGATCTCGTCGAACCGGCCCTTGCGCAGCATCTCCGGGGGCAGCAGACCGATCGCGTTCGCGGTGGCCAGCACGAACACCGACGCCGTCTTCTCCTGCATCCACGTCAGGAAGGTGCCGAACACCCGTGCCGAGGTCCCGGAGTCGCCGGACCCCGAAGCCCCGGCCGCGAAACCCTTCTCGATCTCGTCGATCCACAGCACGCACGGCGCGATGGCCTCCGCGGTGCGCAGCGCGGTGCGCATGTTCTGCTCGCTGGCCCCGACCAGACCACCGAACACCCGCCCGATGTCCAGCCGCACGAGCGGCAGCGACCAGGCACTGGCGGTGGCCTTGGCCGTCAACGACTTCCCGCACCCCGGCACACCGGTGATCAGCACACCCTTGGCTGCGGGCAGCCCGTACTCCCGGGCCTGGGCCAGCCAGGAACCGTTCCGCTTGGTCAGCCAGGTCTTGAGGTTGCCCAGGCCGCCGACGTCCTCGAGCCGCACGGTGGAGGTGACGACCTCCAGCACCCCCGACTTGGCCACGATCTGCTTCTTCTCCTGCCAGACCAGGTCGACGTCGTCATCGGCCAGGTGACCGTCGTCGACCATGGCCCGGGCGAACGCGTTCTCGGCCTCGGCGGCGGTGAGGCCGCGGGCGGCCTGGGCCAGCCGCTCGGCGCCGTCCGGGCCGAGGTCGACGGTGAGCGCACCGGTGGCGACATTGCGGGCGATCATCCCGTCGAGCAGTTCGCGGATCTGCCCGCCGGTGGGCAGCGGGTAGTCGACCAGGGTGACCAGCGACTGCAGTTCCGGCGGGAGGTAGGACACCGCGGAGACCAGGATCAGCGTGCGTGGCACCGACCCGTCCCGGTAGTAGCGGACGGTGTCCTTCAGCAGTCGGATCAGCTGGGTGTCCGGCGGGGAGCTCGGCGAGCCGAGCCACGGGTGCAGGTCGAGCAGGACGACGGCGCTGGGCACGGACAGGGTGGCTGCGACCTGCAGGGCGGCGTGCGGCGTGCGGGTGTCCGGCGAACCGGGCTGCCCGAGCACGGCCAACCCCTGCGACGTCGACCAGGTGTGCACCAGCCGCGGCGGCAGCACCTGGCTGCGGTCGCCGAGCACCCCGGCGATGTCCCGGAGCACCCGGGACTCCTCGGCCGTCTGCACCATGAGCACGGGGAACCGGGCCCGGATGAGCCGCCGCAGCGTGTCGGCGAACTCGCCGGCGGGCCGCGGACCACCGGCCGCCGTTCCCGGCTCCGAGGTCAGCGTCGATCCCACCGCCCGCGCGAGCCCGTCGCTGGTCCCGGCGTCGTCCTGATCGGTGCGTCGCGCCACGGTGCCCCCGCCTCCCGGATGCCCGGCCCGGCCGGAGGGCCGCCCGGGGCTGCCGGGCCGCACCTGTCCGGCCGTGTCGGGCCGTGCGGGAGTCCGACCCCCGCCACCCGGCGATACTGTACGAGACCTGATGTCCCCGCCCGGGGTCTCTCCGGACCGGGCCGCGCGCAGCGGCCGGTCGAGACGCGCACGAACAGGAGCCCGGACATGGCACGACGCACCGCCCCGACGATCGAGCGGCCGACCCTGGACTACCTGGCCCACTGGGGGCCGAACCGGGTGGCGGTGGGCGATCTGGGCATCGCCGGCATGCCGGGCCTGATCTACACGCCGTCCGCCGGACACGACCTGCCCGTCGTGGCGCTGGCCCACGGCTGGCTGCAGCCGGTCTCCCGGTACGTCGACACCCTGCGGTTCCTGGCCAGCTGGGGCATCGTCGCCGTCGCGCCGGCGACCGAGAACGGTCCCTTCCCCTCCTTCGGTGGGTTGGCCGTCGACCTGTCCAAGGCCCTGCGGATCGCCGCGCACGCCCGGTTGGGCGGCGGACGAGTCCGGGCGGATCCGTCGAAGATGGGCGTGCTGGGCCACTCGACCGGCGGCGGTGCGGCGGTGCTGGCCGCCTCGCAGGACGAATCGATCGACGCGGTCGTCACCGTCACCGCGGTGGACGTCAAGCCCTCCTCCATCGAGGCCGCGGGCCTGTGCGAGATGCCGAGCCTGCACATCACCGGCAACGACGGCGGCGAGATGGTCGAGACCGGTGGCGCCGCGCTGGCCGCGAACTGGACCGGCCCGACGCAGCTGCGGCTGATCAAGGGCGGCGGGCACCTCGGATTCGCCGAGGGCAAGCACTGGACGAGCACCGTGTCCGGGTCCAGCAGCGAGCACAAGACGCAGTCGGTGTCCCGGATGCTGGCGGCGGCCTTCTTCCTGCGCCACCTGGACGGGCACGAGCACTTGGCCGACGAGCTCGACGGCAAGATCGCCCGCACCACGCTGAAGGACCCGCACGAAGAGGTGGAGTGAACGGGCGCGGGCTCTCCGCTCAGTCCTTCAGCGCGGCCGGATCGAAGTCGACCTTGCCGACGACGAGCCGGTTGATCCCCCACAGCACCACGCCGACGCCGAGCAGGATGAGCGCGAGCTGGTAGTCCGCCGCGGGTCGCCCGGACAGCGGCGTCACCAGGTACAGGCACGTGAGGATGCCGAGCACCGGCAGCCACGTCGGCGCCCGGAAGTGCTCGTGCTCGACCGGGTTCCGGCGCAGCACCAGGACAGCGATGTTGACGATGCAGAAGACGCCGAGCAGCAGCAGCGACGTGGTGCTGCCGAGCCGGGCCACGTCCATGGTGGCGACGAGCACGACGGCGATGGCGCTGGTGAACAGGATCGCCGTCCACGGGGTCCGCTTGGACGGGTGCACCTGCGACAGGATCCGCGGGATCACCCGTTCCCGGCTCATCCCGTAGAGCAGCCGACTGGCCATCATCATGTTGATCAGGGCGGAGTTGGCCACCGCGAACAGGGCGATGAAGGCGAACACCCCGGGCGGCAGACTGGGGGCGCCGACGGCGACCACCTCGAGCAGCGCGCCGCTCCCCGCCTGCGCCAGCACATCGGTGGGCACGAGGGTGGACGAGGCGATGGCCACGAGAACGTAGATGATCGCCGCGGCCCCCATGCCGAGCAGCATCGCCCGCGGGAAGGTCTTCGCCGGGTTCTTCGTCTCCTCGGCCATGTTGACCGAGTCCTCGAAGCCGACCATCGCGAAGAAGGCCAGCGAGGTCGCCGAGGTGACGGCGAGCAGGGCCGAGGAATCGGCGGTGTTGATCTCGGCGAGCCGGGAGAAGTCGCCCTTGCCCTGCAGGACGGCGACCACGCCGATGCCGATGATCAGCAGCAACCCGCCGAGCTCGATGCAGGTGAGGACCACGTTGGCCCAGACCGCCTCGCCCACCCCGCGGAAGTTGATGTAGGCGACCAGCAGGATGAACAGCACGGCGACGGCCCAGGTGGGCAGGGTGACGAACTCCTTCAGGTAGGTGCCGCCGAAGGCCCGGGCGGCCGAGGACGCCGAGGTGATGCCCGAGGACATCACCGTGAAGGTGATCATGAAGGTGAGGAACTGGATGCCGAACGCCTTGTGCGCGTAGAGCGCGGCCCCCGCCGCCTGCGGATACTTCCCGACCAGCTCGAGATAGCTGAAGGCGGTGATGAACGCGACCGCGAAGGCCAGGAGGAACGGCAGCCACAGGGCCCCGCCGACCTTGGCGGACACCTGACCGGTGAGGGCGTAGATCCCGGTGCCCAGGATGTCGCCGAGGACGAAGAAGAACAGGAGCTTGGGTCCGAGGGTCCGCTTGAGTTCCGGCTGCGCCTTCGTGTCGGTCTGCGTCATGACGGAGGACCCCTCCCACCGGCCGCGCGGAACGCGCGGGATGACGGGAGTGTGCTCGCGCTGACCGCCGTCCGCGAGTTCGTTCGTGTAAAGCCTCTGTGAAGTGCGTCAGCGGCGGCGCGGACTCAGACGGTGGCGACGACCGCGGCCACCCGCTCGGCGATCGACCGGGCCTGGTCGGCCGTGGCCGCCTCGACCATCACACGGACCAGCGGCTCGGTGCCGGACGGCCGGAGCAGCACACGCCCCGCGGACCCCAGTTCGGCCTCCGCCCGGGTGACCGACTCGACGACGGCGGGCGCGGCGGCGACCCCGGCCTTGTCGCCGGTGACGCGCACGTTGATCAGGACCTGCGGGAACCGGGTCACCAGCGTGGCCAGATCGGCGAGCGTGCGGCCCGTCGCCGACACCATCGACATGAGGTGCAGCGCGGAGAGCAGGCCGTCCCCGGTGGTGGCGTGGTCGGCCAGGATGAAGTGGCCGGACTGCTCGCCGCCGAGGGAGTACCCGCCGCGGTTCATCTCGGAGAGCACGTACCGGTCACCGACGCCGGTGGTGAGGACCGCGATCCCCGCCTTCTCCATCGCCTGGTGGAAGCCGATGTTCGCCATGACGGTGGTGACGACCGTGTCGTCGGTCAGCCGGCCCCGATCGCGGAGGGACACCGCGAGCAGGGCCAGGATGGCGTCCCCGTCGATCTCGGTGCCGTCGGCGGCCACGGCCAGGGCCCGGTCGGCGTCGCCGTCGTGCGCGATCCCGAGATCGGCGCCGTGGGCGACCACGGCGGCGCGGAGCCCGTCGAGATGGGTGGAACCCACCCCGTCGTTGATGTTGAGGCCGTCGGGGTCGCCGGCGATGACGACGACCTCCGCGCCGGCCCGCCGGTAGACCTCGGGAGCCAGGGTGGACGCCGCACCGTGGGCGCAGTCGACCACGACCTTGAGCCCGGCGATCGGGTTGGGGGTGGCGATGAGCAGGTGGTCCAGGTACCGGCGCGATGCGTCGTCGGCCCGGCGGATCCGGCCGACCCCCTCGCCGGTGGGTCGCACCGCGGGTTCGCCCACGGCCGCCTCGATGGCGTCCTCGGCGGCGTCGGACAGCTTGCGGCCGCCGGCGGCGAAGATCTTGATCCCGTTGTCCGGCATCGCGTTGTGCGAGGCGGAGATGACCACTCCGAGAGCGGCCCCCAGATCGGCGGTCAGGAAGGCGACCGCAGGCGTCGGCAGCACGCCGAGCAGCACCACGTCGACCCCGGCCGAGGCGAGCCCGGCAGCCACGGCGGCCTCGAGCATCTCGCCGCTGGCCCGCGGGTCACGGCCGACGACGGCGAGCGGACGTGCCGCTCGCAGCGCGTCGGAATCGGCCCCGGACGCCGCAACGGCGGCCCCGTCCACACCCTGGAGGGCGAGGACCTGGGCCGCCGCGGTGGCGAGTTGGAGCGCGAGTTCGGGGGTGAGGTCGGCGTTGGCCAGGCCACGCACACCGTCCGTCCCGAAGAGGCGTCCCATGCGCTGGATCAGCGCTTGGAGTACTGGGGGGCCTTACGGGCCTTCTTCAGGCCGTACTTCTTGCGCTCGGTGGCGCGGGCGTCCCGGGTCAGGAAGCCGGCCTTCTTCAGGGCCGGACGGTCGTTCTCGTCCACCTCGATGAGGGCGCGGGCGATGGCCAGCCGCAGGGCACCGGCCTGGCCGGTGACGCCGCCGCCGTGCAGACGCGCGATGACGTCGTAGGTCTCGGCCTTCTCGAGGTTGACCAGCGGCTCCTTGATCAGCTGCTGGTGGACCTTGTTCGGGAAGTAGTTGTCCAGCGTGCGCCCGTTGAGGGTGATGGTGCCGTTGCCGGGGATGAGCCGGATGCGGCACACGGCCTCCTTGCGGCGACCCACGGTCTGCACCGGGCGGTCCAGCACGACGGGCAGCGAGACCGAGGGGACGATCTCGGGCAGCTCGTGCGGCTCGACGTCGCTGGTGTTCTCGGTGTACTCGATGTCGTCACCGGCGGGGACGCTGTCGTCCTGCGGGAGGATCTCGGACTCGCTCACGTCACTGCCTTCGTACTCGGAGGTGGGGGTCGGCTCGGTCACTGGGCGACCTGGGTGATCTCGAACGGCTGCGGCTGCTGCGCGATGTGCGGGTGGTTCGGGCCCGCGTACACCTTGAGCTTGCGACCGACGGTGCGGCCCAGCGAGTTGTGCGGCAGCATGCCGAGCACGGCCTTCTCGACCAGGGTCTCGGGCTTGGTGTCGAGCATCTCGCCGACCGAGCGACGACGCAGGCCGCCCGGGTAGCCGGAGTGCCGGTAGAGGAACTTGGTGTCCCGCTTGTTACCGGTCACCGCGACCTTCTCGGCGTTGATGATGACGACGAAGTCACCGGTGTCCGCGTGCGGCGCGTAGATCGCCTTGTGCTTGCCGCGCAGCAGCTGCGCAGCATGGCTGGCCAGCCGGCCGAGCACGACATCGGTCGCGTCGATCACGTGCCAGGCGTGGGTGACATCGCCCGGCTTGGGGCTGTACGTGCGCACGGATATGCCTCTTGTCTTCTGCCTGTGTCTGGCGCTGCCGAAACATGCGCCCTGTCGTGTCGGCGCACTCCCGCAGACCCCGCCCGGATGGGAACATCCGGGCCGAGCCCTCGCCGCCGATTCCGTTCCACCGGCACCGCGAGGCGCTCCACAGCAGAACGGCGCGCAGCGACAACCGGCGCACCGAAGGACCAGACTACCGCGCCCGCCCGGCACCGGTCAAAATGCCGGGGCCGGCCGCCCCGCCGGCCCCCCGGCCCAGCGTCCGGACGGAGCACGGACGGAGCACGGACGGAACCCGAACGGAGCCGGGGCAGCGCTACCGGGCCCTGCTCAGCCGACCTCGTCGGCCGACCGGGTCGCCCGCGTCGCACCCACCCGGTCCGCCAGTTCACGGTCCGGCGGGTAGTCCACGGCCATCAGGGTCAGCCCGTGTGCCGGGGCGACGTGCACGGCGGCGGTGCGCACGCCGGCGGCCAGCACGGCCGCGGGCATCTCCACGGGCGCCCTGCCCTGGCCCACCGCCACCAGGGCACCGACCAGCGCGCGGACCATGGAGTGGCAGAAGGCATCGGCACTGACGAGGATGTGCACCTCGTCACCGGACACCCGCTCGACGTCCAGCCGTTGCAGTTCCCGGATGGTCGTCGCCCCCTCCCGTGGGCGGCAGAACGCGGCGAAGTCGTGCAGCCCGAGCAGAGCCGTCGCGGACCGTCGCATCAGGGCGTGGTCGAGCTCCCGGCGCAGGGCCAGGACGAAGGAGCGGTCCATCGGGCTGGCGCCCCAGTCCGAGGTCGCCACCCGATAGCGGTAGTGCCGCCGCAGGGCTGCGAACCGGGCGTCGAAACCCGGCGCGGCAGCTGCGATCCCCCTGACCCGCACATCGGGCGGCAGCAGCCCGGCGAGCCGTCGGTTCAACCCGACGAGGGCAGCCGTGGGGGCGGGCAGATTGCCCTGCCGCGGGGTGAGGGCGGCCAGGGCGGTCGGGTCGACGTCGATGTGCGCGACCTGACCGAGAGCGTGCACACCGGCATCCGTCCGCCCGGCGACGACGAGCGGCACCGGGGCTCGCAGCACGGTACGGAGCGACTCCCCCAGTACCCCGGCGACGGTGCGTCGACCGGGCTGCACCGCCCACCCGGAGAAGTCGGTGCCGTCGTAGGACAGGTCCAGGCGCAACCGGACGGACGCCGGCCCCGGGCCTGCTTGCACCCCGGGAACGACGACGACGGGCGCCCCCTGCTGGGGACGCCCGTCGTGGTCTGTCATGGTCCTGCGCACCGTCGCGTGGTCAGTGTCCCGCCGACGCCCGAGGGCGACGACGGATCGACTCACTTGGTGGTGTCGGAACCCTCGGCCGGGGCCTGGGACGGGGCCGGGACGGCCTTGCCCTGGTCGTCGGCGTCGGCGTCGCCGGGGGCGACGGCACCTTCGGCCGGCTCCTGCGACGGGCCCGCGGGCTCGTCGACGGTGCCGGACTCGGCCTGCTCACCGGCGGCGACGGAACCCTCGGCGGGATCCTGATCGGCGGCCAGCGTGCTCTGCGCGGGCGCCGAGGCGCCCTCGGCGGGAGCGTCGGCATCGGTCTCGACCGCAGCGGCGGAACCGCTGGACGCGGCGACCCGCGCGGAGCGGTTGCCACCGGCGCTCGCGGCCCGACGGGCGACCTTGCCGGCGGCCGAGGACACGGTCTCCTCGTCGACCAGCTCGATGATCGCCATGGGGGCGTTGTCGCCCTTGCGCGGGCCGGTCTTGATGATCCGGGTGTACCCGCCGTCGCGGGTCGCGAAGGACGGCCCGATCTCGGCGAACATCTTGTGCACCACGTCCTTGTCGCGGATGACCTTCATGACCTCGCGGCGGGCGTGCAGCGTGCCCTGCTTGGTCGTGGTGATCAGCTTCTCCGCGTACGGGCGCAGCCGCTTGGCCTTGGTCTCGGTGGTCTGGATGCGGCCGTGCTCGAAGAGCGACTGGGCGAGGTTCGCCAGGATGTGACGCTCGTGGGCCGGCGAACCGCCGAGACGGGGACCCTTGGGAGGAGTGGGCATGGGTGCACTTCTTTCTGGTCGTGGTCCGCGTGGGCGTGGCGCCCTGGCGGGTGAGGCGACGGTCCGGGAGCGAACTCCCGGGCGTCGACGGTGTCCTGTCCGTGTTCGGCGTTCCGACGGGGCCGGAGCGCCGCCCATCCGCGGTGCGGATGGACCGGTGGCGTGACCCGTCCCGGTGAGGACGGGTCACGCCGGTGGTGCGTCAGATCTGCTCGGTCTCCGCGTAGTCCGTGTCGTCGGACTGCGGGGCCTCGGTGTTGCCCGGGTTCGCGGTGGCACCGAAGCCGGGGCCGTCCGGGGTGAAGCCGGGGTCGTACGTGACATCGCTGATGCCGTTGGCCGCGGGCGTCCCGTCCAGCTCGACGTCGTCGTCGGACCACTCGGTGTCGCTGTAGGCCAGGGCAGCGGCGGCCGGGTCGAACCCTGCCGGCGAGTCCTTCAGGGACAGGCCCATGCCGGCGAGCTTGATCTTGACCTCGTCGATGGACTTCTGCCCGAAGTTGCGGATGTCGAGCAGGTCCGCCTCGGTGCGGGAGACGAGCTCGCCGACCGTGTGGATGCCCTCGCGCTTGAGGCAGTTGTAGGAGCGGACGGTCAGGTCCATCTCCTCGATCGGCAGCGCGAACGCGGCGATGTGGTCGGCCTCGGCCGGGCTCGGCCCGATCTCGATGCCCTCGGCGTCGACGTTGAGCTCGCGGGCCAGGCCGAACAGCTCGACCAGGGTGGTGCCGGCCGAGGCCAGCGCGTCCCGGGGGGTGATCGACGGCTTGGTCTCGACGTCCAGCACGAGGCGGTCGAAGTCGGTGCGCTGCTCGACGCGGGTGGCCTCGACGCGGTACGTGACCTTGAGGACCGGGGAGTAGATCGAGTCGACCGGGATGCGGCCGATCTCGGCCCCGACGACCTTGTTGGGCGAGGCGGGGACGTAGCCACGGCCACGCTCCACGACCAGCTCGATCTCGAGCTTGCCCTTCTTGGTCAGGGTGGCCAGCTTCAGGTCCTGGTTGTGCACCGTGACACCGGCCGGGGGCGCGATGTCGGCGGCGGTCACGTCGCCGGGACCCTGCTTGCGCAGGTACATGGTGACGGGCTCGTCGTCCTCGGAGGAGACGACCAGCGACTTGAGGTTGAGGATCAGCTCGGTGACGTCCTCCTTCACACCCGGGACGGTCGTGAACTCGTGCAGCACACCGTCGATGCGGATGCTGGTGACCGAGGCACCGGGGATGGACGACAGGAGCGTGCGACGGAGCGAGTTGCCGAGGGTGTACCCGAAACCGGGCTCGAGCGGCTCGATGACGAACCGGGAGCGGTTGTCGGCCACGCCTTCCTCGGCGAGCGAGGGGCGCTGGGAGATCAGCACAGAAGGTCCCCTTCCTGGGGTCTGCATGATGACGTCCGCCATATGACGTCATGCGAGGGAGCGTCCTGCGCCGGGCCGGGGCCCGACGGAGGCGGCCGTCCCGGTGAGGACCGGGACGGCACACGTGCGCGCCACCGGACCCCCTGCGGGGTCCGGCGGCGCGACGGGATCACTTGGAGTAGAACTCGACGATCAGCTGCTCGGTGATCTGCGAATCGATCTGCGCCCGCACGGGCACCGAGTGGATGAGGATCTGCAGCGAGTTCGGGACCACCTTGAGCCAGGCGGGGGTGGGGCGCTCACCGAACGTCTGGCGAGCCAGCTCGAACGGGAAGGTCTCCACCGACTGCTTGCGCACGGTGATGATGTCGTACTGCTCGACGCGGTACGACGGGACGTCCACGCGCACACCGTTGACCAGGAAGTGGCCGTGGGTGACGAGCTGACGGGACGCGCGCCGCGTGCGGGCCAGGCCCGCGCGGTAGACGACGTTGTCCAGACGCGACTCGAGGATCTGCAGCAGGGTCTCGCCGGTCTTGCCGGGACGACCGGCGGCCTCGGCGTAGTAACGACGGAACTGCTTCTCCATGACGCCGTAGGTGAAGCGGGCCTTCTGCTTCTCCTGCAGCTGCGTCAGGTATTCCTTCTCCTTGGTCCGCGCGCGGCCGTGCTGGCCGGGCGGGAAGGGACGGCGCTCGAAGGCGACGTCGCCGCCGACGAGGTCGACCTTCAGGCGGCGGGACTTCTTCGTGATGGGTCCGGTGTAACGAGCCATGATCGGGGGTTCCTTTCTCGACTCGTCAGACCCGGCGCCGCTTGGGCGGTCGGGTGCCGTTGTGAGCCTGCGGGGTGACGTCGGAGATCGCGCCGACCTCGAGGCCGGCTGCCTGCAGGGACCGGATGGCCGTCTCGCGACCCGAACCCGGGCCCTTGACGAACACATCGACCTTGCGCATGCCGTGCTCGATGGCCTGGCGGGCGGCGTTCTCGGCCGCCATCTGCGCCGCGAACGGCGTGGACTTGCGCGAGCCCTTGAAGCCGACGTGGCCGGCGGAGGCCCAGGAGATCACCGCTCCGGTGGGATCGGTGATCGAGACGATGGTGTTGTTGAACGTGCTCTTGATATGGGCGTGCCCATGCGAGACGTTCTTCTTCTCCTTGCGGCGGATCTTCTTGACGGCCGCGGAGCCCTGACGGGACTTGGGGGGCATGGGATTACCTGGCCTTCTTCTTGCCGGCGATCGTCTTCTTCGGACCCTTGCGCGTGCGCGCGTTGGTCTTGGTCCGCTGACCGCGGACCGGCAGGTGGCGGCGGTGCCGCAGACCCTGGTAGGAGCCGATCTCCATCTTGCGACGGATGTCGGACTGCACCTCGCGTCGCAGGTCACCCTCGACCTTGAACTCGTGGGCCTCGATCTGATCGCGCAGGGCCAGGAGGTCCTCGTCGGACAGATCCTTGGTGCGCAGGTCCGGGCTGATCCCGGCGGACGTCAACAGTTCGAGCGCGCGGGTGCGCCCGATCCCGTAGATGTAGGTCAGTGCGACCTCCATCCGCTTGTCGCGGGGGAGGTCGACACCGGCGAGTCGTGCCATCTGGCACACGCTCCTTCTTCGGTGCCACAGGTGTCGGTCGTGTCCCGTCCCGGAGATCTCTCCCGGGCCCCGGCCTGTGGTCCGGGGGTGTACCGCCACACCTAACGAGGGTGGCGATGTGGTGACACGATGAAACGACCGGCCGCGGGTGCGACCGGCCTGACGTCACATCAGCCCTGACGCTGCTTGTGACGCACGTTCTCGCAGATGACCTGGACGCGTCCGTGCCGGCGGATCACCTTGCACTTCTCGCAGATCTTCTTGACGCTGGGCTGAACCTTCACGGCTTTCCTCACTCGAGTACCGGACCCACGTCGGGCCCGGACCACGCACGGCCGATCGGCCGCGCTCCCTATCGGTCCTCCGGCGGAGGCCGATCGTCCCGGGGTCTCCCCCGGGCCCGCCCCAGAGCAGGGGCGGCTGGTGCAGGTGGTGCCGGCGGACCGAACCGCCGCCACACGGACCCGACGGCCTACTTGTAGCGGTAGACGATCCGGCCGCGGGACAGGTCGTAGGGCGAGAGCTCCACGACGACCCGGTCCTCGGGGAGGATGCGGATGTAGTGCTGCCGCATCTTCCCGCTGATGTGGGCCAGGACCCGGTGGCCGTTCTCCAGCTCCACCCGGAACATCGCGTTGGGCAGAGGCTCGACCACGCGACCCTCGACCTCGATGGCCCCGTCTTTCTTGCCCATGTCCTCCGCAATCTGTGCTGTTCACGGCGCAGCGGTGACCACCGGGCCGACCCACCCGGTGAAGGGCGGGGCGTACCGTTCGATCACCGCGGCGACCTCGGCCGCACCACAGGCCTCCGGCCCGACCGGACGCAGGCGTCCGGGTCGCGCGGGAGGCACGGGATGCGAGCGCGCTGGGCGACCTCCACGAGGGGGATCCTGCACCGATCGCGGCGTGGCGGGCACGCTGAGACCGGCACGCATGCGCGCCGACCCTTCACTGTACGCTCCCCGACCCCCGCGACCAACCCGGCCACCGGCCCCGACCGCACGTGGCCGGACGGCGAGCCGGAGGACCGGTGAACGCCCGGGGTACCGCCGATGATCCATGCTGGTCCGATGCCCGCAGCAGCCCTCCCCGTCGCGCTGACCGCCCCCACCGCCCCGGACCCCGGGACCGGGCCGGACCAGGGTTTCCTGGCCACCTACGGGTTCACCTGGCTCCCGTACGCCGCGGCCGCCCTGGTCCTCCTCGGGCTGGGCCTGGTGATCGCGATCCGCAACCGCCGGGCGCGCCCCGCCCTGCTGGAACTGCTGCTCACCCGGGGCGCCGTCCTGGCCGTCATCGCGGTGTCGGTGGGCGCGCTGGCCGACCAGGTGGCCGAGGGCGACGGCCTCACCTCGTTCGACCGTCCCGTCTGGCAATGGTTCGTCGACCACCGGACCGGATTCCTCACCGGCGTGGCCAGGACGGTCACCACCGTCGGGAGCACCCTCTCGATGGGGGTGCTGGCCGGCGTGACGGTCATCGTCCTGTGGGTCCGCGGCCGGCGCCCGGACGCCGTGGTGATCGCGGTCGTCGCCCTGGGGGCCGGGCTGCTGGTCCGGGTCGGGAAGACGATCGTCGGGCGGGTCCGGCCGCCGGTCGCCGAACGCCTGGTCGACGAGACGAACCAGTCCTTCCCGTCCGGTCACTCCCTCGCCTCGATGGCGATCCTCGGTGTGCTGGTCATCGTGCTGGTGCGGCTCATCCCCTCGCCCGCCGGGCGTATCGCCGTCCGCGTCGTGGCCGTGCTCTTCATCGCGCTCATCGGGCTGAGCCGTCTGTACCTCGGCGTGCACTGGAGCACCGACGTCCTCGGCGGATGGCTGACCGGCGCGGGCTGGTTGGTGCTCTGCCTGACCGTCCGTCGCCTCTGGCGCATCCGCCGGACGGTGCAGCGGGCCGCCCTGCCGGACGACTCCCCCGCCGACCCGACCCGCTCGCCCCGCCGCACCGACCAGGCCTGACGGGCGCCGGGCCGACTCAGCCGGGGGTCACGGTGTACCGCGTCTCCGGTCGACCCACCTGCCCGTACCGCAGGGTCCGGCGCGCGGCGCCGGTCTCCACCAGATGTTCCAGATAGCGGCGCGCGGTGATCCGGGACGACCCGAGCAGGTCACCGATCTCGCTGGCGGAGGCCTCCTCCGCCCCGGCCAGCGCGGCGACCACCCGGGTCAGCGTCTCCCGGGTCATCCCCTTGGGCAGGACGGCGCCGGCCGGTGAACGCAGCACGTTGAACGCACGATCCACCGAGTCCTGGTCGACGTCGGTGCGTTCGCCCACCTGGTCGCGGAACCGGCGGTAGGCCTCCAGTCGGTCCCGCAGAGTGGTGAACACGAACGGCTTGATGACGTACTGCACGGCACCCTGGGCGACCGCGGCCCGCACGATGTCCGCATCGCGGGCCGAGGACACCACGATGACGTCGACCGTGGACCCGGCGGCCCGGATCCGGCGGAACAGCTCCAGGCCGGCGACGTCCGGCAGATGCAGGTCGAGCAGGACCAGGTCGACCGGCGTGGCGGCCAGCACCCGGTCGGCCTCCCGACCGGAGTGGGCCACGCCGACGACGGTGAATCCCTCCACCCGTTCGACGTAGGCGCGGTGTGCGCGGGCGGCGATCGGTTCGTCCTCGACGACCAGCACCGAGATCACGGCGTGGGTCCGGCGTGCGCGGTCGGACGTGCAGCGCCGAGGCGGTCCGGACCCTGGCCGTAGACGTCGTCCGCGCCCGCTGCCACCGGCGGCAGGCGCACCACGAACCGGGCGCCCGGGCCGGCCTCCGCCCACACCCTGCCGCCCAGCCGGGCCACCGCCTGCGCGACCAGGGCCAGCCCGAGGCCGCGGTCCCCGGCCGGGCCGGCGCCGGTGTTGGTGCTCCACCCGGGCGCGAAGACCTGCTCGGCCTGCCGGGCGTCGAGGCCGGGACCGCTGTCCTGGACCACGAACTCGAGGAAGTCGGGCAGGCTCGCGGCCGACAGCACGATGCGCCGCGGAGCGTCCGGGTGGGCCCCGGCGTCGGGACGGGACAGGGCGTCCATGGCGTTGTCGATGAGGTTGCCGATCACGGTGACCAGCTCCTGGTCACCGCCGGCACCCTCCGGCAGCTCGGATCCGGGCCGGATCACCAGCTCGATGCCGCGTTCGGCCGCCTGCGCCGTCTTGCCCAGCAGCAGGGCCGCGACCGCCCGGTTGCCGACCCCGTCGACGACCCGGTCGGCCAGGGCCTGGGACACCTGCAGCTCCTGGACGGCGAAGTCCAGGGCGTGCTCGGGCTCGCCCAGTTCGATCAGCGAGATGACCGTGTGCAGCCGGTTGGCCGATTCGTGGGCCTGCGCCCGGAGCGCGGTGGCGAAACTGTGCGCCCGGTCCAGCTCCCCGGTGAGGTTCTCCAGCTCGGTGTGGTCGCGGACGCTGACCACGGCGCCCAGGGTGCGGCCGTCGAGCTGCGCGGGCCGCCGGTTGAACAGCAGCACCCGGTCGGCGGTGAGCACCAGTTCGTCGCGGACCGTGCCGCCGCCGGAGATCATCGCGACCAGCTCGGCGGGGAAGCCGGCCTGCTGCGGGGTCGACCCGGCCACCGACTCGGGCAGGTCGAGCAACCGGCGCGCCTCCGGGTTGGCCAGCACGATGCGGCCGCCGGTGTCCAGCAGCACCATCCCGTTGTGCGCGGACGCGAGCACCGCGTCGTAGTAGCTGAACATCCGGCCCAGCTCCTGCGGTCCCATGCCCAGGGTCTGCCGACGGACCCAGCGGGCGATGAGCAACGATCCGACCACCCCGATGACCAGCGCGCCGAGGGCGATCAGACCCAGGGTGATCCACCGCCCGCCGATGCCGATGTGATCGACGGTCACCCCGACCGAGACGAGGGCGACGACGGTCCCGTCGGGGGCGGTGACGGGGGTGATGGCCCGGATCGACGGGCCGAGCGTCCCGACGTAGGTCTCCGTGCCGGTTCCACCGGCCAGGGCCACGTCCCGGTTGCCGAGATAGGTCCGGCCGATCTGGGACGGGTCCGGGTGGGTCCACCGGGTGCCGTCCGGGGCCATGACGACGACGAAGTCGGCCCCCGTGCGCGTCCCCACGTCGAGCGCGAACGGCTGGAGCACCGCGGACGGACCGGTGACGGCCGCGGCCGCGGGGTAGGGATCGGTGACGGCGGCGAGCACCTGCGGAGCACTGGCCATGGTCTCCGCGATCGCGGTCACCCGTGCACCGGTGGCCTCGTCGGCCTGCTGATCGGCGTCGACGCGGAGGGCGACCAGGATCGCCGCGAGCATGACGATCAGGACGACGGCCTGCAGGACGAGGATGCGCCGCGCCATGGACCAACCGGACCCGGACAGGAACACGGCGCCTCCGGCCTCGATGCCTCGTCAGGTGTGTCTGCGGCCGGCGCGGCGACCGGCCGACTGCGGGACGAGCCTACGCGCGGAGCGGTCTGCGGATCGGGTGTGCGTTCTCTATGAACACATCGGCCGTCGGAGGGGCCTGGGGGGTGATCGTGGGCCCAGCGGCATCACCGCCGATACCCGCCGAAGGCCAGGAGAACCCGTGACGACAACGTCGAACGTCCCCGATCCCCACGAGCTGATGATCGCCCCGCCGCCGAAGAAGAAGATCGGCAGCCACTGGCTCTACATCGCGGTCATCGTCGCCGTCGTCCTCGGCACCGCCGTCGGCCTCATCTTCGGCAAGAACGCGGCCGGCCTGGCCACGATCGGCACGGCGTTCGTCAACCTCATCAAGATGATGATCGGGCCGATCATCTTCTGCACGATCGTGCTGGGCATCGGATCGGTCCGCAAGGCCTCCCAGGTCGGCAAGGTCGGCGGCATGGCCCTGGCCTACTTCCTGGTCATGTCGACGTTCGCCCTCGTCATCGGGCTCGTCGTCGGCAACGTGATCCACCCCGGCGACAGCCTCACCTCCGGCGCGATCCCGACCTACACCCCGCCCGCCGCGACCGGCTCGGGCAACTTCCTGCTGGACATCATCCCGACCACCATCTTCTCCGCGCTGACCGCGGGCTCGGTGCTGCAGGCCCTGTTCATCGCCCTCATCGTGGGCTTCGCCCTGCAGGGCATGGGCCGCAAGGGCGAGCCGATCCTCTCGGCCATCGGCAGCCTGCAGAAGCTGGTCTTCAAGATCCTGGCCGGCATCATGTGGCTGGCCCCGATCGGTGCGTTCGGTGCGATCGCCGGTGTCGTCGGGAACGCGGGCTGGTCGGCCATCGCCGCCCTGGCCCTCCTGATGGGTGCCTTCTACCTGACCTGCGCGGCCTTCGTCTTCCTCGTCCTGGGGTCCCTGCTCAAGCTCGCCACCGGGTACAGCGTCTTCAAGCTCTTCTACTACCTGCGCCAGGAATTCCTGCTCATCGTGGCGACCTCCTCGTCGGAGACCGCACTCCCCCGGCTCATCGCCAAGATGGAGCACCTGGGCGTCTCCCGTCCGGTCGTCGGCATCGTGGTGCCCACCGGCTACTCGTTCAACCTGGACGGCACCGCCATCTACCTGACCATGGCCTCGCTGTTCATCGGCAACGCGCTGGGCAACCCGCTGTCGGTCGGCGAGCAGATCTCCCTGCTGGTCTTCATGATCGTGGCCTCCAAGGGCGCGGCGGGTGTCACCGGAGCCGGGCTGGCCACCCTGAGCGGTGGGCTGGCCTCACACCGCCCGGACCTGGTCGACGGCGTCGGGCTCATCGTGGCCATCGACCGCTTCATGTCCGAGGCCCGCGCGGTCACCAACTTCGCGGGCAACGCCGTGGCCACCCTCGTGCTGGGCACCTGGGTCAAGGAGGTCGATCGCACCCAGGTCGACGCGGTCTTCGCCGGGACATCACCGTTCGACGACAGCAACATGCTCGACGAGCACTGATCCCCTCCGACCACCGATCGACCGGGGCCCGCGCCCCACCCGCACTCCTCGGCCCGGACCGTCCACGACGGTCCGGGTCGGGGTCGTTCGGGACCGGTCCGATCGGCGGCACGGCCGGGTCGGGTCGAGCCGGGCCGGGCCGGGCCGGGCCGGGCCGGGGACCTCAGTCCAGCGAGATGGGGGTGATGTCGTACCGGGCGAGGCGGGCGGCGCCGCCGTCCAGCGCGGTGGTGACGCAGATTCCCTCGTCGGTGACGGCGACGGTGTGCTCGACGTGGGCGGCGCGCGCCCCGTCCTTGGTCACCACGGTCCAGCCGTCGTCCAGCTCGCGGGTGGAGGACTTGCCCAGGGTCACCATGGGTTCGATGGCCAGCGCCATCCCGTCGACGATGCGGACACCCTTCCCACGCTTGCCCTGGTTCGGGACGAACGGGTCCATGTGCATGGCGCTGCCGATGCCGTGCCCGCCGTAGCCGCTGACCGAGCCGTAGCGGCGGCCGTCCTCGTGGGCGGCCCGGAGCACGGCGGTCTCCACCGCCTGCGAGATGTCACCGATACGGCCACCCGCGCGGGTGGCGGCGATCCCGGCCCACAGGGCGACCTGGGCGGCGAGGATCAGATCGGTCTCGGCGGCACCGGCCTCGTCCTCGGGCGGGGACCCGACGTGCAGCGACACCGCGGAGTCCGCATGCCACCCGTCCACGATGCAGCCGGCGTCGATGGACAGCAGGTCACCGTCGCGGAGCACGCGGTCGGGCCGCGGGATGCCGTGGACCACCTCGTCGTTGACCGAGGCGCAGATGGTGGCGGGGAAACCGTGGTAGCCCAGGAAGTTGGGCCGCGCCCCCGCGTCGGCGATCACCGCGGCGACCGCGGCGTCGACGTCCGCGGTGCTGGAGCCGGGAACGGCCGCGGCGCGGCCCGCCTCGATGGCACGGGCCAGCACGACCCCGGCGGCACGCATGGACTGCAACTCCCCGCGGGTCTTGATCTCCACGGAGCGGTCGGGACGAGCGGACATCGGGAGCCTCAGTTCGACGGGGAGCGCCGGTGCAGGGCGGCGAGGGCCCGTTGGGTGACCTCGTCGACGCCGCCGACACCGTTCACCGCGAGAACGCGGTCGTGGTAGTACTCCAGCAACGGGGTGGTGGAGGTGTGGTAGATGTCCAGCCTCTTGCGGATGGCCTCGGGGGTGTCGTCCTCCCGGGCCCGGGAGACCAGGCGGTCCATCAGCACCTCGGTGGGGGCCTCCAGCAGCAGGACCGCGTCGATGGACTGCCCGCGGGCGCCGAGCAGCTCGCCCAACCACCGGGCCTGGTCCAGGTTCCGCGGGAACCCGTCCAGCAGGAAGCCCTCGGCCGCGTCCTGCTGGTCGAGCCGGTCGGCCACCATCGAGTTGGTGACCTCGTCCGGCACCAGGTCGCCCTGGCTCATGTACTTCTGGGCCAGCAGGCCGAGCTCGGTCTTCTCCCCCACGTTCGCGCGGAAGATGTCGCCGGTGGAGATGTGCGCGATGTCCAGCGCCTTGGCCAGTCGGGTGGCCTGCGTACCCTTGCCGACGCCCTGCGGTCCGACGATGAGCAGCCGGCTCACCGCAGGAACCCTTCGTAGTTGCGCTGCATCAGCTGGGTCTCGATCTGCTTCACCGTGTCCAGGCCGACGCCGACCATGATCAGCACAGCGGTGCCGCCGAACGGGAAGTTCTGGTTGTTGCCGTTGCCGGTGATCTCCAGGAACAGGTTCGGGAGGATCGCCACGATGCCCAGGTAGAGCGAGCCCGGCAGGGTGACCCGGGACAGCACGTACTGCAGGTACTCCGCGGTCGGGCGGCCCGGGCGGATGCCCGGGATGAACCCGCCGTACTTCTTCAGCTCGTCGGCCCGCTCCGTGGGGTTGAACGTGATGCCGACGTAGAAGTAGGTGAAGAAGATGATCAGCGCGAAGTACAGGACGATGTGCGACCAACTGCCCTGGTCGATCACCCAGACGTTGAGGAACTGCACCCAGCCGCTGACCACCGTGGTGCCGTCGGCGTTCACCGTGGTCGGGCTGATGAGCTGGACGATGAGGGTGGGCAGGTAGAGCAGCGACGTCGCGAAGATGACGGGGATGACGCCGGCCTGGTTGACCTTGAGCGGCAGGTAGGTCGAGGTGCCGCCGTACATCTTGCGGCCGATCATGCGCTTGGCGTACTGGACGGGCAGTCGCCGCTGGCCCTGCTCGACGAACACCACGGCACAGATGATGCCGAGCCCGATGGCGCAGACGATGGCGAAGATGACCGGGCCCTGGGTGTCCAGGATGTTCTTGCCCTCGGCCGGGATGCGCGAGGCGATCGAGGTGAAGATGAGGATCGACATGCCGTTGCCGATGCCGCGCTCGGTGATCAGCTCACCCATCCACATGACGACGGCGGTGCCGGCGGTCATCGTCAGGACGAGGGTGATCAGCGCGAGGGCACTGCGGTCGGGGACGATCTGATCGGTGACCGAGCAGCCCTGGAACAGCTGGCCGTTGATCGCCAGCGCCAGGAACGCGGTGGACTGCAGGATGCCCAGGCCGATGGTCAGGTAGCGCGTGTACTGGGTCAGCTTGGTCTGACCGGCCTGACCGAGCTTCTTGAGCTGCTCGAACCGCGGGATCACCACGGTGAGCAGCTGCACGATGATCGACGCGGTGATGTACGGCATGATGCCCAGCGCGAAGACGGAGAGCTGCAGGAGCGCGCCACCGGAGAACAGGTTGAGCACGGTCAGCAGGTCGTTGCCGGTTCCCGCCTCGGCGATGCACTGCTGGACGGCGGTGTAGGCCACGCCGGGCGAGGGCATCGTCGCGCCGAAGCGGTAGATGGCCACCAGGCCGAGCGTGAACAGGATCTTCTTCCGAAGATCGGGCGTCTTGAGCGCCGAGACAAATGCGGAGAGCACGGATCCTCCTGGCCTCACCGGCCCCCCGTTCGGGAACCGATGGCGGGCCGCCGGCCTGATCGCCGTCGAACCCGTCCTCGTCGCGCGGGGTCTCCCCCGCACCTGGTGTGCCGCTGGGTGGTACCCAGCCGCGTCTTGCCGCTCGCCCGGCACCGGTCGGAACGGGATCTCCCCCGCGCCGACGATGGCGGTCTGCCCGATCCGACCCCCGCAGGGACCGATCGCGGATACGCCGACCCCCCGGGGCCCAGGTATCTCCCAGGAGAGTACCGGCCACCGGGGGGTGACGAAGCAACCTCGGCGGGCCGACTCTGGGCCGCTCTGCCGGGTGGACCGCCGCGCGGGGCGGTGGTCACCACGGGTGGGTGCCGGACGGACGTGGTGCGGTGTGGCCGCACGCCCGGTCAGGGGTGTGCCTGATGCGACACCGGCCCGTCCCGGGAAGGGACGGGCCGGTGCGTGGAACGGGACTACAGGGTGATGGCGGACCCGCCGGCCGAGGCCAGCTTCTCCTTGGCCGAGCCGGAGAACGCGTGCGCGCTCACCGTCAGGGACACCCCGGCGATGTCGCCGTCGCCGAGCACCTTGACCAGCTGGCCCTTGCGGACCGCGCCGGCCTCGACGATCTCGTCGACACCGATGGTGCCGCCCTGCGGGAACAGGGTGACGAGCTGGCCGACGTTGACGACCTGGTAGCTGACACGGAACGCGTTGCGGAAGCCCTTGAGCTTGGGCAGACGCATGTGCAGCGGCAGGTTGCCACCCTCGAAGGACGCCGGCACGTTCTTGCGTGCGCCGGTGCCCTTGGTGCCACGGCCCGCGGTCTTGCCCTTGGAGCCCTCACCACGACCGAGTCGGGTCTTGGCCGTCTTGGCGCCCGGGGCGGGACGCAGATGGTGGACCTTGATCGTCATGACTGATCACTTCCTTCCGCGGACAGCTCTTCCACGCTCAACAGGTGGGTGGCCGTCCGGATGTAGCCGCGGTTCACCGCGTTGTCGGTGACGACGACGCTGTGGTGGATCCGCTTGAGTCCGAGCGAGCGGACCGACTCGCGGGCCGGTCGCTTGTTCCCGATGGTCGACTTGACCTGGGTGACCTTCAGTTCAGCCATGTCACACCCCCTGGCCGGCGCGAGCCCGCAGCATGGCGGCGGGAGCGACGTCCTCGATGGGCAGGCCGCGGCGGGCCGCGACCTCTTCCGGCCGCTGCAGGTTCTTCAGCGCCTGGATGGTGGCGTGCACGATGTTGATCGGGTTGTCCGAGCCGAGCGACTTGCTCAGCACATCGTGGATACCGGCGCACTCCAGCACGGCACGCACCGGGCCACCGGCGATGACGCCGGTACCGGGCGAGGCCGGGCGGAGGAGCACGACACCGGCGGCCGCCTCACCCTGGACCGGGTGCGGGATGGTCGCAGCGATGCGCGGCACCTTGAACTGGTGCTTCTTGGCCTCTTCGACACCCTTGGCGATCGCCGCGGGAATCTCCTTGGCCTTGCCGTAGCCGACGCCGACGCTGCCGTCGCCGTCACCCACGACGACCAGGGCGGTGAAGGAGAACCGACGTCCACCCTTGACCACCTTGGCCACGCGGTTGGTGACCACGATGCGCTCGAGCAACGGGTTCTTGTCGACGGGGGCGTCGCGACGGTTGCCGTCCCGACGGTCGCGGCCGCCGCGGCCGTCACGACGATCGCCGCCGGCAGCGCCGGCACCGCGGTCTGCGCCGCCGAAGCCGCCGCCGCCGCCGAAGCCGCCGCGTTGGGGTCCGGGCATCAGATGTCCCTCTCAGTCGTCAGTGCGGGTGCTGCAGTGGTGGTCGACATCAGAACTCCAGCCCGGCGCCACGGGCGCCGTCGGCCAGAGCCGCGATGCGACCGTGGTACTTGTCGCCACCACGGTCGAAGACCGCGGAGGAGTAGCCGGCGGCCTGGGCCCGCTGCGCGAGCAGCTGGCCGACGAGCTTGGCCTTGGCGCTCTTGTCGCCCTCGTCGTTGCGCAGGTCGACCTCGAGGGTCGACGCCGAGGCGACGGTGCGGCCGACGGAGTCGTCCACCAGCTGGGCGTTGATGTGCCGGGCGGAACGGGTGACGACCAGACGCGGCCGCACAGCGGTACCGACGACCTTCTTGCGCAGCCGGAAGTGCCGGCGGGCACGCGATCGAGCGCGCGCCTGAGAAACGTTGGCAGCCATCATTTACCCGTCTTTCCGACCTTGCGCCGGACGACCTCGCCGGCGTACCGCACACCCTTGCCCTTGTACGGGTCGGGCTTGCGCAGCTTGCGGATGTTGGCCGAGACCTCTCCGACCAGCTGCTTGTCGATGCCTTCCACCCGGAACTTGACCGGCGACTCGACCACGAACGAAATGCCTTCGGGCGCCGTGACCGGCACCGGGTGCGAGTAGCCGAGGGCGAACTCGAGGTCCGATCCCTTGGCCGCCACGCGGTAGCCGACGCCGACGATCTCCAGCGTCTTGACGTACCCCTGGGTGACGCCGATGACCATGTTGCTGACCAGCGTGCGGGTCAGGCCGTGACGGGCGCGGGAATCGCGCTCGTCGTCCGGCCGGGTGACCACGAGTTCGGTGGCCTCCTGGGCGACCGAGATGGGTTCGACGACCGTGTGCGTCAGGGATCCCTTGGGGCCCTTCACGGTCACCTGCGATCCGTTGATCGTCACGTCGACCCCCGCGGGAACGGGGATCGGCAGTCTTCCGATTCGCGACATGAGTTCTGCCTTACCAGACGTAGGCGAGGACTTCCCCGCCCACCTTCTTCTTGGCGGCCTGCCGGTCGGTCAGCAGACCGGTGGAGGTCGAGATGATGGCGATGCCCAGTCCGCCGAGCACCTTGGGCAGCTCGGTGGAGCGCGCGTAGACGCGCAGGCCGGGCTTGGACACGCGACGCACACCGGCGATCGAACGCTCGCGGTTGGGCCCGTACTTCAGGGAGATCACCAGGTTCTTGCCGACAACGGCCTCGGACGTGGTCCAGGAGCCGATGTAGCCCTCCTTCACCAGGATGTCGGCGATGGTGCCCTTGAGCTTCGAGAAGGGCATCACGACCTCGTCGTGGTACGCGGAGTTCGCGTTGCGGATCCTGGTGAGGAAATCCGCGATGGGGTCGGTCATGGTCATGCGGTGGTCACTCCTCTCGCCTGGTTCACCCGGTGCGGGTGCCTGTGACGAACGTGCCCGGCCGGGCCGGGCGGGATGACCCGGCGGATGTCTCCCGCCGGGGTGGTGCACCGATGCCGGGGCCGGCGTCGTCAAGGGGACGACGCCGGACCCTGGTCACCAGCTGGACTTGGTGATGCCCGGCAGCTCGCCGGCGTGCGCCATCTCGCGGAGGCAGATCCGGCACAGGCCGAACTTGCGGTACACGGAGTGCGGGCGCCCGCAGCGGTTGCACCGGGTGTAGCCGCGGACGGCGAACTTCGGCTTGCGCTTGGACTTGTTGATCAGAGCGGTCTTCGCCATGACGGATCAGTTCTCCTTGAACGGGAAGCCGAGCTGGCGGAGCAGCGCGCGTCCTTCGTCGTCGGTGGTGGCCGTGGTGACCACGGTGATGTCCATGCCACGGGGCCGGTCGATCCGGTCGATGTCGATCTCGTGGAACATCGACTGCTCGTTGAGCCCGAAGGTGTAGTTGCCGTTGCCGTCGAACTGCTTCGGCGACAGACCGCGGAAGTCACGGATACGCGGCAGGGCGATGGTGACCAGCCGATCCAGGAACTCCCACATGCGGTCGTTGCGCAGGGTCACCTTGGCGCCGATGGGCATGCCCTCGCGCAGCTTGAACTGGGCGATCGACTTGGTGGCCTTGCGGACGGTGGGCTTCTGGCCGGTGATGGTGGCCAGGTCGCGCACGGCGCCCTCGATCAGCTTCGCGTCACGGGCCGCCTCGCCGACGCCCATGTTGACGACGACCTTGACCACGCCGGGGATCTGCATGACGTTGCCGTAGGAGAACTGCTCCTGCAGCGCGGTCCGCACCTGCTCGCGGTACTGGGCCTTCATCCGCGGGACGACCTTCTCGGTCGTCTCGGCGGTCTCGGCCGACAGGGTGGGGGTGCTCATCAGAGATCCTTTCCGGACCGACGCGACACGCGGACGCGGCGGCCTTCGGAATCGAGCCGCTTGCCCACGCGCGTCGGCTTGTTGTCGCCATCCACCACCATCACGTTCGAGATGTGGATCGGCGCTTCCTGGGTGACGATGCCGCCGGACTGGGCACCACGCTGGGTCGTCGAGACCTTGGTGTGCTTCTTGATCCGGTTGACACCCTCGACCAGGACGCGATCGTTCTCCGGGTAGGCATGGATGACCTTGCCCTTCGCGCCCTTGTCCTTACCCGCGATGACCAGGACGGTGTCGCCCTTCTTCACCTTCAAGCTCATCACAGCACCTCCGGCGCCAACGAAATGATCTTCATGTACCGCTTGTCGCGCAGCTCGCGGCCGACCGGCCCGAAGATGCGAGTGCCCCGGGGGTCGCCGTCTGCCTTGAGCAGCACAGCCGCGTTCTCGTCGAAGCGGATGTAACTGCCGTCGGGACGCCGCTTCTCCTTGACCGTGCGCACGATGACCGCCTTGACGACGTCACCCTTCTTCACGCCGGCGCCGGGGATGGCGTCCTTGACCGTGGCCACGATGATGTCGCCGATGCCGGCGTACCGACGCGCAGAGCCGCCGAGCACGCGGATGCACAGAATCTCCTTTGCGCCCGTGTTATCGGCGACGCGGAGCCTGGACTCCTGCTGAATCACGTCTGTTCCAACCTTTGCGATGTGTGCTGCCGGAGGCGGTTACCGCCCCCGGCCGTCACGGATTGTTCTGGCCTCACGTCGTGCGCCCACCGGCCGGACTGCCGGCCGGTGGACCTGAAGACCAGGGTTACTGGGCCTTCTCGAGGATCTCGACCAGGCGCCAGCGCTTGGTCGCCGACAGCGGCCGGGTCTCCGACAGGAGAACGCGGTCGCCCACGCCGGCAGTGCCGTTCTCGTCGTGCGCCTTCACCTTGGTGGTGCGACGGATGACCTTCGAGTACCGCGGGTGCTTCACCCGGTCCTCGAGGGCCACGACGATGGTCTTGTCCATCTTGTCCGAGACGACGAGACCCTCGCGGGTCTTGCGGTCGCCGCGGGTCTTGACCGCTGCGGCCGTGGTGGTCGCCTCGGTGGCGACGTCCGCCTGGGTCGCGGTGGTGTCCTGGTGCTCGCTCATGCGGCGCCCTCCGAATCGGTCGCGGTGATCGGCCCGTCGGGTCCGACGGACAACCCGAGCTCGCGCTCGCGCATGACCGTGTAGATGCGGGCGATGTCGTGCCGCACGGTGCGCAGACGACGGTTGTTGTCCATCTGCCCGGTCGCCATCTGGAATCGCAGGTTGAACAGCTCTTCCTTGGCTTCGCGCAGGCGGAGAGTCAACTCGTCGGCTCCGAGCTCACGCATGTCGTTCGCAGTCGTTCCGGTGGCCATCACGAATCACCACCTTCACGGGTCACGATGCGGCACTTCATGGGCAACTTGTGGATCGCGCGGCGCAGGGCCTCGCGGGCGATGGCCTCGGTCGGGTAGCTCATCTCGAAGAGCACGCGGCCGGGCTTGATGTTGGCGACCCACCACTCGGGCGAACCCTTACCGGAACCCATGCGGGTCTCGGCGGGCTTCTTGGTCAGCGGGCGGTCCGGGTAGATGTTGATCCACACCTTCCCGCCACGCTTGATGTGCCGGTTGATGGCGATGCGAGCGGACTCGATCTGCCGGTTGGTGACGTAGGCCGGCTCCAGAGCCTGGATGCCGTACTCGCCGAAGGTCACCTGGGTGCCACCACTGGCCATACCGGTCCGGGTGGGCCGGTGCTGCTTGCGGTGCTTGACCTTGCGGGGGATGAGCATGATCAGCTCTCCGAACTGGTGGTCTCGGGGGCGCCGACGGCCGCAGGGGTGTCGACGGCCGCGCGGCCGGCTTCGGTCGAGGTCGGGGTGGTCCCCGACGATCCGGAACGACGCGGGGGACGACGGTCGGCGGGACCGCGGTCGCGACCTGCACCGCCGCCGGCGTTGCGCTGAGCGGCGGCAGCCTCGGCCACGCGCTGCTCGGCGAGCGTGCCGACCTTGTCGCCCTTGTAGATCCAGACCTTCACACCGATGCGGCCGAAGGTGGTCTTGGCCTCGAAGAAGCCGTAGTCGATGTCCGCACGCAGGGTGTGCAGCGGAACGCGACCCTCGCGGTAGAACTCGCTGCGGCTCATCTCGGCGCCGCCCAGACGGCCGGCGCACTGGATCCGGATGCCCTTGACGGCACCGGAACGCTGCGCGGACTGCATGGACTTGCGCATCGCACGACGGAACGACACGCGGTTGGACAGCTGCTCGGCGACGCCCTGGGCGACGAGCTGCGCGTCGGACTCGGGATTGCGCACCTCGAGGATGTTCAGCTGCACCTGCTTGCCGGTCAGCTTCTCGAGCTGGCCGCGGATGCGATCGGCCTCGGCGCCGCGGCGACCGATGACGATGCCCGGGCGAGCGGTGTGGATGTCGACGCGGACGCGGTCACGGGTGCGCTCGATCTCCACCTTGGAGATGCCGGCCCGCTCCATGCCCTTGGCCATCAGCTTGCGGATGGCGACGTCCTCGGCCACGTACTCGGCGTAGGCCTTGTCCGCGTACCAGCGGGAACTCCAGTCGGTGGTGATACCGAGCCGGAACCCGTGCGGGTTGATCTTCTGTCCCACTAGCGGGCCCCTCCCTTCGCGCTCTGGTCGCCGCGTGCGCGGCGCTGGTCGTTGCCCGTGGTCGGAAGCTGGGCAACTTCGATGGTGATGTGGCTGGTGCGCTTGCGGATCCGGAACGCGCGACCCTGGGCTCGCGGCTGGAAGCGCTTGAGCGTCGGGCCCTCGTCGACGTAGGCCGTCTGGACGACCAGCGCGTCGGGGTTCATCCCGTGGTTGTTCTCCGCGTTGGCGACCGCGGAGGCGAGCAACTTGGCCACCGGCCCGCTGGCCGCCTGCGGGGCGAAGCGGAGGATGGCGGCGGCGTCGGCGGCGGAACGACCACGGATGAGGTCGACCACCCGGCGCGCCTTCATCGGCGTCATCCGCACGTGCCGCGCCTGCGCACGTGCGGTCGGGAGCTCGGCGGCTCCTGCCTTGGCATTCATCGGGTTATCTCCCATTCGGTCTCACCCTGGAACATGATCACAGCGACGATGTGCACGGTGATCAGCCCCGTCGGGCGCGACGGTCGTCCTTGATGTGACCCTTGAAGGTGCGGGTCGGAGCGAACTCGCCGAGCTTGTGGCCGACCATCGACTCGGTGACGAACACCGGGACGTGCTTGCGGCCGTCGTGCACGGCGATCGTGTGCCCGAGCATGTCGGGGATGATCGTCGAACGCCGCGACCAGGTCTTGATGACCGACTTGGAGTTCTTGTCGTTCGCCGCGTCCACCTTCTTGAGCAGGTGGTCGTCGATGAACGGACCCTTTTTGAGACTGCGGGGCATCTGCTTACCTTCCTGCTCTCAGTTCTCGGTGGTACGGGGGGAAGTGCCGGTGGACGGCACCTTGGTGCAGGTGGAGAACAGGCTCATCGCTTCTTGCCACCCTTACGGCGACGACGGACGATCAGCTTGTCGCTGGCCTTGCCCGGCTGGCGGGTACGGCCCTCGGGGCGACCGGCCGGGTTGACCGGGTGACGGCCACCGGAGGTCTTGCCCTCGCCACCACCGTGCGGGTGGTCGACCGGGTTCATGGCGACACCACGGACGGAGGGGCGCTTGCCCTTCCAGCGCATGCGGCCGGCCTTGCCCCAGTTGATGTTCGCCTGCTCGGCGTTGCCGACCTCGCCGATGCTGGCGCGGCAACGGACGTCGACGTTGCGGATCTCGCCGGACGGCATGCGCAGCTGCGCGTAGGGGCCGTCCTTCGCCACCAGCTGGACCTTGGTGCCGGCCGAGCGGGCGATCTTCGCGCCGCCGCCGGGCCGCAGCTCGATGGCGTGGATGACCGTGCCGACCGGGATGTTGCGCAGCGGCAGGTTGTTGCCGGGCTTGATGTCGGCGCCGGCGCCACACTCGATGGCGTCACCCTGGCGCAGCTTCTGCGGGGCGATGATGTAGCGCTTCTCGCCGTCCGCGAAGTGCAGCAGCGCGATGCGCGCGGTGCGGTTCGGGTCGTACTCGATGTGCGCGACCGTGGCCGGCACGCCGTCCTTGTCGGCCCGACGGAAGTCCACCAGGCGGTAGGCACGCTTGTGCCCGCCACCCTGGTGGCGGGTGGTGACCCGGCCGTGGACGTTGCGCCCGCCCTTGGAGTGCAGGGGGCGGACCAGCGACTTCTCGGGGAAGTCGCGAGTGACCTCGGCGAAATCGCTCACCGAGGAGCCGCGACGACCCGGCGTCGTCGGCTTGTACTTGCGGATACCCATGATTACCTCAGTCCCTTACCGTGCTCAGCGAGCTCAGGCGCCCGAGAAGATCTCGATCGGCTTGCTGCCGGCCGACAAAGTGACGATGGCGCGCTTGGTCGACTTGCGCGTGCCGTATCCGAACCGGGTCCGCTTGCGCTTCCCCTGCCGGTTGATGGTGTTGACCGAGACCACCTTGACCCCGTCGAAGATCTGCTCGATGGCGATCTTGACCTGGGTCTTGTTGGCGGAGGGGTGGATCTCGAACGTGTAGCGACCCGTCTCGAGCAGCGCGTAGCTCTTCTCGGAGACGATCGGCCGCAGGATGATGTCGCGCGGATCGGCGATCACTTCGTGGCCTCCTTGTCGAGGGCGATGGTCGAGTCGGACTCGGCCGCGACGGACCGCTGCGAGACGGAACGCGAGGCCTGGATCACGAACTCCTCGAGCGCGGACCGGGTGAAGACCACGTCGTCGCTGACCAGCACGTCGTAGGTGTTGAGCTGGTCGGCCGCGAGCAGGTGCACGGTCGGCACGTTGCGCAGGCTCTTCCAGCTGACCTCGTCCTCACGGCTGATGACCACGAGCACGTGCTTGGCGGTGCTCACCGAGGCGAGCGCGGAGACGGCGGTCTTCGTGCTGGGCGAGGTGCCCTCGACCACGCCGGACAGGACGTGCACGTTGCCGCTGCGGGCCCGGTCGGACAGGGCACCGCGCAGGGCGGCGGCCTTCATCTTCTTGGGGGTGCGCTGCAGGTACAGGTGCGGGACCGGGCCGTGCACGGTGCCACCGCCGACGAACTGCGGTGCACGGGTCGAACCCTGGCGGGCGCGGCCGGTGCCCTTCTGGCGGTACGGCTTCTTGCCACCGCCGGACACCTCGCCGCGGTTCTTGGCCTTGTGGGTGCCCTGACGGGCGGCGGCCAGCTGGGCCACGACGACCTGGTGCATGAGCGGCACGTTGGCCTGGACGTCGAAGACGGCGTCGGGCAGGTCCACGGAACCGGCGGCCTCACCCGTGGGGGAGGTGATCTGGACGGTGGTCATCAGGAAGCCTTCCCGGAGTTCTTGACGGCGGACTTGATGAACACGACGCCACCCTTGGAGCCCGGCAGCGCGCCCTTGATGAGCACGAGGCCCTTGTCGGCGTCCACCGCGTGGATGGTCAGGTTCTGGGTGGTGATCTTGTCGTTGCCCATTCGACCGGCCATGCGCATGCCCTTGAAGACACGGCCCGGGGTCGAGCAGCCACCGATGGAGCCCGGCGAGCGGTGCTTGCGCTGCACGCCGTGGCCGGCGCCGAGGCCCTTGAAGCCGTGACGCTTCATGACGCCCGCGTAGCCCTTGCCCTTGGACACGCCGGTGACGTCGACGAGCAGGCCGGCATCCAGGACGTCGGACGCGGTGAGCTCCTGGCCCACGGTGTATCCGGCGATGTCCGAGGTGCGGAGCTCGACGATGTGGCGGCGGGGGGTCGTGCCGGCGGCGGCGAAGTGGCCGGCCACGGGCTTGGTGACCTTGCGCGGGTCGATCTTCCCGAAGGCGAGCTGGACGCCGGTGTAGCCGTCCTTCTCCGGGGTGCGGACCGCGGTGACCACGACCGGCCCGGCCGCGACGACCGTGACCGGGACGATCCGGTTCGAGGCGTCGAAGACCTGGGTCATCCCGAGCTTGTGGCCCAGGATTCCCTTGATCGCATTAGCCATGATTGAAGTACCTATCTCCTCGATGCTGGTGCCGCCCTGACGGGCTCAAGCTGCGGTGTCGACCTCCACGCACGGACCGCGTGGGCCCGGGGGGATCGACCGGATCCCTACTGGATGTTGACGTCGACCGAGGCCGGGAGGTCGATGCGCATGAGCGCGTCCACCGTCTTGGGCGTCGGGTCGAGGATGTCGATCAGCCGCTTGTGCGTCCGCATCTCGAAGTGCTCGCGCGAGTCCTTGTACTTGTGCGGCGAGCGGATGACGCAGTACACGTTCTTCTCGGTGGGCAGCGGCACCGGGCCGACGACGCGGGCGCCCGTCCGGGTCACCGTCTCGACGATCTTGCGCGCGGACGCGTCGATCGCCTCATGGTCATAGGCCTTGAGCCTGATGCGGATCTTCTGTCCCGCCACGCTTGCCGTCCTCTACTTGCCGGTGCTGGTCACTAACGAGTCTTCTCTGGTGGTGCTCCCGCCCCGGGTGTCGGCCGTGGGGCCGGACCGGTGCTGGGCGCACCGGGACAGAGGATCAGGGTGTCCCCGGCTGGAGCCGTGGAACGCAGCCGCTGTTCATCTGTCCAGGATCACCGGTCCACGCGGTCGGGCGTGTCGTGCTGTCTCCCATGGATCCGCCTCCAACTCCTGGCGGGCCCCGGTGGACCGGTCGCGCTCGCAGGGAGCGCCGTGGTGCTACATCTCTGGGTCCTACTGGTGGCCACCCCGACCGGGACGTCCGAGCGGTTGGGCCTCGGGGCCCGCATGTGTCACGAGGACGATGCACCATCTCGAACCCGATCCGGACCGCAGAACAGCACGGCCCGTCAAAGGGCAACCCGAGAAGTATGCCAAACATCGGGCCCGACTTTCAACTCGGGCCGCGTAGGTCACCCTCCGGCGCCCGGGCGTACTCAGTGCACCCGGGCATCGCAAGTCCCGACCCCGGCCCGGCGAGCCCGCAGCGCACCCACCAGGTGCACCACGGTCACCACCACGGCGCCGACCAGGACACCCAGCACCGCGGAGAAGAAGGTGTTGGTGATCCACCCGAGGATGACGCCGAACCCCCCGGTGGCGTCGTGCACGACGACCTCGAGGTGGTGCACCCATCCGTACGGGGCGTGCAGACCCAGTTCGTCCGCGCCGACCAGCAGGATGTGCCCGCCGACCCAGAGCATGGCGATCATCCCGACCCAGGACAGCACGGCCAGCACGATCGGCATGGCGGCCACCAGGCCGCGCCCCAGGCCGGCGATCGCGCGACCCGGACGCTTCGCCAAGGCCAGCCCGGCGTCGTCCATCTTGACGATGAGCGCGACCGCGCCGTAGACCAGCGCGGTGATCAGCACGGCCACCACGACCAGGATCACCGCCCGGGACACCAGGCCCTGGTCGGCGACCTCGTTGAGCGCGATCACCATGATCTCGGCCGAGAGGATGAAGTCGGTGCGGGTGGCCGCGGCGACCACCTGCTTCTCGTGGGCGGCCGCGTCCTCGGGCGACCGCTCCCCCGACTCCTGGGCCTTCTCCTCGTGACCGGAGAACTTCTCCCACAGCTTCTCCGCACCCTCGAAGCACAGGTACGTCCCGCCGACCATGAGGATCGGGGTGAGCAGGAACGGCGCGAACTGACTCAGCAGGAGGGCGATCGGCAGGATCACCAGGAGTTTGTTGCGCAGTGACCCCTTCGCGATGCGCGCGATGATCGACAACTCCCGCTGCGGCTTGAGGCCCTGGACGTACCGGGGGGTCACCGCGGCGTCGTCGACGACCACCCCGGCCGCCTTGACGCTGGCCCGACCGGCGCCGGCGGCGATGTCGTCCAGGGACGACGCGGCCAGCTTGACCATCGCCGCGACATCGTCCAGCAGAGCGAAGAGTCCGGTCATGGGTCCGTCGTGACATCCGGGACGCGTCGTCCCCTACACCCCGGTCCCCGCCCCGGAGACGCCGAAAGGGCCCCGCCACGGATCCGTGACGGGGCCCTTCGACCGAGCAGCAGGCACAGGGCCTGCGAACGGGACTACTTGATGATCTTGGTGACCGAACCGGCACCGACGGTGCGCCCACCCTCGCGGATGGCGAAACGCAGGCCGTCCTCGATGGCGATCGGCTGGATCAGCGAGACCGTCATCTCGGTGGTGTCGCCGGGCATGACCATCTCGGTGCCCTCGGGCAGCGTGACGACGCCGGTGACGTCCGTGGTGCGGAAGAAGAACTGCGGGCGGTAGTTGTTGAAGAAGGGGGTGTGACGCCCGCCCTCGTCCTTGCCCAGGATGTAGACCTGAGCCTCGAACTCGGTGTGCGGGGTGATCGAACCCGGCTTCACGACGACCTGCCCGCGCTCGACGTCCTCGCGCTTGGTGCCACGCAGCAGCAGACCGGCGTTGTCGCCGGCGGTCGCCGAGTCCAGCAGCTTGCGGAACATCTCGATGCCGGTGACCGTGGTCTGGAAGGACTTCGGCTTGATCCCGACGATCTCGACGGTGGCGTTGACGTTGATCGAGCCACGCTCGACCTTGCCGGTCACCACGGTGCCGCGGCCGGTGATGGTGAAGACGTCCTCGATGGGCATCAGGAACGGCTTGTCGGTGTCGCGCTCCGGATCCGGAACGGACTCGTCCACCGCGTTCATCAGCTCGACGACGGTCTCGACCCACTTCGGGTCACCCTCGAGAGCCTTGAGCCCGGAGGTGCGCACGACCGGAGCGTTGTCGCCGTCGAAGTCCTGCGACGACAGCAGCTCGCGGACCTCGAGCTCGACGAGCTCCAGGATCTCCTCGTCGTCCACCATGTCCGACTTGTTCAGCGCGACCAGGATGTAGGGCACGCCGACCTGGCGGGCCAGGAGCACGTGCTCCTTGGTCTGCGGCATCGGGCCGTCGGTCGCCGCGACCACGAGGATCGCGCCGTCCATCTGAGCGGCACCGGTGATCATGTTCTTGATGTAGTCCGCGTGGCCGGGGGCGTCCACGTGGGCGTAGTGACGCTTCTCGGTCTGGTACTCCACGTGCGCGATGTTGATGGTGATGCCGCGCTGACGCTCTTCGGGAGCCTTGTCGATCTGGTCGAACGCCGAAGCCTGGTTCAGGTTCGGGTACTTGTCGGCCAGGACCTTCGTGATGGCCGCCGTCAGCGTCGTCTTGCCATGGTCGACGTGACCGATGGTGCCGATGTTGACGTGCGGCTTACTCCGGTCGAACTTCGCCTTCGCCACTGCTGTCCTCCTCAGGACTCATGCTGTTGCGCCTTGCGACTGTCGTTCTCTGATCGTGCTGATTCAGGTCGTCAGGGCGTTGGTGGGTGGATCTGGACCGGCACCACCATTTCGATGCCGGACCCGGGACGGGAAACCCCGTCACGACTGTGGAGGGTAACGGGACGACCACGGTGGGCCGTCCCGTCACCCCTGCTGCCGGGGCAGCGCACTGCTGGATGACGCGAGGGTGGAACAAGGAGCAGACGTCTCCGTCAGCTCACTCGCCCGTCGCCTTCGCGATCACTTCCTTCGCCACGTTCGCGGGAACCTCGGCGTAGGAGTCGAACACCATCGAGTACGACGCACGGCCGGCGGTCTTGGACCGCAGGTCGCCCACGTAGCCGAACATCTCCGAGAGCGGGACCAGGGCGGTGACCACGCGGGCACCCGCGCGCTCGTCCATACCCTGGATCTGCCCACGGCGGGAGTTCAGGTCACCGATCACGTCGCCCATGTTGTCCTCGGGCGTGACGACCTCGACGGCCATCATCGGCTCGAGCAGGACCGGCCGGGCGAGCCGGGCCGCTTCCTTCATGGCGATGGAACCGGCGATCTTGAACGCCATCTCCGAGGAGTCGACCTCGTGGTAGGCACCGTCGACCAGGGTCAGCTTGACCCCGAGCATCGGGTACCCGGCGAGCACGCCGTACTGCAGCGAGTCCTGGGCACCGGCGTCGACCGACGGGATGTACTCCCGCGGGATGCGACCACCGGACACCGCGTTGACGAACTCGTACGTCGCACCCTCGGAGGTGGCCATGTCCAGCGGCTCGACCGTGATCTGGATCTTGGCGAACTGCCCGGATCCACCGGTCTGCTTCTTGTGGGTGTAGCCGTACTTCTCGACGGTGCCGCGGATGGTCTCGCGGTACGCGACCTGCGGCTTGCCGATGTTCGCCTCGACGTTGAACTCACGCCGCATGCGGTCGACCAGGATGTCCAGGTGCAGCTCACCCATGCCCGAGATGACCGTCTGACCGGTCTCCTCGTCGTTCTGCACCTTGAAGGTCGGATCCTCCTCGGCCAGCTTCTGGATGGCGGTACCCAGCTTCTCCTGGTCGCTCTTGGTCTTCGGCTCGATGGCCACGGAGATGACGGGCTCGGGGAAGCTCATCGACTCCAGGACCACCGGGTTCGCCGGATCGCAGAGGGTCTCACCGGTGGTGGTCTGCTTGAGACCCATCACGGCGCAGATGTCGCCTGCGGAGACGCTCGAGAGCTCCTCCCGCTTGTTGGCGTGCATCTGGTAGATCTTCCCGATCCGCTCCTTGCGGTCCTTGATCGAGTTGATCACCTGCGTGCCGGACTGCAACGTGCCCGAGTAGACCCGGACGAACGTCAGCTTGCCCAGGTGGGGGTCGGTCGCGACCTTGAACGCCAGACCGGCGAACGGCGCGGAGGCGTCGGGCTCGCGCTCGACGGGGGTCTCGCCGTCCTGCAGGGTGCCGTGCACGGCGCCGATGTCCAGCGGCGAGGGCAGGTACGCCACCACCGCGTCCAGCATCGGCTGGACACCCTTGTTCTTGAAGGCGGAGCCGGTGACGACCGGGTTGACCTTGCCGGCGATGGTCGCCCGGCGGATCGCCGCGTTCAGCTGGTCGAGGGTGAGCTCCTCGCCGACGAGGTAGGCCTCCATGGCCTCGTCGTCGTTCTCGGAGATCGTCTCGATGAGCTTCTCGCGCCACTCGGCGGCCGACTCGGCCAGATCGGCCGGGATCTCCTCGACGGCGTAGTCGTCGCCCTTCTGGGTCTCGCCACGCCAGGTGAGGGCGCGCATCTGCAGCAGGTCGACGACGCCGATGAAGTCGCCCTCGGAGCCGATCGGGATCTGCAGCACCGCGGGAGTGGCGTTCAGCCGGTCGATCATCATCTGCACGCAGCGGAAGAAGTCGGCGCCGGTGCGGTCGAGCTTGTTGACGAAGCACATCCGCGGCACGTGGTACTTCTCCGCCTGCCGCCAGACCTGCTCGGTCTGCGGCTCGACGCCGGCGACACCGTCGTAGACCGCGACGGCACCGTCGAGCACGCGGAGCGAGCGCTCCACCTCGACCGTGAAGTCGACGTGCCCGGGGGTGTCGATGATGTTGATCTTGTGACCCTTCCACGACGTCGTCGTGGCGGCGGAGGTGATGGTGATCCCCCGCTCCTGCTCCTGCTCCATCCAGTCCATGGTGGCTGCGCCGTCGTGGACCTCACCGATCTTGTAGGTGATACCGGTGTAGAACAGGATGCGCTCGGTCGTGGTGGTCTTGCCCGCGTCGATGTGCGCCATGATCCCGATGTTGCGGACCTTGTCGAGGGCGTTGGATGCCACGTGCGGTCTTCCTCGTCTCAGGTGTGTGGGTGGCCGACCCGTCCAGATGACGGCGGCCGACCAGTTCAGCGCTCAGCGCCGAGTGGATGTTCCCCGGTGGGGGTGACCCCCGGCCGGACGGCGAGTGAACTCGCCGCTCCGGGCCGGGGTCCCCGGCGGTGTTACCAGCGATAGTGCGCGAAGGCCTTGTTGGACTCGGCCATCTTGTGCGTGTCCTCGCGACGCTTCACCGCGGCGCCGAGGCCGTTCGAAGCGTCGAGCAGCTCGTTCATCAGGCGCTCGGTCATGGTCTTCTCACGACGGGCCTTGGAGTAGCCGACCAACCAGCGCAGCGCGAGGGTGGTCTGCCGGGTGGTGCGGACCTCGACCGGCACCTGGTAGGTGGCGCCACCGACTCGACGGCTGCGCACCTCCAGGGTGGGGCGGACGTTGTCCAGCGCGCGCTTGAGGGTGACGACCGGATCGGTGCCCGACTTCTCGCGGCAGCCCTCGAGGGCGCCGTAGACGATGGACTGCGCGATGGAGCGCTTGCCGTCCAGCAGGACCTTGTTCACCAGCTGGGTGACCAGCGGGGAGTTGTACACCGGGTCGGCGACCAACGGTCGCTTCGGTGCGGGACCCTTGCGAGGCATTAGCTCTTCTCCTTCTTCGCGCCGTAACGGCTGCGAGCCTGCTTGCGGTTCTTGACGCCCTGGGTGTCCAGCGAGCCGCGGATGATCTTGTAGCGGACGCCGGGGAGGTCCTTCACGCGACCGCCGCGCACCAGCACGATGGAGTGCTCCTGCAGGTTGTGGCCCTCGCCGGGGATGTAGGCGGTGACCTCGACCTGGCTGGTCAGCCGGACACGGGCGACCTTGCGCAGCGCGGAGTTGGGCTTCTTCGGGGTGGTCGTGTAGACGCGGGTGCAGACACCACGACGCTGCGGGCTCCCCTTGAGGGCCGGCGTCTTGGTCTTGCTCACCTTGTCGGTGCGGCCCTTGCGGACCAGCTGCTGGATCGTGGGCATGGTGCTGGCGGCTTCTTTCCTGGTGACGGTCGTGCTCAGGTCATGAGGGTGGTGCGGGTCGCGCGTGGGGCCGGCGGGTCGGCCGGTGCCGTCCGTCCGGGGCGACCGGCGACGGGAGCGGACATCCGTTCCCGCTCGACACCGGCGACACCCCCGTGCGGAGGACCGGCACACCCGGCGAGCCGGGCACCTCCCCCGGAGGGCGGGCACCTGCTCCCAGGCATGCGTCGACCACCCAGTAAACCGGGCCAGCTCTGAAGACTACCGCCGTCCCGCCGGAGCGGGCAACACGGTTCGCTGGAACGATTGACGGCGTGACCGCGGCGAGAGCCCGAAACCGGCTCCGCACCCACCCCTGGGGGCTGTGCGGTCGTCGGCCGGCGTCGCGATCGGTCCGGTGTCGGACCCTCCACACCCGACGGACAGGTGCCGACCGGATCGAGCTCGGTCAGGAGGGCAGCACGCCGAACCTGCGCACTGGGTACTTCCACTACGCAGGATACCCCCGTTCCACCCACGCCTGCCCCGACCACCCGACCGGGTGCCGGATGCGCCCCGTCCCAGCTCCTCGACCGACATCCCGAGCCGGCCCCTCACCCCTGCTCCTCACCCCGGCCCATCGCCCCGGGGCGGGCCTGCGCCCGGGCCCGGAACCGCTCCGGGCGCCGGACCGCTCGACGGTTCCGGAGTACCGCGGCCGATCGCGCGGTGGGGACACCGGGCGCCCGAGCGGGCACCGGCTGCGTGGGGACGGGCACCGTCCGGGCACGATCCGGGCGGGCTCGACCCCATATCGGGCGCCCCGCCGGGAGGTCGGTTGCCCGACCGAGCCTGGAGCAGACACTTTGCGAGGTAAAACGGTCACACATCGGTCACTCTGTGAAGGACATGTGACTCGACCGCCTCGTGTGACCGGTGTTACTCCTTACAGGCATCACCGGAACGGGTACGAAACCGGTGGCGCGGCCACGCCAGAGCGGACGCGGCGGTGAGAGGTGGGTGGGATGCAGGCCAAACACGCCGAGGAACGACGGCGGCAGATCCTGGACCACGCCCGGGGCGCCGGCCACATCGACGTCACCGATCTCGCCGTCCAGCTCGACGTCGCCGCGGAGACGGTCCGTCGCGATCTGCGCGTGCTGGAGGAACACGGTCTGCTCCGCCGCACCCACGGCGGCGCGTACCCGGTGGAGAGCGCAGGGTTCGAGACCAACCTGGCCCATCGCTCCGAACACCGGGTGGCCGAGAAGCGGCGGGTCGCCGTGGCCGCCGCGGATCTCCTCGGGGATGCCGAGACCGTCTACGTGGACGAGGGTTTCACTCCGCAGTTGGTGGCCGAGCAGCTCGCCCAGGTCTCCCGGCCGATCACCGTGGTGACGTCCTCGCTGGCGGCCGCGGGCCTGCTGGCGCCGGTCGCGCACATCTCGGTCATCCTGCTGGGCGGCCGGGTCCGCGGACGCACGCTGGCCACGGTGGACCACTGGGCGACCGACATGCTCTCCGGCCTGGTCGTGGACCTGGCGTTCCTCGGGGCCAACGGCATCACCCGCGACCGCGGGCTCACCACCCCCGACCCGGCCGTCTCCGCCGTCAAGGCGAAGGTCGTGTCGGTGTCCCGGCGGCGCGTGTTCGTCGGGGTCCACCTCAAGTTCGGCGTGTCCAGCTTCTGCCGCTTCGCCGAAGTCTCGGACTTCCAGACCCTGGTCACCGACACGGGTCTGTCCAGTCACGAGGCGCACCGCTACTCCGCACTCGGACCCCAGGTGATCCGGGTGTAGGCGTCCACCCCTCGACCCCATGCACGTCGGCACCCGGCCCCCGGGCCGGTGGCTCCGTGCTGCCCGCACCACCGGCTCGACCGTTCCACCCGGCACCACGCACCACCGCACCACCGCACCACGCACCACCCCGTACGGCCCCGCCCCTCTCAGAGTTGAAAGGACGACCCACGATGCGTGTGTCACCGTTCCGATCGCCCACCCGACTGATGGCCGGCGCCACCGCCGCGCTGTTGGTCCTGGGCACAGCCGCATGTGGAGGAGCCGGCGGCGGCTCCAGCTCCGGGGGCGGTAGCGGCACCGCCGCCGCCGGTGCCCCGGTCCGCATCCTCATGGTCAACAACCCGCAGATGGTCGACCTGCAGAACCTGGCCCCGGAGTTCACCAAGGAGACCGGCATCCAGGTGCAGTTCACCGTTCTCCCCGAGAACGACCTGCGCGACAAGGTCTCCCAGGAGTTCACCAACCAGTCCGGCCAGTACGACGTGGCCACCCTGTCCAACTTCGAGATCCCGTTCTACTCGAAGAACGGCTGGCTGACCTCGCTGCAGGACTACTCGGACAAGGACACCGAGTTCAACCAGGCCGACATCTTCCCGTCGATGACGGCCTCCCTGAAGGGCCCGGACGGCCTCCTCTACGGCGAGCCGTTCTACGGCGAGTCGTCCTTCCTGATGTACCGCAAGGACGTCATGGAGGCCAAGGGCCTGACCGTGCCGAACAACCCGACGTGGGACGAGGTGGCCGATCTGGCCGCGAAGGCCGACGGCGCCCAGTCCGGCATGAAGGGCATCTGCCTGCGCGGTCTTCCCGGCTGGGGCCAGCTCTTCGCCCCGCTGACCACCGTGGTCAACACCTTCGGCGGCACCTGGTTCGAGAAGGACTGGACGGCCAAGGTCAACTCGCAGGAGTTCATCGACGCCACCAACTTCTACGTCAACCTGGTCAAGGAGCACGGTGAGGTCGGCGCCCCGCAGGCCGGATTCACCGAGTGCCTCAACGCCATGACGCAGAGCCAGGTCGCCATGTGGTACGACGCCACCTCGGCTGCCGGCAGCCTCGAGGCCGACGACTCGCCCGTCAAGGGCAAGGTCGGCTACGCGCAGGCCCCGGTCAAGGAGACCAAGTCCTCCGGCTGGCTGTACGCCTGGTCGTGGGCGATCGAGAAGAGTCCACCAACGCCGACAACGCCTGGAAGTTCATCTCCTGGGCCTCCTCCAAGAAGTACGAGGAGCTCGTGGGCGCCAAGCTCGGCTGGTCGAAGGTCCCGGCCGGCAAGCGCGCGTCGCTGTACGAGAACGCGGACTACAAGGCGGCTGCCGGTGCGTTCGCCGACGCCACCCTGGAGGCCATCCAGAACGCCGATCCGACCAACCCGGGCGTCCAGCCCCGGCCGACCGTCGGCATCCAGTTCGTCGACATCCCGGAGTTCACCGATCTGGGAACGCGTGTCTCGCAGGATGTCTCGGCAGCCATCGCCGGCCAGACGACCGTCGAGGAAGCCCTGAACACCGGGCAGGAGCTCGCCCAGGCCGTGGGCGACAAGTACAAGGCCGCCGGCTGACCCAGCCACCGCACCACCGGGAGTCGGCCGACAGCCGGCCCCACCCGCCCGGCCCGGGGGTCCAGCACCCCCGGGCCGGGGCACCGGGCCGCAGGTGTCCCTGCCGCCCGCCGGCGCGCGACGCCGGCCCGGCGCGGGCCGGGTCACCCCCGCTCCACCCCGGACACCACGTGCCCGCCCCCTCCCGGAAGGACCCGGCATGACCGCCACCACCGTCGACGATCCGGCTGCGCGCCACGCGCAGAAGGCAGCCAAGAAGGAGGGGTGGGTACGGCGGGGTCCGCTGCTGCCTGCCCTGATCTTCACCATCGTGATGACCCAGCTGCCCTTCGTGGCCACCCTGGTCATCTCGTTCCTGGACTGGCAGGCCTACTCCCCCGACACCCGCAGCTTCGCCGGGTTCGACAACTTCGTGAACGTCTTCAAGGACTCGGGGCTGCGCCAGTCGGTGTTCACCACCATCCTGTTGACGGTCACCGTGGTCCTGGTGTCCCTGGTGCTGGGCCTGGGCATCGCCCTGCTGCTCAACCGGAAGTTCATCGGCCGCGGCATCGTCCGGACGCTGATGATCACGCCGTTCCTGGTCGTCCCGGTGGCCGCCGCCCTGTTCTTCAAGCACGGCATCTTCAACCCCACCTCCGGCCTGATCAACGGTGTCATCTCGTGGATCTGGGGCCTGTTCGGCGACACCACCCCGCCGGTGCCGGTGTGGCTGACGGAGTTCCCGCTCATCTCGGTGGAGATCCAGCTGATCTGGCAGTGGACGCCGTTCATGACGCTGATCCTGCTGGCCGGCCTGCAGTCCCGCCCCGGTGACGTGCTCGAGGCCGCCGCGGTCGACGGCGCCAGCCCGTGGCAGACGTTCGCCAACATCACGATGCCGCACATGCGCCAGTACCTGGAGCTCGCCGGTCTGCTGGGGACCATCTACATCGTCCAGAACTTCGACTCGGTCTTCACCATCACGTCCGGCTCGCTGGGCACCGCGAACCTGCCGTACACGATCTACACCACCGTGTTCAACGCCCAGGACTACGGCCTGGCCTCCGCGCAGGGGGTCATCGTGGTGATCGGCTCGATCATCATCGCCACCTTCGCGCTGCGCACCGTGTCCAGCCTGTTCCGCGAGGAGAGCACCCGATGACCACCACCGCAGCCACCCCGGTCACCCCGCCCACCGCGACGACCAGGAGCAAGCCCGGACGCTCCTCGGGCTCCAAGGCGGGTTCGGCCTTCGCGGGCATCGCCGCCTGGATCATCGGCCTGATCTTCGTCCTGCCGGTCGCCTGGATGATCCTGACCAGCTTCCACAGCGAGGCCCAGGCCGGCGCGCAGCGCCCGCAGGTGTTCGCCCCGCTGACCCTGGAGAACTACGACAAGTTCTTCGGTTCCACCGGCATCAACCCGTGGCCGCCGCTGATCAACTCGGCCACCGCGTCGATCATCTCGACGCTCATCGTGCTGTGCCTGGCCATCCCGGCCGCCTACGCGCTCTCGGTGAAGCCGGTGCGCAAGTGGACGGACGTGATGTTCTTCTTCCTGTCCACCAAGATGCTGCCCGCGGTGGCCGGCCTGCTGCCGATCTACATCATCGCCCAGAACATCGGCCTGCTGGACAACATCTGGTTCCTGATCCTGCTGTACACGGCGATGAACCTGCCCATCGCGATCTGGATGATGCGCTCCTTCCTGGCCGACATCCCGCCGGCCCTGTTCGAGGCCGCCTCGCTGGACGGCGCCGGGCTGCTGCTGACCCTGCGCCGGGTCGTCGCCCCGATCGCCGCCCCGGGCATCGCCGCCACCGCGCTGATCTGCTTCATCTTCAGCTGGAACGAGCTGCTGTTCGCCAAGTCCCTGACCGGCACGGTGGCCGGCACCGCTCCGGTGTTCCTCACCGGCTTCGTGACCTCCCAGGGCCTGTTCCTGGCCCAGGTGAGCGCGGCTGCCACAATCGTCTCCCTGCCGGTGCTGATCGCCGGTTTCGCCGCCCAGGACAAGCTGGTCCAGGGCCTGTCCCTGGGAGCCGTGAAGTGACCGGTAGCACCACTGCGAACACAGCAGTCACCGACCTGGACACGGCCGGTCTGGCCGCCATCGGTGCCACCGTCCCCGTCCCGACCTACGACCGCAGCCAGGTCACCACCGGGATCGTCCACTTCGGCGTGGGCGGCTTCCACCGGGCCCACCAGGCCATGTACCTGGACCGGTTGATGAACTCCGGCGAAGCCCTGGACTGGGGCATCTGCGGGGTCGGCGTGCTGCCGCACGACAAGCGGATGAAGGACGTCATGGACGCCCAGGACTGCCTGTACACCCTGGTGCTCAAGGACGCCGACGGCACCTGGGAACCGCGGGTCATCGGGTCGATCGTGGAGTACCTGTTCGCCCCGGACGACCCGGACGCCGTGGTGGAGAAGATGGCCGACCCGGCCACGCGCATCGTCTCCCTCACCGTGACCGAGGGCGGCTACAACTTCAACCAGATCACCGGTGAGTTCGACGCCGAGAACCCCGACGTGGTCGCCGATCTCGTTCCCGGCGCGCTCCCCCGGACCACTTTCGGGCTGGTCGTCGAGGCGCTGATCCGACGCCGGGAACGGGGCGTCCCGCCCTTCACGGTGATGTCCTGCGACAACATCCAGGGCAACGGGCACGTGGCGCACAAGATGTTCACCTCCTTCGCCCGGCTCCGCGACGCGGAGTTCGCGGACTGGATGGAGGCCAACGTGCGCTTCCCGAACTCGATGGTCGATCGGATCACCCCGGTCACCACCGACGACGACCGGGCCGAGATCGAGAACCGCTTCGGCATCCGTGACGCCTGGCCCGTGGTGTGCGAGCCGTTCACCCAGTGGGTCCTGGAGGAGTCCTTCACCCCGCAGGGCGACGCCCCCGCCCGGCCGCCGTACGAGGATGCCGGCGTCCAGGTCGTGCAGGACGTCGAGCCCTACGAGCTCATGAAGTTGCGCAACCTCAATGCCAGTCACCAGGGGCTCTGCTACTTCGGCTACCTGGCCGGCTACCGGCTCGTGCACGACGTCTGCCAGGACCCGCTGTTCGCCGACTTCCTGCTCGCGTACATGAGCCGCGAGGCCGCGCCCACCCTGGCCCCGGTGCCCGGCGTGGACATGGACGTCTACCAGCACGAGGCGGTGCGCCGGTTCTCCAACGCCCAGGTCCGGGACACCGTCGCCCGGCTGTGCGCGGAGAGCTCGGACCGCATCCCCAAGTGGCTCGTCCCGGTCATCGTGGAGAACCTGCGGGACGGCGGCGAGATCCGGCGGTCGGCGGCCATCGTGGCCAGCTGGGCCCGGTACGCCGAGGCGGTGGACGAGCAGGGTGAGCCCATCACCGTCGTGGACCGGTTGCGGGACAGCCTGGTCGCCGTGGCCCGCACCCAGCAGGACGATCCGTTGGCCTTCCTGCGCAACCGGGAGCTGTTCGGCGACCTCATCGACGACGAGCGCTTCGTCGAGGCCTACCTCTGGGCGCTGGACTCCCTGCACACGCGGGGCTCCCGGGCCACCCTGGAGGCGCTCGCCGGCCGCTGACCCCGTCCATCCGGCGTGCCCTTCGGCCGCTCACGACTCGCCCCTCGGCGCGGACCCCCCACCGCACCGGGGGGCGACCTCGTTCCGGGGTCGGACCGGGTCCGGCCGCCGGGGTGGGGGTCGGTCCGTCGCCGGGGCCTCAGGGACTCCCACGCAGCACGGTCCGCCCGTCGGCCAGGCGCACCTCGACCGCCGCGATGTCCTCGGTGGTCAACGTGGTCGCCCCGTCCACCGTCGCCTCCGCCCCGGCCAGACCCAGCCAGGAGCCGGCCTGCTCGGTGCGGCCGTCGGTGCCGATGACCACGAGGTCGTAGGGCACGGACGGGTCACCACCGGAATCGGTGTAGCGGCAGGTGACCTGCACGCCCGTCCCCCAGGGTCGGGAGGTCAACGCCACCTCCGCCACCAGCGGAGCGCCGGACACCGCGGACAGCTCCACCGTCCGGACCGACCCGGCCACCGGTGGGACGGGGTCCGGTCCGTCGAGCGCCACCGCGGTGCCGATGCCCGCGCCGACGGCGAGCACCGCCGCCGCGGCCAGCAGGACCACCCGGCGCCGCCGCCGGTGCCGGAGCAGATCGACCCGCGCCAGCAGGCCGGGGAGCAGCCCGGGCGGCGGCTCGTCCGGTCCCCGGCCCTGGACGGCGGCGAGCCCGTCGTGACCGGTGTGGGCGAGCAGCCCGGCCACTCCGGCCAGCCGCTGCACGGCGTCGCTGCAGGCGGCACAGTCGAGCAGGTGCCGCTCGAAGCGCTGTCGCTCGGCCGGGTCGAGGGCCCCCAGCACGTAGGCCGCATCGTCGTAGCTGTGCGCGCCGTGTGCGCCGTCGTGGCCGTGCGCACCGTCGAACCCGTGCGCACCGTCGAACCCGTGTGCACTCCCGGTTCCGTGTCCGCCGTCCCGCCCGAGGGCGCCGTCCGGGCCGGTCCCGTCCGCTCCCCCGCTCCCGGGAGGGAGCCAGTCGCCGCTCATGTGACCACCCCCAGTTCCTGAAGAGCCAGCCGCAGCGCGTGCAGGCCGTAGTGCAGACGGGACTTCACCGTGCCGACCGGGATGCCCAGCCGGTGCGCGGCCTGCGCCGCGGTGCACCCGCGGTAGTAGCACTCGAGCAGCACGGCCCGGTGCTCCGCGCTGAGCCGGCGCAACGCCTGGGCGACGAGCAGGGATTCCAGGGCCGCGTCCGCGCCGTCCGGCTCCCCCCGTTCGGGGATGTCCCCGGGCAGGCTCAGTGGCCGACGCTGCGCCGCCCGCCACTCGTCGACCACGATGTTGCGGGCCACGGTGAAGAGCCAGGAGCGGGCGGACCTGTCCTGCTGCTCCAGCACCTCCGGCCGGCGCCAGGCCCGCAGCAGCGTTTCCTGCACCACGTCCTCGGACCGGGCGCGGTCACCGCCGGTGAGCTGCAGCGCATACGCCCACAGGGCCCCGGCGTGGTCGGCGTGCAGCGCGCGCAGCAGCTCGCCCTCGGCGTCCGGACGAGCCGGCGCCGGGGCGGCGGGCGCACGCCGCGGCCGACCGGTCACGACGCCCGGGTCCGCCGTTCCAGCAGGATCCCGGCGATGCCACCGATCAGCGCGACCGCCTCGGACACCGCCCCCAGCCATTCGTTGACCCCCATGATCTGGGAGTTCACCCCGAAGAAGCCGATGGTGGCCGACAGGATGTAGGCACCCAGGGTGGCGGCGCCGAAGCCGGCGGCCAGGAATAGCGGGATCCACGACCGCCAGATCAGCAGCAGGACGCCGATCACCAGACCGGCGACGGCGTTGACGAGGAACATCGGGCCGACGACGTCGATGCTGTCGTATCCGTCGGCGGCGTACAGGTACAGGTGGACCACCGCGGACAGCAGGACACCCGCGGAGGTCAGCCCCCGGAGCACCCCGGCCAGCGGCATGGCCTCGAAGCTCACCGGGGCATCTGTGGTTCGGCTACGCACACTCATCGGACGCTCCTGCGATCGGTGTTCTGGTCGGTCGTTCGCTCGGTCGCAGCGGACGACCGGACCCCACAGGAGTCACGCCGAGCGCGGCGAAAGGGTTCAGTCAGCCCTGTGCCACCGGACCGCCCCCGGGCCGAGCAGACCACGGATCCCTGTGAATCCGGCGGGGAATTCCCTCCGGGTGAACCCAAACGGGTCTGTTCGACGTAGGACAGGGCATGACCACCACGCCGCAGGTCCTCCCCCCGTCCGCCACCGACCCCGTCCCGAACGGCACTGCCCCGGCCGCATGCGCATGCCAGGGTTGCGACGCCCACTCCGCCGGCGCCGCCCGGAACGGCACCACCCGTCGTCGCGCCCTCCAGGTGGCCGGCGCCGGTGCCGGCGCGGCCTTCCTGGCCGCCTGCGGGTCGTCCGCGACCACCGCCGCCAGCTCCCCGGCGGCCACCTCCGCCGCGGCGACGTCCGCGGCGAGTTCCGCCGCGAGCTCGGCGAGCAGCGCGGCCCCGTCCAGCAGCGCGGCCACCTCGGCGGCCAGCAGTGCGGCCACCAGTGCCGCGTCGAGCTCCGCCAGCAGCGCGGCACCGGTGAGTGGGATCGTGGCCCTGGCGGACGTTCCGGTGGGCGGCTCGGTCTCCGCGACCGCGCCCGATGGTTCGCCGATCATCATCGCGCAGCCCACCGAGGGCTCCGCGGTCGCCTGGAGCGCCATCTGCACGCACCAGGGCTGCACCGTCGTGCCGGCCTCGGGCACCGAGCTGGACTGCCCGTGCCACGGGTCGGTGTTCGACGCCGCCACCGGGGCGGCCACCAAGGGACCGGCCAAGACCGCCCTACCGGCGTTCGCCGTGACGGTCGAGGGCGGGCAGGTCGTCGCGAGCTAACCCCGTCCGGCCGTGACCACGGCAGGCACCCCGAGAACGCAGAACGGCCCGGCTCCCCTGAGGGAACCGGGCCGTTCTGCACTGCAGGACATCCCGGTCGGCGGTGTCCGGTGGACGCCGCCGACCGCTCGGATCAGCGGTAGTCGCGACCCATGTCGAAGTCGTCCAGCGGCACGGCCGTGCCGGCGGCGACCCCGAAGGTGTCCGCACCGTAGTAGGTGTCGTCGAACGTGGGCAGGCTGTAGGCCGCGGCCCGAGCCTCCTCGGTCGGCTGCACCGCGATGTCGCGGTACCGCGCGATGCCGGTCCCGGCCGGGATCAGCTTGCCGATGATCACGTTCTCCTTCAGGCCCACGAGCTTGTCGGACTTGGCGTTGATCGCCGCGTCCGTCAGCACCCGGGTCGTCTCCTGGAAGGAGGCCGCCGACAGCCACGAATCGGTGGCCAGCGACGCCTTGGTGATGCCCATGAGCGCGGGACGACCGGCGGCCGCCTCGCCACCCTCGGCCAGCACCCGACGGTTGGACGCCTCGAACTCCTTGCGCTCGATGACGGCACCGGGCAGGAACTCCGTGGAGCCCGAGTCGATGATCGTCACGCGACGCAGCATCTGCCGCACGATGACCTCGATGTGCTTGTCGTGGATCGACACACCCTGGCTGCGGTAGACCTCCTGGACCTCACGGACCAGGTGCAGCTGCACCTGGCGCGGGCCCATGACGCGGAGCACCTCGTGCGGGTCGACGTTGCCCTCGAGGAGCTGCTGACCGACCTCGACGTGGTCGCCGTCCACCAGCAGACGCTCGCTGCCGTCCACCGTGAGGGTGGCCAGCCGCTGCGTCTTCGGCAGCTTGTCGTACACGACCTCTTCGCTGCCGTCGTCCGGCACGATGACGATCCGCACGAACTTGTCGGCGTCCTCGATCCGGATCCGGCCGGCGGCGTCGGCGATCGGCGCCTTGCCCTTGGGGATCCGGGCCTCGAACAGCTCCTGCACACGCGGCAGACCCTGGGTGATGTCGGAGGAACCCGACGCCGCCCCGGTGTGGAAGGTCCGCATGGTCAGCTGGGTACCGGGCTCGCCGATGGACTGGGCGGCGACGATGCCGACCGCCTCACCCACGTCGACGAGGTTGCCGGTGGCCAGGCTGCGGCCGTAGCAGACCGCACAGGTGCCGATGGCCGCCTCGCAGGTCAGCACGGAACGCACCTTGGCGCTGTGCAGACCGGCCTCGATGGCCTCGCGGACGTGCTCCTCACGCATGTCCGTCCCGGCCGGGACGACCACGGCGCCCGAGTCGGTGACCAGGTCGACGGCCAGCGTGCGGCCGAAGATCGAGGTCTCCAGGAACTCGCTGGGCCGCAGCACACCGTCGACCGAGGTCTCGGTCAGCGGCAGGGCCACGCCCCGCTCGGTGCCACAGTCCGACTCGCGGACGATGACGTCCTGCGAGACGTCGACCAGACGACGGGTCAGGTAGCCCGATTCCGCCGTCCGCAGCGCGGTGTCGGCCAGACCCTTGCGGGCGGAGTGGGTGTTGATGAAGTACTCCAGCACCGACAGACCCTCGCGGAACGAGGACCGGATGGGGCGCGGGATCTGCTGACCCTTGGAGTTGGCCACCACGCCCTTCATGCCGGCCAGCGACCGGACCTGGATCCAGTTACCGGCGGCACCCGCGGCGACCAGCGTGTAGACCGGGTTGTCCTTCGGGTACGCCGGCGGGATGGCCTCCTCGATCTCCTTGGTGGCCGCCTCCCAGATCTTCACCAGGTCGTCGTTGCGCTCCTCGTGGGAGAGGTTGCCGCGCTGGTACGCCTTCTCCACCCGATCGGCCTGCACGTCGAACTTGGCCAGGATCTCGCCCTTGGCCGCCGGAATGATGACGTCGCCGATGGCCACGGTCATGCCCGAGCGGGTGGCCCAGTGGAAACCGGCCTCCTTCAGGCGGTCCAGCGTCTGCGCGACCACGGACATGGGGTAGTGCTCGGCCATGTCGTTGACGATCAGCGCCTGGCGCTTCTTGGGCAGCTCGTCGTTCACGAACGGGTACCCGGTGGGCAGCAGCTCGTTGAACAGCACGCGACCCAGGGTCGTCTCGGCGATCCACGGATCACCGGCCTCGTGGTCCTCCGGCAGCTTGGCCAGCTCGTCCTTCGAGGGGACGACCGAGCCGGGCAGCCGGACCTTGATCGGGGCACGCAGGCTGATCAGGCCGGCGTCGAGCGCCATGATCGCCTCCGCGCTGGACGAGAACACGTGCCCGGCACCCTTACCGTCCGGGTCGAGCCCGCACAGGTAGTACAGCCCGGTGACGAGGTCCAGGGACGGCATGGCCAGCGGCCGGCCGGATCCCGGGGACAGGATGTTGTTGCTCGAGAGCATCAGCACCCGCGCCTCGGCCTGGGCCTCGGCGGACAGCGGGACGTGCACGGCCATCTGGTCGCCGTCGAAGTCGGCGTTGAACGCCGCGCAGACCAGCGGGTGCAGCTGGATGGCCTTGCCCTCCACGAGCTGCGGCTCGAAGGCCTGGATGCCCAGACGGTGCAGGGTGGGCGCGCGGTTCAGCATGACCGGGTGCGCGGCGATGACCTCTTCGAGGACGTCCCACACCTGGGGGCGCTGGCGCTCGACCATCCGCTTGGCGGACTTGATGTTCTGCGCGTGGTTCAGGTCGACCAGCCGCTTCATGACGAACGGCTTGAACAGCTCGAGGGCCATCAGCTTGGGCAGGCCGCACTGGTGGAGCTTGAGCTGCGGGCCGACGACGATGACCGACCGGCCGGAGTAGTCGACGCGCTTGCCGAGCAGGTTCTGACGGAACCGGCCCTGCTTGCCCTTGAGCAGATCGGACAGCGACTTGAGCGGGCGGTTGCCCGGGCCGGTGACCGGCCGGCCGCGACGACCGTTGTCGAACAGGGCGTCGACGGCCTCCTGCAGCATCCGCTTCTCGTTGTTGACGATGATCTCGGGGGCGCCGAGGTCGATCAGTCGCTTGAGGCGGTTGTTGCGGTTGATGACGCGGCGGTACAGGTCGTTGAGGTCGGAGGTCGCGAAGCGGCCACCGTCCAGCTGCACCATGGGCCGCAGCTCCGGCGGGATGACCGGGACGCAGTCCAGGACCATGCCCAGCGGGGAGTTCTGCGTCATCTGGAAGGCCGCGACGACCTTCAGCCGCTTGATGGCGCGGATCTTGCGCTGACCCTTGCCGTTCTTGATCGTGTCGCGGAGCGACTCGGTCTCGGCGTCGATGTCGAAGTCGGCGATGATCTTCTGCAACGCCTCGGCACCCATGCCGCCGGTGAAGTAGTCGCCGAAGCGGTCCTCCAGCTCGCGGTACAGGACCTCGTCGATGATCAGCTGCCGCACGGACAGCTTCTTGAAGACGTCCAGCACCTCGTCCAGGCGATCCAGCTCGCGCTGGGCGCGGTCACGGATCTGCCGTTGTTCGCGCTCGCCGCCCTCGCGCACCTTGCGGCGCACGTCGGACTTGGCCCCCTCGGCCTCGAGCTCGGCCAGATCGGTCTCGAGCTTCTTGGCGCGGGTGTCGATGTCGGCGTCGCGCCGGTTCTCGAGGTTCTTGCGCTCGACCGACATCTCGGCCTCGATCGTCGGCAGGTCGTTGTGCCGCTGGTCGAGGTCGACGCCGGTGATCAGGTACGCGGCGAAGTAGATGATCTTCTCGAGGTCCTTGGGGGCCAGGTCGAGCAGGTAGCCCAACCGGGACGGGACGCCCTTGAAGTACCAGATGTGGGTGACCGGCGCGGCCAGCTCGATGTGGCCCATCCGCTCACGACGCACCTTGGCGCGGGTGACCTCGACGCCGCAGCGCTCGCAGATGATGCCCTTGAAGCGGACGCGCTTGTACTTGCCGCAGGCGCACTCCCAGTCGCGGGTGGGGCCGAAGATCTTCTCGCAGAAGAGCCCGTCCTTCTCCGGCTTGAGGGTGCGGTAGTTGATGGTCTCGGGCTTCTTGACCTCGCCGTGGGACCACGCGCGGATGTCGTCCGCGGTGGCGAGGCCGATACGCAACTCGTCGAAGAAGTTGACGTCGAGCACTGGTGGCACGTCCCTGTCTGTCGAAATATCAGGTGGCCGTCCGGGGCGACACCGTGGTGCGGTGCCGGCGGCCGACCGGGGTGGAGGTGGCGTCCCGGCGGGCCGGCCCACCCGTCTCAGGGGTGGACCGACCCGACCGGGTCTCCGTTCAGATCGCGGGGATCACGGGGCGGTCAGTTGACCAGGTCGTCGACCGAGGCCGACTCGTTGCGCGACAGGTTGATCCCGAGGTTGGCCGCAGCCCGCTCGAGGTCGTCGTCGTCGGTGTCGCGCATCTCGATGGTCATGCCGTCGCTGGAGAGCACCTCGACGTTCAGGCACAGCGCCTGGAGCTCCTTGAGGAGCACCTTGAACGATTCGGGGATGCCCGGCTCCGGGATGTTCTCGCCCTTGACGATGGCCTCGTAGACCTTGACGCGGCCCACGATGTCGTCGGACTTGATCGTCAACAGCTCCTGCAGCGTGTAGGCGGCGCCGTAGGCCTGCATGGCCCAGCACTCCATCTCGCCGAATCGCTGTCCACCGAACTGCGCCTTACCACCCAGGGGCTGCTGCGTGATCATCGAGTACGGCCCGGTCGAACGAGCGTGGATCTTGTCGTCGACCAGGTGGAGCAGCTTGATGATGTACATGTAGCCCACGGCGACCGGGTACGGGAACGGCTCCCCGGTACGGCCGTCGAACAGGGTGGCCTTGCCCTCCTGGGAGACGAGGCGATCGCCGTCCCGGGTGGGGGTGGTGGAGCCCAGCAGGCCGATGATCTCGTCCTCCGAGGCACCGGAGAACACCGGCGAGGCGGTCTTGGTGAACGGCGCGGCGGACCGCGACGCCTCATCCAGGTTGGCGGCCCACTCGGGCAGCCCCTCCACGTTCCAGCCCTGTGCGGCGACCCACCCGAGGTGTGTCTCCAGGATCTGTCCGATGTTCATCCGTCGCGGCACACCGTGCGGGTTGAGCACGATGTCGACCGGGGTGCCGTCGGGCAGGAAGGGCATGTCCTCGACCGGCAGGATCTTGCCGATGACGCCCTTGTTGCCGTGCCGGCCGGCGAGCTTGTCGCCGTCCTGGATCTTCCGCTTCTGGGCCACGTAGACGCGGACCAGCTCGTTGACGCCCGGGGGCAGCTCGGCGCCCTCGTCCTCGCGGTTGAAGACGCGGATGCCGATGACCTTGCCGGTCTCGCCGTGGGGCACCTTGAGGGAGGTGTCGCGGACCTCGCGGGCCTTCTCGCCGAAGATCGCGCGGAGCAGGCGCTCCTCCGGGGTCAGCTCGGTCTCGCCCTTGGGCGTCACCTTGCCGACCAGGATGTCGCCGTCCTGGACCTCGGCGCCGATGCGGATGATGCCGCGCTCGTCGAGATCGGCCAGCACGTCCTCGGAGACGTTCGGGATGTCCCGGGTGATCTCCTCGGGCCCGAGCTTGGTGTCCCGGGCGTCGATCTCGTGCTCCTCGATGTGGATCGAGGTCAGCACGTCGTCCTGGACGATGCGCTGCGACAGGATGATCGCGTCCTCGTAGTTGTGCCCCTCCCACGGCATGAAGGCCACGAGCAGGTTCTTGCCCAGGGCCATCTCACCGCCGTCGGTGCACGGGCCGTCGGCGATGACGTCGCCGGCCTCCACGCGGGCGCCCTCGTCCACGATCGGCTTCTGGTTGAAGCTCGTGCCCTGGTTGGAGCGACGGAACTTGTTCAGCCGGTACGTGCGGTGGCTGCCGTCGTCGGCCATCACCGAGATGAAGTCCGCGGTCGCCTCCTCGACGACACCCGACTTCTCCGCGATGACGACGTCGCCGGCGTCCTTGGCCGCGCGGGCCTCCATGCCGGTGCCGACCAGCGGCGCCTCGCTGCGCAGCAGCGGGACGGACTGACGCTGCATGTTGGCGCCCATCAGCGCACGGTTGGCCTCGTCGTGCTCCAGGAACGGGATCATCGCGGTGGCGACGGAGACCGTCTGCCGCGGGGACACGTCCATGTACTCGACCTCGGACGGATCGACCTGGTCGACCTCGCCGGAGCCCTTGCGGCGCACCAGCACCCGGGCCTCGGAGAACGATCCCTCACCGTCCAGCTTGGCGTTGGCCTGGGCGATGATGAAGCGGTCCTCCTCGTCCGCGGTCAGGTAGTCGATCTGGTCGGTGACCCGACCGTCGGTGACCTTGCGGTACGGGGTCTCGATGAAGCCGAACGGGTTCACCCGCGCGAAGGTCGACAGCGAGCCGATGAGGCCGATGTTCGGGCCCTCGGGGGTCTCGATCGGGCACATCCGGCCGTAGTGGGACGGGTGCACGTCGCGGACCTCGAGCGAGGCGCGATCACGGGACAGACCGCCGGGCCCGAGCGCCGACAGGCGACGCTTGTGGGTCAGACCCGCGAGCGGGTTGGTCTGATCCATGAACTGCGACAGCTGGCTGGTGCCGAAGAACTCCTTGATGGAGGCGACGACGGGCCGGATGTTGATCAGGGTCTGCGGCGTGATGGCCTCGACGTCCTGCGTGGTCATCCGCTCGCGGACGACGCGCTCCATCCGGGACAGACCCACGCGGATCTGGTTCTGGATGAGCTCGCCGACCGTGCGCAGGCGACGGTTGCCGAAGTGGTCGATGTCGTCGGTCTCGACGGGCATCTCGCGGGTACCGCTGGGGTTCCACTCCGTCTGCCCCTCGTGCAGACGCAGCAGGTACTCCACGGTGGCCAGCAGATCGTTCTCGGTCAGGGTGCCGACACTGGTGGCGGTGTCCTGGCCGAGCTTCTTGTTGACCTTGTACCGGCCGACCTTGGCCAGGTCGTAGCGCTTGTCCTTGAAGAACAGGTTCTCCAGCAGGGCCTGCGCGCTCTCGCGGGTCGGCGGCTCGCCGGGACGCAGCTTGCGGTAGATGTCCAGCAGCGCCTCGTCCGTGCCGGCGATGTGGTCCTTCTCCAGGGTGGCCAGCAGGACCGGCGACCAGGAGAAGTGCTCACGGATGCGCTCGGTGTCCCAGCCCAGGGCCTTCAGCAGGACGGTGACCGGCTGGCGCCGCTTGCGGTCGATGCGCACACCGATGGTGTCGCGCTTGTCGATGTCGAACTCGAGCCAGGCACCCCGCGAAGGGATGACCTTGACGGAGAAGACGTCCTTGCCCGCGGTCTTGTCCAGGTTGCGGTCGAAGTACACACCGGGCGACCGGACGAGCTGGGAGACCACGACACGTTCGGTGCCGTTGATGATGAAGGTGCCCTTGCTCGTCATCATGGGGAAGTCGCCCATGAAGACGGTCTGGGACTTGATCTCACCGGTCTCGCGGTTCTCGAACTCGGCGGTGACGAAGAGCGGTGCCGAGTAGGTCATGTCCTTGTCGCGGCACTCCTCCTCGGTCGCCTTGACCTCGTCGAAACGCGGGTCGGAGAACGACAGGGAGAGATCGCCGGAGAAGTCCTCGATCGGGGAGATCTCGTCGAGGATCTCGTCCAGACCACTGGGCGTGGGCTCGGTCTGCCGGCTGCGCCAGACGGGGCCGCCGACCAACCAGTCGAAGGAGTCCGTCTGCAGGGCGAGGAGGTTGGGCACCTCGAGCGGTTCGCGGAGTTTGGCGAACGACACCCGCGAGGCGCCTGAGGAGGTGTTCTTGGGCGTGGCCGTGACTGCCAAGATTCGTCCTTTCGAGGACTGGCACTGACTACTGGGCGTGCATCTGGTTGCGCCCGCCCCCCCGGGCCACCACCGCACCCGTCCGGCCTGGGCGGACGAGCGGGGCGGTGCTGACTCGGGTGACGGAACCGCCCCGGAGGGCATACCCGCAGGTCCGGGGGCCGGAACTCCGGTGAGGAGCGGCTCAGGACAGACGGGCAGCACAAAGAGGGCAGCGCAATGACGAAGCCTAGCAGAGAAGGGCAGCCTTTTCCAGACGTACCCTCCGGCCGACGATTCGACGGAGACCTCGGGGACGGTGGACACCCGGGTCGGCTCGGCCGATGTCGTACAGAAGGACGCGGCCCGCAATATGACCGACGTCGAGTGCATAGCGTGGCCCGCGCGGGTGCCCTGCGTCAAGCACGACGCCGCATTTGCCGGCCGGGTTCGCACGAACGGGCAGGGGGACGCCCGGGTGGGTGGCCCCGGGACGACCCGGCCCGTCGAGCCAACGGCCGGGCCGCTCCCCCGCCGGTCCGAACCCCTCCCGTGCCGCCCCGGCCCTCTTGCGACAACGCCCCGAACCCTCGTACCCCGGGGCGCACACCGCACGACTGCGGACGACCCGCCGCCGGAACGCCGAACGGGGCGGGCCCGCTGATGCGGACCCGCCCCGTTCGAGCGGCGCCCGGGGTGAACCGGGCGGCGTGGTGGTGCGGTGGTACTGGAACGCGGTCAGCGCACCGTCACTTGACGGTGGCCTTGGCGCCGGCCTCTTCGAGCTTGGCCTTGGCAGCCTCGGCGGCCTCCTTGGGGGCCTTCTCCAGGATGGCCTTGGGGGCGGCGTCGACGAGATCCTTGGCTTCCTTCAGACCCAGGCCGGAGACGATCTCGCGGACGGCCTTGATGACCTGGACCTTCTTCTCACCGGCGGACTCGAGGATGACGTCGAACTCGTCCTGCTCCTCGACGGCCTCGGCGGGGGCGCCGCCACCCGGGCCGGCGGGGCCGGCCACGGCGACGGGGGCCGCGGCGGTGACGCCGAAGGTCTCCTCGAAGGACTTCACGAACTCGGACAGCTCGATGAGGGTGAGCTCCTTGAAGGCCTCGAGCAGCTCATCGGTGGACAGCTTCGCCATGGTGGCGTCCTTTCAGATGCCGACCGCCTGGCTCGCGCGCAGGTGGTCGTGGGTGGGGATGTGACGTGTGGTTCGGGGTGGTGCGGGTACGGCAGGAGCGCGGTGCGCTCAGACCGCGGCGGTCTCGACCGGGGCCTCGGCGGCCTCGGCGGGACTGTCGGCAGCGTCGGCCGGAGCCTCGGCGGCCGGAGCGTCGCTCGCGCGCTGCTCCTGCAGGGCCGCAGCCAACCGGGCCACCTGGGAGGGCAGCTGGTTGAACATGACGGCGGCCTTGGTGAGGGTGCCCAGCATGGCGCCGGCCATCTTGGCCAGGAGGACCTCGCGGGACTCCAGATCGGCCAGCTTGGTGACCTCGGACGGGTCGAGGGCCTTGCCCTCGAGGTACCCACCCTTGATGACCAGCAGCGGGTGCGTCCGGGCGAAGTCGCGCAGCGCCTTCGCAGCGTCGACGGGCTCGCCGGAGATGAACGCGACCGCGGTCGGACCGGTGAACAGGTCGTCGAGGCCGGCGACGCCGGCATCGGCGGCCGCCCGCTTGACCAGGGTGTTCTTCGCCACCGCGTAGGTGGTGTCGGCACCCATGGCGCGGCGCAGCTCGGTCAGCTGGGACATGGTCAGCCCGCGGTACTCGGTGATGACCGCGGCGCTGGAAGAGCGGAACTTCTCGGTGATCTCAGCCACCGTGGCGACCTTGTCGGCTTTGGCCATGTGTCGCCTCCTTTCCGGGCCGGCCCCGAGGGACCGGCTGTCTGCGTCGTGTCGCGGGGGCGGCGATGCCGCCCCACCCACGCCAGGACGCCGGATCGAGGAGCAGAGACGACGAACGCCCCGGCGCAGGGCGCACGGGGCGGAAGGAAGCACCGGTGACGGCGCCTGCTCGAACCTCGTCCTCCTGCGTGGGCCGCCCGGGTGACTGCTCCGGGACCTTCATCCACGGTGACCCGGATGTTCTCGGGGCATGCGGAAGCCGACGGTCTTGGGTGGATCAGGACTGACAGTACGCCACCCGGGGCGGGACCACCAACCGGGGCCGTGACCGCCATCGGGTGAAGCGGCTCAGGGAGTGGCCACCTCGGCCGGATCGGGAGCCGTGACGCTCACGGCCTCGTCGAAGGCGCTGAAGACGAGGGTATCGCCGTACTCGACCCCGTCGGCGATCACGGTGGAGTCCAGCGTGCGCACGCGGTCCTGCTCGTCCACCGCGATGTCCACCGAGATGGAGCCCTCGACGTCATCGAACAGGGTGGTGTCGTCGAGCCATGCCATCCCGACGAGCATGGTGGAGGCGTCCCGCTCGGCGATCTCGACCCGGTACCGCTGGACCGCGGCCCCGTCCACGGTGTCCGCGCCCAGATCGAGCACCTCCTGCGCCCCGCCGATGAACGACAGGTCGTAGGCGAGGTCCTCCGGGTAGCCGTAATCGCAGTAGTAAGCGATGAACGCCCCGGCGAGGGCTCCGTCGTCCTGATCGGCCTCGTCCACCTCCGGGTCGATCGGCACCTCCACCCAGGGGGTGGTGACCTCCAGACCCTCGGGCGGCGGGCTCGCGTAGGCCCGCCGGTCGACGCAGCGGATCTCCTCGATGGACCAGAGTTCGACCGACGGCGGGGTGAAGGTGACGACCCGGTCCACCCGGTCCCCCACCCGGGTCTCTTCCACCCGGTACTCGTCGGTCGACACCGGATCCCGGTGCACCACGGTCCGGGTCATCGACGACAGCGCGGCCTGGGCAGAGACCACCCCGTCGGCGAGCTCGGTCAGGTCCCGGGTGGACAGCGGCCGCTCGATCACGACTCCCGGTGCCGCCTGCGGGCTACCGGCGACCACCGAGGTGCAGGAGGTGAGCACCAGCACCAGCGGCACCAGGGCCGGCCAGAGCCGCCGGAGATGCAGCGGCCGACCACGACGGTCGTCGACCGGGTGGGGGGCGGTACCTGCTGGGATCACCGGGCTCCGATCCTGGCCGCACCCGGACGGATGCGAGGGACGTCCAGTATCCGGGGACCGATGGCCGCGCGGGCTCCCCGGACGGACGATTCCTCGGACCCGTTCGGGGCGGCCGGGCCGGATCGGCCGGCCCGACCGCACCTCCCACGGGATCGTCGGCGGACGCCCTGACTCCCCGGACGCGATCTGGACCCACGCCGCCGCGCCGTGTGACCGCCCCCGGACAGCACGAAGCCCCGACCGGAACGGTCGGGGCTTCGTGGAGCAGGAGCTCACCGTCAGGCGGTGGCGTCCTCGTTCTCGAGCAGGTTGCGGGTGCGGGACGGGTCGACCAGGATGCCCGGGCCCATCGTCGTCGCGAACGCGATCTTCTTGATGTACTTGCCCTTGGCCGCGGACGGCTTGATGCGGAGCACCTCGTCGAGGGCGGCGGCGTAGTTCTCCACCAGCTTCTCGGTCGGGAACGACACCTTGCCGATGACCAGGTGCAGGTTCGAGGCCTTGTCGACCCGGAAGTTCACCTTGCCGCCCTTGATGTCCGCGACGGCCTTGGCGACGTCGGCGGTGACCGTGCCGGTCTTCGGGTTCGGCATCAGACCACGCGGGCCCAGTACCCGGGCGATCCGGCCGACCTTGGCCATCTGGTCGGGGGTGGCGATCGCGGCGTCGAAGTCGAGCCAGCCGCCCTGGATGCGGGCGATCAGGTCGTCCGCACCGACGACGTCGGCGCCGGCGGCCTCGGCCTCGGCGGCCTTGTCACCGACGGCGAACACGATGACGCGGGCGGTCTTGCCGGTGCCGTGCGGCAGGTTGACGGTGCCACGGACCATCTGGTCGGCCTTGCGGGGGTCGACCCCGAGGACCATGGCGACCTCGACGGTGGCGTCCATCTTGGTCGCCGACGTCTTGCGGGCCAGCTCGGCAGCCTCGAGGGGGCTGTAGAGGTTGTCGCGGTCGATCAGTTCCGCGGCCTGGCGGTAGGCCTTGCTGCGCTTCATGTCATCTCCTGGATGTGGGGTGTGGAGTTCGTGGTCGACGGGCCGCGCTCGGCCCTCCCACGCGGTGACGACCCGGCCGGGTCGCTCGTGCAGGTGGAGCAGGGTGGATCGGATCAGCCGCTGACGGTGATGCCCATGGAGCGGGCGGTGCCGGCGATGATCTTCTCGGCGGCCTCGACGTCGTTGGCGTTGAGGTCGGCCTGCTTGGTGGCGGCGATCTCGCGGATCTGCGCCGCGGTGACCGAGGCGACCTTGGTGGTGTGCGGCGTGCCGGAGCCCTTCTCCACACCGGCGGCCTTGAGCAGCAGGCGCGCGGCGGGCGGGGTCTTCAGCTTGAACTCGAACGAACGGTCCTCGTACACGGAGATCTCGACCGGGACCACGTCACCGCGCTGGGACTCGGTGGCCGCGTTGTAGGCCTTGCAGAACTCCATGATGTTGACGCCGTGCTGGCCGAGTGCCGGGCCGACCGGCGGTGCCGGGTTGGCCAGGCCGGCCTTGATCTGCAGCTTGATGACAGCTGACAGCTTCTTCTTCTTCGGGGGCATGTCTCTTCCTCGTGGCAGTACTGGGTGTGCCGGTGGTACCGACCGGACGGTCGGACCGTGTGTTCCCCGCCGGGACTCGTCCAGATCTTGTTAGATCTTGGAGACCTGGCTGAACGACAGCTCGACAGGCGTCTCGCGTCCGAAGATGGACACCAGGACCTTGAGCTTCTGGGCGTCGGCGTTGACCTCGTTGATCGTCGCCGGCAACGTGGCGAACGGGCCGTCCATGACGGTGACCGATTCGCCGACCGAGTAGTCCACCTCGGTCCGGACCGGAGCGGCCGCTCCGGAGCTGGTGGCGGTCGCGGCCTTCTTCGGCGCGGCCGGGGTCAGGATCTTCACGACCTCGTCGACGGACAGCGCCGACGGTCGCTGGGCGGTGGCGCCGACGAACCCGGTGACCCCGGGGGTGTTGCGCACCGCGCTCCACGATCCGTCGGTGAGCTCCATCCGGACGAGGATGTAGCCCGGGTACACCTTGCGCTGGACCTGCTTGCGCTGCCCGTTCTTGATCTCGGTGACCTCTTCGGTCGGGACCTCGATCTGGAAGATGTGCTCCTCCATCTGGAGGGACCGGATGCGGGTCTCGAGGTTGGTCTTGACCTTGTTCTCGTACCCGGCATAGCTGTGCACGACGTACCAGTCGCCGTCGGCTCGCTTCAGCGCGGCCCGCAGCTCGGCGGCCGGGTCGATCTCGCCCTCGTCGGTCGCCGCGGCATCGCCGCTGACCGCGTCCTCGTCGGCACCGTCGGTGCTGACGTCGATGCCGGCCTCGGCCGCCGCGTGGATGGCGAGGTCGTCGGCCTGCACGGAGGTGTCCGGGTGGTCGCTGGAATCGTCGGAATCGGTGCTCACCAGCGCGGCCGCGTCGGCGGTGGCGGGGTCGGCGGAGCCGTCCAGCGTCACCTGGTCCTCATCGGGCTGTCCGCCCGGGGAATCGACATGGGTCGACACAGTTGTGCTCACTTCCTTCTTCCGCACGGCCACCGGACGGTGGTCGTGACTCTCACTGCCTACCGGGGCAGCCTCCGGAGCCGTCCGCGACGGGCGCGGTCGGCCCGCTCCGGTCAGCCGAAGACGCCGAGGACTCCCTTGGCGAACAGCAGGTCGAGCAGCGCCACCAACGTCACCATGAACACCACGAAGACGATGACCACGATGGTGTAGGTGACCATCTGGTTCCGATTGGGCCAGATGACCTTGCGGAGCTCGGCCACCACCTCCCGGAGGAAACGCGCCAACCGGGCGAAGATGTTCCCCCGCGCCGGAGCCTCGCTCCCCCGCCGCTGGGTGGGGGCACCCTTGCCCTCGTCGGCCTCCGCCGGAGCGGAGCCCGCCGAACGCCGGGCAGCGGCCCGGGCCGAACCCGCAGCCACCCCGGCGCCCACGGCAGCGGTCTCCCGGTCGCCGGTGGTGCCGGTGTCACCGTCGGGTTCGGCGGCCTCGACCGTGCGTTCGGCGTCCTCGGGCGAGGGGGTCAGGGGCGAGGAGCCCGTGCCGTCCACGTCGTCGTGATCCTTGCTCACGCCTTCGTCGTCCCTTGCTCGTCGATCCTCGGCCACCGGTGCTGGTCCGCGTACCGGCTCGCTCCGTGCTGTCCGGCAGCCCGCGGGGGCCACCGGGTACCGCTCTGGTGTGCCGGCCGCCGAGCGACCGTCGTGCAGGGGCGACAGGACTTGAACCTGCAACCTGCGGTTTTGGAGACCGCTGCTCTGCCAGTTGAGCTACGCCCCTTGGTCGATCCCGGAGGATCGTCCGACCCGTGGCACCCGACCGCGACTCTCCTCCCCCTGGGAGGAACCCGTGACCAGGAACAACAGGGCGGGGTGACGCCGCGACCGTCCGGACCTCGGATCCGGGCAAGCTGCGGCACACCCCAGCGCATCAGTGTAGGGCACTCCCCGACCCCCGGACCACCGTCGCGGACCGGCAGCGGACCGCCGGCCTGCCGTCCGCCCGTCGACCCCGGCCCCCTCCGGTTCTCCCGATCGGGTCGCCCACGCCCCGACCCGATCCGATCCGGAGGGTGCGCGGTCGCCGCCCCGCAGGACGGGGAGGCATGCCACGATGTCGGGCATGAGCAGCTCGAGCAGCCCGGAGAGCACCACCCCGTCCCCGTCCCCGTCCGCGCCGCGCCGGGTCTCGGCCCGCATCGGCGGGATCGCCGAGTCGGCGACGCTGGCCGTGGACGCGAAGGCCAAGGCCCTCAAGGCAGCCGGTCGCCCGGTCATCGGCTTCGGGGCCGGGGAGCCCGACTTCCCCACGCCCGCCCCCATCGTGGCCGCCGCGGTGGCCGCGGCCGGTGACCCGGCCAACCACCGGTACACCCCGGCGGCCGGGTTGCCCGATCTGCGGGCCGCGGTCGCGGCCAAGACCGCCCGCGACTCCGGCTACGACGTCGAGCCGTCCCAGGTGCTCATCACCAACGGCGGCAAGCAGGCCGTCTACCAGGCCTTCGCCACCCTGCTCGACCCGGGCGACGAGGTCCTGCTGCCCGCCCCGTACTGGACGACCTACCCCGAGGCGATCGCCCTGGCCGGTGGGGTCAGCGTGGTCGTGCCGACCGACGAGACCAGCGGGTACCTGGTGGACGTGGCCCAGCTCGAGGCCGCCCGCACCCCGCGCACCAAGGTGCTGCTGTTCTGCTCGCCGTCCAACCCGACCGGCGCCGTGTACCCCCCCGAGCAGGTCGAGGCCATCGGCCGCTGGGCCGTCGAGCACGGCGTGTGGGTCGTCACCGACGAGATCTACGAACACCTCACGTACGGCGAGGCCCGGCACGTCTCCATGCCCGTGGTCGTCCCGGAGCTGGCGGACACCTGCGTCGTGCTGAACGGGGTGGCGAAGACCTACGCCATGACCGGCTGGCGGGTGGGCTGGATGATCGGCCCGAAGGACGTCATCACCGCTGCCGCCAACCTGCAGTCGCACCTGACGTCCAACGTCTGCAACGTCGCCCAGCGCGCCGCCCTGGAGGCGGTCAGCGGATCGCTCGACGCGGTGGCCGGCATGCGGGAGGCGTTCGACCGTCGGCGGCGGACCATGGTCGCGATGCTCCGGGACATCCCCGGGGTCACCTGCCCCGAGCCGCAGGGGGCGTTCTACGTCTACCCGAGCATGGCCGGCCTCATCGGCAAGGACTTCGGTGGGGTCCGTCCGACCTCGTCGGCCGAGCTGGCCGCCCTGGTGCTCGAGCACGCTGAGGTCGCGGTGGTGCCCGGTGAGGCGTTCGGTACCCCGGGGTACTTCCGGCTGTCCTACGCCCTGGGCGACGACGACCTGGCCACCGGGGTGGGCCGCATGGCGCAGTTCCTGGGAACCGCACAGGACTGACCGGCACGCGAGGTGCACGGGCCCGGTGGATGGCGACATCCACCGGGCCCGCGGTCGTTCGTACCGCTTGCGGGCGTCGAGGCATGGAGGCAGGAGAGACGGTCGACCGGCCGCCCCGCCGGTGCGGGACGGGGGCGGGCGACGGGTCAGCTCAGGCGGACGACGGCGCGGGCCTTGCCCAGGACGGTCTGACCGTCGAACTTCGCGGTGATGTCGATCCGGGCGGTGCCGGCGCCCGTGTCGACGGCGCCGACGACGGCGGTGAGATCCAGCCGAGCCCCGGTGTCGTCGTCGGGGACCACCACCGGGCGGGTGAAGCGGACCTCGAAGGACACCACCCGGGTCGGGTCGCCCACCCAGTCGGTGACGATCCGCCCGGCCTGGGCCATGGTCAGCATCCCGTGCGCGATGACGTCGGGCAGCCCGACGGCGACGGCCGTCCGGGAGTTCCAGTGGATGGGGTTGAAGTCACCGGATGCGCCGGCGTACCGGACCAGCTGGGCACGGGTGATCGACACCGTGAGACCGGGCAGGGCATCGCCGACCGCAGGCGTCGCGGAGGACGGGGCAGGGGCGGTCATCATGCCCCCCGGGCGACGAGAGTGGTGGTTGCGGTGCACACGCCACCCTGCGGATCGGAGATCTCCACGCGCAGGGTCAGGACGTCGTTCCCGGCGAGCACGGCCATGGCCTCGACGTGCACCGTGCACGACAGCTCGTCGCCGGCCACGATCGGGCGGTGGTGGACGAAGCGCTGATCACGGTGGACCACGCGGGAGAAATCCAGGCCCAGCTCCGGGTCGGACAGCACGGCGTCCTGTGCCCGGGCGAGGACGGCGATCGCGAAGGTCGGCGGCGCGACGACATCGGCGTGCCCGGCCTCGCGCGCGGCGTGAGGATCCCGGAACAGCGGATGCGGGTCGCCGATGGCGTCGGCGAAACGGCGGATCGCCTCACGCCCGACCTGGTACGTCTCCCCCGGAGGGAAGGCGCGGCCCAGGTAGGCGGTGTTGAGCGGCATCGTCGGCGGCTGCGCTGCGGTGGCGGACGGGGCCCGACCGGCGACTAGCGGGTCTCGCGGTGCTTGCGGTGGATCTTGCAGTTCGGGCAGAACTTCTTGATCTCCAGCCGATCCGGGTCGTTGCGCCGGTTCTTGCGGGTGATGTAGTTGCGGTGCTTGCACTCCTCGCAGGCGAGGGTGATCTTCGGGCGAACATCGGTGGCGGCCACGGCAGCTGCCTCTTTCTCGTTGCGTGATGGAGCGCGGGAAGGTTCGAGGAGGAACGTGTCGAACCCGTCGTACGGAAGGACGTGCGGTAGCGGTGGCCGGACTTGAACCGGCGACACAGCGATTATGAGCCGCTTGCTCTACCAGCTGAGCTACACCGCCGCGGGCTCCCGGAGGACCCCATGGCAAGAGGCCCCGAGCCTGCACCGATCTCCCGGCGACGGCTCGTGGCCACTTTCCGAGCCCCTTTACGGAATCGAACCGTAGACCTTCTCCTTACCATGGAGACGCTCTGCCGACTGAGCTAAAGGGGCCTGTCACAACTCGGCACTGCCTGCTGCGGGACCGATCCTACGGGCCCTGCGGCACCGATCCAAACCGCCCGGGAGAGGCGGATCGATCTTCTCGGCCACATCCGGCGGGGAGATGGGAGCCATCCTCCCCGACCCCCCGTGCTGCGCGGCCTCGACGACTCTACCCCACCCGCAGGGCCCGGCCGACATCGTGCCGGGCCGCTCTCAGCGCATCAGGCGCAGCACGTGGGTCCGGGGCTCCGGGCCGGGGACACGCACCGTGCGGGACTCCAGCCATGCCTCGAATCGGTCCAGGGACAGCGGCCGCGAGAGCAGGAACCCCTGGATCTGGTCGCACTCCATGGTCCGCAGCACATCGCGGGCGGCCTCCTCCTCGACGCCCTCCGCGACCACCAGCAGCCCGAGGGAATGACCCAGGTCCACGATGGCCCGGACGATGGCCAGATCCCCGAGATCGGTGTTCATGCCCTGGACGAAGGAGCGGTCGATCTTGATCTCGTCGATGGGCAGACGGCGCAGGTAGGCCAGCGACGAATAGCCCGTCCCGAAGTCGTCGACCGACAACCGGACGCCCAGGGTGGCCAGTTCCCGCAGGATCGGCAGGGAGTGCTCCGGGTGGGTCATGACACTGGACTCGGTGATCTCGAAGGTCAGCAGCGTGGGGTCGACGTCGTACCGGTCCAGCGATCGGCGCACCATGCCCAGGAAGTCCTCGGCCAGCAGGTTGCGGACCGAGAGGTTCACCGCCACGCCGATCTGCATCCCGGTGCTGCGCCACTCGGACATCTGTCGCAGCACGATGTCCAGGACGTGCTCCAGCAGGATGTCGATCGATCCGGTGGCCTCGATGGCCTCCACGAACTCCGCCGGGGACACCAGGCCGAACTCCGGGTGCATCCAGCGGACCAGCGCCTCCGCCCCGACCACCTCTCGGTCACCGAGCCGCAGCTTGGGCTGGTAGTGCACGACGATCAGCCCCTGCTCGACGGCCTGCCGGAACTGGGTGACCAGTTGGAACCGGCGTCGGTACACCTCGCCCATGCTCGGTCGGTAGACCTGCAGGGTCTCGTCGTTGGACTGCGCGGCCAGCATGGCCATCTCGGCCCGCTGCAGCAGCACGCTGGCGTCGGTGGCGGCCTCGTCACAGCTGAGATGGGCCACCCCGGCACTGGCGTTCGGGTCGACCTCGATGCCGTTGAGCGAGTAGGCGCCGCCCACGACGGCGCGCAGGCGCTGGGCCTGGGCGACCACCTGCTCCTCGGACGCGTCGTCCAGCAGGACGGCGAAGCGATCGGCCTCGATCCTGGCCACCGGGCGGTTCGCGCCGGCCGCCTCGACCAGACGGCTGCCGGCCATCCGCAGCAGGTGCTCCCCCCGGTCGTGCCCCAGGGCGTTGTTGACCTGGGACAGGACGTCCAGCTCGACGAGCATCACCGATCCCGCCCCGTGCTCACGGCCCTCGTTCACCGCGACCATGAAGCCCAGCCGGTTGCGCAACCCGGTGATGACGTCGTGGTAGGCCGCGTTGCGCAGGGAGTCCAGCAGCCGCAGGTTGTCCAGGCTGGTGGCCACGTGACCGGCGAGGGTCTCCAGCAGGGTGAGGTCGTTGTCGCTGAACCGACCCCACCGGCTGCGCCGGTCGCGGACCTCGAGGAAGCCCCGGTCCCGGTCGCCGGAACGCAGCGGGACGACCATGACGTCCCAGGCCTGCCGCGCGGTGAGGGCGGCGACCTCGGCCGGGTCGCTGGTGCGATCGGTGGAGACCTTCGCACTGCCGTGCTGCACCGCACGGCTCAGCAGCGGGTCACCCGCGGCCACCGGCGGTTCGCTCATCGCCCCGTCCGGACCGACGACCAGGGTGGCCGACAGGTCCGAACCGTGGTCCAGGTGCAGGGCGGCGACGCTGGCGTTGAGCTGGTCACGGACGTGCTCGAGCAGATCCCGCCAGTCGTCGTCCGAGCTGGACACCCCGATGACCCGGCGCCCGAAGCTGTACATCTTGGCCAGGTCGGCGTGCTGGCGGAGGAAGTCGAAGTAGGTCTTGTAGACGATGACCAGGACGACGGCCAGGGCGGCGCACAGGATCGGCCCGCCGGGCGAGCGCCAGACGTTGTAGGCGACGAGGGCGAACACGACGATCGCCGTCGCCGGGATCATCGAGCGGACGACCACCCGGACGAGGGGCTCGGCCGGGCCGAGCAGCCGGTAGGTCAGACCCACCGACACGGCGGAGGCCAGCGCGGCGACCAGCACCCCGACCGCCACCCCGAGGTAGGCCAGCGGGCTCGGCCCCTGTTCGGGCAGCGGTCCGCCGGTGATCAGCTGGGCGATCAGCCCGGCCACCGCGGTCTCCAGCAGGATCAGCGACAGGTTGAGGGAGATGTTCTGCCAGCTGTCCCGCCGACACAGGTAGACGATGGCGCCGGCCACCAGGTGGGCCACGCCGACCAGCCACACGGGCATGAGCAGCAGGCCGATGACCAGGGGCAGTTCGGACACGCTGATCAGCAGGGTCTCGCGGCGGATCTCCACCCGGAGCGGGAAGATCTCCCCCGCCAGGAAGGCCAGGCACAGGATGCTGCCGGCGACGAGCGCGGATCGGGTGTCCAGACCGGCGCCGTCCTGGGAGACCGCCCACCACAGACCGACGGAGACGACCAGCATCGCCGCGGCCACGATCGGGAAGACCGCCCGGGACGAGTGGGCCGGGCGCCGCTTCTCCGCGACGTCGACGGTCACGAGCCGTCCTGCCGGCGGCGCCGATGCGCGACCGCAACGCGCGCCTGCCCCTGGGCATGAGGGGAGCGGTACACCCGAGCGTTCCGTGGCATGCACGGAGCGTAGCCCTCGGTGACCCTGCAGACCACAGCTTCCGCCGGCGTGACGACCGACCCGGCGACCGCCCGTGCCCTGGTCGGACTCGAGGACCGGACGTGCGGGGGGAGATACGCCGCACCGCCCCCCGGGTGGAACTCGATCGGAGGGCGGTGCGGGTGGAACGGCGGTGGCAGGTGAGGGATTCGAACCCCCGTAGGCTGTGCCGGCTGATTTACAGTCAGCTCCCTTTGGCCGCTCGGGCAACCTGCCAACGCGCGCCGGGCGGCCCGGGACGGATCCCGGCGACCATCCCGTGGATGCGCTGGGCAAGCGTACAAGGCCACCCGGCCCGTTTCCCAATCGCGCCCGGCGGGCCCACGCCACCCGCGCCGTGCGCGAGGATGGGAGGTCGGACCCGGCACCGGGCACGCGCCCCCGGGCACCCTCACCTGCGGGCGCCCGGCCATCGAACAGGAAGGACCGGACATGGCTGACTCATCGTTCGACATCGTGAGCAAGGTCGAACGGCAGGAGGCGGACAACGCCCTCAACCAGGCGGCCAAGGAGTTGACCCAGCGTTTCGACTTCCGCGGGACCGACGCCTCCATCGTCTGGGCCGGTGAGGAGTCCGTGACGATCACCGCCGGCACCGAGGAACGCTGCAAGGCGGCGATCGACGTGTTCAAGGACAAGCTGATCAAGCGCGGCATCTCCCTGCGCGCCCTGGACATCGGTGACCCGGAGCCGTCCGGGAAGACCTTCAAGGTCACCGGCACGCTCGTCCAGGGCATCGCCTCGGACAAGGCGAAGGCCATCGCGAAGAAGATCCGGGACGAGGGCCCGAAGGGTGTCCAGGCCCAGATCCAGGGCGACCAGCTGCGGGTGTCGGGCAAGAAGCGGGACGATCTGCAGGCCGTGATGGCGCTGCTGAAGAACGCCGAGGACCTGGACATCGCGCTGCAGTTCACGAACTACCGCTGATCACCGGCCCGGGCCTGCGCCGTGGGATGGCCTTCGGCGTCGCGGCCTACCTGATCTGGGGGCTGTTCCCGCTCTACTGGCCGCTGCTGCACCCGGCCGGGGCCCTGGAGATCCTGGCCCACCGGATGATCTGGTCGCTCGCGGTCATGGCCGTGGTCATGACGGTGACCCGCGGCTGGCCCGCGCTGCGGGTACCCGCCCGGGTCTGGGTGCTCGTCGCGGCCGCCGCAGTGCTGATCGCCGTCAACTGGGGCGTGTACATCTGGGCGGTCAACAACGGCCGGGTGGTGGACGCCGCGCTGGGCTACTTCGTGAACCCCCTGGTCAGCGTGCTGCTGGGGGTGGCGGTCTTCCGGGAGCGCCTGCGCCCTGCGCAGTGGGTCGCGGTCGGCCTGGGAGCCGCCGCCGTCCTGGTGATCGGCGTGGCCGGCGGGTCGGTGCCCTGGGTGGCCCTGGTCCTCGCGGCCAGCTTCGGCCTGTACGGGCTGGTGAAGAAGGTGGTCCCGCTGCCCCCGGCCGCGTCGCTGACCGCGGAGGGGCTGGTGCTGTTGGTGCCGGCCCTGGGCTTCCTGGTCGTCCTGCAGGTCACCGGGGCGTCCACGCTCACCGGGAACGGCACCGGGCACGTCGTGCTCCTCGCGGGGGCGGGCCTGCTGACCTGCGTGCCGCTGCTCGCCTTCGCCACCGCGGCCCGGGCGCTCCCGCTGTCCACCCTCGGCCTGCTGCAGTACCTGACCCCGGTGGCGCAGTTCCTGCTCGGGGTGTTCTGGGCGCACGAGGCCATGTCGCCGTCCCGGTGGGTGGGGTTCGGGATGATCTGGCTGGCGCTGACCGTGCTCAGCGTGGACGGGCTGCGTCGGATACGACGGCAAGCAGCCGCCCCCACCCCCGCGCCCACGAGCTGATCCCCGCCGGGTGGTGACCGGCCCGTCGGTGCGGCGTGCCGCGACGGTGCCGGTCCCCACCCGGGACGGTGGTCAGACCTGCGGCGCGGCCTCGCGCAGGGCGTCCAGGAGCGGCCCGGCGGCGGTGGCCAGGAACTCGTCCTGGGTCTCGTCGCCGATCTGCACCACCGCGATGTCGGTGAATCCGGCCTCCCAGTACTCCGAGACGGCCTTCACGACGGCGTCCAGGTCCGGCCCGCACGGGATCGCCTGCTCGACGTCGTCCTTGCGGACGAACTGACTGGCCGCCTCGAAACCCGCCGGGGTGGGCAGATCGGCGTTCACGCCCCAGCCGCCACCGAACCAGCGGAACGTCTCGTGGGCGCGGTCGATCGCGGCCCCCTTGTCGGGGCCCCAGCTGATCGGGATCTGACCGATCTTGCGGGACGAGGTCCCCGGGTGCAGTTCGTCCCACAGGGCGACGGCGTCGCCGTCGGGCTGGACGGCGATGAGGTGGTCGCCGATGGGCGCGAAGCGGTGGATCGACTGCGGCCCGGACACCGCCAGCCCGATCGGCACCGGCATCTCCGGGAGATCCCACAGCTTGGCCTGGTCGACGCGGAAGTACTCGCCGTCGTAGGTGACCCGGTCGCCGCTGAACAGCTCCTGGATGATCTCCACGGCCTCCTCCAGCATGTCCTGCCGCACGGCCACGGCCGGCCAGCCGGCGCCCACCACGTGCTCGTTGAGGTTCTCCCCGGACCCCAGGCCCAGGGTGAAGCGGCCGTCGGACAGCACGCCGAGGGTCGCGGCCTTCTGGGCCACCACCGCGGGGTGGTATCGCATGGTCGGGCAGGTCACGTAGGTCATCAGCTCGATGGCGGAGGTGGCCTGGGCGACGGCACCCAGCACGGTCCACGCGTAGGGGGCGTGGCCCATGGATTCCAGCCAGGGGAAGTAGTGGTCGCTGGAGACGGCGAAGTCGAAGCCCGCGGCCTCGGCGCCGACGGCGTAGCGGACCAGTTCCTTGGGTCCGCTCTGTTCGGTCATCAGGGTGTAGCCGAAGTTGGTCATGCCCACAGGTGTACCGCGCTGTGCGGCCGTCAAACGACCCGGGGTCAGCAGACGGGGCGGGCGGCGCGGATCGGCACCGGAGAGCCTCGATCCGACGGGTCAGCGGGTCCGACTGACGACGAAGTCGGCCAGCGAGGCCAGCGCGTCCCGGGAGGCCGAGGGCTGCAGCCGGTCGAGCTCGCGGCGGGCGTCGTCGGCGAAGCTGTCCAGGGTCTGCCGGGCCCGGGCCAGCCCGGCCGAGCCGCGGAGCAGCTCGACGGCCTCGTGCACCTCGGCGTCGTCCGCGATGGGGCCGGCGACCAGGACCTTGAGCCGGGGATCGGCGTCCGGGTCGGCCAACGTGTAGAGCGCGGCCAGCGTCGGGACACCCTCGCGGAGATCGGTCCCCGGGGTCTTGCCCGAATCGGTGGAGGCGATGTCGATGATGTCGTCGGAGATCTGGAACGCGATGCCCACGGCGCGACCGTAGCGGCGCAGCGCCTCGATCTCCTCCGGGCGGGCACCGGAGAACATGCCGGCGTACCGGGCGCAGGTGTCGATGAGGGCTGCGGTCTTCTCGTCCAGCACGGTCAGGTGATGGCTGATCGGGTCCGCGTTCAGCGGCGGGCCGACCGTCTCCCGGGTCTGCCCGGTCACCAGTTCGGCGAAGGTCTCCGCGATGATCCGCACCGCGTCCGGACCCAGGGGGGCGACCAGCCGGGAGGCCTGGGCGAAGAGGAAGTCGCCGGTGAGAATGGCGATGGAGTTGGTCCAGCGCGCGTTGGCCGAGGCGGCCCCGCGTCGAACGTCCGCCTCGTCCATGACGTCGTCGTGGTAGAGCGTGGCCAGGTGGATGAGCTCCACCACGGCCGACGCGGTGATGATGTCGGGCGACTCGGGGTCGGGTCCGATCCCGGCCGCGACCAGGGTGAACAGCGGCCGGAACCGCTTCCCGCCCGCGTTCATCAGGTGCGAGGCAGCCTCGGTGAGGAAGGGGAAGTCGCTGGCGAGCTCGCGCGCGAGGAGCTCCTCGACAGCCGCAAGACCCCGGGCGACCCGCTGACCGAGCGCGGGGTCGGCCAGGTCGATGCCGGACATTATCACCGGCGCCTTCCCCATCGCGGACACGCCCACGACATTACGACAGCAGAGGTAAAGGCACCGACAGGACGTCGAGCACGGCCGACGGGAGCACGCCCAGCAGGATGGTCACAGCGACGGACACCCCGATGACGACGCCGGTGAGCAGGCCGGGCACCACGATGTACGGCGCGGCCAGGACGGGGGTGCTGACCTGCGGCGATGACGTCCGGAGCGGGCCGGGGCCGCCGGCGGACGGGGCACTCCACCCGTCCGGGCCGACCTCGCCCACCGCCTGCCGACCGTCGTCACCGACCGGGTCGGGGGCCGGGTCGCCCGCCGGGTCGGTGAAGTACATGACCACGATCACCTTGAGATAGAAGAACGCGGTGATCGCGGTGGCCACCATCGCCACCACCACCAGCGGCGTCATGCCCGCGTCGACCGCGGCGGTGAACACGCTGAGCTTGCCGATGAAGCCGCTGGTGAGCGGGATCCCGGCGAAGGACAGCAGGAAGAGGGCCATCGCGCCGGCGAGCACGGGGGCCCGGCGGGCCAGGCCCGCCCAGTCGGACAGCTGCGAGGCCTCGCCGTCGCCCCGCCGGATCAGCGTGATGATCGCGAACGCGCCGATCGTGGCGAAGCCGTAGGTCAGCAGGTAGTACATCGTCCCGGAGACACCCCGCTCGGACAGCGACATCACCCCGAGGAGGATGAAGCCCGCGTGGGCGACCGAGGAGTACGCCAGCACCCGCTTCATGTCGCTCTGGGCGATGCCGATGATCGACCCGATGAGCATCGAGGCGATCGCGACCACCCACAGCACCGGCTGCCACGACCAGCTCATCGGGGCCATCACCACCTGGAACACCCGGACCATCGCCGCGAAGGCGGCGACCTTCGTGCAGGCGGCCATGAACGCGGTCACCGGGGTGGGCGCGCCCTGGTAGACGTCCGGCGTCCACAGGTGGAACGGACCGACCGAGGCCTTGAACAGCAGCCCGACGGTCAGCAGGCCCAGACCCGCGAGCAGCAGGACGTCGTTCCCGCCGCCGGCGCGCTGCGCCTCGGCGATGGCGGAGAACCGCAGAGAGCCCGCGTAGCCGTAGAGCAGGCCCAGGCCGTACAGCAGGATCGCCGAGGTGAACGCGCCCAGCAGGAAGTACTTGACCGCGGCCTCCTGCGAGATCAGTCGGCGCCGGCGGGCCAGACCGCAGAGCAGGTAGAGCGGCAGGGAGAGCACCTCGAGGCCGACGAACAGGGTGAGCACGTCGGACGCGGCCGGGAACACGAGCATGCCGCCGACGGCGAACAGCGCGAGGGGGAACACCTCGGTCTGCATGGGTCGGGCGACCTGCATGGCCCGCCGGTCGCGGGACGACCCGGCCGGGGCGGAGGCCTGCGCGGCGAATGCTCCCCCGGGTTCGCTGACCCGGTCGGCGATGAGCAGCACCGAGGGCAGCGCCAGGGCCAGGAGCACGCCCCACGTCACCAGGGTGCCGCGGTCCACCGCGACGGAACCGCTGAAGGTCACCGTGTACTTCTCGGCGGCCCCGGCCCAGACGGTCCACGCCCCGGCCCCGAGCAGGGCGGCCACGGTGAGGAGCAGTTGCACCGGGTACCGCGCCGCCCGCGGCGCGAACGCCTCGACCAGAACCCCCAGGCAGGCCGCGCCCAGCACGATCATCACCGGCATGACCGGGACGAGATCCAGGGCGGGCGCGGTGATCGGGTCGGTCGGCGCGGCCTGCAGATGAGCGAGTGCGGCGGGGCTCATCGCGATCCCTCCTCACCCAGCGGCGGCGCCGGGTCGCTGTGCCCGGAGTCGCTGACGGTGCGCTCCGCGGTCGGGTTGATGACGTCGAGGACGGGTTGCGGGTAGACGCCGAGCAGGATGATCAGCCCGACCAGCGGGGAGAGCACCGCGATCTCGCGGGCCTTGAGGTCACCGAACCGCACGCGCACTCCGTGCCGCTCCGGGATGGCCTGGTCCGCGAGACCGACCGCCCCGGAGTGCGGCGTGCTGACGCGGCCGGGCGCGGTGACGACGCCGAGGGCCGCGGAGGCTCCCCCGCCCGGTCCGGAGCCGTCCGCCGGTTCCGGGTGCCGGGGGGACCCGGTCGGGTGCGTCGCGTCGAGCGCGGGGCCGTGCGGCGCCGGCCCGTGCACCAGGCGCTCGCCGCCCAGGACGGCGGCCCCGCGGATCGGTCCGGTCATCACCTTCTGGAACACCCACAGCATGTAGGCCGCCGCCAGAACGATGCCGACGGTGGCGACCACGGCCCAGGCCGGGTGTCGGGTGAAGGTGCCCAGCAGCACGAGGAACTCCGAGATGAACGAGTTCGTCCCGGGCACGGCGATGGTGGCCAGCGAGGCCACGAGGAACAACCCGCCGAGCACCGGTGCCACCTTCCACACCCCGCCGTAGTCCGCGATGGACCGCGATCCGCCCCGGGCGGTGAGCATCCCGACGAGCAGGAACAGCAGCCCGGTGGCGATGCCGTGGTTGACCATGTAGAGCACGGCACCGGAGATCGACGAGGTGGTGAACGCGAAGACGCCCATCGCGATGAACCCGAAGTGGGCGATCGAGGTGTAGGTGACGAACCGCTTGAGGTCCGTCTGCCCGGCGGCGACGATCGCGCCGTAGACGATGCCCAGCACGGCCAGCAGGATGATCAGCCAGGCCAGCCGGCTGCTGGCCGCCGGCAGCAGGGGCAGGCAGATGCGCAGGAAACCGAAGGTGCCGACCTTGTCGAGCACGCCGACGAGCAGCGTGCCGGCCCCCGTCGGGGCCTCGGCACCGGCGTCGGGCAGCCAGGTGTGCAGCGGCACCAGCGGAGCCTTGATGGCGAACGCGACGGCGAACCCGGCGAAGATCCACAGCTGGGTGGACTCGGGGATGTCGTTCGCGATGGACCGCAGGGTGGCGAAGTCGAGCGTGCCCTCCCCCAGCACCCGGCCGGACGCGACGTACAGACCGATGAGCGAGGCGAGCATGAGCAGCCCGCCCAGCAGGGAGTAGAGGAAGAACTTCATCGCCGCGAAGGTGCGCCGCGGCCCGCCGAACCGACCGATGAGGAAGTACATCGGGATGAGCATGACCTCGAACATCACGTAGAACAGAAAGACGTCCGTCGCGGCGAACACGCCGACCATGGCGCCCTGCAGCCCGAGGACCAGCGCGAAGTAGCCGCCCTGCGAGCGCCCGGCGGGCAGCCGTTCCTCCCACGAGGCGCCCAGCACGATCGGCACCAGCAGCGCGATGAGCGCGATCATCACCAGCGAGATGCCGTCCACCCCGAGGGAGAACCGGATCCCGAACGAGGGGATCCAGTCGACGGAGACGGTCTGGTCGAACAGGGCGGACGAGGGAACGGGCGGGGTGGGTCCATCGGTGATCGGGGCGTAGGCGGTCCAATAACCCTGGTTCTGCCACTGCACGAAGTGGATCCACGACCCCACCGCCACCACGAACTCCACCAGGGAGAACGCGACGGCGGTGAGCTTGGCCGTCCGCTGATTCCCACCGCGCTGGTCACCACCGCGGGCGATCACTGCGACGACGATCGCGCCGAGGACGGGCCAGAACATCAGCACCAGCAGGTACGGGAAACCGCTCATGCGAACCTCACCACCAGCAGGGCGCCGACGAGCACGAAGGTCCCGCTCAGCATGGACAGCGCGTAGGACCGCACGAAGCCGTTCTGCCAGCGCCGCCATCGCTCGGCGAGTCCGCCGAGCAGGGTGGCGCTGCCCATCACCGCGCCGTCGACCCCACGGGTGTCGGCGGCGGTGAGCGTGCCGGTCAGCCAGATACCGGGCCGGGCGACCAGTGCCTCGTTCAGGGCGTTGCCACCGGCGTCGGCCCGGGCGAATGCGATGACCGGGTTGACCCGGGTGGGTGCGGTCCGCGGGACGGGCCGACGACCGACCAGCACCCAGGCCAGGGCGATACCGGCCGCGACCAGCAGCAGGGTGGCGATGGTGATCACGACGGGCGCGATCGGCGGCTCGGGGTGCTCGTACTCGCCGAGCGACGGGGTCAACCAGCCGGCGAGCCGGTCTCCGAGGGCCAGGAACGCACCGGCGCCGACGCTGCCGACGGCCAGCACGATCATCGGCACGGTCATCAGGGCCGGTGCTTCGTGCGGGTGGACGGCGTGCTCGCCGTTGCCGTCCCGCTCCCACCGCGGCTCGCCGAGGAAGGTGAGGATCATCAGCCGGGTCATGTAGAACGCGGTCAGTCCGGCACCGACGAGCGCTGCGGTGCCGAGCAGCACCCCCTGCAGACCCGGTGCGGCGTAGGCGGCCTCGATGATCGGGTCCTTGGAGAAGAACCCGGAGAACAACGGGAACCCGATCAGGGCCAGGTATCCGGCGACCATGGTCCAGAACGTGATGGGCAGCCGGCGGGCCAGGCCGCCGTAGTTGCGCATGTTCACGTCGTCGTCCATGGCGTGCATGACGGAGCCGGCGCCGAGGAACAGACCGGCCTTGAAGAAGCCGTGGGTGAGCAGGTGCAGGATGCCCAGCGCGTAGACCCCGGCACCGAGTCCGACGGCGAGCACCATGTACCCGATCTGCGAGACCGTCGAGTAGGCCAGCACCTTCTTGATGTCGTCCTTCGCGCACCCCGCGATGCACCCGACGAGCAGGGTGACCGCACCGACGATGGTGACCACGAGCCGACCGTCGGCCGTCAGGTCGTAGATCGGTGCACACCGGGCGATCAGGTACACCCCCGCGGTGACCATGGTGGCCGCGTGGATGAGGGCGGAGACCGGTGTCGGGCCCTCCATCGCATCCGGTAGCCACGCCTGCAGCGGGACCTGGCCGGACTTGCCGCACGCGCCCAGCAGGAGGAGCAGGGCGATGACCGTGACCGTGCCGGGGGAGGTGGCGGCGAGCTCGTCGATGCGGCTGAAGACGCCGTCGTAGGAGACGGTGCCCAGCTCCTTGAACATCAGGAAGATGGCCAGGGCCAGGCCCACGTCACCGACCCGGTTCATCAGGAACGCCTTCTTGGCCGCGGTGGCCGCGGCGGGGCGATCGGACCAGAAGCCGATGAGCAGGTACGAGGCCAGGCCGACGCCCTCCCACCCGGCGTAGAGGGTGACGAACGAGTTGCCCAGGACCAGCAGCAACATCGCGGCGATGAACAGGTTGAGGTAGGCGAAGAACTTGCGACGGTCGGGATCGTGCGCCATGTAGGCGATGGAGTAGATGTGGATCAGCGATCCGACGCCGGTGATCAGCAGGACGAACACCATGGACAGCGGATCGATCAGCAGCCCCACATCGATGTGCAGGCCTCCGGTGTCGAGCAGGGTGAACAGCGTGCTGGACGAGGTCCGGTCGTCGGCGGCCTGACCCAGACCGGTGAGGAACAGCGCCGCGCCGTACCCGAAGGCCAGGATGACCGCGGCGCACCCGATCAGGTGCCCGACCCGGTCCAGGGCCCGTCCGCCGACGAGCAGCAGCACGGCGCCGGCCAGCGGCAGTCCGATCAACAACCACGCCGATGTGGAGATGGCAGTCACTGGAGCCTTCCCGAACTCAGAACTTCAGGAGGTTCGCGTCGTCGACGGAGGCACTCCGCCGGCTCCGGAAGATGGACATGATGATGGCCAGCCCGACCACCACCTCGGCGGCGGCCACGACCATGACGAAGAAGGCCATCACCACCCCGTCGAGATTGCCGTGCATCCGGGAGAAGGTGACCAGGCTCAGGTTGGTGGCGTTGAGCATCAGCTCGATGCACATGAACACCACGATGGCGTTGCGCCGCACCAGGACCCCGACGGCACCGATGCCGAAGAGCAGGGCGGAGAGCACCAGGTACTGGGTCGTCATGAGCGCTCCGCCCGGTCCTGGCCGGCCGGCGCGGCCGCCGACGGCCGATCAGGCGTGGCGCCCGACGGATTGCCGGGGACGGAGGCGGTGAGCGGGAGACCGGCCGCGTCGGCGAAGGGCGAGTCGGGCGCCGGACCGGCGTCGAGCTGGGCCCGCCGCGGGGCGACCGGCGGCGGTCCGCCCGGCGGGCGCTGGTGGGCGGTGCCGACCGACTCGATCCCGGTCAGCGAGCGTCCTTCCCGGAAGGCCTGCGCCACCCGACGGCTCTCCGTCTGGTCGACCAGTCCCGAGACCGACTCGGGCGCGATGGAGCCGTCGGGCAGCAGGGCGGGGGTGGCGTTCGACGACGAGGTGGCGAAGACGCCGGGCCCGGGGAGCGGCGACATCCGACCCGAGCGCATCCGCTCGGCCACCCGCTGACGCTGGGACTTCCGGCCCACCGCGGACTTCTCGACGTGGGTCAGCACCATGGCGCCGACGGCCGCGGTGATGAGCAGCGCACTGGTCAGCTCGAACGGGAAGAGGAAGTCGGTGAAGATCAGCGCGGCGATCGAACCGACCGGTCCGCGGTCGGCCAACGCGGCGTCCAGCCCGACGGTCGCCGTCCCGGCCCCCGTTCCGGTACCCATCGCCTGCAGGAACCCGGTGACCAGCAGCCCGACCAGGCCGATCCCGACGCACGTGCCGATGACCCGCTGCCGACGCAACACCTCGAAGACCGAGTCGCCCGCCTCCCGCCCGGTCAGCATGAGCACGAAGAGGAACAGCATCATGATCGCGCCGGTGTAGACGATGATCTGCACGAAGCCCAGGAACTCGGCCTGCTGGGCGATGTACATGCAGCCCAGGCACAGCATGGTCAGCACCAGCCACAGCGCGGAGTGCACCGCGCCGCGGGCGAAGACCATGCCGACCGCGCCGAGCAGGGCCAGCGGAGCGAGGACCCAGAACGCGATCTGCTCACCGCCCGATCCCACCGCGTCGACCACGGCATCGGTGCCCGGAGCCGCGAGCAGGGCGCCGATCACCGCGGGGTCCCGGCGGTGTCGGCGTCGCGGGCGGCGGTGCCCGCTGTGTCAGCGTGCCCCGCTGCGGCGTGGTCGGTGGCCGCCCGGTCGGCAGTGAGCCGCTCCTGGCTGCGGCGGAACTCCGGGTCCCGCAGCAGTTGTGGCCCGTTGACGTAGTAGTCGTGCTCGTCGCCGAGGCGCATCGGGTGGGGCGGCTGCTCCATGCCGGGCAGCAGCGGCGCCAGCAGCATGTCCTTGGTGTAGATGAGTCGCTGCCGGTCGTCGTCGGCCAGCTCGTACTCGTTCGTCATGGTGAGCGAACGGGTCGGGCACGCCTCGATGCACAGCCCACAGCCGATGCAGCGCAGGTAGTTGATCTGGTAGTTCTTCCCGTACCGCTCCCCCGGGGAGAAGCGCTCGGTCTCGGTGTTGTCGCCGCCCTCGACGAAGATCGCGTCGGCCGGGCAGGCCCAGGCGCACAGTTCGCACCCCACGCACTTCTCCAGCCCGTCCGGGTGCCGGTTGAGCTGATGGCGCCCGTGGTAGCGGGCGGCGGGGGTCTCCGGGTTCTTCGGGTAGTCCTCGGTCACCACCGGCTTGAACATGGTGGAGAAGGTGACCCCGAAACCCTTGACCGGATCAAGAAACGACATCGCTGCCTGCCTTCTCGTGGAGGGCGGTCCCGGCCGGCACCGGCGGGCGCGTCGGGGTACGGCGGGGTGGGACGGGCACGACGAGATCCAGCGGCGGGACCGGATAGCGGCCGCCGGTGGGACCGACGACCGCCGGCGGCCGGTCGGATCCGCCCCGACCGTCCCGGTCCTCGTCCGGCCCGTCGGGATCGTCCGGGTCGTCGAGATCGACCTCGTCGATCTCGTCGGTGTCGCGGTGGCGCTGCGGCCAGAGCAGGGCGATCAGCAGCACGACCACCACGGGACCGCCGACCCAGGCCATCGTCTCCACGGTGGTGAGGTCGGTGGTCCGGTTGAGCACCCGCAGGGTGCCGACCAGGGCGATCCACAGCAGCGAGACCGGCACCATGACCTTCCAGCCCAGGTGCATGAACTGGTCGTACCGGATGCGCGGCAGGCTGCCGCGGATCCAGACGAAGAAGAACATGAACAGCAGCACCTTGGCGAAGAACCAGAGCAGGGTGAACCAGCCCTCGTTGACCCCGGGGATGGCCGAGATCGGCCACGGCGCGCGCCATCCGCCGAGGAACAGGGTGGTGGCGATGGCCGAGACGTTGATCAGGTTGATGTACTCGGCCAGGAAGAAGAGACCGAAGCGCATCGAGGAGTACTCGGTGTTGAACCCGCCGACCAGCTCCCCCTCGGCCTCGGCCAGGTCGAACGGCGCCCGGTTGGTCTCGCCGACCATCGAGATCACGTAGACCACGAACGACACCGGCAGCAGCCAGACGTACCAGCCGCCCTCCTGCTGGTTGACGATCGCCGAGGTCGACAGGGTCCCGGAGTAGAGGAACACGGCCACGAAGGACAGGCCCATGGCGATCTCGTAGGAGATCATCTGCGCGGCCGAGCGGAGCCCGCCGAGCAGCGGGTAGGTCGACCCGGACGCCCAGCCGCCGAGCACGATGCCGTAGACGCCGATGGAGGCCAGCGCGAACGCCGCCAGCACGCCGACCGACAGGTCGGTGAGCTGCAGCGCCGTCTGCTCCCCGAAGATCGACACCGGCCCGCCGATCGGGATGATCGAGAAGACCAGGAAGGCCGGGATGGCCGCCATGATCGGGGCGGCGACGAACACGACCTTGTCGGCCCGGGTCGGGATCATGCCCTCCTTGAAGATCAGCTTGAGGGCGTCGGCGAGCGACTGGAGCATGCCCCAGGGGCCGTTCCAGTTCGGGCCGGGCCGGTGCTGCATGCGCCCGACGACCTTCCGCTCGAACCAGATCGCGAAGAGCGTGAGCAGCAGCAGCATGACGAAGATGGCCACCGCCTTCAGGGCCATCAGCCAGATCGGGTCGTCGGCCAGCAGCGGGGCGACGGAGCCGTCCGGGGCGAGTCCGGGGTTCACCGCATCTCCTCTCGGCCGGGCGCGTCGGCGCGCACCGCCGCGACCCGCACCCGGTCACCGACGTGGGCGCCGGTCAGTGCGGACAGACTGCGCCCGCCCGGGCGCCCGGGGACCCAGACGGTGTCCTCGGCGATGTCGGTGGTGATCTCGACGGGCAGGGTGACCCGCCCGTCCGGGCCCCGGACGGTGATCTCGCCGGGCGGCGCACCGACCGCCCCCACCGGGACGCCCAGGGCCCGCGCGGTCTCCGGCGCGATCCGGGCCAGCGCCGGGCGGGCGGTGCCGGCCAGGAACGGTTCGCCGTCCAGACCGCGCCCCCCGTCGATCAGTTCGCGCCAGGACGCCAGCCGGACGGTGCCCGGGGTGGCCGGCTCCGCGGCCGGGTGGTGGGGGAGGCCGAGGTGCCGGCGCAGCCAGTGCAGGACGCCACCCTCGTCGTCCGCGCCGGATTCCTGGGCATGCTCGCCGGGCGGCAGCGCGTGGTGCTCGGGCCGGGACAGCCCGGACCACAGGCCGAGTCGACCGAGCTCACCGGCGGCGGCCGCCGGGGTCTGAGTGTAGAGGTCGACATCCATCTCGACGCCGAGGGTGTCCAGGATGCGGCCCTCGTCCAGCATCCCGGCCTCGGGCAGGGCCGCGGCGAACGGTCGCATGCGGCCCTCCCAGTTCAGGAACGCGCCGGCCTTCTCCGCCGGTGCGGCCACCGGGAACACCACGTCGGCCAGTGCCGTGACGGCCGAGGTGCGGATCTCCAGACTCACCACGAAGGACGCTGCTGCCACCGCGGCGAGGGCGGCGGCCGGATCGGGCAGGTCACCCAGGTCGACCCCGCCGACGAGCAGGCCGGACAGACCGGTGCCGTCGTCCGGCGTCTCGTCCGCGGTGTCGTCCAGCAGCAGACCGTCCTCGGCCCGCTCGGCGGTGCCGATCGCCGCGAGCATGGCGACGACGTCCCGGCCCGGTCCGGTGGGGATGTCCACTCCCCAGGCCCGGGCCAGTTCGGCCCGCGCGTCGGGGTCGGCCACCGGCCGCCCCCCGGGCAGCAGGGTGGGGAACGCGCCGGTCTCCAGGGCGCCCCGGTCACCGGCCCGCCGGGGGATCCAGGCGAGTCGGGCGCCGGTGGCATCGACCAGGTCCTCCACCGCGGACAGCAGTCCCGGGGTCTGCGCGGCGCGCTCCCCCACCAGCACCACGGCGCCGTCGGCGCGCAGCGCCGTGGCCAGGACCGCCCGGTCGCCGAGGGAGTCGGGCTCGGGTTCCCGAGCCAGGTCACCCAGGACGGCGGGTTCGTCCCCCGGTGCGGCCGGGATCCAGGTGCCGTTCGTCTTGCGGAGCCCACGGCTCGCCCGGGGGCCGACCGACCACACGGACAGCCCGTGCCGGGACCCCTTGCGCAGCCGGAGGAACACGATCGGCGACTCGTCCTCGGGCTCGAGGGCGACGAGCAGGACGGTGCCCGCCCGCTCGAGGTCGGTGTGGGTCACCCCGCCGGAGGCGGGTGAGGTGCCGACCACGCGACGGGCCAGGAAGCCCTCCTCCTCGGCGGAGGAGGGACGCACCCGGAAGTCGATGTCGTTGGTACGCAGGGCGACCCGGGCGAACTTGGCGTAGGCGTACGCGTCGGTGACGGTGACCCGCCCACCGGTGATCACCCCGACCCCGCCGGCGTCCCGGGCGGTGAGCAGTCCGCGGGCCGCCGCGGCCATCGCGTCCGTCCACGACGCCGGGGCCAGCACGCCGTCGGCGCCGCGGACCAGCGGCTGGGTCAACCGGTCGTCCTGCCGCACGTACGGGAAGGCGAACCGACCCTTGTCGCAGTTCCACTCCTCGTTCACGTCGACGTCGGGCGAGGCCAGCCGGCGGGTGACGGCCCCGGAACGGTGGTCGGTGCGCAGGGCACAGCCGTCGGCGCAGTGCTCGCACACGGTCGGGGTGGACACCAGGTCGAACGGGCGGGACCGGAACCGGTAGGCCGCCGAGGTCAGTGCGCCCACCGGGCAGATCTGGATGGTGTTGCCGGAGAAGTAGGAGTGGAACGGCGCCTGCGTGGTCGAGGCCACGCCGATCTGTTGGGCGGAGCCGCGTTCCAGCAGGTCGATGAACCGGTCACCGGCGATCTGGTCGGAGAACCTGGTGCAGCGCTGGCAGAGCACACAGCGTTCCCGGTCGAGCAGGATCTCGCTGGACACCGCGATGGGTTTGGTGAAGACCCGCTTGGGCTCGTGCATGCGGGAATGGGCGTCGCCGCCCGCCAGGGTCTGGTTCTGCAGCGGGCACTCCCCGCCCTTGTCGCAGATCGGGCAGTCCAGCGGATGGTTCAGCAGCAGGAACTCCAGGTTGGAGCGCTGCGCCTTCTCCGCCACCGGGCTGCTCAGCTGGGTCCTGACGACCATCCCGTCGGCGACGGTCTGGGTGCACGACGCCTGCGGCTTGGGCATGGGCCGGCCGCCCATCTCGACCTCGACCAGGCACTGGCGGCAGGCGCCCACCGGTTCGAGGAGCGGGTGGTCGCAGAAGCGCGGGATGGCGATGCCGAGGCGCTCGGCGGCCCGGATGACCAGCTCGCCCTTGGGGGCGATCACGCTGTGCCCGTCGATGGTCAGCCGGACGTGCCCCGGCGGGGCGGGTTCGGGCTCGCCGGTCCCGGCCGGCGGTGTCGCGACCTGGGTCATCAGTGGGCCCCCGCCAGCTGGGCGACCTGGACGACGGGCGCGGTGCGCCCGGTGACCAGATCCTCGAACTCGTGCCGGAAGTGCTTGAAGGACGAGAGGATCGGGGTGGCCGCCGCATCACCGAGGGCGCAGAACGAGCGACCGGCGATGTTGGACGCCGCGTCGGCCATCGTGTCCAGGTCCTCCAGGGTCCCGTGACCGGAGACGACCCGGCGCAGGATCTGCACCAGCCAGCCGGTGCCCTCCCGGCAGGGGGTGCACTTGCCGCACGACTCGTGCTTGTAGAACTCCAGCCATTTCCAGACGGCCCACGGCACGGACACCGTCTCGTTGAAGCACATCAGGGCCGTAGTGCCGAGCATCGACCCGGCCGCAGCGACGTCGTCGAAGGACAGCGGGACGTCGAGCTGGGCCGGGGTGAAGATGGGCGTGGACGAGCCGCCGGGGGTGAAGAACTTCAGCGGGATCCCGCCGAGCATGCCGCCCGCGGCGACCAGCAGCTGCCGCAGGGTGGTGCCCATGGGAGCCTCGTACTGCCCGGGCCGGGTGACGTGACCGGACAGCGAGTAGATCTTCGAGCCGGGCGACTTCTCGGTCCCCATCGAGCGGTACCAGTCCGACCCGCCGCTGACGATTGCCGGGACCGACGCGATCGTCTCCACGTTGTTCACCACGGTCGGCCGCGCGTAGAGACCGGCCACGGCCGGGAACGGCGGCTTCAGCCTCGGCTGGCCGCGGCGGCCCTCCAGGGAGTCCAGCAGCGCCGTCTCCTCCCCGCAGATGTACGCCCCGGCGCCGGCGTGCACCACGATCTCCAGGTCGAAACCACTGCCGAGGATGTCGGAACCGAGGTACCCGGCTGCCCGGGCCTGGGCCACCGCGTGGGTCACCCGGCGCAGGCAGTGCACCGCCTCCCCGCGGATGTAGATCGCGCAGAAGGACGACCCGATCGCGTAGCAGGTGATGATCGCGCCCTCGATCAGCGAGTGCGGGTCGGCCATCATCGTCGGGATGTCCTTGCAGGTCCCCGGTTCTCCTTCGTCGGCGTTGATGACGAGGTAGCGGGGCCCACCGTCGGCCGGCGGCAGGAACGACCACTTGAGTCCGGTGGGGAAGCCGGCGCCGCCGCGGCCGCGCAGGCCGGACTGCTTGACCAGCTCGGTGATCCGCCCCGGCGCCACGGTCAGCGCCGAGCGCAGGGCCGCGTAACCGCCGAGGGATTCGTAGCTCTCGATCGACCAGGACCTCGGGGCGGCCCAGCGCCGGGTGAGCACCGGCGTCATCGAAGCCGCGTCGTCCGCCTCCGGGGTGGGCCAGTGGGCGACGGCCGGGGCCCCGGTGGGGGCGACGGCCGGCACGATCCCGGCGGGCGGGGGCGACGGCGGCTCACCCGTCCCCGGGGACGACGCCGACCCCGGGCCCAGCGGGCGGTCGGTGGTCGCGGCGTCGAGCGCGTCGGACAGCGGACGGCCGGCAGCGGCCGTGGTGGCGGTCGGCGGGGGAACGGCCCGGGGCCCCGGTTCGGCTTCGGTCATCGGAGCCACCTCACTTCTTCGGCGGGAGGTCGGGGAAGGTGACGGTATCCGGCATCGCCGGAGCCCGCTGATCGGTGTGCTCGGCGAGGGTGACGCCGCGCAGGGTGCTCGGCGCGGCGGACGGCCCCTCCACCCGGGCAGCGAGATCGTCGTACACACCGGCGATCTCCCGCTCGACGGACCGGAAGTCCGTCAGCGGGGCCCCCCGGGTGGGCGGCGGCTTCACCCCGGCCTGCAGGGCGAGGACGAGATCCAGGGCGGCGTCGGGGGTCTGGTTGTCGTAGTACTCGTAGTTGACCTGCAGGACCGGGGCCATGTCGCAGGCGGCCAGGCACTCGGCGTGCTCCAGGGTGATGGACCCCGGCGTGCCGGGCTCCCCCGCCGTCTCCTCGTGCCCGACCCCCAGGTGCGCGGACACCGTCGCGTAGATGGCGTCACCGCCCAGTGCCGCGCACAGCGCGTTGGTGCACACGCTGACCAGGTGCTGACCGCAGGGTGAACGCTTGTACATCGTGTAGAACGTCGCCACCGCAGCCACTTCGGCCTCGGTCAGGTCGAGGACCCGCGCGCAGAAGGCGATCCCGGGCCGCGACACGAACCCCTCCACCGACTGCACCAGGTGCAGCAGGGGCAGCAGGGCCGATCGCGACTGTGGGTACCGGCCGATGATCTCCGTCGCCTCGGCATGGGTGGCCGGGGAGAACACCCACCCGGTGTCGACGAACTCCGGGACCCCGATGCGTGTGCTCATGCCATCCCCTCGCTCGGAGCGCCTGCCGACCGGACCGTCACCGCGAGCGGGACCGGGACCCTCACCATGGCCGTCACCTGTCCACCCCTCCCATGACCGGGTCGATCGATGCGACCGCGGCGACGACGTCGGCGATCAGCGATCCCTCGGCCATGGCCGGCATGGCCTGCAGGTTGACGAACCCGGGGTCCCGCAGGTGCACACGGAAGGGACGGGTGCCGCCGTCGGAGACCACGTGGCAGCCCAGCTCCCCGCGGGGGTTCTCGATCGCCACGTACGCCTGCCCGGCGGGCACGGCGAACCCCTCGGTGACCAGCTTGAAGTGGTGGATCAAAGACTCCATCGACTGGCCCATGATGCGACGGATGTAGTCCAACGAGTTGCCCATGCCGTCGGCGCCGACCGACAACTGCGCCGGCCAGGCCACCTTGGCGTCCTGCACCATGACCGGGCCCGGTTCGGCGAGCCGTCCCACGACCTGCTTCATGATCTTGAGCGATTCGTGCATCTCGGCGATCCGCAACCGGAAGCGGGCGTAGCAGTCCGCCTCGGTCGCCGTGGGCACCTCGAAGTCGTACTCCTCGTACCCGCAGTACGGCGTCACCCTGCGCAGATCCCAGGGCAGGCCGGCCGACCGCAGGATGGGCCCGGTGATGCCCAGCTGCATGCACCCCTCGAGCGGGAGGATCCCGACGCCCTGCATCCGGGCCTTCCAGATCGGTTGGCCGGTCAGCAGTTTGTCGTACTCCGGCAGTCGGGACTCCATGACCTGGATGAAGGCGGTGATCCGCTCGGCCGACCCCTCCGGGATCTCCTGGGCCACCCCGCCGGGCCGGACGAACGCCATGTTCATCCGCAGCCCGGTGAGGAACTCCATCAGGTGCAGGGCCTCCTCCCGTTCCCGGAAGCCGGCCGTCATACCGGTGAGCGCGCCCAGCTCCATGCCGCCGGTGGCCAGCGCGACCAGGTGCGACGAGATCCGGGTCAGCTCCATGAGCAGCACCCGGATGACCTGGGCCCGGCGCGGTACCTCGATGTCCAGCAGCTTCTCCACGGCCATGCAGTAGGCCGTCTCGTTGAAGGCGGGCGAGAGGTAGTCGGCGCGGGTCACGAAGGTGACGCCCTGGGTCCAGGTGCGGTACTCGCAGGACTTCTCGATGCCGGTGTGCAGGTAGCCGATCACCGACCGGGCCTGCACCACCGTCTCGCCCTCGAGTTCCAGGATGAGCCGCAGCACGCCGTGGGTGGACGGGTGCTGCGGGCCCATGTTGATGATCAACCGCTCGTGGGCGTCGCTGCCGATGTCGTCCTGGTCCTCGCGGGAACCCAGGCCCGCCACCATGTCGTCCCAGTCGCCGCCGGTGACGGTGAACATCCGACCCTCGGTGGTGCGGCGTTCCCGCGCGCGGCGCGCGGCCGGGTCCCCCACGGTGTCAGCCGCGTCGGCGGGGTCCGGATCCCCGTCGGGCCGGGAGCCGGCAGCGGGGTCGACGGTCGGGGCGGCGTGCCGCCCGGTGGAACGGGTCGGGCTCATCCGTATCTCCTCCGCTGGTCGGGGGGCGGGATCTCGGCACCCTTGTACTCGACCGGGATGCCGCCGAGCGGGTAGTCCTTGCGTTGCGGGTGACCGTCCCAGTCGTCGGGCATGAGGATGCGGGTCAGTGCCGGATGCCCGGAGAACACGATCCCGAACATGTCCCAGGCCTCGCGTTCGTGCCAGTCGGCGGTCGGGTAGATCTCGACCGCGCTGGGCACGTGCGGATCGTCCGACGAGACCGCCACCTCGAGACGGACCCGCCGCCGATAGGTCATCGAGGTCAGCTCGTAGACCACGTGCAGCCGCTCGCGGGCGCCCGGTCCGTAGTCGACACCGGAGAGGGAGGAACACATCTCGAACCGCAGGGCGGGGTCGTCCCGGAACGTCCACAGCAGTCCGTTGAGGTGGTCGCGCTCCACGTAGTAGGTGATCTCGCCGTGGGCGACGGTGGTCTGCCGGAGCGCCCGGGCCGGGATGCCGCGGTCGGCCATCGCCGCGGCCAGTGCGTCGGACACCTCGTCGAACCAGCCGCCGAACGGTCGTTCGGCGGGCACCGGGGAGTAGGGCTCCTGCACCAGGCCGCCGTAGCCGGAGGTGTCACCTCCACCGTGCGTCCCGAACATTCCGTGCCGTTCCACCCCCGAGCCGGTGACGGGCGGCGAGGCCTGCGCGAAACCCTGCTGCGACAGGGCGGTCCCGTCCGCGCCGCGACTGCCTTCCGGTCCGGCGCTGGCGTCGTCGGTGGTCCCGGCGGGCGACTCACCCGGGCTGTCCACCGAGCTGTACCCGCCCGCGGCGCTCGTCGTCTGCCCGGGGGCACCGCCCGGGGCCGGGACGGCCGGTACCCCGTCGGCGGGCCCGTCCGCGGGCGTCACGCGTGCCATCCCGGGGCGCCGACGGGCAGCTCGCGCCCCTTGCCGTACCGCACGGAGGAGGCCACGAGATCGGTGCGCTCTCCGGCGAGCTCGCCGGCCCGAACCGGCCCGAGCGGCTCGTCCAAGATCTTGGCGTGCAGCTTGAGGATGGCGTCGATGAGCATCTCCGGCCGCGGCGGGCAGCCCGGGAGGTACATGTCCACCGGGACGATGTGATCGACACCCTGGACGATCGCGTAGTTGTTGAACATGCCGCCGGAGGACGCACAGACCCCCATGGCCAGCACCCATTTCGGTTCGGCCATCTGGTCGTAGATCTGCCGGAGCACCGGCGCCATCTTCTGGCTGACCCGGCCGGCCACGATCATCAGGTCGGCCTGCCGCGGCGAGGCGCGGAACACCTCCATGCCGAACCGACCCAGGTCGTACCGGGGGGCTCCGGTCGTCATCATCTCGATGGCGCAGCACGCGAGGCCGAACGTGGCGGGGAACAGCGACGCCTTGCGCGTCCAGTTCACCAACTTCTCCACGCTCGTCAGCAACACACCACTGGGCAGCTTCTCCTCAAGACCCATGCCGGGCCGCCTTTCTCGGACGCGCGGGGAGGTTCGGGGGCGGGCCGCCGGCAGGACCGGGACGGACGGGCGGCGGGGTCATCAGTCCCAGTCCAGTCCGCCGCGGCGCCACACGTACACGTAGACGGCGCCGACGGTGATCATGAACAGGCCGATCTCGACAAGACCGAAGACACCCAGCGGGATCGCGGACTGCGCCCACGGGTACAGGAAGATGATCTCCACGTCGAAGACGATGAAGAGCATGGCCGTCAGATAGAACTTGACGGGGAAACGCCCCGCGCTGCCCACCGGCAGCGGGGTCGGCTGGATCCCGCACTCGTAGGCGTCCAGCTTGGCGCGGTTGAACCGGCGCGGTCCCAGCGCGTCCGTCACGAACGTCGCCGAGGTCACGGCGAATCCGCCCGCCACGACGAGCAGGATCAGGATCGGCAAATAAGAGCTCGTCATCGAACTCCCCTTCGCTGGGAAGAGCGCGGGAACTACACGGTGGGTGCGATCTTGGTCAATCCACGGACGACACGGTCGGCCCAGTCACCGTCGCGGTTGTCGTACAGACCCGCGAGCAGCTTGAGGACCAGGTACATGAGGTGTTTGCGGGGCAGGCCGAGCCGGGTGGCGGCCTGCATGATCTTCGGGTGGCCGATCAGGGTGGAGAACACCCCGCCCAACCGGTAGTAGGAACCCAGGTGATCGGTCATCGCGGTGGCGTAACCGTGCAGGGCCGCCTCGCGGCTGATCCCCTCCGGCCGGCCGAGCGCCTGGAGCACCGAATCAGCGGCCAGGGCGGCGGACTCCATCGCGTAGGCGATGCCCTCGCCGTTGAACGGATTGACCGCCCCACCGGAATCACCGATGAGCAGCAGTCCGTCGGCGTAGTGCGGGGTGCGGTTGAAGCCCATCGGCAGTGCGGCTCCCCCGATGCCGCCGATGGCGTTCTCCTCGCGCAGCCCCCACTCCTCCGGGGTGCCGTCGAGCCAGGTCTTCAGCAGGGCGCGGTAGTCGGTCTTGCCGAACGCCGACGAGGAGTTCAGCATGCCCAGCCCGACGTTGACCGTGCCGTCGCCCAGGCCGAAGATCCAGCCGTAACCCGGCAGGAGCTTCGGCGACCGCGCGTTGCTGCGGTCCCAGAGCTCCAGGTGCGATTCCAGGTAGTCGTCGTGCGTGCGAGGGCTGGTGTAGTAGCGCCGGACGGCCACCCCGAGCGGACGGTCGTCGCGCTTGGCGATGCCCATGCCCAGGGCGACCCGGGCGGACACCCCGTCGGCCGCGATGACCAGCGGGGCGTGGAAGGTCATCTCCCGCTTGGCGCCCTTGCCGGACCGGCCGGCGTTGTCGGCCACCTCGTCGGCGTCCCGGACGGTGGCGGTGACCCCGGTGATGCGGCCGGTGGCCTCGTCCCGGATCGGGCCGGAGACGGTGGTGCCGGTGTGCAACCGGGCGCCGGCCTTGACGGCCAGTTCGGCGAGCATGCCGTCGAAGTCGCGACGGGTGCGGACCAGCCCGAAATCGGGATAGTCCTGCAGGGTGGGCCAGTCGAGCTCGACCGAGCGACCGGCACCGACGACCCGCAGGCCCTTGTTCTTCATCCAGTCCGGGCCGGAGACGTCGATGCCCAGGGCCAGCACCTGCTTCACGCCGCGCGGGGTGATGCCGTCGCCGCAGACCTTCTCGCGCGGGAACACCGACTTCTCCAGCAGCAGGACGTCGACGCCGCTGCGGGCCAGGTACGTGGCCACCGTGGAGCCCGCGGGACCGGCACCGACGACGATCACGTCGGCGGTGGTGTCCGAGGGGTGGAGCTGGTGCACGGTCATCTCGTCCTCTCGCACCGCCCGCTGGCGAGAGGGATGTGGCGGCGGCCATCCCCCGTGTCGGGCTCCGTGAACGAGCTTGTGAAACCGTTCACGAAGTGGTGCTCGCCCAGTGTAGGACGCGGGACCGACGGTGCCACCCGGTAGGGGTCCCGGGCGTGGTGACGATCGGGTGAACGGCCCCCGCGGACCGTGGCCGGATCAGCTGCGGACGGCGTGGTGCAGGGCGACGACCCCGAACGTGAGGTTCCGCCAGGCGACCTCGCCCCAGCCGGCCGTGGTCATCAACCGGGCCAGGCCGGCCTGGTCCGGCCAGGCGTCGATGGTCTCCTGCAGGTACAGGTAGGCCTCGGCGTTGGAGGAGACCCGACGGGCCAGCCGCGGCAGGACGTGGTGCAGGTACCAGCGGTAGACCGCGGCCACCGGGGCCGGGCGGGCGTGGGAGAACTCGCAGACCAGGAGTTGCCCACCGGGCCGGGTGACCCGGGCGAACTCGGCCAACGCCGCCGGCACGTCCACCACGTTGCGCAGGCCGAAGGAGATCGTCACCGCGTCGAACGCCCCGTCGGCGAACGGGAGTCGCAGGGCGTCACCGGCCACCCGGGGGATCTGCAGGTGCCGGGAGGCGCGCAACATGCCGAGCGAGAAGTCGCTGGCCACGCACCAGGCGCCGGTCTGGGTGAGGGCCTGCGTGGACACCGCCGTACCCGCCGCCACGTCGAGCACCCGCTGGCCGGGGGTCAGGCCCAGCGCCCGCACGCTCAACCGCCGCCAGCGCCGGTCCTGCCCGAACGACAGCAGGGTGTTGGTGCGGTCGTACCGCTCCGCCACCGCGTCGAACATCGCGGCAACCTGCTGCGGCTGCTTCTCCAGACCCGCCCTACCCATGACCACTCCCCTGCGCCGATCGTGCCCGGTCAGCCTACCCAGGCCGGAACACGGGCCGGCCCGAGCGGAACGTGCGGCTGAGCGCCGGCGGCGGCGGCGGCAGGACGGGCACCCAGCCGGCCGCCGTGACGGAGCAGGCCGTGACGGAGCAGAGGGTCACCAGAGCGGGCGCCCGGACCGCCGGCGGAACAGCCAGACGGTCGGGCCGGCGACGGCCACCGTGCCCAGGAGCGTGAACACCAGGGGCAGCGTGCCGACGGCAGCGGTCCGCCCGGCCACCCGGACCACGGTCGGATCCTGGGTGGAGTACTCGACGAGGAACTGCTGCCCGACGGAGAGGAGCCCCGGGTACAGGACACCCGTGGTGGGCCGCACGGTCAGCCCGCCACCCTCGACGAACTCGATCCCGGTGCGCAACGGCGAGACCGACAGCACCGTGGCGGTCGCCGTCCCGGGGTTCCGGTCGATCGCCGCGTCGTCCAGGCGCATGCCGACCCCCAGGGCCACCACCATCACGACGACCGCGACACCGAGCAGTGCGACCACCCGGGCGGCCCACGACCAGGCCGGGCGGACGGGTCGGTCCCGCCGGGGCCGAGCCGCGGCATCCGCTCCGGGCGGACCGTCCGGGGTCGCCGCACCTGCGGGCGGGGACGTCCTCGGAGCCGACACCCGTCCAGTCTAGGAAGGTCCCGTCCGACCCCGCGATCACGAGCTGTGGCCGCCACCACGGTCCGGATCCGGAATACCGCCACGAGCCGTACCGCTGTGACCGACGACCGGCGCTCCCTGCGGGCGCCCATCCCCCAGCCCCTGTCGCCTCTCCGTTTGGACGTCCCCGTGGATCTGTTCTCCCCCGTCACCCTCGGCTCCCTGGAGCTGCGCAACAAGGTCGCGATGGCCCCCCTGACCCGGATGCGCTCCAGCGTGGACGGCGTCCCGGGCGAGCTCGTCGCCGACTACTACGCCCAGCGCGCCGGCCTCGGCCTGATCGTCACCGAGGGCACCTACCCCAGCGCGGAATCGCGGGGGTATCCGGGCCAGCCCGGCATCGTCACGCCGGAGCAGGCCGCCGGGTGGGCCCGCGTGGCGGACGCCGTGCACGAGCGTGGCGGCGTCGTCGTCATGCAGGTGATGAGTGCCGGACGGGTGTCGCACACCGACGTCACCGGGACCGATCGCATCGTGGCCCCGAGCGCGATCGCCATCGACGGCGAGGTGCACACCCCGGCCGGCAAGGCTCCGTACCCGGTGCCGCACGCCCTGACCACCGCCGAGCTCGACACCGTCAAGCAGGAGTTCGTGGACGCCGCCCGGCGTGCGGTGGACGCCGGCCTCGACGGGGTGGAGGTGCACGGTGCCAACGGGTACCTGCTGCACGAGTTCCTGTCCCCGGCGTCCAACCAGCGCACCGACGGGTACGGCGGCAGCCCCGCCGAGCGCGCCCGGTTCGTGCTGGAGGTCACCACGGCGGTGGCCGCCGAGATCGGCGCGGGACGCGTGGGGATCCGCCTGTCCCCCGCGCACAACATCCAGGACGTCGCGGAGACCGACACCGCCGATGTCACGGCGACCTACGGGGCGCTCGTCGACGGCCTGGCCCCGCTGGGCCTGGCCTACCTGAGCATCCTGCACAAGGACCCGGCATCCGAGCTGGTCCGCGAGCTGGCCACCCGCTTCGGGGGCCCGGTGATGATGAACACCGGCTTCGCCGAGATGACCACGCGCGAGGAGGCCCACCACCTCATCGACTCCGACCTGGCCGACGTGGTCGCCGTCGGCCGTCCGGTCATCGCCAACGCCGATCTCGTCGAGCGCTGGGCCGGCGGCCACCCGGAGAACGACCCGAACCCGGACACCTTCTACGGCGGCGGCGCCGAGGGCTACACCGACTACCCGCGCCTGTCCGCCTGATCCCACCCGCCCGGACCTCCGGCGGCTACCGTCCTGTCGACCCCGTCCGCGGGGTCGACAGGAGGACGTGATGGACGATCACGGGATGCAGGTGGACGCGGCTGTCGTCGCGACCCTGCGTCGGGCCGGCTGCGTGTTCGCCGAGGACGAGGCCGCCCTGCTGGTCGCGGAGGCGACCTCGGACGGGCAGCTGACGGAGTGGGTGGCGCGCCGGGTCGACGGCGAACCGCTGGAGTGCATCCTGGGGTGGACCGCCTTCTGCGGGATGCGGATCGCCGTCACCGCCGGGGTTTTCGTCCCCCGCCGGCGCACCGAGTTCCTCGTCGAGCGGGCCGTCGCCCTCGTGGGCCCGGGTGCGGCGGTGGTCGATCTGTGCTGCGGGTCGGGTGCCGTCGCGGCCGGGATCGCCCGGCAGGTCGAGAGTCTCGTCCTGTTCGCCGTCGACCTGGACCCGACTGCGATCGCCTGCGCGGAACGCAATCTCGCCGGGATCGGTACCGCACTGCTCGGTGACCTCGACGACCCGCTGCCCCGTGACCTGCTCGGCCGGGTCGACGTGATCGTGGCGAACGCCCCCTACGTGCCGACCGGGGCGATCGCGTCGATGCCGCCGGAGGCCCGGGATCACGAGGCCCGGATCGCCCTGGACGGCGGGTCCGACGGCGTGGACGTGCACCGCCGGGTCGCCGCCCTGGCCCCCCGGTGGCTGATCCCGGGGGGGTATCTGCTCGTCGAGACCAGCGACCGGCAGGCCGATCTCACCGTGCAGGCCTGCGTGGCGGCGGGCCTGACCGCAGTCGTGGGGCGATCCGATGACATCGGCGCCACCGTGGTGATCGCCCGAGCCCGGCTGCAGTCCTGAGGTCCGCCCCACCGGGGCGGACCGGTACGGATCAGGCGGGTGTGACGGTCGACGGCCGGCCCGCCTCGGGGTTGCGACCCGTCGACACCGGGTCTAGCGTCCGAAACGGTCATGAGTCCCGGCGTCAAACCCTGGTTTGCCGGGCGGCAACCCCGTTCGACGTGTGGGGGTGCTCCAGGTGACGACCCGGTCCGACAACCGCCGGACAAGCACATCGCTCCGCGCACCCCGGAGGTGTCCCGTGGTCCTCCCCCACGCCCCCATCCGAACCCCCCCGTCCACGGACTCGTCCTGGAGCCGACGTCGGTTCCTGCAGACCGGGTCCGGCCTCGCCGCCGCCGGCCTCCTCGCGGCCTGCGGCTCGAACACCGGGCGCGAGGGCGCCACGACCGTCGCCGCCGCGGGATCGGGCACGGGGGCGGCCACGAAGCCCACGCTGTCGCAGTGGTACCACCAGTACGGCGAGGCCGGGACGCAGCAGGCGGTCGAGCGGTACGCCGCCGCCTACCCCGATGCCACCGTGTCGGTGCAGTGGTCCCCCGGCGACTACGACAAGAAGGTCGCCGCGGCGCTGCTCACCGACTCCGGCCCGGACGTCTTCGAGGCGGGGAACGGGCCGTCCATCGACCAGATCCAGAGCGGTCAGGTCGTCGAGCTGACCGGCATCCTCGGCGACGCGGCGGGCGACTTCACCCCGTCGCTCATCGAGCGGATGACCTGGCAGGGCAAGCTGTACGGGGTCCCGCAGGTGATCGACATGCAGTTGCTGGTCTACCGCAAGAGCCTGCTGGAGGCGGCCGGGCTGCAGCCGCCCACGACCTTCGACGAGCTCGAGGCGGCCGCGGCCGCACTGACCACCGCCGACGTCAAGGGCCTGTTCGTCGGGAACGACGGTGGCGCCGGGGTACTGCCCGGGCCGGTGATGTGGTCGGTCGGCGCGGACTACCTGACCGCGGACAACCAGATCGGGTTCACCGACCCACTGGTCGCCGAGGCCCTGGGCCGGTTGCACGGCCTGTTCACCAGCGGCTCGCTGCTGCTCGGCGCCCCCGCCGACTGGTCCGATCCGTCCGCCCTCGTCGACGGGCTCACCGCCATGCAGTGGACCGGGCTGTGGACCCTTCCGGCACTGCAGGAGGGCCTGGGTGACGATTTCGGGGTGCTGCCCTGGCCCGCCTACAGCGCGACCGTGGGCGCCGGTTCGGTGCCGATCGGCGCCTACGGGTCGGCGGTCAGCGCGAAGTCGACGAACCCGGACGCGGCCAAGGCCTTCGTGAAGTACCTCTGGGTGGACCGGACCGAGGACCAGATCGACTGGGCGCAGAGCTACGGCTTCCACATCCCGGCCCGCACCAGCCTGGCCGACCAGGCCGAGGGCCTCAAGAGCGGCCCGGCCGCCGACGCGGTCACCCTGGTCGAGCAGAACGGTCATGCCCAGACCCCGCTGCTGTGGACCCCGGCCAGCGGCACCGCCCTGAGCGATGCCGTCACCCGGATCATCAAGGACGGCTCCGATCCGGCCGCGGAGATGGCGACCGTCGCCCAGACGGTCCAGGCCGAACTCGACCGGGTCGCCGGGTGACCCTGCCCGGCGGGCCGGCACCGACCACGGCCTCCGCGGTGACCGCGGCGCCGGAGCCCCGGGCGGCGGCGCGACCGGGCCTGCGGCGTCGCCTGGCCGGCGATCAGAACCGCACGCTGTGGTTCTGGGCCTTCGTGGGCCCGTTCTTCCTCGGCCTGCTGGTGTTCGTCTACGTCCCGATGGGCTGGAGCATCTGGCTCAGCTTCTACGAGGCGCGGAACACGGTGACCCCCACCGTGTTCGTGGGGCTGGACAACTACCGGGACATGCTGACCGACCCGGCGTTCCTGTCCAGCCTCGGGACGTTCGTGGTCTTCGCCGCGTTCATCGTGCCGCTGACCTTGGCGGTGTCGCTGGGCCTCGCGCTGATGCTGAACCGGGTCGGAGTGCTGCGCACCTTCTTCCGCTCGGTGTACTTCCTGCCCACCGCGTGCTCCTACGTCGTGGGGGCGCTGATCTGGAAGCTCTCCATCTTCAACGGAGTGCGCTTCGGCCTGGCCAACACGCTGATGCGCGCCGTGGGCATCGAGCCGGTGGCCTGGCTCTCGGTGACCCAACCTCCCTGGTACTGGCTGGTCATCGTCTCCCTGCGGCTGTGGCTGCAGGTCGGGTTCTTCATGATCCTCTTCCTGGCCGGGCTGCAGCGGATCCCGCCCGTGCTGTACGAGGCGGCCGCGGTCGACGGTGCGAAACCGGGCTGGCAGACGTTCCGGTACATCACCTTCCCGCAGTTGCGGGCCACCTCGGTGGCCATCCTGGTGCTGCTGCTCATCAACGCGTTCCAGGCGTTCGACGAGTTCTACAACCTGCTGGCGAACGCCGGCGCCTCGGGCGGCGGCGGGTATCCGCCCTACGCCCGGCCGCCGCTGGTCTACCTGTACTACATCGCGCTGGGCAACCAGCAGGACTTCGGGCACGGCAGCGCGGGGGCGGTCATCCTGGCCGCCCTCATCGCCGTGGTCACCGTGCTGCAGGCCAAGTTCCTCGGCTTCGGTCGGCGGGGGGACCAGTGAGCACGCCCCTGCCCGCGAGCGCACCGGCTCCGACCGCGACCCGGGTGCCGCGACACCCCGGGGCGGGCCCGCGCGGCCGGGCCGAGCGGGTCGGCGCGGCCCTGCGCCTGATCACCCTGTCCGCGGGTGCCGTGCTGTTCCTCGTGCCGTTCTACCTGCTGGTGCGCAACGGCCTGTCGACCAACCGCGACATCACCGCGCCGGGGTGGACCTTCTTCCCGACCACGCTGCACTTCGAGAACATCTCCACCCTCTTCGCCGACCCGGCGGTGCCCATGCTGCGCAGCATGGTCAACTCGCTGGTCATCTCCACCGTGCAGACCCTGGGCACGCTGGTGGTGTCGGCGTTGGCCGGGTACGGGCTGGCCCGGATCCCCTACCGGTACGCCAATGTCGTCTTCGGGCTCATCCTGGCCACCCTGCTCATCCCGGCCGCGGTCACCTTCGTGCCGACCTTCGTGCTGGTCTCCACCCTGGGCTGGGTGTCCGACCTGCAGGGGCTGATCATCCCCGGCCTGTTCCAGGCGCTGGCGACATTCCTGTTCCGCCAGTGGTTCCTGAACTTCCCGCAGGACCTGGAGGACGCCGGTCGGGTCGACGGCCTGGGCTACTTCGGGGTGTTCCGCCGCATCGTGGTCCCCAACTCCGCGGCGTTCATCGCCGCGATCGGCACCATCACCTTCATCGGCAGCTGGAACGCGTTCCTCTGGCCGCTGGTCATCGCGCAGGACTCCGACTCCTGGACGGTGCAGGTCGCGGTGTCGACCTTCCTCACCGCGCAGACGGTCAACCTGTCCCAGCTGTTCGTCGCCGCGCTGTTCTCCATCCTGCCCATGCTGCTGGTGTTCCTGGGCCTGCAGCGGTTCATCGTGCAGGGCGTGCAGAGCACGGGGTCGACCGGCTGATCCTCCGGCGGCTCAGCGGTCAGCCGGCGGCGGAGCGGTCAGCCGGCCGCCGACGCGAGCCGGCCGGTGACGACGTCCGGCAGGACGAAGTCGTCGGCGGGCGGGGTGAAGTACCGCCCGCCCAGGCTGCCGATCTTGCGGGCCGGTGCACTGGCCGCGACGCGCAGAGCCGTCCGGAACAGCGCGCGCCCCCGGCGGGTGCGCGGGTTGGCGACGCCGGGCACCCCCGGCGGCAGCTTCTGCGCCTTGGCCACGTACGGCCGCAGGATCTCCTCGTAGCGGTCGAAGGCCGCGCGGTGGTCGACGGTGTCACCCCGGGTGGCGCGGGCGATCTCGGTGGCGAGCACGTAGGCGCCGGTCACTCCGAGGGTGGTGCCCATGCCGCTGACCGGGGAGGCGCAGTGCGCGGCGTCGCCGGCGAGGGCGACCCGGCCGCGGCTCCATCGGTCGAGGTGGACCTGGGCCAGGTCCTCGAAGTAGAACGGTGCGTCGTCCAGGGCGGCCAGCACCCGCGGCGCGGCCCACCCGGCATCGGCGAACACCCGCCGCAGGATGGTGACCTGGCCGTCGCGATCGAGCTGGTCGATGCCGCGGGTGTCGGACAGGAAGTTGAGCAACGCCCGGGTGGTGCCCACGTTGTCCGGCCGGAGGTTGACACTGCGACCGCCGAGAGCGTTGTACCAGCGCCAGGTGTCGTCGTCCTCGGCGGTCCGCGGGATCGTCAGGTACGCGCAGTACATGCCCAGGTACCGCCGCGCCGGAGCGCCCGACACGAACCGGCGGGTGCGGGAGTTGACCCCCTCGGCCACCAGCACCAGGTCGAAGCGCCGGGTGGCGCCGGAGGCGAAGGTGACCTCGACCCCGTCGGCCGTGTCCTGCAGATCGGCGATCCGGTCGCCGAACAGGTACTCGGTGTCAGCCGTGGTGGTGTCGTGGATCAACCCGGCGAGGCGGCCCCGCAGGATCTCGAGTTCGGCCGTCGCGCCCGTGGTGTCGTCGGTGGACGCGGCGAAGGAGGCGATGGGCGCGCCGTCGTCGTCGACGAACACGGTGCCGGTCTCGCCGGTGTTCTCGGCCAGGGCGGCGTCCTCGAGGCCCATCCGGCGGAGCACCTCGCGGCCGGCGCCGCGGACATCGACGTTATGCCCCTCCTCCCGCAGCTGGTCGAAGCGTTCGACCACCGTGGTGGCGAAGCCGTACCGACCGAGCCAGTGGGCCAGGGTCGTCCCGGTGACGCTGGCACCGGAGATGAGGACGGACGGACGGGGCACGGCGGGCTCCTCGGCAGGCGGACGCACTCACCCCGGGTGGTTCCGGGGTGGGTCTCCAGTTAACCTAGCAGCTAGGAAAACTAGTGATCGGAGTGCGACCATCGAGGACAGCCGACCGGCCGCGGAGCTGCCGCCCCTGTCCGGGGTGACGCTCGCCGTCCGCGACGTCATGCACGCGTCGCGGGAGATGACCAACCGCATCGCCCGCACCCAGGGCCGCAACACCACCGACGTGACGGCCCTGGAGCTGCTGGACATGCTGGGCCCGATGAGCCCCGGGGAACTGGCCGATCACCTGGGTATCCGCACCGCGTCGGCGACCCTGCTGGTCGACCGGCTGGAGAGCAGTGGCGTCGTCCGGCGGGAGGTGCACCCGACCGACCGACGCCGCGTCCTCGTGCATCTGGAGGCGGCCGGGCGCGCGGAGTCGTTCCACTTCTGGGTCCCGGTCATCACCGCGATGGATGCCGCCGCGCGGTCGCTGCCGGCGGACGAGCAGTCCGTCGTGCGGGGATACCTGCAGGCCCTGAGCTCCGTCATGCAGCGACAACCGCGCGATGCACCCGATGTCGTCCCGCACCCGGACGTGGCCCACCCGGACGACGCGACGGGGGCGGACCGGAGCCCGCCCCCGTCGGTCTGACCGGCGGCGCTCAGCAGCCGATCCGGAGCAACCGGCCGCCCCCGGGCACCAGCTGACCGTCCGTGACGTACACCCCGCGGCCGGACGGGTCGGCGACGATGCCCCCGGGCAGCACGATCTTCCCCGCGGCCAGCTCGATGCGGTTGCCCCGGCGGTCGATCTGCACCAGCGTGCCGGGTGGCGGCGGGGCGGCCGGGTCGGCGCCCTCCGCGGCCGCGAGCCCGCCCTTCACCAGTTCCAGCACATCGAGCCGGCCGCGGCGGTCGACCGTCATGTCGATGATCGACGTCAGGCCGTCCTGGCTGACCGAACAGGCCCGGGACGGGGCGGCGGCATCGCAGGTCACGTCCTGGGACCCGCGAGCGATGCGCCAGACCTTCGACGTGCCCGGCGTGAACGGGAAACCCTTGAGCTCCCCCACGTACCAGGCCCCGTCCCGCCCCACCGTGACCGTCGTCGGCACCGCCTCGGCCGGCAGCTCGGGCGGCAGGGTCGGATCGGGAATGTGGGATGTCGAGATGACCTGCACCGGGAATCGCGCCACCGTGACGATCCGTCCGTCGGCCCACACCCGCCGCAGCGCATTGGCCGCGGCGTCGGCCACCAGCACCGAGCCGTCCGACAACGCCTGCAGCCCATAGGCGTTGGACTCCCCGGGATTGCCCTCCAGATCGGCCGGGTCGGGGTTCGCGGCAGCGAAGGCCCCCAGATCGGCGACCTCGGCCAACCCACCGCGCTCGGTCCACCGGTAGAGCCGGTTGGCCGGAGCCACAGCCGACGGCGGCTGCCCCTCCTCCGGTGACGACGACGCGCCGAACAGCACCCACACGGCCTTCCGCCCGGCCGAACCGACATCGGTGGGCTGGGCCGGCAGATCGGCCAGGGTGGTCACCGTCCCCGCGGACCGGCCGGACCGGACGACCTTCTGCAGCACCCCGGTGCCATCGGCCTTCGCCCCGCCGAGCAGCAGGGAGCCGTCCGAGGACAGGCCCAGGGCCTTGTTCCCCGTGAGACCGTCCGCCAGGACGGCGAACGACCGGCCCCGGTATCGATCGGTGTCCGCCCCGTCGACGGTCGCCCCGTCGGGATCCGCACCGGCGAGGTCCGCACCGTCGACACCGGTGCTGTCGACCCCTGCACCGTCGACGCCTGCACCGTCGACGCCTGCGCTGTCGACGCCTGCGCTGTCGATGCCGGTGCTGTCGGCGTCGGTGGGGGCGGCCGACGCGCTCAGGGGCGGGACGAACAGCGTCGTCACCACGACCCCCGCCATCAGCAGCGCGGCCGACGCACGACGACCGGCCCGACGGACCGGATCGGACGGGGTCGGGCGGGAAAGGGACCTGATCGAACGGGACATGGCATTCCTTTCACCCCAGCAAAGGAAATGCAGAAATCCCGTTCACCATCGCGGGACGCTCCGCGGGCAGAACGCTAGCAGCATGACCGGGGGGCGCGGAACTCCGTATTCCATGATTCTTTTTCCCCGTCCGGACAATACTTTCGGTGTTGATCGAATCACTGTCGGCTGCGATTCCTCGGCGTTCCGGGGACGATCCGGACAGAACAGCACATGCCGGCCGGACCGCCCGGCCCAGCGGCATTCACGGGCGGATCTGCTCCCGCAGGATGTCGGCGTGCCCGCTGTGGTGGGCCAGTTCGCGCAGCACCTGGACGTAGAGGGCCCACACGGTGCGCTCACCGTGCCCGGTGACCTCGTCGCCCAGATCGAGTCCGGCCACGTTCTCCCGTGAACGCCGGCACTGGTCACGGTGCGCCTGCTGGATCGAGGCGACGGTGTCGTCGTCGGCGAGCACGAAGGACCGGTCCGGGGTGGCGGCCACCCCGATCTCCCGCAGGCTGCGCCCGGTGACCGCACGGTCGAACCAGAAGGCCTCCACGTAGGTGACGTGCTTGACCAGTCCGAGCAGGGTCGTCCGGGAGACGACCAGGGACCTCCTGGCCTCCTCCTCGGTCAACCCGTCCAGGGCACCCCGGAGACCGTCGCGGTACTCGTCGAGGAGTTCGTCCATGCGGACCCGCAGGTCCGCCGTCCATTCCGCCATCGGTGCCCTCCACTCGACGCGATCCGCCCGCCCCGTTCCGGCAGGGAGCTCAGCTGGTCCGTTCCTCCAGCAGTTCCAGCACGTGCCGGTACTCGTGCCCGGTGGCCCGGGTCATCCCGATCTCGCAGGTGCGGTTGGTCGAGACATAGGCCTGGGCGGGAGCTCTCGCCACCGACGCGGCCTCGGCGGCGGTGGCCGACGCGGTCAGCTCCGGGTGCAGCAGACCCCGGTCGCCGGCGAAGGCGCAGCACCCCCACCCGTCAGGCACGACGACGTCCTCGCCGACCGCGGCGGCCAGGGCGAGCAGGGCGGTGTTGGTTCCCAGCCGGGTGGACGAGCAGGTCGGGTGGACGACGACGCTGTCCACCGGGCGCGTCACGGTCAGGCGGGGCAGCACCTGCTCGTGCACCACGGTCACCGCGTCCACGATCGACAGCGTGCGGTATCGCTCGGGGCCGTGGGCGACCATCTCGCGCAGGCCCTCCGTGCAGGAGGCGGCGTCGCACACCACCGGCAGCTCGCCGTGCCGGGTGCTCTCCCACAGTGCAGGCAGCACCAGTGCGGCCATCTCGGCGTACCCCTGGGTCAGGCCCTTGGACTTCCACGGTGTGCCGCAACACATCCCGGCGATCGACACCGGGGTGGTCAGGGCGACCCCGGCCCGTTCGCACAGCGCGGTGAACGCCGCGCTCGCCCCGGCCGAGCCCTCCACCGGGCCGAACATCGTGCCGATGCAGGCCGGGAAGTGGACCAGTTCGGCCCCGTCACGATGGGCCGGGACGCGGGGCGCACCGCCGCGCGGCAGGTCGGGCGCCCACAGCGGGACGGTGTCCGTGCCCAGCACCGCGCGACCCAGCTTCGACGCGCCCACGACCAGGGTCGACGGGGCGCGGTCGGCCGCGGTCAGGGCGGCCCCGCCGGCCCGGGCGACGGTCGACCAGTGCTTGGCCGCGGTCTCCCACGCCTTCTGCACGACGCGGCCGTTGTCCTCCGCGCGCAGGGTGCGGACGAGCTGGCCGGTGTTGATGCCCACCGGACAGCTGGTCTCGCACAGACCGTCCACCGCGCAGGTCTGCAGGCCGGCGTAGTCGTAGTCGCGCTCCAGCTCGCGGACCAGCGCGGTGTCCCCGGCCGTCTCCGCGTCCCGCATCTCCCGACGCAGCACGATGCGCTGCCGCGGGGTCAGGGTGAGATCGCGGCTGGGGCAGATCGGTTCGCAGTAGCCGCATTCCACGCACCGGTCGACCTCGGCCTCCACCGTCGGAGTGGTCTTCAGGTGCTTGACGTGGATGAGCGGATCGTCGCTGATGACCACACCCGGATTGAGCACACCGGCCGGGTCGACGAGGCGCTTGATCTCCCGCATCACCCCGTACAGCTCGTCGCCGTACTGCCGGCGGACGAACGGCGCCATGATCCGGCCGGTGCCGTGCTCGGCCTTGAGGGTGCCGCCTGCGCCGAGGACGAGATCGACCATGTCGTCGGTGAACGCGGTGTACCGGTCCAGGGCGTCGGGACGGTCGAAACGCTCGTTCAGCAGGAAATGCACGTTGCCGTCGCGGGCGTGGCCGAAGATGACGCTCTCCTCGTACCGGTGGCGGGCGAACAGTTCGGTGAGCGACGCGCAGGTGTCGCCCAACGCGGGCACCGGTACGGCGATGTCCTCGAGCAGAGCCGTCGTCCCGGACGGGCGGGCCCCGGCCACCGCCGTGTACAGGCCCTTGCGGATGTGCCACAGACCGGCGCGGGCGGCGGCGTCCCGGGTCAGGGTGAGCGGCAGGGTCAGCGGCAGAGCGGTGAGCATCGGCCGCGCGGCCCGCTCCCGGTCGGCGAGCGCGTCCGCACTCTGCTCCTGGAACTCGACGAGCAGTGCGGCGTGGTCGGCCACGGCGAACGTCCGCAGCACCTCGTCCGCCTTCGGGTCGTGCTGGGCGACCTTGAGGGACACCGCGTCCAACAACTCGACGGTGGCCAGACCGGAGGCGACCAGGTCGGGCAGGGCATCGGTGGCCCGGCGCAGGTCCGGGAAGACCAACAGCCCGGTGGCGGCGTGGGTGGGCACCGGCAGGGTGCGGAAGGTGGCCTCGGCGACGAAGCCCAGCGTGCCCTCGCTCCCGATCACCAGGTGGGTCAGGATGTCGACCGGTTCGGTGTGGTCGAGGAACGCGTTCAGCCCGTAGCCCATGGTGTTCTTCATGGCGAACTGCGCGGTGATCCGCCGGACCGAGTCGGGGTTCCCCCGCACCCGGTCGCGCAGCGCGATCAACCCGTCGTGCAGCCCGCGTTCCCGGTCGTGGAGCAGACGGCCGGCATCGGCGGAGCCGGTGTCGATCACCGTGCCGCCGGGCAGCACCAGGATCATCGACTCGAGCGTCCGATAGGTGTTGAACTCGGTGCCACAGGCCATGCCACTGGAGTTGTTGGCCACGACACCGCCGACGGTGCAGGCGATCTCACTGGCCGGGTCGGGGCCGAGCTTGCGTCCGTGGCGGGCGAGGCGCGCGTTGACCTGCCGGATGGTGGCGCCGGGCTGCACCCGCACCCGGGCGCCGTCCTCCAGCACGGTGATCTGCTTGAAATGGCGGCGGGTGTCGACCAGCACGGAATCGGTCACGCCCTGCCCGCTCAGCGAGGTCCCGCCGGACCGGAAGGTCAGCGGGGTGGCCTGCCGGGTGGCGGCGGCCAGCAATGCCGCGACCTCGTCCACCGACCCGGGACTGACCAGGGCCGAAGGGGTGAGCAGGTAGTGGGAGGCGTCGTGGGCCATGGCCAGGCGGTCCAGCGACCGGGCGGCCACCCGGCCCGGGGCGGCCCGCTCGAGATCGGCCAGCAGGCCCGGATCGGTCGGGCGGACGCGGGGGGCGAGGGCGAGGTCCTGGACGCTCATCCGACACCGCCCTCCGGGCGAGGGGGGACGGGAGAGCCACTTCGCCGTGTCATGGGTCCACTCCAGCGTGTCGACCGCGTCGTCGGCCCCGGGCAGGGGACGCACCGGGCCTGCGGCGGAGCGACCGGTCCGGCGAGCCTACCGGCGGACGACACCCACCCCGGCGGCGCGCGGATGCACCCGAGGGGGCGTCGGACGTCACCCCGCCGGGCCCGGGGAGGCGGTCGGCCCGCGACTACTGTGGAGCGTCGTGACCCTGTCCCGGACGTCCCCAGTCGCCGCGGCGACGCGCGTCCGGACGACCACCCGGGCGGCGTCCGCGGGGGCGGAACTGATCGCCGCCCTCCCCTCCCCCACCGGCTCCGCGAGCTTCGTCCGCGACGGGGACGGCCTGGTGGGCACGGGTGTCTTCGCCCGCACCACCGTGCACGGCCCCGACGCCGCCGGGCAGATCGCCCGGTGGTGGGCCGAGGTGAGCGCCGGCCTGGAGGTCCGTGACGAGATCGGCCTGCCGGGCACCGGGCCCGTGGTCTTCGTGTCGCTGGGGTTCGGTGACGACGACGCCAGCGTGGCCGTGGTCCCGTCGGTGGTGCACGGCCGCCGCGACGGGACCGCCTTCACCACCACCCTCGGCAGCCCGGGTGCGACGCCGGTCCGTCCGGTGACCACCCCGGGCCGGGTGACCTACAGCGACGCGTTCCTGTCGGTCGGTGGCTTCACCGGCGCGGTGGCCCGGGCGACCGACCGGATCCACGCCGGCGAGCTGGACAAGGTGGTGCTGGCCCACGACCTGCTGGCCACGGCCCAGTTCCCGGTCGACGAGCGCTTCCTGCTGCGGCAGCTGGCCCGCTCCTACCCGACGTGCTGGACCTTCGCCGTGGACGGTCTGGTCGGCGCCAGCCCCGAGATGCTCGTCCGCCGCACCGGTCGGGTCGTGGAGTCCCGCGTGCTGGCCGGTACCGCCTGGCGGGACGAGCACGGCCAGGGTGAAGCGGCGATCGAGGCCGGGCTTCTCGCCAGCGAGAAGGACCTCGCCGAGCACCGGTTCGCGGCGCGGTCCGTCGCCGACACCCTCGCACCGTGGTGCGTCGAGCTCGCCGTCCCGGACCGGCCGCACCCGCTCAAGCTGGCCAACCTCACCCACCTGGCCACCGACATCCGGGGCACTCTGGACGACCGGGCCCCGACCGCCCTGGAGGTCGCCGCCCTGCTGCATCCGACGGCGGCGGTGGGCGGCAGCCCGCGCGCCGAGGCCCTGGCCCTGATCCGGGAGCTCGAACCGCACGCCCGGGAGCGGTACGCCGCCCCGGTCGGCTGGATGGATTCCACCGGTGACGGGGAGTTCGCGATCGCGCTGCGCTGTGCCCAGGTGGACGGCCGCGAGGTGCGCCTGATGGCGGGCTGCGGCATCGTCGCCGGGTCCGACCCGGAGATCGAGGCCCGGGAGGCGCAGATCAAGATGCTGCCGATCCGCGACGCCCTGGAGTCCCGGGCCTGAGCACTGTCCGCGCAGGTGCCTGCGTCGGTGCTGCGGTCGTGGACGAGGACGGGCACGCGGTGCCCGACGTCACCAACCGTGGACGAGCTCGTTCACCAGCATCTCGGCCGCCCGTGCGGTCAGGCCCTTCTCCGTACGCAACGTCCGGAGCGCCGCGGCCCGGTCCTGCTCGGGGTCCAGGTCCACGCCGAGCAGGGTGGTCCGGGCCCAGGCCACGGCCGAGTCCGGCGGCCCCGACCCGACTCCCCGCGACCCGAAGACACGCGCGAGTTCGTCGGCGGGGTCCGGTCGTCGTCGCGCCGACATCTCGATCCCCCCTGTCGATCGCCCGGGTCATGGCAGGGCCCGGTCCGCCAGGGGCGCCCCCACCCCCGTTCGTGAGCTGCATCGAACACCCGCCGCGGTGAAGCGCACCTACGGCGCCGGCGGATGCCGACTCCTCGTCCCCACCGGCGTGGAGCTGACGCGACGTTCACCCCGCACGCTGCACCCTGGGCCGGAGAGCGCCTGCGACCTGCCGGAACCCCACGGCCCGGGGGCCCGGTGTCCGCCGGACGATCCGAGGAAGCTGACGCGATGACCGTGATCCTGGAACGCGACTGCGTGATCGCCGGCGGCGGCCCGGCGGGGATGGTGCTCGGCTACCTGCTGGCCCGCAGCGGACTGCGCGTGTCGGTGCTGGAGAAGCACGCGGACTTCTTCCGCGATTTCCGCGGCGACACCGTGCACCCGTCGACGGTGACGGTGCTCCGGGAGCTCGGCCTGCGGGACCGCTTCCTGCAGTTGCCGGTGAACCGCCTGAGGACGCTGGACCTGGTCGTCGACGATCACCGCCTGCGGCTGGTCGACTTCAGCACCCTCCCTGCTCCGGAGACCTTCCTCGTGCTGGCCCCGCAGTGGGACTTCCTGAACTTCCTGGGCGCCGAGGGCGCCGCGTTCGAGGGCTTCGACCTGCGGATGAACACCGACGCCACCGGCCTGATCATCGAGGGGGACGTGGTCCGCGGTCTGCGGGCGACGGGCCCGGACGGGGACCTGGAGATCCGGGCGACGCTGACCGTGGCCGCAGACGGGCGCGCGTCGACACTGCGCGACGCCGCCGGCCTGGTCCCCGAGGAGCTGGGCGTACCGATCGACGTGCTGTGGTTCGGGCTGCCCAAACCTACGGACCCCCCGCCGCCCACCATCGCCTACGCGTCCCCGCGGGGCATGGTCATCACGATCGACCGCGGTGATCGCTACCAGAGCGGCATGGTGGTGAAGAAGGGTGGCCTGGACGCGCTGAAGCAGGAGGGGCTGCCCGCCTTGCGGAAGCACATCTCGGACAGCGCAACGGTTCTCGCGACGGTGGTCGAGGCGCTGACGGACTGGGACCAGATCAAGCTGCTGTCCGTCCAGATCAACCGCCTCGAGAAATGGCACCGACCCGGGTTCATCGCCATCGGCGACGCCGCCCATGCGATGTCACCGGTGTTCGGCGTCGGGGTGAACTACGCGGTCCAGGACGCCGTCGCCCTGTCCAACGCGATCGCCGGCGACCTCGCGGCCGGCACCGCTCCCGAGGCGACCCTGGCCGCCGTCCAGGCGCGCCGGATGGGACCGGTCCGCAAGATGCAGCGGGTCCAGCGTTTCGCCCACGGCCGCCTCGCCCGCGCGACGGCCGGTCAGCACCTCGCGCCGCGGTGGGCGATCGGCCTGCTCCGGGCGAGCCTGCCGGTGACCCGGCGGTTCCTGACCCGGTTCATCGGCCTCGGTTTCCTCCCGGAGCACGTCGACCGACCGGTGCGCTGAACGGAACCCGCACGCACACTGGATCCATGACGCGCGGTGGAGGGGGCCGGGAGGAGATCGGGGTGGCGCTCGGCACCACGACGCCCCGGGAGTCGACAGCGCCCCGGCCCGGTCCGGCCTTCGTGCTGCACGAACACCGCAAGCCGCGCCACCACTTCGATCTGCGCCTGGAACAGGCGGGCGTGCTGCGCTCCTGGGCCGTCCCGCGCGGGATGCCCGTCCGGCCCGGCGAGAACCGGCTCGCCATAGCGGTTCCCGACCACGACCTCGATCACCTGACCTACCAGGACGCCGACAAGTCGATCCACGACATCGGTACCTGGACCGGGGAGGACCGCACCGACCGCCGCTTCGTCTTCACCCTCCACGGACGCGACACGGACCGTCGCTACGCCCTGATCCGAACACCGGCCGGATGGTTGCTGCACCTGATGGCCGATCAGAGCACGCGGTGAGGCGCCCGGTCGCCTTCCCGAGCCCACCACCCGTCACGGATCCCGCCCGGATCGATCGGGCCCGGCCGGCGACCCGCGATGCGATGCCGTGCAGCACGGTGGACTCCCGGGCGGGAAGCGAACAGGACGGCCCTCAGACGTCGAACTGATGCACGGCCAGGACGCCGCACACCAGGTCGTGGGCGAGGTGGTCGACGCACCGATCCCGGGCGAAGGCGCCGGCGCGCAACACCGCCAACGCGTCGGGCGGGGTCATCTGCAGGTGTTCGACCAGCATGCCCACCGCGGTCCAGACCTGCGAACGGAGCTGGACCGCCGGTCGGTCCCACCCCGGCCAGCAATCCGCCCCCAGGGGTTCCGAGGCGGCCAGCACGCCCCCCACGGACCTGGCCACCAGCCGGGCGTGCCCCACGTCCAGCTGCAGGCAACCGACGGGGTCGTCGAAATAGACGACCAGGGCACCGACCTGCGGGACGTGCACGACCGCCAGCGACCGGAAATCGGTGTGCTGCAGCAGATGACCGGTGAAAACCGGCCAACTCCGGGTCATCACGGCATGGGTGGCCGTCAGTACCGTCGAACCGGCGAGGGAGTCCCCGTCCGGCCCCTCGCCGGCCGAGAACTGCCAGCGCTCGGCGACGGCCGCCGACTCGCTGCTCGACCCCAACGCCAGGACGAGCCGCGACTGCGCCATCGCCGTGATACCGGCCCCCTGGGCGCCGAGCACCTGGGCTGCCGCCCAGGACAAGCGGGACGCCTGGTGGACCTCGCCCTGCAGGACGGGATCGCGTCCGGCGAGCACGAGCGCGGACCGGAATCGTTCGATGATCGGCATGAGTGGAGCCCCAGTCCGCGCACTGGCCGGTACGCAGGCGTCGCGGGCGATCCGGGTCATCGACCCGCCCACGAGCCTGGACGCGCACCGCGGCGCTCGGCCCACCGTAGCCCCGGCCGACTCCCTGACCACCCCTCGACCCGAAATCGGTGCCGGTGCCGCCCGCCGCTCTGCTCTCCCGGACGGATCGGACCGCGTCGCGGCAGCAGCGGCGGCGGCGGCCAGAGAGTCGGAAGGTCGGGCGTGGCGGCGCACGACTCCGTCCCCCTCAGCGATCGATGCGGGCCATGTTGGCGTCGTCGTGGCGGGCACCGGCGGCCGGGGTCAGCGTGTCCAGCCGGTGGACCTGGTCGTCGGTCAGCGTGATCAGGTCGGCGGCGGTGTTCTCCTCGACGCGGGCGACTCGGCGGGTTCCGGGGATGGGGGCGATGTCGGCGCCACGGGTCAGCAGCCAGGCCAGCGCGGTCTGCGCGGGGGTGGCGCCGTTCTCCGCGCCGATCGCGCGGACCTCCTCGACGATGGCCAGGTTCCGGGTGAAGTTCTCGCCGGTGAACCGGGGATTGGTCTTGCGCCAGTCGTCGTCGGCGAAGTCGTCGACGGTGCGGATCCGACCGGTCAGCAGTCCATGGCCCAGCGGGGAGTAGGGCACCAGTCCGATACCCAGTTCGCGCAGCAGGGGGAGGATCTCGTCCTCCACGTGCCGCGTCCAGAGCGAGTACTCGGTCTGCAGGGCGGCCACCGGATGCACGGCGTGGGCCCGGCGGATCGTGGCCGGCGCGGCCTCGGACAGGCCGAAGTGCAGGACCTTCCCCTCGGCCACCAGTGCGCCGACCGCAGCGGCCGTTTCCTCGATGGGCGTGTTCGGGTCGACCCGATGCTGGTAGTACAGGTCGATCCGGTCGGTACCCAGGCGCTGCAGGGATCCTTCGACGGCGGCGCGGATGTTGACCGCACACTGCTGTCGACGGCGCCGGGCCCGCCGCCGGAGTGGGAGACCAGACCGAACTTGGTGGCGATGACGACGCCGTCGCGGCGGCCGGACAGGGCCCGGCCGACGACCTCCTCGCTGTGGAAGGGGCCGTAGATCTCCGCGGTGTCGAGGTGGGTGACGCCGAGGTCCAGGGCGCGGTGGATCGTGCGGATCGATTCGGCGTCGTCGACGGCGCCCTCCGAGGTGTACGTGCCGGCCATGGTCATGGCGCCGAGGCCGATGCGGGAGACGGTGAGAGCTCCGAGGTGCGCGTTGTGCATGGGGATGGTCCTTCGGTTCTGGGCGCGCGGAGGCGCGCCGGGTGTCGGATGGGACGGAGTGGGGCCACCGCCGACGGGTGGCCGTGGAGGGTCAGGACCGCGGGACGGGCGCTCCTGCGGGTCGATCGGCGTTCCAGCTGGCGAGCAGACGGAGGGCGTCGTGTTCGGGCGTCCCGGGTCGGGGGGTGAACACCGTGAGGATGTGATCGGTGGCCGCGACGACGCTCATCGATTCCGTGGGCAGGGCGACCTGGCCGAGGAGCGGGTGGTCGAACCGCTTGACCCCGGAGCGGTGGGCGCGGACGTCGTGGGCGGCCCAACGGGTGCGGAACTCCGCGCTGCGGGTGGACAGCTGGCCGATCAGCTCGACCAGGGCCGGATCGTCGGGGTTCACCCCGGCCTGCACGCGCAGGATGGCCACCACGTCGGCGGCCAGCTTCTCCCACTCGGGCCAGAACCGACGGGCCCGGTCCTCGTCGAGGAACAGGAAGCGGGCCGCGTTGGGCCGGTCCGGCCCGGTGAAGTGCGAGTCGTAGAGCGCACGCCCCAGGTCGTTGACCGCCACGATGTCCAGTCGGCCGTTGAACACGACGGCCGGGAGATCCTGCAGCGCATCGAGCATCACCTGGATGCCCGGGCTCACCGCGTCCGGCTCGGAGGGTCGGCGCCTGCGGCGCGCGGCGGGCGTCAGGGCCGCGATCAACCGGTCCAGGTGCATGCGTTCGTCGCCGTCCAGGCGGAGCGCCATGGCGACGGTGTCCACGATCTCGGGTGAGATACCCGCCGCCGCACCGCGTTCCAGGCGCACGTAGTACTCCGGGCTGATGCCGGCCAGCATGGCGACCTCCTCACGGCGTAGCCCGGGGACCCGACGGCGACCGGAGACGGGCAGTCCGGCGTCGGCCGGGGTGATCCGTCCGCGGCGGGTGGTGAGGTACTCCCGCAACGCCGTGCGGGCCGCTTCCTGATCGCTCATGACCCCGACGGTAGGACGATCCGGGGCCGTGAGGGGGTCACGGTGAGTACCTGCATCCGGGGGACTCCCACGGTCGCGGGGACCTCCGTCGACCGACCACCCCAGGTCCGCAGGGCCGGCGGAAGGAAGGCACCGGCAGCATCCCCCCGGTGGCCGGTGCTGGGCCATCGGTGGCGGACGCGCACGCCGCCGGCCGGACCGACGGACACTGCTCATCGGCGGGGTCGTCCCGGCCATCGCCGCGCTGACTCCCTCCGGGCGAACCGCACGATCGCGGTGACCCGGCGCCGTGGGCGTCCCCCTCGGCAACACCGGCCCGCGCCGACTCCGCCGAGGGGACGCATGATGGTGACCGCGTGCGGCCCACCGGCACCACGCGGTCCCTCGACATCGACGTCTGGAGTCCCCGTGCCCTATTCCCTCGACCCCCAGGTCGCCGCCGGCCTCGCCGCCCTGGCCGGACCGGACGAGCCGCCCCCGCCGTTGCCCGCCGGCGACGTCGAGGGCCGCCGGGCCGCCGTGGAGGCCCTGCAGACCGTGGCCCACGCCCTGCTGCCCACCCCGTCGGACGTCGCCGTCCGCGACTTCGAGACCACCACCGCCGACGGGGCCACCCTGCTGCTGCGCTGGTACGCCAAGGAGGGCTCCTCCCCCGGGTCGGCCGTGCTCTACGCCCACGGCGGCGGGATGATCCTGAGCACCGTGGCCATCTACGACGGGCCGGTCGCGCGGTACGTCTCGGCCACCGGGGTGCCGTTCCTGTCCGTGGAATACCGGTACGCCCCGGAGCATCCCGCCCCGACCCCGGTGACCGACTGCCATGCCGGCCTGCGGTGGCTCGTCGAGCACGCCGACGAGCTCGGCGTCGACCCGGCCCGCATCGCGATCATGGGTGACAGCGGGGGCGGCGGGGTCGCGGCCAGCCTGGCCGTCTACGCCCGCGACCAGGGCGGCCCGGCCGTCGCCGAGCAGATCCTGATCTACCCGATGCTCGACGACCGGAACACCGAGCCCGATCCCGCTCTGGTGCCGTTCCTGACGTGGACCTACGACGACAACATCACCGGCTGGGGTGCGCTGCTCGGCGGGGCGGCCGGCGGACCCGAGGTGGACGCCTACGGAGCGGCCGCCCGGCTCACCGACTTCACCGGCCTGCCGCCGGCCTACATCGAGGTCGGCGAGCTGGACATCTTCCGCGACGAGGACCTGGCCTACGCGCAGCGGCTGATCGCCGCCGGGGTGAGCGTCGAGCTCCACCTGCACCCCGACATCCCCCATGCTGCCGAGGCTCTCGCCCCGGACACCGACATCGCCCGGCGCGTGAACGCCGACCGGCACCGGGTGATCGCCGCCCTCTGATCGGCCACCCGGTGGTCCGGGAACGCCAGAACCCCGGTCCGGCGCGAGGCCGGACCGGGGTCCTGGGGTGGTGCGGTGCCGCGGGCGAGACTCCCGGCTCTCCAGCGGCACCGGGTCTGGGTGGCGCCTCAGCTCACGGCTTGTAGCCGCGGGTGGGCTTGAGCAGCTTGATCAGGGCGAAGCCGGTGAGGACCAGGGTGGTGACGGTGACGATGCTCCAGCCGGTGGTGAGGACGGCCTCCTGGACGGCGACGCCGGCCTTCTCGATCCACCACCAGGTCCCGACGGCCACGACGGCGCCGATGAGCAGGCCGTAGCCGACGATCTTGCCGATGACGGTGGACCCGCCACCCTTGCCGGACTCGGCGGCGGCCTGGGCGGCCCAGCCGTCACGACGGGCACCGAACCAGATGTTCAGCCAGGACACGAAGGTCGACCAGACGCGGGTGAGCAGCCACAGCTCGGCCGGGAAGACCAGCAGGGCGTAGACGATGTCGGCCGGGGTGCGGTCCGGCACGCGCCAGGCCACCTTGACGTTGAGCGCGACACCGACGAGGACGGGCAGCAGCCAGAGCGGCGACCAGACGAACTGGTGCACGGTCAGCGCCATCAGCAGCATCAGGGCGAACATCAGGCGGACGAGACCGTTGGCGCCCATGGAGAACTGCTGCTTCCAGGGGATCAGGGTGTTCTTGTCGGGCATCTTGTTCTGCCACAGCAGGGCGGCCATGCCCTCGTCCCACTTGCGACGCTGGCCCATCAGGCCCTTGAGGGTGACCATCGGGCCGGCGTAGGCGCGGGCGGTCGCCGAGACGAGGGTCTTGCGACCGGCCTCGTGCAGACGCCAGGTCAGCTCCATGTCCTCGACCTGGGCGTCGGGGTCCCAGGGGGAGTTCCGCTCGAAGTCGACGGTCACCTGCTGCAGGTGCTTGATGCGGAAGAGGGTGGCCTGGCCACCGAGCACGTAGGTGGAGCGGTTGCGGGCCATGATGTCGGTCAGCCAGGACGCGAAGTCCATGCGCTGGGCGCGGATCAGCTGGCGGGCGAAGAACGTCGTGCCCAGGTTGACGTCGAAGGTGTAGCGGCACATGACGCCGGCGGCGGAGGGCACCCGGATCATCTCGGCCTCGAGCTGCTCCACGGCGTCCTTGGCCAGCACGGTGTCGGCGTCCACGCCGAGGACGAAGTCGAAGTCGGCGGCCCAGCGCTGCCAGCCCTGGGTGAGCGCACCGACCTTCTTGTCGATGTTGCCGCTGGTGATCTGGACGGTGACACCCTTGTAGGCCCGGACGATCTTCTCGGTGCCGTCGGTGCAGTTGTCCAGGATGATCACGATGCGGTCGATCTTGCGGGTCTGGTTGATCAGCGCGTCGACGGTCCGCGCGATGTCGCTCTCCTCGTTGTGCGCCGGCACCAGGGCCACGATGCGCGCGGTGCGCGGCTGGTCGTGGCGGACCTCCTTGCGACCGAACATGTCGCGCCAGGAACGCTTCTCGGTGCGGGTCGCCTTCGGGGCCTTCGCGGCCTTCGCGGCCTTGTCGGCAGCCGGGGCCTGGGCGGCCGGCGCGGCCTCGAGCTCCAGGGGCGCGGTGCGCACCGGGCCGGGCAGCAGGGCGAGGACACCCTGGTCGGCGCTGGACAGGTCGTGGCGGAGGGCGGAGAAGCCGGCGGGCATGTCGGTCGCATGTCCGGCGCGGGGGCGGGAGCCGAGGGTCATGGTCATGGGAGTGGGTCCTTGGGAGTGGGAGTGTGGCGACATCCACGGAACGTCATCGATCCGATGTCGCGAGCCGCCGTTCGAGTGGACGTTCCCGCTCGCTGGTGACAAGGAGAAAGTTACTCTCCGCATCACGCTTTGTGTAGATCTGGGCGCGATGTCCAGTCCTACGGGGAATTGCGGACCCGATTCGGGTGACGCCGGACCCTCGCTGAGCGTGATCTGGCCGGAATCCCACCTCGATCGTCGCTCGACCAGATGACGCTCCGCACACATTTGACGCCTCAAGTACCAGGCAGTGTCTTGCGGTGAAACTTCACTACGTGAAGTCGAGGCCGGTGTGGTCGCCCCGAACGAGGAGAACCGACCCGAACGGGGACGACTCAGACGTCCAGGGCGGCCTCGGCCGCGGCCCGGTGCAGCTCCCGCACCTGATCACGCAGGTCGCGACGGCCCGTCCGGACGTCGGCGACGGTCAGCCCCCGGGGAGCGGCGACCAACTCGGCCAGCTCACCCGGCCCGCCGACCTCGACGTAGTCGGCACCGCAGGCCTGCACCCAACCGCCCAGATCCACCCCGGGCGGGGTGCCGAACACCCGCTCGAAGGCGTCACGGTGCTCGGGCGCCCCCGGCTCGAGGGTCTCGAAGATGCCGCCGCCGTCGTTGTTGCTCACCACCACGGTCAGATCGGGCCGGGGCTCACGCGGACCGATGACCAGGGCGGTCGCGTCGTGCAGGAAGGTCAGATCACCGACCAGGGCCACCGCCGCGCTGTCCGGGACGGCCAACGCGGCGCCGATCGCGGTGGAGATCATCCCGTCGATGCCCGCCACCCCACGGTTGGCCAGCACGGTGATCCCGTTGCGCCCGGCGCTGCACAGCCCGACGTCACGGGGCGCCTGCGAGCTGCCCAGGATCAGCGTCGCCCGCCGGGGCAGCGCGGCGACCACGTCACGGGCGAGCCGCGGCGAGCTGGACAGATCCCAGTCGTCCAGCACGGCCTGGACGGCCCGGCCGGCCCGATCGTCCGCCGCCCGCCACGCGTCGGCCCAGACCGGGTCCGGGCGGGCCTCCGACGTCTGCACCCCGGGGAGCACCGCGTGCGCGCGACCGGACGGATCGGCGAAACCTGCTGCCGGACCGACGATGTCGACCTGGACGGCCGGGTCGGCCAGCAACCCGGTCACCGCCCGGAACAGGGTCGGCCGGCCCAGCACGACCACCCGGTCGGGCCGGTGCGCGGCCAGGAATTCCGGTGTCGCCAGCAGGTGCATCCCCGCGGCCAGCACCTCCCGGCCCGCGGCGCCACCGGCCTCGGACACCACCACCTGACCGGCGGAGGCCAGCGCGACGGCGCGGGGGTCGGTGAGATCGGCCAGGAACAGCACCCGCTCACCCGACCGCGGCGCGAGCACCGCACCGGGATGCGGGCCGGGCACACCGATCGCCGTCCACACCGCATCGTCCGGCCGGCCGGCCAGCTCGGCTGGGGCCGCTGTGCCGTCCGGGAGGAGGGGCTCGACCAGGGGGACGTCCAGCTGGACCGGGCCGGGCGCGCCGAACGCGCCGCCGGCCGCGGCGACCGCGCGGCACACCATGCTGCGCCACCGGGCGTTCTGCGCGGACGCGACGGCCGGGTCGGTCAGGGGCCGGGCCTCGCCGAACTCGTGGAACAGCCGGAGTGCGCCGCCGAAGACGGTCCGCTGGTCGATGACCTGGTTCGCCCCGACGTCGCGCAGATCGGCGGGCCGGTCGGCGGAGAGCACCAGCAGCGGCACGTGCCCGTGGTGCGCCTCCAGCACCGCGGGGTGCAGATTGGCCACCGCCGTCCCCGAGGTGGTGACCACGACGGCCGGTCGGCCGGACCCGCGGGCCAGGCCCAGCGCGAGGAACGCACCGGTGCGCTCGTCGATGCGGACGTGCAGCCGCAACCGCCCGGCCAGTTCGGCGCGGTGCAGCGCGAGGGACAAGGGTGCGTTGCGCGATCCTGGCGACAGCACGGCCTCGCGGACCCCGGCCCGGATCAGCTCGTCCACCAGCACCTCGGCGAAAGCCGTCGACGGTCTCATGACCCCATCCTGTCCCGTTCCGTGTCGGGTCCCTGCGCGGCGAGGGCGGCGACCCGGTGCAGCCGGTCCAGCCAGCGCGCCGTGGTGGCCGGGTCCGCGACCCACCGCGGGTCGTCGTCGGGAGCGGGCGGTGCGCTCAGGGCGGTCAACGAACCCGGTCCGCGCCCGGTGAGCGGTCCGCCCACGTCTGCGGTGAGCAGGGACGCGGTCCCCAGCCCGCAGGCGTAGGGCAGCTCGGGCAGAGCGGCGGCGAGCGCCAGTCCGGCGGCGATACCGACCACGGTGTCCACCGCCGAGGACACCACCACGGGCAGCCCGGCGGCCCGCGCCACGGCCAGTGCCGCGTGCACCCCACCGAGCGGCGCCACCTTGATCACCGCGATGTCGGCCGCACCGGCCACCGCCACCCGCAGCGGGTCGGCCGCCCGGCGGATCGACTCGTCCGCCGCGATCGGCACGGCCACCCGGCGGCGCACGGCGGCCAGGTCGGCCAGGCTCGCACACGGCTGCTCGGCGTACTGCAACCCGCCGGCGGCCCGGTCCAGCACACCGATGGCGGTGACGGCCTCGTCCTGCGTCCAGGCCGCGTTGGCGTCGATCCGGATGTGCCCGGCCGGTCCGATCGCCTCCCGGACGGCGGCGACCCGGTCGGCGTCCTGGCCGAGCGTGGTGCGCGGGTCGGCCACCTTGACCTTGGCCGTCGAGCAGCCGGACGCGGCCACGATCTCCGCCGCGCGAGCCGGCGGGACGACGGGAACGGTGGCGTTGAGCGGGATCTCGGTGCGCAGCTGCGCCGGCCACGGCACCGTCGCGGACTCCACGGCCGAGCGCCACCACGGCACGCACTCGGCGTCGTCGTAGTCCAGGAACGGGGCGAACTCGGCCCAACCCGCCGGGCCACGCACCAGCACGCCCTCGCGGACGGTGATCCCCCGGAAGGGCACCCGCATCGGGATGGCGAACACCCGCGCGGTGGCCAGCAGGTCGGCCGGGTCCGGGCCGGGGGCGGACGGGGCGGGGGGGACGGTCACCCGTCCGATCCTCCCCCTGCCGAGCCGGACTCAGGACCGAGCGGTCACCGGCGGCACGATCTCGACGATCTGCTCCCGCCCCGCGCGGTCCGCCCGCACCAGGGCGACCCCGGTGAGCACGAGCACGGCCCCCGCGGCCTGCAACCAGGTCGGCACCTCGCCCAGCAGCAGCCAGGCGATGGCCACCGAGGCCAGCACCTCGAGCAGGCCGAGGAAGGACGCGACGCGGGACCCGAGCCCGGCCGCGGCCACGATGCCCGTCACGTAGGCCACCGCGGTCGCGATCACCGCGACCACGCCCATCGGCACCCACCACGGCACCGTGCCCCCGAACAGCGCGACCGGAGCCCAGGATACCTCCAGCGGCAGCAGACCCACCACCCCGGTGAGCGCGAGGGCGAGCGAACCGACGAGAAGACCCCCGGCGGCCAGGGCGACCGGCGGCAGCCCGTCGGCCGGGGCCGCGCTGATGAGGAAGTACCCGCACAGACCCACCGCGGCGCCCAGGCCCCAGAGCACGCCGATCAGGTCGAGCCGCACCCCGCCCGTCAGGTCCAACACGAGCAGCAGGCCCAGGACGGAGAGCACGGCGCCAGCCGCGACGACGAGCGAAGGACGCCGGCCCCGGGCCCAGGCCAGGCCGACCAGCAGCACCGGGGCGAGGTACTCGGTGAGCAGGGCCACCCCGACAGGCAGCCGCTGCACGGCCGCGAAGTAGCAGAACTGGGTGCCGGCCACCGCGATCAGGCCGTACAGCGTGATGCGGCGCCAGGACCGGCCGAGCGCGGCGAACCGGCCGCGCAGGGCGATCAGCGCGAGCGGGGTGAGCAGCAGGCCGCCGATCCCGACCCGCACCATCACCGCGGCAGCCGAGGACCAGCCGGACAGCAGCAGCGGTTTGACGAACGGGCCGCTGGCCGCGAAGGCGACGGCCGACAGCACGCCGACGAGCAGGACGCCGACGGATCCACGGGTGGGGACGGAGGTGGTCATGACGGGCCTTCCTGCCGGCGGGCGCCACCGGCGCTAGGATTGTCATGACCGTCGGACTCGACGGTGGTGACACGCCGAACCGTACGAGGCCGACCAGTCAGGAGTCAAGATGGCTTTCGCTCATGACACGGAGGTGGTGCTGCAGTCCTCGGCGGCGTTGATCAACACCCTGCCCGGAGCATCGGACTCCGGGACCGACGAGCTCGCCGAACCGGCCCAGCTCGAGGCCTACCTCACCGGATACGGCTTCACCGGCAGCCGCACCCACGACGACGCCGAGCTCGCCCGGGTGCGCGACCTTCGGCCCCGACTGCGCCGGCTGTGGACGGTCGATCGGGACGAGGCCGTCGGGCTCGTCAACGAGATCCTCGCCCGCGCCCGGGCCCTCCCCCGGCTGGTCCGGCACGACGGCGTCGACTGGCACCTGCACGCCACCGCCGACGAGGACCCGTTGGACGTCCGGATGGAGGTCGAGGCGGCCATGGCGGTCATCGACGTCATCCGCACCGACTCCTACGACCGGATGCGGATCTGCGCCGCGCCGGACTGCGACGCGGTCTACGTCGATCTGTCACGCAACCGTTCCAAGCGCTACTGCGACGTCGGCAACTGCGGCAACCGGGCGAACGTCACCGCCTACCGGGCCCGCCGCGCCGCCGGGCAGGGCTGACTCCGGACCTTCTCGGATCCTCACTCCCCTGGTGTGGCAACCACTCCCCTCGTGTCCCGGCGCGAGGCAGGCGCACGGACTGCGAGGGAAGCGGGGCATGCCCGGGTGACCGGGCGGGTGCGGGTCAGCGGCGGCGGGAACGGGCGGCGAGGGCCGCGTACGCCAGGCAGAGCACGCCGAGCACCACGGAGACGGCGATCAGGGCAGGTCGCCCGTCACCGCCGGCCCGGTGGTGGAAGAACCAGACCCCGCTCGCGAAGCAGGCCAGGGCACCGAGGACGGCGACGGGCCAGGGCAGGAGACCGGCCCCGGCCCGGGGCCCGGGTGGCTGCGGCGCGGCCGGTGGGCCGGCAGCGAGGGGCGGGGCGGTGTCGGTCGACGGCATGGCTGGGTCCTCCTGGAAGCGGGATCGGCGTGGACGCCGGTCGGTGCAGGCGGAACGGCTGGTGCTCGCCCCGAGTCCGGACGGGCGCCGGTGGGTGCACCCGGGGAGAGCGTGCAAGCCCCCCGTGGGAAACGGACCGCAGGAACCGGGGCACGGGTACGCAATCGGATGTGGCCGGTCAGTGCCGGGCCACAGGTCCCTGCCCGAGCGCGTGACGACGGCCGTGCAGCCGCTCCCACCGGGCGACCAGTTCGGCCAGCTTGCCGCGGTTGCTCCCCGGTCGGACGTGGCCGTGCACCCCCTGGGCGGAGGACGACGGACGGTGGAGGGAAGCGGCGAGGGCGGTGTCGGCCGGGCCTGTGGCCACGGCCCATCCGGAGCCGCCCCCCGCGAACACGGACGCCAGGACCAGCACGGCCACGATGCCGGACCGCCGCAACCCGCCGACCCGCCGATGGGCGTGGTCCGTGGGCGCGGCGAGGCCAGCAGTCATGGGGGCTCCTGATCGGGTCCGGCGGGCGGAGACTCTCCGTCCCCACCCCTGTATGTCCCCCCGATCCCCGCCCTGTTGCACCGGCGCACCGGTCCACCCCGACCGCCCGGCCCGGAACCGCACGGCGGGAGGGCGATCGTCCTCACCCGGTCGGTCGGGAACGGGGCGACGGGTCGGGCCGTTTTCCGTCCGAGGGTCCGGTCCGCCGCGGCCCGAATTCCCCGTGTGTCCGAGGAGAGTCATGAGCGAGCCCCCCAGTATCCGCACCGGCCGTGACGCGGCCCCGCTCCCCGCGAGCGGCCGGTGACCGCCGTCCTGACCCTGCTGCTGGGGGTCGTGGTGGTCGTGCTGATCACCGCGGCCACCGGGTACTTCGTGGCGCAGGAGTTCGCCTACATGTCCGTCGACCGGTCCCGGCTCAAGGCCCGGGCCGAGGACGGTGACGCCGCCGCCCAACGGGCGCTGACGGTGACCCGGCGGACGTCGTTCATGCTGTCCGGCGCGCAGCTCGGCATCACCGTCACCGGCCTGCTGGTCGGTTACGTCGCCGAGCCTTTGATCGGCCGGAGCCTCGGCACCCTGCTCGGCGGGGTCGGCATCCCCACCGCCGTCGGCATCGGAGTGGGCGCCGTGGCCGCGCTGCTGCTCTCCACCCTGGTGCAGATGCTCTTCGGGGAGCTGTTCCCGAAGAACCTGGCCATCGCCCGGCCGGAGCCGGTGTCGCGGTGGCTGGCCACCTCCACCGTGATCTACCTGAAGGTGTTCGGCTGGCTGATCTGGTTCTTCGACCAGTCGTCCAACCTGCTGCTGCGGGCCCTGCGGATCGAGCCGGTGCACGACGTCGAGCACGCCGCCACCGCCCGCGACCTGGAGAGCATCGTCGAGGACTCCCGGGACAGCGGCGAGCTGCCCGACGAGCTGTCGGTGATGCTCGACCGCATCCTGGACTTCCCGAACCAGAACGCCGAGCACGCGATGATCCCGCGGCCGCGGGTGGCCACCGTCGCCGACACCGACACCCTGGCCGACCTGCGGGAGACCATGGCGCACGGGCACTCCCGGTACCCGGTGCTGGATGCGGAGACCGGTGACGTGGTCGGCGTGGTGCACCTGGCCGACCTGCTGTCCACCGACCGGGGCGACGACGCACCGGTGACCGCGATCGCCCGGCCGCCGCTGGTCGTCTCGCACCTGACGTCCCTGCCCGACCTGGTGCGGGAACTGGCCGCCACGAAGAACCAGCTGGCCTGCGTGGTCGACGAGTACGGCGGGCTGGCCGGCGTCGTCACCGTGGAGGACCTCGGCGAGGAGCTCGTCGGCGAGATCACCGACGAGCACGACCCGGACGTCGACCCCGGGTACTTCCCGGTCGAGGGGGACGGGATCTGGCAGATGGGCGGGGAGGTGCACATCGACGAGGTCGAGCGGGCCGTCGGCGTTGACCTGCCCCGCGGGGACTACGAGACCATCGCCGGGCTGGCCATCGCCGCGCACGGCGGCCTGCTGGAGACGGGCGACCGGTTGCAGGTCGAACTGCCGGTGGACCCGGCGGACCTGGTGCACAACGACGAACCCATCGTCCGCACGCTGGACGTCGAGGTGATGGCCGTGGAGCGCTTCGTCCCGTCCCTGCTGCGCCTGCAGCTGCAGGACCCCTCGGCCGACGAACGGTCCGAGGCCGACACCGCGATCGTGGAGGAAGCCCGATGAACGAGAGTCCCTGGGTGGTCGTCCCGGTCACCGTGCTGCTCGTCGCGCTCAGCGCGTTCTTCGTCGCCGTCGAGTTCGCGGCCCTGGCCGCGAAGCGGCACCGGCTGGAGGAGGCCGCACCGCGCAGCCGCGCCGCCCGGGCCGCACTGCGCAACTCCTCCGAGCTCACCCTGGTGCTGGCCGGGTCGCAGCTCGGCATCACCGCCTGCACCCTGGCCCTGGGCGCGGTGAGCAAGCCCGCGGTGCACCACTGGCTGACCCCGCTGTTCACCGCGTGGGGGGTGCCGCTGGTCGCCGCCGACGTGGCCGGTTTCGTGCTCGCCCTGCTCGTCATCACCTTCATCCACCTGGTGGTCGGGGAGATGGCCCCGAAGTCCTGGGCCATCGCCCATCCCGAGCGGTCGGCGACCCTGCTGGCCCCGGCCATGCGGGCCTTCATGGGCCTGTTCCGGCCGCTGTTGCGCGGCCTGAACGCGGCGGCCAACGCGCTGCTGCACAGGGTCGGGGTCGAGCCGGTCGACGAGGTGGCCTCCGGTCACAGCCCGGCCACGCTGCGGCACCTGGTCGAGCACTCGGTCAACGTGGGCGCCCTCGACGAGAAGTTCTCCACCCAGATCTCCGGCGCGCTGGCCATGCAGGACATGACGGTCGGCGATCTGCTCCGGCCGGGCTCCACCGTCACCGCGGTCCCGCTGGACGCGTCCGCCGCCGACGTCCGGGCAGCCACCCGGCGCACCGGCCATCTGCGGATCCTGCTCGGCCGGGCGCCGGACTTCCACCAGGTCGTGCACGTCCGCGACACGCTGACCGAGCCGGACGACACCGCGGCCGCCGCGCTGGGCCGCCCGGTCTTCACCCTGCCCGCGGACACCACCATGCACGCCGCCCTGAAGGGCATGCGGGAGACCCGCAACCATCTGGCCGTCATCACCGACTCCGGACGGGCCGTCGGCGTGGTCACCATGACCGACGTGCTGCAGCGGCTGTTCCCGCAGCCCGTCCCGGTCGGCTGATCGGTCCCCGGCCGTCCCCCGGGGCGGCCGGGGACCGGCGGTCGGCGACCGCCGTAGGCTCGACGGTCATGTCCACCCCGCCTGCCGCCCCGCCCGGCCCCGCCGGATCCCCCGCCCCCGGGGAGCGACCTCCCGGTGGGAGTGCGCAGGCCGCGGTGAGCGAGCTCTTCGACGCCGAGCGGTGGCGTCCGGTGCCCGGTTTCGACCTGACCGACGTGACCTACCACCGGGCCGTGGAACGGAGCCCGGACGGCGCGATGCGCACCCTGCCCACGGTCCGCGTCGCGTTGGACCGACCCGAGGTGCGCAACGCGTTCCGCCCGCACACCGTGGACGAGCTGTACCGGGTCCTGGACCACGCCCGGATGACCAGCGACGTGGGGGTCGTGCTGCTCACCGGGAACGGCCCCAGCCCGCGGGACGGCGGGTGGGCGTTCTGCTCGGGCGGCGACCAACGCATCCGCGGGCGCAGCGGCTACCAGTACGCCGAGGGTGACACCGCCGAGACGGTCGACCCGGGACGGGCCGGGCGGCTGCACATCCTGGAGGTGCAGCGGCTCATCCGCTTCATGCCCAAGATCGTCATCGCGGTGGTGCCCGGCTGGGCGGCCGGCGGCGGCCATTCCCTGCACGTGGTCTGCGATCTCACCCTGGCCAGCCGCGAGCACGGCCGCTTCAAGCAGACCGACGCCGACGTGGGCTCGTTCGACGGCGGCTTCGGCTCGGCCTACCTGGCCCGGATGGTCGGCCAGAAGTACGCCCGGGAGATCTTCTTCCTGGGCCGGGAGTACAGCGCCGAGCGGATGGTCGAGATGGGCGCGGTGAACGAGGCCGTCCCGCACGCCGAGCTGGAGACCGTAGCCCTGCAGTGGGCCGCCGAGATCAACGCCAAATCGCCGACGGCGCAGCGCATGTTGAAGTACGCGTTCAACCTGGTCGACGACGGGCTGGTGGGTCAGCAGCTGTTCGCCGGGGAGGCCACCCGGCTCGCCTACGCCGGCGACGAGGCCGTCGAGGGCCGGGACGCGTTCCTGCAGAAGCGGCCGCCGGACTTCTCCCCCTACCCCTGGGCGTACTGACGTGGCGCAGCGCCTGCTGCTGCCCCTGCCTGTGCCGTCGGGGGACGCCGTCCGGGACCTGCTGCCCACCCTGGCCGAGGCCCTCGCCGGGCGGGGGCCGGCCTGGTTCCCGGTGCCGGCGTCGACCCGTACCGCGGCCGCTCCCCCGCTGCCGGCCGGCATCGGCCTCGGTGACCCGTTGGCCGCCACCGAGGACGACCCGGACGACCCCACCGTGCTGGTCGTCCCCACCTCCGGGTCGACCGGCGGCGCCTCCGGGGTGTTGCTGCCGCCGTCGGCGCTGCTCGCCTCGGCCCGGGCCACCCAGGAGCGGTTGGGCGGGCCGGGCGACTGGCTGCTGGCTCTGCCCGCCCACCACATCGCCGGGCTGCAGGTGCTCCTGCGGGCGGCCGGAGCCGGCACCGGACTCACCGTGCTGGACGTCGACATGCCCTTCACCGCTGCCCGTTTCGCCGCCGCGGTGACCGCCATGTCCGGGTCCCGCCGGTACGTCTCGCTGGTACCGACGCAGCTGACCCGCATCCTGCTCGATCCCGAGGCCACTGCGGCCCTGGCCGGATTCGACGCCGTCCTGGTCGGCGGGGCGGCCACCCCGCCGGTGCTCGCCGGGCGCGCGCGGGCAGCGGGGGTGCGACTGCACCTGACCTACGGGATGACCGAGACCTGCGGCGGCTGCGTGTACGACGGTCGCCCGCTCGCCGGGGTGCGCACCGAAGTGGACCCGGACGGGCGGGTGCTGCTCACCGGACCGATGGTGGCCCGCGGGTACCACGGCCGCCCGGCCGACCCGGCCTTCCCCCGCCCCGGCACGCACCGCACCAACGACCGCGGCGAGATCGTCGACGGGGAGCTGCACGTGCTGGGACGGATGGACGACATGATCCTCACCGGCGGGCTGAAGGTGCCGCCGGTCGTCCTGGAGGACGCCCTGGCGAGCCTGCCCGGGGTGGCCGCCGCCGCCGTGGTCGGCCCGCCCGATCCCGAATGGGGACAACGGGTCTGCGCCGTCCTGGTGCCCGACGGCAGCCGCGCCCTGCCCACCTTGGACGAACTGCGGGAGCTGCTGCGCGGGCAGGGGCTGGCCGCGGCCCTGCTGCCCCGACAGATCGTGGTGCTCGACTCCCTGCCGGTGCGCGGGCCGGGCAAGCCGGACCGCGTCGCCCTGCTCGCCCTCGCCGACCGGTGACGCCCACCCGCCCCCGGTTCACCCGGGATCAGCTGAAGGCCTTCCACGGCGCGCGGGTCGACGACCTCGTCGGGCCAGGGCTGCGGCTGCTGTTCGTCGGCATCAACCCCGGTCTCTGGACGGCGGCGGTGAACGCCCACTTCGCCCGGGCCGGGAACCGCTTCTGGCCGGCGTTGTACCGCGCCGGCATCACCGGCCACCTCGTCGACGCTTCCGCCGGCATGGACCCGGCCGACCTGGGCCAGCTGGTCGACAAGGGTGTCGGCATCAGCAATCTGGTGCCGTTCGCCTCCGCCCGCGCCGACGAGCTGACCGCCGAACAGCTGCGGGAGGGCGCCACTTCGCTCACCGCCCTGGTGGCCCGGACCCGGCCCGCGGTGGTCGCCGTGCTCGGCCTGACCGCGTACCGGCAGGCGTTCGCCCGCCCCCGCGCGAAGGCCGGCCGGCAGGACGTCGACCTGGCCGGCGCCGAACTCTGGGTGCTGCCCAACCCCAGCGGGCTCAACGCCCACGAGACCGCGGACAGCCTGGCCCGGGCCTATCGGGCGGCGGCCGTCGCCGCCGGGGTGGTACCGGGGTGAGCGGCCGCCCGACCGGACCCGGCCTGCCGGCGTGGAGCCACAACGCCTGGTACCACCCGTTCGTCGAACGCCGGCTGCCCCCGGACACCCGGCGGGTGCTGGACCTGGGCTGTGGACGCGGGACGCTGGCCCGGCGCCTCGCCGCCCTGCCGTCCCGTCCCACCGTGGACGCCGTCGACCGCGATTCGGCCATGGTCCGGGTTGCCCGTCGGCAGAGCTCCCCCGTGCGTTGGCTCCAGGCGGATGCGGTGACCCATCTGCTCGCCCATCCGGACACCTACGACGCGATCTGCTCGGTCGCCGTCCTGCACCATTTGCCCCTGACCGAGACCCTCACGGCGGCAGCGGGTTCGCTCCGGCCGGGCGGGCGGCTCGTCCTGATCGCGCTCCCCCGATCCGACCTGCGCCGGGATCTGGCCGTCCAGCTTCTCGCCGCCGCCGCGCACCGGGCCGTCGCCGCCGGGTTGCTGCTGCGTCAGCGGCTGACCGGCCGGGACCATCGCCTGGCCGTCGAACAGGCCGCCGACGACGACGACGGCATGCCCACGGCGGCCGCGCCCCTCGCCCTGCGCGAGGTACGTCGGGCCGCTCGCGCAGTGCTACCCGGGGCCCGGGTGCGGCGGTTGCTGTTCTGGCGGTACGCGCTGGTGTGGGAACGCCCGGCCTGATCCCGTCGACCTGCGGACGGTGGACAGTCCTGCCGCACCCACCGAGCTCGCCCGGGGCGATCGACGCCGGCCCGCCACGCTCATCCGGCCGCCAGCTGCAGGCCCGCGCCGTGGAACCGAATGCACTGCGCGCTCGGCGGATCGGAGGTCAGCAGACCCCAGAGCACCAGACTCGTCCCGGTCCAGACCGCCGCCACCCCGTGTCCCGACGAGCTCGACGGGGCCGTGGCCAGCGGCGTCCAGCTGTCGGTGGCCGGATCCCAGGCCGCCGCCGATCCGGCTGCCGGCGCGGGGGTACCGGACAGGATCCGCCACCAGCCCGGCGCATCGACGGCGATCAGCCGGTCACCGGCCCACAGCTGCTGCGTCGTCGTGTCGTCCAGGGGCCCGACGGCCACGGCCCCGCCGGCGCCATTCGCCGGGGTGTACCGCCGTCCCGGTCGGGAGGGTCGCGGTGGGCCGGCACTCCGAGGCAGCCATTCCGGGGCGGCGGTCAGCACCAGTTCCTGCCCCGTCCAGATGACACTGTCGAGCCCGTCGCGGGTCCCCATCACCTCCGGGGCCGCCGCCCAGCCCGGCGCTCCGACAGAGGAGAACCGGAAGGTGTCGATCCCGCTCACGGTGGTGGAGGACATCCGGCCCGGGGTGCTCGCACTGGTGTCGTCCGTCCGGCTCCAGGCGGACCACAGGTACAGGACATCCCCGGCCATGACCGCCGTGAGCTTGAGGGCGGGATGACCGGTCGGCAGGACCAGCTCCGGCAGTGCGGTCCACCGGGTCTGCCCGGGGACCCACGCCCATCCCTGGACGCCGGTGGTCCGGGTGCCGTCGCCCGGGTCGTACGGGAAGAGCAGGATCTCCGAACCGGTCCACACCGACACGGCGTCCGCGGTGGGGCCGGCCGGCAACCCCGGCACCGCCGTCCAGCTGTTCGACCGCGGGTCGTACAGGGCACCATCACCGTCGGGCGTCCCACCCCAGACGAAGAACGCGTTCCCCGTCCACAGCGAGGTGCCGGGCACGCGGGCGGACAACGGCGACGCGGGCAGGGTGCGCCAGGTCCGGGCGGCGGGGTCGTAGGCGGCCCCGTCGGCGAAGGACTGCTGGAAGTCGGCGGTCCCGCCCCACACCAGCATCTCCGTCCCGGTCCACGCGGCGGCGGCGGACCGCCGGCCCGCGATGGGCGCCTCCGGCAACTCCGACCAGGTGGCCCGGTCGAGCGCGGACCCCGACGGAGCCGGGCCGCGCGGAGGGGGCTCGTCGTGGTCACCGGATCCCGGCGGCGATGCGGGCGGGGGTCCGGCCGTGCTCGACGCCGCCGACGACACCCCGTCGCGTGCCGCACTGTCGCCGCAGCCCGCGGCACCGAGCAGCAGCAGCGTGGTCGCCAGCAGCGCGACGCCCGTCCCGGACCGCGTCCCCATGACAGCAGGACGGCGGACGACCCTCGATCGGTTGCAGTGGTTCGGGCGCTCCCGGGTCTCAGCGCAGCGTGGCCGGGTCGGTGTTCGCCCCGCAGAGCACCACGGCCACCCGCTCGTCGTCCCGGGGCCGGTACCCACCGGCGGTGAGCAGACCGGCCAGGGCGGTGGCGGCACCGTGCTCGACGGCGATGCGCCGGGTCTCCCACAGCATCCGGCGGGTGGCGACGATGTCCGCGTCGTCGACCAGCACGGGCACCACGTCACCGGCCCGGGCCAGGTCGACCGCCATGGCCGAGGCCCGGCGGGCACCCAGCGAGTCGCCCGCGACGGAGTCGACGGCGACGTCCACGGGCCCACCGGCGGCCAGCGCGGCGTGCAGGGCACTGCTGCCCCGCGGCTCCACCGCCACCACCCGGATGCCACGGGCGGCGGCGGCCGCGGCCACCCCGCTGAACAGCCCGCCGCCGCCCACCGAGACGACCACGGTGTCCAGACCGTCGACCTGGTCGGCGATCTCGGGTACCAGGGTGCCGGCGCCGGCGGCGATGAGCGGATGGTCGTAGGCGTGGGAGGCGAGCGCACCGCTGTCGGTGGCGAACCCGTGACAGGCGACCAGGGCCTCGGCATACTCCCGGCCCACCAGGCGCACGTCCGCGCCCAGCGTCCGCAGCCGGTCGACCTTCACCGCCGGGGCCGTCGTCGGGACGAACACGGTCGCGCTCGTCCCCACCTCGCGTGCCGCCCAGGCGCAGGCGAGCCCGGCGTTGCCGCCGGACGCGATGGTCACCCCGGCCGCCGGCAGCGTCCCGGCGTCGCGGTGCGCGAGGAGGAAGTTCGCCGCCCCGCGGGCCTTGAAGCTGCCCGTCAGCTGCAGGTACTCCAGCGCCAGGACCACCTCGCCGGCCGTCCCGACCCCGTCCGGCCCGGTCGGGGCGACCGTCACCGGGCGCACCATGCCGGCGATGCGGCCGGCGGCGGCCCGGACGTCGGCGTCGGTGAGCACGTCGGTCCCGCTCACCGCAGCCCGGCCAGCAGTGCCGCGGCGGCCGCGCGCGGGTCGTCGGCCGCGGTGATGGCCCGGACGACCACGACGCGGTCCGCTCCGGCCTCGCGCACCTGCGGGAGTCGGTCCCCGTCGATGCCGCCGATGGCGAACCAAGGGCGGGCGGGGTGGCGGCGGCCACCGCGCGGACCAGGTCGAGCCCGGGGGCGGGTCGGCCCGGCTTGGTCGGGGTGGGCCAGCACGGGCCGGTGCAGAAGTAGTCCACGTCCGGATCCGCGGCGGCGGCCGCCGCCTGGTCGACGTCGTGGCTGGACAACCCGATCAGCATCTCCGGGCCGACGAACCCGCGCGCCACCGGGACGGGCAGGTCGTCCTGACCGACGTGCAGGATGTCCGCGCCGGCGGCCACGGCCAGGTCGGCCCGGTCGTTCACGCTGAGCAGCGCGCCGTGCCGACGGCAGGCGTCCCGCAGCACGGCCAGGGCAGCGAGCTCCTCCCGGGCCTCCAACGCGCCGAACCTGCGCTCACCGGCAGAACCCTTGTCGCGCAACTGGATCGCACCGACCCCGCCGGCCAGCGCGGCCTCGGCGAAGGCGGCCAGGTCGCCGTGCTCGCGGCGGGCGTCGGTACACAGGTAGAGCCGGGTGTCGGCCAGACGGGCGAGGCGGGTGGCACGGGTGGGGAGATCTGCGGTCACCCGGGGACGGTAACGCGGGCCCCACGCCTGCCGGACACACCGGCGCCTAGAGTGGTCGGCACACACCACGGGAGTCCCGGGCATCGCGGGGCTGAGAGGGGGCGCGGGCGCCCCGACCGTCGAACCTGATCCGGATCATGCCGGCGCAGGGAGGAGATGCGGATGCGACTCGCGATCGTCGGCGGCGGGGTCATCGGGCTGACCGTGGCCTGGCGGGCGGCCGATGCCGGACACCACGTCACCGTGCACGACCCGGACCCGGGCCGTGGCTCGTCCTGGGTGGCCGGCGGCATGCTCGCCCCGGTCACCGAGGGCCGACCGGGCGAGGAGGCGGCCCAGGACCTGGGCTCGCTGTCCCTGGAGCGCTGGCCGGACTTCGCCACCGAACTGTCCGCCGCGGCCGGCCGGCCGGCCGGGCTGCGGACCCAGGGCACCCTCGTCGTCGGGCTGGACCCCGGCGACCGCAGCGAACTCGACCACCTCGTGCAGTGGCTCACCGCCCGCGGTCGGCAGGTCGCCACCCTGCACGCCGACGCACTGCGCGACGCCGAACCCGGCCTGGCCCCGGGGATCCGGCGCGGGCTGTCCGTGCCCGGGGACCTGGCCGTGGACAACCGGGCCCTGCTGGGCGCCCTGCAGGCGGCCGGCGAGCGGGCCGGCGTCGTGCACGTCGCCGCACCGGTCGCCGACCCGGCCGCCCTCACCGCGCTGGACGCCGACCAGATCGTGCTGGCCGCCGGCGCCCGGGTCGCCGACGTCCTGCCCGGCCTGCCGGTCCGCCCGGTGAAGGGCGAGATCGTCCGGCTCCATCACCGCCCGGGCGCCCTCCCACCGCCCACCCACACCGTCCGCGCGCTGGCCCACGGTCGGCACGTCTACCTCGTCCCCCGCGACGACGGTCTCGTCGTCGGCGCGACCCAGTGGGAGACCGGCCACGAGACCACGGTGACCGTCGGCGGCGTGCGGGATCTGCTCGACGACGCCACCGCCGTCCTACCGGGGTTGGCCGAGTTCGAGTTCGCCGAGGTCATCGCGGGGTCGCGACCGATGACCCCGGACGGGCTCCCGCTCATCGGCCGCGTCGACGCCCGCACCGTGCTGGCCACCGGGCACGGCCGCAACGGCATCCTGCTCGCCCCCATCACCGCCGACGCCGTCCTGGCCGAACTGGCCGGCGAGCCGCTGCCGGCCCTGGCCGCCGCCGCACCCGGGAGGTTCGCATGACCCCGCAGCACCCCGACCCGACCGGCAACGCCATCACGGTGAACGGTGCCGCCCGCACCGTGCCGTCGGCCTGCACGGTCGAGACCCTGCTCGGCCTGCTGGGTCTGCACCCCGACGGGCTCGCCGTCGCGGTGAACGGATCGGTCGCCCCCCGGGCCGGCTGGCGGCGCCCGCTGCCCCACGGGGCCGTCGTGGACGTGCTGTCCGCCGTCCCCGGCGGCTGACCGCCGCTGCCCGATCCACCGCTGCCCGACCCACCGCTGCCCACCCCTGCTCACCACCGGCCCCGACCAGGAGCGAGATGACCACCAGCACGTCCCACACCTCCGCCGCCCCCACCGCGGCCGACGGCGACGATCCGCTGACCATCGCGGGGCGGACGTTCACCTCCCGGCTGATCATGGGAACCGGGGGCGCGCCCAGCCAGCAGGTCCTCGCGGACGCCCTGCTCGCCTCGGGCACCGAGCTGACCACGGTGGCCCTGCGCCGGGTGGACGCGGCCGGCCGCAGCGGCGTGCTGCAGGTGCTGCGTGACCAGGGCATCGCCGTGCTGCCGAACACCGCCGGCTGCCGAGGCGCCGCCGAGGCCGTGCTCACCGCGCAGCTGGCCCGGGAGGCGCTGGAGACCCACTGGGTCAAGCTCGAGGTCATCGCCGACGAGCAGACCCTGTGGCCCGACGTGGTCGAGCTGGTCCGGGCGGCCGAGCGGCTCGTCGACGACGGGTTCGTCGTCCTGCCGTACACCACCGACGACCCGGTGATCGCCCGGCGCCTGCAGGACGTCGGGTGCGCCGCCGTCATGCCGCTGGGTTCTCCGATCGGGTCCGGGCTCGGCATCTCCAACCCGCACGCGCTGGAGCTGATCGTCAGCCAGGCGCAGGTGCCGGTGGTGCTGGACGCCGGGATCGGCACGGCCAGCGACGCCGCACTGGCCATGGAGCTGGGCTGCGACGCGGTGCTGCTGGCCACCGCGGTGACCCGGGCCGACGACCCCGTCCGGATGGCCCGGGCGATGGCCGCCGGGGTCCGGGCCGGCCGGGACGCGCGCCTGGCCGGGCGGATCCCGCGCCGGTTCTGGGCGCACGCGTCCTCCCCCGCCCTGTCCTGACCCGACCGCCGGCCGGGCCGTGACCGGGATCGCAGGTTTCGGCCCGTGGCGACCGGCCCCGTAGGGTCAGTGCACGTGGCAACGAGTACCCAGTGGCTGTCCGCCTCCCGTCCCCGCACACTCCCGGCCGCCGTCGCCCCGGTGCTGATCGGCTCGGGTGCGGCCGCCGCCCTGGGGGCGTTCTCCCTCGGCCGCGGCCTGCTCGCCCTGCTGGTGTCCCTCGCCCTGCAGGTCGGGGTCAACTACGCCAACGACTACTCCGACGGGGTCCGCGGAACCGACACCGTGCGGGTCGGCCCGATGCGGCTGGTCGGCTCCGGCGCCGCCGAACCCCGGGCGGTCAAGCTCGCGGCGTTCGGATGCTTCGCGGTGGCCGGGCTGGCCGGGCTGGTCCTGGCCGCGGTCAGCTCGTGGTGGCTCGTCCCGGTCGGCGCGGTCAGCGTGCTGGCCGCGTGGTTCTACACCGGCGGGTCCCGCCCCTACGGATACCGCGGGTTGGGTGAGGTCTTCGTCTTCGTGTTCTTCGGCCTGGTCGCCGTGCTCGGCACGACGTTCGCGATGGCCGGCACGGTGAGTTCGGCCGCCGTCCTCGGGGCCGTCGGCGTCGGCCTGCTGGCCTGCGCCCTGCTCATGGTCAACAACCTGCGCGACGTGCACACCGACGGCGAGGTCGGCAAGCGGACACTGGCCGTCCGGCTCGGCGAGGTGGCCGCCCGGCGGGTGTACGCCCTGATGCTCGGCGGCGCGTTCCTGGCCGCCGCGATCATCGGCATCCGCCAGCCCTGGGCGCTGCTCGCCCTGCTGGCCCTGCCCCTGGCCTGGCCGCCCGTCCGCACGGTGCTCCGGGGCGGGCGTGGGCGCGACCTGATCGTCGTGCTGGGCGCGACCGGGCGGCTCGAGATCGTCTACGCCGCCCTGCTCACCCTGGGCCTCGTCCTCTCCCGCTGACCCCCGGGCGCGACCCTCACGGGCGACGCCGCCGCAGCGTGAGCAGAAGGTGACTCGAGCGCAACGATCGGGAAACGGGCGCGATCAGGACCGCTGGTGGACTGCTGTCCATCGCTCCCCCGGCGCTCGTGTCCTCCCGTCGAAAGGCATTCGATGCCCAATCTGTTCTCGCCCTTCACCCTCAAGGGCGTCACCCTGCGCAATCGGATCGTCATGTCCCCCATGACGATGTACCGCTCCGTCGACGGCAAGATGGACGACTACCACGTCTCCTATCTCGGGGCCCGGGCCGCCGGCGGCTTCGGTCTCGTCTTCCCCGAGCAGCTCGCCATCACCCCCGACGGCCGCACGACGGTCAGCTGCGGCGGCATCTACGACGAGAGCCAGCTCGAGGGGCTGGAGCGGGTCTGCTCGATCATCAAGTCGATGGGCGGCGTCGCCGCGATCCAGCTCGGTCACACCGGCCGCAAGGGCAGCGTCGTCACACCCTGGGAGGGCGGGTACATGCTGCCGCCGGACCACCCGAACGGCTGGCAGACCAAGGCGCCGTCCGCCATCGCCTACGGCGGTGACCTCCCGTACGCACCCGAGGCCCTCACCATCGCCGAGATCCAGGACATCTACGCCAGCTACGCGCAGAGCGCGAAGTGGGCCGTCGAGGTCGGGTTCGAGTGGATCGAGATGCACTACGCGCACGGCTATCTCGGCGCGGAGTTCTTCTCCCCGCTGGCCAACACCCGTACCGACGCCTACGGCGGGTCCCTGGAGAACCGCGCCCGGTTCCACCTCGAGGCGCTCGACGCCGTCAAGGCCGTGCTGCCCGACCGCATCCCCCTGACGATGCGGCTCGGCTCGGACGACCTGAACCCCGAGGGCACCCAGTTCGACGACTCGGTCGTCGCCATCGGCTGGATGAAGGAGCACGGCCTGGACCTGGCCGACCTCTCGTTCGGCGGGAACACCGACGACATGCGGGAGAACATCTTCAACACCCCGGGCGCCTTCGTCGAGCGGGCGAACCGGGTGCGCCGCGAGGTCGGCATCCCGGTGGGCGCCAGCTGGAACCTGGGCAAGCCGCAGAACGCCGACGACGTCATCCAGAAGGAGCTGATCGACCTGGCGTTCCTGGGCCGCCCGGCCCTGTCCAACCCGCACTGGCCGGTGTGGGCCGCCCGCGAGCTGGGCTACGACAACCCGTTCGGCCTGGTGCCGGACGACTGGGGCTGGTGGCTGCGGAACTTCCGCGCCGACCAGGAGTCGATCGGCTTCCCGGCGGTCAGCGAGGACACCGCGGGGGCCCCGGTCGCCAACGCGACGCCCACCCAGGGCCTGACGGTCGGCACGGCGCCGGTCGAACCGGGAGCGGTCACCCTGGACGGCGTCCCGGCCGACCTCCCGGACGAGGAGGAGCGCCAGGTCGCCTGACCGCCGGCGGCACCGGGGGCGGGCACAGCGATCCCGCCCGCCCCGGTGCCCCGACTGGCACGATGGTTCGATGCTCATCGCCGGCCGGGACCGCTGGCGCATCCGGCTGGACGAACCCGCCGCCCTGCAGATCGCGCTGTACGTGCGCGATGTCGCCGGGCTGCGGCCGGAGATCCGGCCGGAGATCCCGGCACTGGATCCACCCGCGACGGTGTGGCCGGTGTGGGTCCGTCGGCCGTCCGGGACGTCGCGGCCGGCGCCGACCGTGGATCCCACGTCGGCGTCCGAGCAGTGGGCCGGGTGGTGGACGCATCTGCTGCTCAGCGGGCAGGACGGCTTCGGCGACCTGCGGCCACCGGCCTTCCCGGCCCTGGCCGGCTCCCCGGCGCTCCGCGAGCTGGTGCGCCACCACTGGTGGGACGCCGAGGCCTGGACCGACGGCCTGCACGACGACCCCCGCCGGCGCCGGGATCTGTCCGGACCGTGGCGGGCGCTGGGCGGGCTGGTCCAGGGCCTGGAGGACGAGCGGGGTGGCACCCCGGCGGACTTCCGCCTGCGGGTCACGGTGCTGCCGGTGGCCGGCAAGCGCGGGTGGGTGCTGCGCCCGGACCACCTGCTGGTCACCCGGGCCCTCATCGCCGATCAGGACAACGCCCTGGACTGGCTCCGGATGCGGATCCGCCCGCTGCTCTGAGCAGGAGCTCGGAGCAACGGGCGGACGACTCGCAGGACCGGTCAGGCGGCCGCGGACAACGGTGCGGCCGGGCGACGGGTCGGACGACGACGGCGACCCAACAGGCTCTTCAGCGCCACCTTCGGCTCGGTGCGCAGGGTCGCGGTGAAATCGTTGGGCAGGGACAGCCGGAACACCTTGCTCCACGCCGAGGCGACCTGCTTGGGCAGCGGGCCGGTGGTGTACGTGAGCTGGTAGTCGTGGAAGATCTGCCGGATCTTCGGGGCGATCTCGTGGTACCGGTTGCTCGGCAGGTCCGGGAACAGGTGGTGTTCGATCTGGTAGCTCAGGTTGCCCGTCATCACGTGCATGGCCCTGGTGCCGGAGATGTTGGCCGAGCCCAGCATCTGGCGCAGGTACCACTCTCCGCGGGTCTCGCCCTCGATGGAGCTGCGCGAGAACGTCTCGACGCCCTCGGGGAAGTGCCCGCACATGATGACCGAGTGGGTCCAGATGTTGCGGACGAAGTTGGCCGTCGCGTTGGCGGCGATCGTGCTCACGAAGGACGGGCCGGACAGCGCGGGGTGCACCACGTAGTCCTTGAGGAGCTGCGAGCGGATCTTGCGCAGCACCTGCCGGCCGCGGGCCCGGAACTCCGGGTCGTTGCGCCGCTTCGGCGTGGACAGGTTCTTGCCGAGCTCGAGATCGTAGGCGGCGATGCCGTACTCGAAGAAGCAGGCGTTGACGAAGTTCCAGAGCGGCTGGGCCAGGTACATCGGGACCCAGCGCTGGTCCTCGTCGACCCGCATGATGCCGTATCCGAGATCGTTGTCGCGGCCGATCACGTTGGTGTACGTGTGGTGCAGATCGTTGTGGGAGTGCTTCCACTGCTCGGACGGGGAGGCGTTGTCCCACTCCCAGGTGGTGGAGTGGATCTTCTCGTCCCGCATCCAGTCCCACTGGCCGTGCATGATGTTGTGCCCGATCTCCATGTTCTCCAGGATCTTGGCCACGGACAGCCCGGCCGTCCCGAGGAACCACGCGGGCGGGAACTTCGAGAACAGCAGGACGGCCCGGGAACCCAGCTCGAGCGTGCGCTGGACGCCGATCACCCGGCGGATGTAGGCCGCGTCGGACGCTCCGCGCGCGGCGATGACCTCGGCGCGGATGGCGTCCAGACGGCGACCGATCTCGTCGATGTCGTCCGCGGACAGGTGCGCGATCGGGTTGTCGGACTTCTTCTGCAGCACGGTCATGAAGGGCGGGTTCTCCTGTGATCGGTGGTTCGGTCCCGGTACTGATCGCAGACGGGCTGGACGGATCTGGTCAGAGGTCGATCTGGCAGGCGCCGGCCGCGGCCGACACGCAGGTCTGGACGAGCACGCCGTCGCCGGGGGAGGCGATGGTCAGCTCGCCGCTGCGCAGGTCGCGGACGGCACCCTCGCGCAGCGGGAGCACGCACGAGAAGCAGATGCCCATGCGGCAGCCGGACGGGAGCAGCAGACCGGCCTGCTCCCCGGCGTCCAGCAGGGCGGTGGACCCGTCGACGGCGATCTCGGTGCCGGACCCGAACCGGACGGTTCCGCCCTGGCCGGGCTCGGCCCGCGCGGTGCGGAAGCGTTCGGTGTGCAGCTGCTCGGCGATGCCCAGCTCGGCCCAGTGCTCCTCGATGGCGTCGAGCAGGCCCGCCGGGCCGCAGGCCCAGGTCTGTCGCTCGGCGAGATCGGGCACCAGCTCGGTGATGGCGGCCATGTCCAGCCGGCCGTCGGCGTCGGTGTGGTTCTCGATCAGCCGGACCTTGCCGGCCGCCGCCAACCCGCGCAGCTCGGGGCCGAACAGCACGTCGCCCGGGGTGCGGTCGGAGTGCAGCAGGACGGCGTCGCGGAGCCGGTCCAGACCCGACCGCAGCATGCCGACGACCGGGGTGATGCCGCTGCCGGCGGTGATGAACAGCGGCTTGCGCGGCACCGGGTCGGGCAGCACGAAGGTGCCGCAGGCCTGGTCGAGGTGGACCAGATCGCCGACCTGCAGCTCCTGCGCGAGATGGTTGGTCACCAGCCCGCCCGGCACCGCCTTGGCCGTCACCGAGAGGGTGGCCTCGCCCTCGGAGGATCGCGGGATCGCCGGGGTGGAGGTGATGGAGTAGGAGCGCCAGCGGCGGATGCCGTCGACGTCGATGCCGATGCGGACGTACTGGCCGGGCAGGTGCCCCCGCCAGTCGACACCCGGACGCAGCACGACGGTCACCGCGTCCTGTACCTCGTCGCGCACCTCCATGACGCGGGCGCGCAGGTCGGCGCCCCGCCGCATCGGACGGAACATGTCGAGGTAGTCCGCCGCCTTGCGGGGAGAGGCCAGGCTGTCGGCCACCGTCCACAGGCGTCGGCGGAGCGAGGCGCGCGTGCCTGCTCCCGGTTCACTGCTCATCACCTCACCATTCCTGTTCCGGGGGATACTTTTCATGACCGCAGCACGTGAACGTTCCGGCCCGAACTGTTCCGGGAGAACAAATGCCACCACCCTCTGTACGCAGCGGCGCTGAGTCGTCACCCATGGCGACACCGGACGTGCTGCTGGACCGGGCGACCGTCGCGCTCATCCTCGGCCGCCTGCCCGAACTGGCCGCCCGCACGGTCCAGGCCATCACCGCGGACGTACCCGCCTACCGCAACGCCCTGGCCGGTCCGCTCGGCGCCAGCATCACCTCGGCGGTCGCCCTGGCCCTGCGCGGATTCCTCCGGCTGGCCGTCGAACCGACCCCGGCCGCCGGCGGCCGCAACGCCACCAGCCCCGCCCTGGCCGGCGCCTACGACCTCGGCCGGGGGGAGGCGCGTGGCGGCCGAACGATGGACGCCCTGCTCACCGCCTACCGGGTCGGCGCACGCGAGGCCTGGCGAGAGTTCTCCCGGACCGCGTTGGACACCGGCGTGCCCGCGAGCGGTATCGCCCGGTTCGCCGAGCTGGTCTTCGCCTACATCGACAGTCTCTCCGCGGCCAGTGCGGCGGGCCACGCCGACGAGCTGTCCACCACCGGCCGGGTCCGGGACCGTCACCTGACCCAGCTAGCACTGGGCCTGCTCACCGGTGAGTCCGCCGACCGACTGGCCGAACGGGCCACCCGGGCCGACTGGCACCCGCCCGCGACCTTCTCCGCCGTCCTGCTCCCCACCACCGACGCCGCCCGGGCCGCCGCCGCCCTGGACGGTCACCCGCTCCGGGTGGACGAGGCCCCGGACCTGCGCGACGACGAACAGGCCGAGCTCAGCGTGCTGCTCGTCCCCGACGCCGTGGACCACCGCCGGCCGGCCGTGCTGCGATCGCTGGCCCGGCGGAACGCCTACGTCGGGCCGGCCCGACCGTGGGAGCAGGCCCGGGTGTCGTACCTGCGCGCGCTGCGGGCCCGGCGACTCGGCCTCCCGCTGACCACCGGGGTGTGCGACACCGACGACCACCTGGCCGAGCTCGTGGTCGGCGCCGACCCGGCCGCGCTGGCCGATCTGCGCGCCCGCGCCCTGGCCCCGCTCGCCGGCCTGCGCCCCACCACCGCCGCCCGGCTCACCGAGACCCTGCGCGCGTGGCTGCTGCACCAGGGCCGGCGCGAGGACATCGCCGCCGCGCTGCACATCCATCCGCAGACCGTCCGCTACCGGGTGAGCCAGCTCCGCGAGCACTTCGGCGGGCGCCTGGAGGACCCGGCCGAGGTGGCCGCCCTGATCATCGCCCTGCTGGTCACCCCGGCCGACCCGACGGACGGAACCCGGACCGACCCCACCCGGGCCGATCCCGGCCGACCGGACTGAACCCGCCCGGCTCAGTCCGGCTGCAGCCAGGTGCTGTCCACCGTCACCGCGTCCAGCACGTCCTGGATCGGGGCGACGCCGAGCCCGGGGCCGGTGGGCACGGTGATGTGCCCGTCCGCCAGCACGAACGGGGTGGTGATGTCCCGTGCGTAGAAGCGGTCGGAGGCCGACACGTCACCGGGCAGGGTGAACCCGGGCAGCGCGGCCAACGCCGCGTTGGCCGCCCGGCCCAGCCCGGTCTCCAGCATCCCGCCGCACCACACGGCGATCCCGCCGGCGCGGCAGAGGTCGTGCACCCGGCGGGCCTCGAGGTAGCCGCCGACCCGGCCGGCCTTGATGTTGATCACCTGCGCGGCGCCCAGCGCGATGGCGTCGGCGGCGGCACGGGCGGAGACGATCGACTCGTCCAGGCAGATCGGCGTGCTGATCAGCCTGGCCAGCTCGGCGTGCTGACGGATGTCGTCCTCGGCCAGCGGCTGCTCGATGAGCAGCAGGTCGAACGCGTCGAGCCGGCGCAGGATGCGCGCATCGGCCAGCGTGTACGCCGCGTTCGCGTCCACCTGCAGGGCCACCCGGTCGCCGAACCGCTCCCGCACCGCCTCCACCGGGTCGACGTCCCAGCCCGGCCGGATCTTGAGCTTGATGCGCAGGTACCCCTGGGCCAGGTAGTCGCCGACGACGTCGATCAGCTCGCGGATCGAGGGCTGCACCCCGACGGACACCCCGGCCGGGACCCGGTGCCGCTCGGCGCCCAGGTACCCGCCGAGGGACTGCCCGGTGCCCCGCAGCTGCGCGTCCAACACGGCCATCTCCACCGCCGCCTTGGCCATCCGGTGGCCCACCACGTGCTCCAGCAGGGCGGCGACCCGTTCCGCGGTGATCTCGCCGTCGGGGCCGAGCCCGGTCGGGCCCTGGCCGAACAGCACCGGCACCAGGAAGCGCCGCATCACCTCCAGTGCGCCGGCCGCGTACTCCAAGCTGTACAGCGGCCGCTCCATGGCCACGCACTCACCCCAGCCCTGCACCTCGACGGGCTGCGAGTGCGGCCGGCCGGCCTTGCCGACCACCCGGACCAGGACCGCCAACCGGTCCGTCTCGGTGCCGAAGGAGGTGGTGAACGGGCTGACCAGGGGCATGCGCACCGTGCGCAGCTCCACACCGGTGATCTTCACGGGGTCCTCCAGGTCGACGGTGCAGCCGGGGTGGTGCGGGCAGCGCCGACGGTCCGGGCCAGGTACCACCCGGATCGCAGGAAGCCCTCGACGCGCAGCCGGTCCGAGGCCAGCAGCGGACGCAAGGCGCGACGCAGCGCGAGCCGCCAGACCGACGCCAGCTGCGGGTCGCGGCGGCGCACGTCCTCGATGTCGGGCGGGATGCCGATGAGCACGTCGGCCGTGATGGAGGGATCAGCGGCGGCGAACGGCGGGACCGGGGCGCCGATCTCCGGCGTCCCGTCCGGTCCGACCCGCAACGGCACCCGGGCCCCCAGCGCGGCCAGGGCTCCCGCATCCGGATCCGCCGCCCCCGTCGAACCATCCGTGCCCGCCCTGCCCGCGGACACCGCCGCGGCCGCGGCCCGGACCCGGTCACCCGTCAGGTTCCAGACGGCGGCGATCCGATCGGTGGGCTGGCCGCGGTTCAGCTCGTCGTTCATCGGGCCGTAGTGGTCGACGAGGTAGGCGGCCATGTCCACGCCGAGGCGTTCGAGGTTGAAGAACGCGTTCCGGGCGATCAGCGGGTCGAACGTCCAGGTGGCCCGGGTGATGGCGCGGTCCAGCGCCCAGGCCCGCTGGTGCCACTTCAGCGCGGCCCCGCCTCCCGGGTGGCCGGGCAGCATGCCGGTGATGTGGGAGTGCACCGTCGACCCGTCGGCGTCCCGGCCGAGGAACCCGACGCTCACGCCGACCAGCCCGCCGCCGGCCCACGCCCCGGACAGGTAGTTGCCGGCGTGCCGCATCGCGACCATCAGCGCCGGGCTGAACTCCGGCGGGTCCTCGGGGCGCCGGCCCCACACCACGTCCAGCAGGTCGGCGGCGGCGACGAACTCGGCCAGCCCGTCGAGCTCCCGGACCTGCACGCCCGCCCGGTCCGCCGCGGCCGCCGCGGTGGCCCGAGGTTCGACCGGGTCCGGCGTCGGGTTCACGGGGTCCCCGGCAGCGCGAGTCCCAGCTGGTCGGCGAGCAGGGCGACCAGCAGGGCGGTGCGCCCGGGCAGAGCCTCGAGCAGGACGTGCTCGTCGTCGGCGTGCGCCCCGCCGCCGCAGGCCCCCAGCCCGTCCAGGGTGGGCACGCCGATGCCGGCGGTGAAGTTGCCGTCCGAGCCGCCACCCACGCTCATCGCGGCGAGCTCGCCCAGACCGTGCGTCCCGGCCAGCGTCCGGGCCCGTTCGAAGAGCCCGGCGCCGGACGCCGGGTCCATCGGCGGCCGATTGATGCCGCCCTCGACCACCACCGAACAGCCGGGCACGGTCGCGGCGACGGCCTGCATCGCGCGGTCCACCCGGTGCTGCTCGGCCACCGTCCACACCCGGACGTCGATGTCCAGCCCGGCGGTGGCTGGGACGGTGTTGGCCGTGGAACCGGCCGACGCGGTGGTCGGGGTGACCGTCGTCCCGGCGGCAGGGTCGGCGAACTCCACCACCGACAGGATCTGCCGGGCCAGCTCGATGCCGGCGTTCGCGCCGCGTTCGGGCTCCAGACCGGCGTGCGCCGCGCGGCCGGTGATCCGCAGGTGATACCAGGACGTCCCCTTGCGGCCCGTCTTCAGGGCGCCGTCCGGGCCGGCCGCCTCGAGCACGAAGGCCGCCGCACAGCCGGCCGCCTCGGTCTCGATCAGTTCGCGCGACGTGGGCGAACCGATCTCCTCGTCCGCGGTGACCAGCAGGGACAGCCCGTCCAGCCGGTCGGGCCGCCCGTCGGCGAGCAACCCGATCGCGGTGAGCGCCTGCACGATCCCGGTCTTCATGTCGAAGCCGCCCGGCCCCCGCAGCACGCCGTCCCGCACCTGGGCGGGGTGGGTGGCCAGCGATCCGATCGGCCAGACGGTGTCGTGGTGCGCCAGGACGACCACCCGGCGCGGACCGGCGCCGAACCGCCAGCGCAGATGGATCCGGCCGTCCCGCTCGATCCGCTCCGGCGGCACCCCGACCAGGCGGGTGCCCGTCGTGGTGATCAGGTCGGCGCTGCGGGCGACCGCCGCCCGGTCGTGCGACGGGGACTCGCAGCCGACGAGCGCCAGGACGTCCGCCGTCATGGCCGGGAGCAGGGCGCGGGTGGCGGCCAGCAGGGCGGTCACCGGCGGTCCCGCGGCCAGGCGCCGGTGGCCAGGAAGTCCCGGACGGTGCGGCGGGGTCCGGCGAGGTCCCACCCCTGGGCGGCGACCCAGTCGTCGTCGTAGTACGTGCCGGCGTACCGCTCGCCCCCGTCGCACAGCAGGGTGACCACCGACCCCCGGACGCCCTGGTCGCGCATCTGGGCGATGAGTTCGAAGCAGGCCCAGAGGTTGGTCCCGGTGGACGGCCCCACGCGGCGGCCGAGCACGGCACCGGCCTCGCGCATGGTGCCCACCGAAGCGGCATCGGGCACCCGCATCATCCGGTCGATGGCCTGCCCCACGAACGACGGCTCGACCCGGGGGCGGCCGATGCCCTCGATCCGGGACCCGGCACCCACCACCGACGGGTCACCCTCACGATAGGCGTCCAGGAACACCGAACCCTCCGGATCGGGCACGCACAGCCGGGTCTGGTGGCCGCGGTAGCGCAGGTAGCGGCCGATGGTCGCGCTGGTGCCCCCCGTGCCGGCGGCGATGACCACCCACTCGGGCACGGGATGGGGCTCCAGCCGCAGCTGGGCGAAGATCGACTCGGCGATGTTGTTGTTGCCGCGCCAGTCGGTGGCCCGCTCGGCGTGGGTGAACTGGTCCATGTAGTGCCCGCCGCATTCCGCGGCCAGCTGCCGGGAGCGGTCGTAGATGGCGGCCGGGTCCTCGACCAGATGGCACTGACCGCCCTGGGACTGGATCAGCGCGATCTTCTCCGGCGAGGTCCGGGCCGGCATCACGGCCACGAACGGCAGCCCGATCAGCCGGGCGAAGTACGCCTCGGAGACCGCCGTCGACCCACTGGAGGACTCCACGACCGTCGTCCCCGGGGTGAGCCATCCGTTGCAGAGGGCGTAGAGGAACAGCGAGCGGGCCAGCCGGTGCTTGAGCGAGCCCGTCGGGTGGGTCGACTCGTCCTTCAGGTACAGGTCGATGCCCGGGACCGCGGGGAGCGGGAAACGCAGCAGATGGGTGTCGGCGCTGCGCTGCGAGTCGGCCTCGATGAGCCGGACCGACCGGGCCACCCAGGCGCGGTCCTCGCCGTCGAACCGGTCGACCGACCGGGCCTCACCCGGTGGCCCGACGACCCTGGCCGGGGCGGACATGTCGAGGGACACCGGCTCGCGCTGCATTCCCGGAGGGTATCCAGGTGGGGTTGTCCCGCCGTCACGTGCCGGGACCGGGAGCACGCGCCGGGAGGATCGGTGGGTCCGGCCGGATCAGTCCCGGCCGCCCTCGAGAGCCTCGCGCAGCTCCTGACGGTGCCGACGGCGGGACGCCGACGCCGTGGCGACCGCCTCGTTCACCTTGCGGCGCTGCCGGGCGAAGATCAGCCAGGCCAGCGGCAGCTGGATGATGATCGCGAACATCAGCGCGACGACCAGCGGCATGAAGAGGGTCAGGATGCCGGTGAGCACCGCGATCATCACGAAGCGCAGCGCGGTGTAGATCGCCAGGTCCCGACCGAGGTGGGCCGGCGGCCCGGCCGCCCCGTCCGCCGCATCCGGGCGGTCCGCCCCGGCGACACCGTCCGCCGCGGCGGCGTATCCCTCGAACCCGCCGGTCGGGACGCGCTCGGCGGACGGGACGGGACGATCGGGCGGCAGGGGTCCGGACACGTCCTCCAGGATAGGCGCCGGGCGCTTCGACGAACCGGCCCGCGCGGAGCGGGCCGGCCGCGCGGGGACCCGATCCGCCCCCGGCGCCCGCCGTGATCAGACCGGGTCGGCCAACCGGGCGGGCCGGTGCTCGAACCGGGTCGCCAGCACGACGGTCGTCCGGGTGCGGGCCACCCCCTCGATGGACCGCAGGCGGCCGAGGCACTCGTACAGCAGTCCCACGGTCGGCACCCGCACCTGGATGACGAACGCCTCGTCCCCGGCCACCCCGTAGCAGCTCTCCACCTCCGGCATGGCGTGCAGGGCCGCGGCGATGACCTCGTCGCTGCCGCTCTCCCCCGGCTCGATCCCGACCAGGGCCGTCACCCCGAGGCCGATGGTCTCCGGGTCCACGGTGGCCCGGAAACCGGTGATCACCCCCGAGGACTCCAGTTTCGCCACCCTCTCGTGGACGGCGGACGAGGACAGACCCACCATCCGCGCCAACTCCGCGTAACTGGCCCGCCCGTCCGTCCGCAGCGCCGTGATCAAAGTTCTGTCGACCGAGTCCATGCGAACCCCTCCCCCTGAAGGCCGTACGCAGACCGTAGCGCCGCCCGCCCGAATCGTCGGGAGATCCACCCCGCCGCTGATCAGCACTGACGGCGGGATCTTCGCAGCGAGTTCGCCGAAGGAGCCGAACTCCCCCGCTCACCCCATCACCCCAGCCGTGGTCACCCTGGCGATTCGCTGTGCGGTTTTCGGCCACGCACCGTGACCACGAAAATAGTGCACATCGGGAAGCCACGGGGGTCGATCAACCAGGGCGAAAGGAGCACAATGGACACTGCGCCACCGTGGCGTGCGAGGCCAGTCGGGGCCTCTTTTGAGGAGGTGGCACGTGACCATGGATACGGCCGAGAGACTGTTGACTCCCGGGGAGGTGGCGCTGATGTTCCGGGTCGATCCCAAGACCGTCACCCGCTGGGCGTCCGCCGGCCGGATCGGTTCCATCCGCACGCCGGGTGGGCACCGCCGGTTCCGCGAGTCCGAGGTGAGCTCGCTGCTCGCCGATCTGACCGTGGAGGCCTCGCGCACCAGCGCGTGACCCCAGCAGCACCACGAACGCCCCGGCCGTCGCGGCCGGGGCGTTCGTCGTTCCCCGGGCGGTGCATCGCCGAGGCGTGGACCCGTTCCGGGCCGTCGGTCGGCCCAGCGATCCACGGCCGGACCTGGCCCGAATCCCGAACGGACGGCGCCCCCACGGCGGCGGCGGATGCCCGGGCACGACGACCGGCTCACCGTCATCGATCACGACCGTGGGTAGCGTCCCGGTCCGATCGCAGGCGGTCGATCGACGCCGGACCGAGACCCGCCGACCCCGGCGGAAATGCGTACTGTTGAACGGGACAAGGGAGGCACAGATGTACATGCTCATCGCGATAGTAGTGACCGCAGTCGTCATTTTTCTGGCCTGGCGTGGAATCGGGGCACACCCGTCCGGCGCCACGGAGACGAGCGGCCCGCAGGCCCGGCACCCGTCCCGGCCGACGCGCCCGACCCGGACGATCGCCCCGGACGACGATCCGGAGTTCCTCGGTGAGATCGACCGCAAGCTCCGCGGCGAGGACAAGAGCAGCTGATCCACCGGGAGCCGGGTCCGCCCATGGTTCCGTGAGCCCCCCACGGGACCGGTGGCACCCCGCCCCGCCGGTACGCACGACGAAGCCCCTGACCGCATCGCGGTCAGGGGCTTCGTCGTGTCGGATGACCGCCGGCGGGGTCCGGGACCGGGCAGCGCGCGGTCCCGGCGGGCGATCAGTTCAGGCCGGCGTAGGAGTGCAGGCCGGAGACGACCATGTTGATGAAGAAGAGGTTGAAGACGATCGTCGCGAAGCCGACGACCGACACCCAGGCCGCGGGGCGTCCGCGCCAGCCGGCCGTCGCCCGGGCGTGCAGGTACGCCGCGTAGACCACCCAGGTGACGAAGGCGCAGGTCTCCTTTGGGTCCCAGCCCCAGTACCGACCCCAGGCGACCTCGGCCCACAGCGCACCGGCGATGACCGCGAAGGTGTACAGCGGGAACGCGACGATGGCGGTCCGGTAGGCGATGCGGTCCAGGGTGGCCAGGGACGGCAGCCGGGACAGCAGCGAGGTGTCGGCGGCCAGGGACCGCGCCTCCCCCGCCGCGACCGTGCCGCTACCGGCCGACGCGACCAGGGTCTCCTGGGCGGACAGCCGCCGCTCGTAGCGACCACGGATCAGGTACAGCACCGAAGCGGCGCCCGTCACCAGCAGGATGCTCGACGAGATCGAGATGGTGGAGACGTGGATCCACTTCCAGTACGAGTTCAGCGCGGGGACGACCGGCCCGGCCGGGGTGTACAGAACGGAGAAGGCGACACCGGCCAGGATGACCACCGGCAGCATGACGAACAACCCGAGGGTGCGGGCCCTGGTCTTCACCAGCACGATCACCCAGCACAGCACGGCGGCCGCGCAGATCATCGACGTGAACTCGTACATGTTGGCCAGCGGCAGCCGGGAGGTGGCCAACCCCCGGAACAGGATGGACAGGATGTTGGCGGCCAACCCGATGACGGTGACCAGCACCGCGGCCGTGCCGAAGCGGGCACCGAGCGGAGCCGCCGACCGGCGGGGCGCCGACCCGATGTGCCCGATCGGCCCCTGCAGCGTCGCCGTCCCACCGCGCTGCCCCTGCCGGAGGCTGACGCTGGCCGCCTCGGCCTCGGTGGGGACCGCGCCGCGACGGGCGGCGAACTCGATCCCGTAGCAGACCAGGGCGACCACGTACCCGGCCAGGGCCAGCTCGAAGCCGATGTTCGACCAGTCGGCGAGCGTCTCGTTCACCATTGCTGTTCCTGCCTCCGGTACGTCCTGCTGATCACGATCGTGAACGCGGCCCGGTGGGGATCGCGTCGTGCTGGTGGTGGTCGTGCTGGTGGTGCCTGACCCTGCCTCGTGGGCCCTGCTCTGCCGAGCCGGCCCGATGCAGCCGGCTCAGCGAGCCGAGCCGCCCTTGCCGGCCGCGGGATCCGGGCGGCCCAGGGTGACCAGGCGGTCGAACTCCTCGCCGTACCCGGCCTGGTCGGTGCGGGCCAACCCGCCCACGTCCACCACGGTACGTCCGACCACCGACGGTGGGGAGGCCGAGGCCGACCCCGTGGGTGTGACGGCGGCGACCGGCCGCAGTCGGAACCAGACCCGACGCCGCTTGACGGTCAACGAGATCATCAGGCCGACCAGCAGCAGCACCGCGAACACCAGCGCGTACCCCTGCGCCGGGTCGTAGGACGTCTGCAGGGCGACCCACTGCCGGAACCCGCTGAAGGTGATGACCGTGCCGTCGTCCAGGGTGATGGACTGCCCGATGCTCAGGTTCTCCCGGGCCTGCTTGACCAGCGCGCCCTTGTCGACCTGGTTCTGGTCGATGGTGAACACCGACTGGGCCAGGCCGCCCTCGAGCCCGAGGTCGCCGACGTAGACGTCGACGGCCACACCCGGGTCCCGCGGGGACGGGAACTGCGAGTCCATCAGGCCGTTCCGGATGACCTGGGTCGGCGCGAACAACCCGACGACGGCCAACTGGTGCTGGCGGACCTCGTCACCGACCCAACCGGGCGGGTCGGTCACCTTGACCACCCCGGAGGACAGGAAGTTCGGATTGCCGTTCTCGGGCTGGAAGACCGCCTCGTAGGGGCGGACGGTGCCGTCCGGGTAGGTGACGGTGAACTGCGGGGTGAAGCCGTGACCGAGCAGGTAGAGCCGCTCCTGGCCCATCCGCAGCGGGTCGTTCACCTGCAGCAGGTCGGTGCCCCACCGATCGGTCCCGGCGTCCGCGCCGGACTGGTACTGCAGGCCGGCCTCGAAGGCGATGGCCTGACCCTGCTCGGTGTACCCGGCGTCGAAGGAGTCGACCTTGATGCAGAACGGCGCCATGTCGGTGCCGTCGATGGTCAGGCCGGGGCGGAAGTTGTCGTAGTTCGACGGCGAGGTCGAGCAGAACGGCTGGGTGACGCCGTTGACGTCCGGGCCGGCGTTGAGGATGACCGAGCCCTCGTAGCCGACGAGCTTGCCCACGGCGATGGCGACGAGCAGCCCGAGAAGGGACAGGTGGAAGACCAGGTTGCCGACCTCGCGCAGGTAGCCCTTCTCCGCAGAGACGGTGACCACCCCGCCCGGCTCCTCGCGGCGGGTGACACGCCAGCCCTTCAGGCCGCGCAGCACCCGGTCGGCGACCTCGTCCGGCGCGCCGGCGACCTGGTGGGTGTCGGCGTGCGGCAGCCGGGAGAGGTTGCGCGGGGTGGCCACCGGCGGCTGGCGGAGCTGGCGGTAGAAGTCCAGGCAGCGCGGCAGCACACAGCCGACGAGGGAGGTGAACAGCAGAAGGTAGATCGCCGCGTACCAGGGGGAGGCGAACACCTCGAAGAAGCCCAGTCGGTCCAGGATCGGGCCGAGGGTCGGATAGGTGTTGATGTAGGTCTGGGTCTTGGCCGCGTTCAGCGACCACTGCGGGAGCAGCGCGCCCGGCAGAGAGGCCAGGGCGAGCAGGAACAGCAGCACCAGCGCGGTGCGCATGCTGGTCAACTGCCGCCAGGTGTTGCGCAGGAAGGCCAGCGCAGCGCGTACCGGGCCCTGGCCCGGCCGCGGCGGCTGCGGATCGGGTGTGTCGTCGCGGGTGGAGATCCGGTCCTGGATGGACATCTAGAGCACCGTCCCGCTGCCGGACACGGACACCTGCAGCCACGCGATGACCTGACCCCAGACGCCCGTCACCATCAGGACGCCGAGGACGACCAGCGCGGCGGCACCGACCAACTGGATGGTCCGGCTGTGCCGGCGCAGCACGGCGACCGCGGTACCGGCCCAGCCGAAGCCCAGCGCCAGCAGCAGGAACGGCACGCCCAGGCCGGCGCAGTAGCAGAGCACCAGGACCAGACCGCGCGCCGACGAGTCCCCCCAGCTGGTGGAACCGGCCAGCGCGAGGACCCCGGCCAGGGTCGGCCCGAGGCACACGGTCCAGCCCAGGGCGAAGACCGCGCCCAGCAGCGGGGCGCCGAGGATGCGGCCGCGCGGGCGCAGGTGCAGGCGTCGTTCGGTCTGCAGCGGGCGGACGAACCCGGCCATGGCCACGCCCAGCACGATGATGATCACGCCGCCGACCCGCAGCAGCACGTCCTGGTTGGTCAGCAGCAGCCGGGACAGGCCCAGCACCGCCCAGGACTGCAGCAGGAAGACGACGGTGAACCCCAGCACGAAGAGCGCCGTCGCGCCGACGAGCCGACGGCGGGCGGGGCGGGCCGAGGCCTCCTGCGGCGCGGGTTCGGGCAGGCCCGCCGCACCGGCCGGGACCGTCTGCGCCGGAACGGCTGTCCGAGCCTCGGCTCCGGTCAGCGACAGCAGGTAGGACAGATATCCGGGAACCAACGGCAGCACGCAGGGCGAGGCGAACGAGACGGCCCCGGCCGCGACGGACAGACCGGCGGCGACGAGGAACGGCCCGTCCTGCACGGTCCCGGTGATCCCCGGGGCCTGTGCGAGCACCGCCGAGGTGATCACTGCTCGGTCGCGATCTGCCGGATGACCGGCACGATCTCGTCGGCGGTGACCCCGCGGAGCCAGATCTGCGCCACCCGGTGCTCGCGGTCCAGCACGATCGTCGACGGGATGCCACTGGTCGGGAACCCGCGCAGGGAGAGCAGCGTCGCCATCCCCGGGTCGTAGATCGAGGGGTACGGCGTCTGCTTGCCCGACGCGAAGTCGGCGGCGCTGTCCCGGGCGTCCTTCACGTTCAGGCCGAGGAACTGCACGCCGTCGCCGGCGAGCTCGTCGGCGGCCCGGTTCAGGTCGTCGGCCTCGGCCCGGCAGGGGGCGCACCAGGAACCCCAGAAGTTGAGCACCACGACCTTGCCGGTGTACTGGTCCAGGCTCACCGTCTCCGCCGCGTCGGACACGCTGGTGCCGGACAGGTTCTGCACCGTGCCGCGTTCCGCGGTCGGGTACGAGAGATCGATCTTGCCGTCCGGCGACACGAAGGTGAACGTGCCGCCGAAGACGGCGGCATCGTTGCCGCTGCTGCAGCCGGCGGTCAGCAGGGCAACGGCGAGCCCCGCGGCCAGCAGCCGCGGGCGGGTTCGGCGCCGGTCGCGCACGGTGGTCCTCCCGGTCATGGGGCCACCCCGGCGGCCGGGGTGGTGTCCCCGTCATTCTCCGCCGCGATGTGACGGGCCGGTTCGGCGTAGGAGAGCCCGACGTAGATCCCGTCCCGGAAGTGCAGCGAGGTGAGCGAGGCCAGCGAGCACTGCCGGCGGCGCGGATCGTGCCAGAGCCGCCGCCCCTCCAGGAAGCGGCGGACGGTGTAGACGGGCAGCTGATGGGAGACCAGCACGGCCTCCCGACCCGCTGCGACCTGCACCGCGACCGACACGGCGGCCAACATGCGGTGGGCGATGTCCAGGTACGGCTCGCCCCAGGACGGGGTGAAGGGGTCCCGCAGGGCCGGCCAGCGCCACGGCCGGGTGGCCAGTTCCAGCGCGGTGGACCGGTCCATCCGGCGCCCCTGGAAGGAGTTCCCGGCCTCGATCAGCCGCTCGTCGGTGACGATCGGCACACCGAACCGCTCGACCATCGGCTCGGCGGTCTGCTGGGCGCGCACCAGCGGGGACGCGGCGAGGTGGGCGACGTCGGCGCCGGCGAGGAAATCCGCCGCGGCCCGGGCCATCGCGTGCCCGGACCGGGACAGCACGTAGCCGGGCAACCGCCCGTAGAGCACGTTGTCCGGGTTGTGCACCTTCCCGTGCCGGAGCAGGTGCACGGTGGTCAGCTCCGGGGCGCTCATCCGGTGGCCTGCACGGGCGGCCGCCAGACGTCGTCCGGGTGGGTGCCCACGGCGGCGGGCGCAGGGAATTCCGGACCGTCCGGTGCGGGGTACGGATGGGGTGCTGCGGCGAGCACGGACACGTCCGGGACGAGCACGGCGTCGGTCCGGCGGCGGACGAGAGCGGTCACCAGGGTGACGGCCAGCAAGAGGCCGACCAGGGCGGCACCGGCCGCGGCGAGGACCCACGGAGTGGCGTAGTGCGGCACCGCGACGTCCGGCGCCCCGGCCGCGGGTGAAGGCTGCCGGTCGATCCGGACGGCGTGCCGGTAGAGCAGGACGGAGCCGACGAGCCCGGCCACCGCGCCTGCGCCGACGGCGATCGACCATCCGGGATGCGGTCGCCGGGTCACCCCAGCGGCCGGGGCCGCAGGAGCCGGGGCTGCGGCCGTGCTCACTTCTGGGCGCCTCGGCGGCGGAGCATCACGAAGTACAGGTTGCCCCGGCCGATGAACGTCAGCATCACGCCGACGACGAGCAGCAGCGTGGAGAGCAGCAACAGCGGGTTCTGCACCTGCAGGAACAGCGTCATCGCGACGAGCACGCCGACGGTGACGACCACGACGGTGCGGCCCCGGCGCTGGCTGCGGTTGATCAGGATGCCGCCGGCCACGGCCGCGACGCCGAGGACGGCGACGACCAGACTGAGGATGACGTTGAAGCGCTTGGCGCTGGCGATCTGGTCGGCGGTCGGGGTGCTCAGCGCCTGACAGTTCGTCGCGGTGGTCTTGGCCTCGTCGGTGCCCTCGGTCGGAACCACGACGGAGGGGCCGGTGCCGATGCCCTGGCTGTTGCAAGTGGCGATCGCCTCGTTCACCCGGGTCACCTGCGCATCGGTGCTCGAGCCGGTGGCCAGGGCCGAACTGACCCCGACGAACAACAGGATGGCGCCGGCGAGCAGAGCCAGCACCATCGCCACGGTGACCGAGCGGGGCCGGACGAGCGGGCCGCCGGTGTCCTCGGGCAGCGGCGGCGGGGTCATGGCCGCCCGGAAGGTGTCGAGGAAGCCGGGACGTTTCCGGGGGGCACCCGAGGCGGAACTCATGGCCTCGAATCTACCGCCCCTGGTCAGCCGCCCCGGCCCCCTCGATCCTGACCACGCAGTGATCAGTTGCCGGCGATCAGCCGCGGGCGATCTCGGCGGCCCGACGGCGCTTGGCCGCGGCGAAGTACTCGTTGGACGCGGGCAGCCACATGAGCACCAGGGCGACGATCGCGATGACCGGGCCGATGAAGTCCGTCGTGGACAGACCGGACCGCACCCCGCCGAAGAGGCTGAGGAGGTTCAGGACGCTGAAGATGGTGATCACGATCCGCGCCCAGTTGCGACCGGCCCGCATCTTGAACACGAAGAGCAGCGCGATGGCCACGACGACCGCCCCGACGACCACGGCCACGATCTGCAAGGTCTGGACGAGCTGGTCCTCGGTCATGCCCTGGACCTGCTCGCCCTGGCGGACGGCGTCCCGGAGGGTCTGCTTGCCTGACTCGGTGAACACGAGCAGCGACAGCACGAAGGAGGCGATGGCGGAGACGAGGTAGATCCAGAAGGCGGCCTCGACGGTGCCAGGGCGCGGCACGGCGGGCGGGAGATCGCTGCCACCGGGATAGGCGGAGCCGGACGGGGCATTCCAGGGTGACGCCGGGGGCGGATTCTGTGGGGTCGACATGCCATGATCGTAACTCCCCGTGGGCAAAAAACAACGCTCCGTGTAGTCCGTCCGGCCGGAAACGGCGGCCTGCAGAGAGGCCGCAGGTCCTGGTCACGGATGTCCGACCGAGCTGGGAGCCTCCGGCCGAGCGCCCGTTCACCGCCCCTGGGCCACCAGCCACGCCTTGTGACGCTTGGCCGCGCCGAAGTACGCGTTGGACGCCGGCAGGTACATGAGCACGAGCCCGGCGATCGCCAGGACGGCCGTGATCCAACCCGGCCCGGAGTTGGCGACGAACTCCTGCCCGTTCACGGTGACCCGACCCCTGGTCGTGGGGGTGAATGCGCTGAGCACGGTGAAAGCCCCCAGCACGGTGAGCACGATGCGCGCCCAGTTGCGTCCCGCGCGCATCTTGAAGGCGAAGAGCAGGTACAGCGCCACCAAGACCACCGCGACCCCGATGACGAGGACCTTGCCCACCGTCACCAGGTTGTTCACGTCGATGCCGGACGCGTCGAGGTTGCCCTGGCGGGCCGCCTCGTCGATGGCCTGCTGCCAGATGGGCGAGGTCAGCACGACGACGACACCCACGATCGACGCGACCGCGGTGAGCACCCAGCACACGAACGCACCGGTCACCGTGCCCGGTCGGGTCGGCTTCGCCGGCTCCGCTCCCCCGCCGTAGGCACCGGGGTAGGGCGAGGAGCTGGGCGGGGTCGGGTAGCCCTGCTGGGGCTGGTAGCCCTGCTGGCCCGGGTAGCCCGGCTGCTGCCCGTAACCCTGGGGGCCGGCGTACCCCTGCTGGTACCCGTCTCCGGGCTGCCCGGGCTGACCCGGCCGGCCGGAGCCCGACTGACCGGACCAGGGATCCTGCCCCGGCTGCTGCCCCGGGTACGGCGGAGGATTCGTCATGGCGGGCAGATTAGCGCCGCCGAGGCCCGACGGCACAGGGCCGGCCGACCCGTCCGGGCCGACCGGCGCCCCCGCGCTCAGCGTCGGCGGGGGGACTTCCGGGGCGGCGGCAGCGCACCCTCGGACCGCAGTCGGGTGGCGTGGTCCGCGAGCGCCTCGACCAGGGCGTCCAGTTCGGCGATCTCCGGCTGGACGTCGACCCGGAGGCCGAACTCGCGGGCGGTCTCGGCCGTCTTCGGGCCCAGGCAGGCCACGATCGACCGGGTGTGCGGCTTGCCGGCGATGCCGACGAGGTTGCGCACGGTCGAGGCGGAGGTGAAGCAGACCGCCTCGAAGCCGCCGGTCTTGATGGCCTCGCGGACCGGCGCGGCCGGCGGCGCCGCCCGCACGGTGCGGTACGCGGTGACGTCGTCGATCTCCCAGCCGCGTTCCCGCAGGCCTTCGGCCAGCGTCTCGGTGGCGATGTCGGCGCGGGGCAGCAGCACCCGGTCGACGGGGTCGAGCACGTCGTCGAAGTCCGGGAAGTCCTCCAGCAGTCCGACGCACGACCCCTCGTGGGCGGACACCAGCTCGCAGCGCAGACCCAGGGCGCGCAGCGCATGCTCGGTGGCGGAGTCCACGCAGGCGATCTTCACGCCGGCGAACGCACGGGCGTCCAGGCCGAACTCGCAGAACTTCTCCCACACCGCCCGCACCGAGTTGGTCGAGGTGAACACGACCCACTGGTAGCGCCCGTCGACCAGGCCCTTCACCGCCCGCTCCATCTGGGCGGGGGTGCGCGGCGGTTCCACCGCGACGGTGGGGACCCGCTGCGGGATCGCACCGTGCTGCCGGAGCAGGTCGAGCATGTCGTCGGAGGAGTCCCGGGTCTGCGGGATGAGCACCCGCCACCCGTACAGGGCGCGGGACTCCCACCAGGAGAGCTTGGCCCGGGAGGACACGCCGGCTCCCACGGTGACCACGAGCGGCCCCGGGAGCTCGCGGCCGATGCCGTCCAGGGTGGCCAGCGTGCCGTCCACGGTGCGCTGGTGGGGAGTGGTGGCGCCGCAGATGACGGCGGCCGGGGTCTCCGCGGCCAGACCGGCCTCGGCGAGCAGGGTCGCGGTGTCGGCGAGGTGCCCGGCCGAGGCCTGCAGCATCAACGTGCCCGGGGCGCCGGCCAGGGCGTGCCAGTCCGAGGCGGACCGGACGTCGGCGACGGTGTGCACGGACCCGACGGGGATGCCGGAGTACGAAGCGGCTGCCGCCGCGGCGGACACCCCGGGGATGATCTCGAAGACGGCCGAGCTGCGGGCCACCGCCTGCAGTTCCTTGATGACCGGATCGGCGGTGAGCACGTCGCCGGCGACCAGGCGGACCACGTACTGCCCGGCCCGGTACCCGTTGACCAGGGCCTTGGCCACGTCGGCGGGCTCCCCCACCGCGGGCCGCACCTCGGCGTGCCCGGCCAGCTCGGTCACCTCGGCGGGAACGTCCGGATCGGTGAGGACGACGGCGGCCGCCCGCAGCGCCTCCTGGGCTCGGACGGTCAGGAGACCGCGGTCTCCGGGACCGGCTCCGACGAAGGCAATCCGGCCGCCGGTCCTGCGCGCACGGGTCATGTCCTGCTCCTAGGGCGAGAGGGAACGCCGGCGCCGGAATCCTCGGCACCGACCGGGAAGAGCTCCGCGGACGCCCGGGGGGCGGACGCGGTCGTGCTGTCACGGGTGGTGCTGCGGGCGGGGCCGGCGGAGGTCATGACGACACCGCCACCCCGGTCGGGGCGGGATCGGCGCGGCGACCCTCGTGGAAGGCGAGCATCTGCAGCTCGAGGGCGAGGTCGACCCGGCGCACCTGCACGTCGTCGGGGACCAGCAGCACGCCCGGGGCGAAGTTGAGGATGGAACGCACCCCGGCCCCGACGAGGACGTCGGCGACCGGCTGGGCGGCGTGCTCGGGGGTGGCGATCACCCCGATGGCGATGCCCGCCTCCCGGCACACCCGCCCGGCGTCGCCGATGTCCTGGATGACCAGGCCGGCGACGGTGCGGCCGATGCGCTGCGGGTCGGCGTCGAAGAGAGCGGCGATCCGGAACCCGCGACCGCCGAACCCGGCGTACCCGGCCAGCGCCTGTCCGAGGTTGCCCAGGCCGACCAGGGCGACCGGAGCGGACCGGTCGGCGCCGAGCGCCGCGCTGATCCCGGTGGTGAGCAGGTGGATGTCGTACCCGACACCGCGGACACCGTAGGAGCCCAGGAAGGTCAGGTCACGTCGGAGATTGGCCGGCTTCACGCCGGCCAGGCGGGCGAGGTCGGCGGAGGAGATCGTCCGCGGGTGGCCCAGCGGGGCGGCCGGACCCGTTGCCGCCCAGCGCAACTCGGTGAGAACGCGGAGATACACGGCGAGCCGGGCCACGGTGGCGTCCGGAACGGGCCGGCCGTGGCCGCCGTCCGGGGCGTCTGGGACCTGCGCTGTCACCCGTTGCCTCCACGGGAGGGGGAAGGGCCCCGCCCTGAGCTGTGGCGATCCACGTGTGGTAGGTCGCTGGTAGCCGCAGAGTAACCACAGGTGAGGGACGACACCAAGTCGTCCGGCCGGGCCGCTCCCAGCATGTGAGAACCGGTGAACGGCGGGTTTCCCGGTCCGCACCCGGGCCCGGTCCGGCCGGTGAACAGCCCCCGAACAGGGGTATTTATTCGACGTTCGTCATCCGGTCAGGGCACGGCGCAGACGGTCGGCGTCCACCTCGAAGTAGCCGTGCTCGACCCCGTCGATCACCACCACCGGGACCCGGTCGCCGTACTCGGCCCGATCCTCCGGGTCGGCGTCCACGTCGACCTCGCGGAACTCCGCGCCGGTGTCGGCGCACACGGGGACGGCGACGTCCTTGGCGACATCGCAGAGGTGGCAGCCGACGCGGGTGTAGAGGATGACCTGGTGCATGGCACCAGTCTCCCCCGGGCCCGGCCGGTCAGGGCCGGCGCGGCGCCTGGCGCAGCGAGCGGGCGATGAGCACGCGCTGCACCTGGTTCGTGCCCTCGACGATCTGCAGCACCTTGGCCTCGCGCATGTAGCGCTCCACCGGGTGGTCCTCGACGTAACCGGCCCCGCCCAGCACCTGCACCATGTCGGTGGTCACCGCCATCGCCGTGTCCGTCGCGATGAGTTTGGCCATCGCCGCCTCGGTCGAGAACGGGCGGCCGGCGTCCTTGCGGCGGGCCGCGTACAGGTAGAGCTGACGGGCGGCCGCGATCCGGGCCGCCGCGTCGGCCAGCAGGAACGAGACGCCCTGGAACTCGTCGATGGGCCGCCGGAACGCGGTGCGCTGCGCCGCGTACTCGGCCGCGCAGTCCAGCGAGGCCTGGGCCAACCCCACGGCGCAGGCCGCGATGCCCAGGCGCCCGGAGTCCAGGGAGCTCATCGCGATCCGGAACCCCTGGCCCTCGAAGCCGATCCGCCGGTCGGCGGCCACGCGCGCGCAATCCAGGTGCAGGGTCGAGGTCGGCGAGGCGCGCAGGCCCATCTTGCGTTCCGGCGGCCCGGCGACCACCCCGGGCGTCCCGCCGGGGACCAGGAAGGTGCTGATGCCGTGCGAGGCGTCGTCCCCGGTCCGGGCGGCGACGAGGAAGAAGTCGGCCACCGGGCCGTGGGTGATCCAGGCCTTGTCACCGGTGAGGACGTACTCGTCGCCGTCGCGTACCGCCCGGGTGCGCAGCGCCCCGGCGTCGGAGCCGGCGTGCGCCTCGGACAGGCAGTAGGCGCCCAGGGTGGCCCCGCCGAGCATGTCGGGCAGCAGTGCGTCCTGCTGGTCGGCCGTGCCGAAGTCGACCACCGCGCCGCAGGCCAGCAGATGGACGCTGACGCCGAGGGCGACGGTGAGCCATCCGCGCGCCAGCTCCTCGATCACCTGCAGGTTGACCGCCGACGGTTGGTCCCCGCCGCCCCACCGCGACGGGAAGGGCAGCGACAGCAGTCCGAGATCGCCGAGCTGGGCGAGCACGTCCCGGGGGAAGGCGCTCTGCGCCTCGGCCTTGGCCACCCGCGGGGCGAGCTCGTCGCGGACCAGCCGCCGCACCAGATCCATCAGCTCGACGGATTCCGGCGTGGGCAGTTCCCGGTCGACCGTGCTGGGCATGCCGTTCCCCCGTCCGCCCCGGAGCCGGCCCGTCATCGTTGACGGGATGACCGACTGTCGGACCTCCGAGTATCCACGCCGCGCGTGGGAGGGCGCTCAGAAGAGGTCGTCGTCGGTGTCCCGGCGCCCGCGGTGCCGGCGGTCGCCGGGGGCGGGCAGGCGGGTGCCCAACTGGGTGATGTCGCCGACCTGCTCCGGGGTGACGTCGACCGCGGCGTCGTCGGGCGATCCGGCGTCGTCGGGAGTCGCGCCGGACGGCGGCACGGCGGTCAGCTGCGGCGGGCGGTGCCGCCCCCAGGTCCGGACGTAGTCCCGCGCCACCTCGGGCCGGTCGATCCGGCCCACCTCGGTCCGCGGCAACGTCGGCACCTGCTGGTACGCGGCGGGGTACTTGAACTGGGCCAGATGGGCCTCCACGTGGGCCCTCAGCTCGGCCACGGTCAGCGGAGCACCGGCGGGCGGCGCATCCTTCGACGTCGCAGCCTTCCACGTCACAGCCTCCGACGTCACAGCCTTCGACGGGGCAGCCGTCGACGGCCGGTCCTGCGTCCGGGCGCCGTCGGCGCGGTCGGTGGCCCCTGCTCCCTCGGCGACCTCGGCGACCTCGCCGGACGGCTCGGCTCCCGCGGTGACGGCCGGCGCGCCGTCCGCGCCGTCCACCGCCGCGCCGTCCCCGCCCGCCGACCCGTCCGCCGGGTCCGCGGTCTCGTCCTCCCCGGTCCCCGGCGCGGGCCGGACGGTGTAGACGGCGACGACCTGCTGACCGGCCGGTCCCGGGACCCCGACGACGGCGGCCTGCGCGACCCGCGGGTGGGCCCGCAGCACGTCCTCGACCTCCCGCGGGTACACGGTGAACCCCGAGACGCTGATGGTCTCGGCGAACCGGTCGACCAGCCGCAGCTCGCCGGTCTCGTCCTGGTAGCCGAGATCGCCGGTGACGAACCACCCGTCGACACCCGGGCCCGCCTTGCCGTCCGGCCAGTAGCCGGAGAACAGGCTGGGCGAGCGGACCACGATGCGGCCGACCTCGCCGTCCGAGCCCAGATCGGCCGACGGGTCGTCCAGACCGCCCCCGTCGTCGGTGTCGTCCGACGGCTGTGGGCCGGGGGCGGGTTCGACGTCCCGGCCGTCCTGCCCGACGATCCGGACCTGGACGCCGGGCAGGGCCCGACCCACCGAGCCCAGGCGGGGTTCGGCGGTGGTCAGGGTGCTCGTCACCACCCCGCACGACTCGGTGATCCCGTACCCCTCCCAGACGGGCCGGGAGGTCACCTCGCGGGCCAGGGCCACATCGGCCGGGGCCAGCGGGGCGGTGGCCGAGGTGATCAGCCGCACCGAGGCCAGCGCCTGCGCGGCGCCGGGGGCGGTCAGCAGTTCGTGGCACAGGCCCGGGGTGGTGGGCAGCACGGTGGCCCGGTGCCGGGCGATGGCGACCAGCCCGGCGCGAGCCGGGCCCCGCGCCGGATGCGGATCGGCTGCGGCGGTCGGCGGCACCGGATCGGGGTGCACGGCCGCTCCCCCGACCACGGTGAGCGGCAGGAAGGAGGTCACCCAGCCGGCCAGGTGGTGCAGCGGGAGCAGCTGCAGGACCCGGTCGTCGCCGGTCAGGGCCAGGCCGGGCAGGGCGGGGACGGCGGCCGAACCGGCCAGGATCGCCCGGTGGGAGATCATCACCGGGCGGGGCCCGCGGCCCGCCCGGGCCAACCAGACCAGGTCCTCCCCGCCGGCGACCGCGGGCGTCGACTCCGTGGGCGCACCACCGGCCGGGGTGCGGTCCCACCACTGCGCGACGCGCGGGGCGTCGATGGCGATGGGCAGCCAGTGACCGCGGTCCAGGGCGATGGCCGCGGCCGCACCCACCAGATCGGCGACCGCCCCGACATCCCGACGGTCCGGCCCGATGGGAACGGCGACCAGGCCGGCCCGGGCCAGCGCGAGGAGGGTGACGACCAGGTCGGGGCCGCTGGGCAGGGCCACCACCACCCGCTCGCCGACGCCCAGACCGAAACGGGCCAGGTCCGCGACCCCCGCGTCCACCGCGGCGTCGACCTGGGCCCAGGTCCGCTCCGGGCCGGAGGACAGCAGGGCGGGGCGGTCACCGAACCGGACGGCCGCCGACCGCACCAGATCGGCGACGTTCCGCGGCGGGCGGGACGCGGTCTCCGGTCGACTGACGGGCGGGTCGGTGTTCACGGCGATCATTCTCCCCGCCGGGCCGGGTGCCGGTCGTCACGACCCCCCGACACCGGGTGGGGACGCCGGGCATCACCCGGGCGCCGCAACCGGACGTCCACCCGCCTCCCCGGCGCGTGCCCCGCGGCGCCGACCGACCGTCACGCACGACTCCGCTCGGTACTGTGATCTCGAGCTGCGCAGTCGTCGACCACGAGCCGCGCGGGAGTCGGCGAGGGGGTGGGTGATGGTCCGCGTGCCCTTCCGGCGGTCCCGGGCCCTGCGCGCCGAGCTGGCCGGCGAGGCGTCCGCGGCGGCCACCTACGAGGCCGAGCACCACGCCGACGTGCTGACCGGGGTGGCCCCGGACACCGATCACGGGGCGGAGGCCCCACCGCCGCCCGTGGATCTCACCGCGGCCGCGTTCTTCGACGTGGACAACACGATGATGCAGGGCGCGTCGGTCTTCCACTTCGCCCGCGGGCTGGCCGCCCGCAAGTTCTTCACCACCGGCGACCTCGTGCGCTTCGCGGTGCGGCAGGTCCGTTTCCGCGTCGGCGGGGAGAACCAGCTGGACATGACCACGGTCCGCGAGCAGGCGTTGTCGTTCGTGGTGGGCCGCCGGATGGGGTTGATCGTCGAGCTCGGCGAGGAGATCTACGACGAGCTGATGGCCGACCGGATCTACCCCGGCACGCTGGCCCTGGCCCGCCGGCACCTGGCCGCCGGCCAGCGCGTCTGGCTGGTCACGGCGACACCCACCGAGCTGGCGCAGATCATCGCCCGCCGGTTGGGACTGACCGGCGCGCTCGGCACGGTGGCGGCGGTCGACGCCGACGGGCTCTACACCGGCGCGCTGGTCGGCGAGATGCTGCACGGCCAGGCCAAGGCCGCGGCGGTCCGCGCGCTGGCCGCCCGGGAGGGTCTGGACCTGAGCCGGTGCTCGGCGTACTCGGACTCGGTGAACGACGTGCCGATGCTGTCGGCGGTCGGCACCGCCGTGGCCGTCAACCCCGACGGGGCTCTGCGGGACGTCGCCCGGGAACAGCAGTGGCAGATCGTGGACTACCGCACCGGCCGCAAGGCCGCCCGGATCGGCGTGCCCTCGCTGGCCGGCCTGCTGCTGGCCGGCGGGCTCGGCGTCGCCGTCCGGGCCTTCCTGCGTCGGCGCCGGCTGAACCGGATCATCGCCGTGCTGCCGGCGGGTACCCGGCGCTGGATCCGTCGGCTCTGACCCGTCGCCGACCCACCCGGGGGCCGGGCGATCAGCCCAGGAACGGGTGTCCGCGGCGGAGCAGCAGGCGGTACAGCGACTGCTGGATGGTCTCCCGCACGCGGTCGGTCAGGTTGAACACGACGATCGGGTCGTCGGCGGACCCCTCCGCGTAGCCGCTGGTGTCGATCGGCTCGCCGAATTCGATGATCCACTTGCTCGGCAACGGGACGGCCCCCAGCGGACCCAGCAGCGGGAAGGTCGGGGTGATCGGGAAGTACGGCAGGCCCAGGGCCCGGGCGAGCGGCTTGAGATTGCCCAGGAGCGGGTACGTCTCCTCCGCCCCGACGATCGAGCACGGGATGATCGGCACGCCGGTGCGCAGCGCGGCGCTGACGAAGCCGCCACGGCCGAACCGCTGCAGCTTGTAGCGCTGCGAGTACGGCTTGCCGACGCCCTTGAACCCCTCCGGGAACACGGCGACCAGCTCACCGCCGAGCAGCAGCCGTTCGGCGTCCTCGTTGCAGGCCAACGTGTTCCCGCCCTTGCGGGCGACGGGCCCGAGCACGGGGGTGTCGAACACGAAGTCCGCACCGAGCAGCCGGAGCAGGCGGTGCTGCGGATGGTGGTCGTGGACGGCGACGGCGGCCATCAACGCGTCGACGGCGATCGTCCCGGAGTGGTTGGCCACCAGCAGCGCCCCGCCGGTGGCCGGGATGTTCTCCATCCCGACGGTCTCCACACGGAACCACTTCTCGTACAGCAGGCGCAGCGGGGGCCGCAGCACCGTGTCGGTGAAGTCGGGGTCGTACCCGAAGTCGTCGACCTGGTAGTCGCCGGTGATCCGGCGGCGGGCGAAGGCCAGTGCCCCGGCCAGCGACCGCTTCCATCCGGTCTCCCCCGACGACGTCTCGGGAACGGCGCCGACCGGCGGCACGGAGGCCCCGGGCGGTGGGGATCCAGGCGTTGGCGATCCGGGCGCTGACGGGTCGTGAGGGGTCATCGGGTCCTCCGGCGGCGGGGCGCGCCGGGTGCGTCGCCCGGGATGCCGATCAGCGTGGGGCGGGCGGCTGCGTCGGCTGCGTCGGCCGTGGCCGGCCCGGGGTCGCTGCGGACGCCGAGGAGGGCGGCGACCTTGTCCTGGGCGGCGCGGACCTGCTCGGCGGACAGGGCGGGGCTCAGACCGGCGACGAAGTCGTCGAACGCGCCTGCCGTGGTGAACGCGGGGCGGAAGCCGGCCACCCCGGTGAGCCGGCGGGTGTCCAGCACCCGCCCGGAGGACAGCGCCCGCAGCTGTTCGGGCGCGAACCCACGCACCCCGGCCAGCGCCGCCAGGCGACCGATGATCCCGAGGGATCCCGACGGCAGCGGCAGGGGCACCCGGCCCGCCCGATGGACGGCCTGGGTCAGCGTCAGCACACCCGAGCCGGCCACGTTCACGATGCCGGCGAAGTCACCGAGCGCGAGATGCTGCATGACGGCCACCGCGTCGGTCTCGTGGACGAGCTGCAGGCGGGCGTCCCGACCCAACAGGGTGGGCACGATCGGGCTCAGGCTCAGGTACCGGGTGGCGGGTGTCTGCACGGTGGGCCCGATGATCTCGGCGAACCGGGGGACGGCGACCCGCACATCGGGCCGGCGGCGGCCGAAACCCCGCACGTATCCCTCGATGTCGACCGCGTCCCGGGCCGGACCCTTGGTGGGCACGCCGCGCGGCACCACGTCCTCGCAGAAGACGGCCGGATCCCGGGGGGACGAGCCGTAGACGGCGGCCGTCGAGCGGACCACCAGGTGGGCGACGCTGTCCGCCCGCTGGCAGGCGGCGAGCAGCTGCATGGTGCCCAGGACGTTCATCTCCTTGGCCATCGTGCGGGCCGCGGAGGACAACGGCGCAGCCGAGGCCGAGGCGTGCACGACCGTGTCCACCCCGGCCGCGTCGATGACCCGGGAGATGAGCGGGTTGCGGATGTCCACCCGGGCGAACTCGGCCCCGGCCATCCGGGCGCGGGCGGCCGGCTCGGGCAGGGCCGCGTCCACCCCGATGACCCGTTCGACATCGGGGTGCGCCGCCAGCAGCCCGGCCAGGGCGCTGCCGATGTACCGCGTCACCCCGGTGACCAGGACGATCCGGCCGCTCATCCCCGCCCCTCTCCGCGCACATCGCACACCCGGGAACGCGAAACGGGTGGGCCGCCGTCGTTCGCGGACCCACCCGTTCCAGCGCTCATCCCCGCTGGAGAACTACTTGCCGGCCTTGCGACGGGCCACACGGGTCTTGCGCAGCAGCTTGCGGTGCTTCTTCTTGGCCATCCGCTTGCGCCGCTTCTTGATGACAGAACCCATGCCACACCCTCAATGACCATGCCGCCGGGAGTGCCGACGGGAACGGGAGACGACCGGAGCGGCCTTCTCGTGGACCTCCACCCGCCGGACACACCGGCACACCCGCGACAGGACCGCGGGGCGCCCGGACACGCCGGACAGGATGGAACTCGGGTCATCGTACCGTCCGGCCGACCCACCCCGTCGCGCCGCGAACCGGGACGCCCGGCCGGGGACGGAACGCGGGCGGCCGGTCAGCCGACGTCGTTGAAGGCGGTGCGCAGGTACTCGTGGACGGCGTGCTCCGGCACCCGGAACGAACGGCCCACGCGCACGGCCGGCAGTTCCTCGGAATGGACCATCCGGTAGACGGTCATCCGGGACACCCGCATCACCGCGGCCACCTCGGCGACGGTCAGGAATCGGATCTCGGACAGCAGCGCGTCCCGCGGGACGGCCTCGGCGCGGACCGCCGGCCGGGGCGCGGGTCGGGTGACCTTGCCGGGGCCGGGGGCGGCGCGCAGCCCGGGTTCGGGCGACGTGACCCCCGAACGCTCCGTCGGGTCGCTGGGTGGTTCCGGTTGCTTCATCGTGCACAGCCTCTCCGGGCACGGACCGGGCCGATGGCTTCCCCTCCGCCGACCTCCGCGTGCTGGATGAACTCTAGCGGTACGGATGGGACGGAAGCGATGCCCCGTTCATGCGATCCTCACACCCCGTTCGGGACGACCGAGGGGACGGACGACCCCACGACCTGCGTGGACGGACGAAACGGACACCCCTGCCCGGTCGGTCGGGAGCCGGTCACGCCGACGGCTCGTGCGCCCGACCGAGCTGGGCCGACCGCAGCGCCGCGGCCTCGATCGCGGCCAGCAGGGCGGCCCGCACGCCGTGGTTCTCCAGCTCCCGGATGGCCGCGATGGTGGTCCCCCCGGGCGAGGTGACCGCCTCGCGGAGCAGCACCGGATGATCGCCGGAGTCCCGGAGCATCAGGGCGGCCCCGACGGCGGACTGGATGATCAGGTCGGTGGAGACCCCCCGCGGCAGCCCGAGCAGGATCCCGGCGTCGATCATCGCCTCGACGAGGAAGAAGAAGTAGGCCGGCCCGGACCCGGACAGCGCGGTGACCGCGTCCTGCTGGCTCTCCGGGACCCGGACGACCTTCCCGACCGAGGCCAGCATCTCCTCGACGAGAGCCAGATGCTCGGCCGTGGCGTGACTCCCGGCCGAGATCGCACTCATCGCCTCACCCACCAGCATCGGGGTGTTCGGCATCACCCGGACCACCGCGGTGCCGGCGGGCAACCGGCGTTCGTACAGCGAGGTCGGCAGCCCGGCGGCCAGCGACACCACCAGGGTCCCGGGCCGGACGACCGGGGCCAGGGCGTCCAGCAGGGGCTCGATGTCCTGCGGCTTGACCGCGACCACGAGCACGTCCGCCAGGGCGGCGGCCTCGTCGTTCTCCACCCCGCGGACCCCGTACTGCTCGGTCAGTTCGACGACCCGCTGCGGGTAGCGCTCGGTGAACAGCACATCGGCCGGTCGGCGGCCGGCCTTGAGCAGGCCGGCCAGCAACGCCTCGCCGATCTTGCCGGCGCCCAGGATCGCAATCGTCGTCATGGCCGACAGCGTCCCACGGTGCCGGGACGCACCCGTTCCGCCACCCGGCCGGGACGAGGGTGACGACCGGCCGGGGCTCTACTGTCCACGGGTGCCCCTGTCCCCCGCCCGGACCCGTCTGCTGGTCGGCGCCGGCGTCGTCCTGCTGGCCCTGAACCTGCGGCCCGCGGTCAACGCGGTCGGTGCCGTCATCCCCGTCCTGCAGCCCGATGTCGGCCTGAGCGGCACCGGCAGCGGCCTGCTGCTGTCCCTGCCGACCGTGGCGTTCGCCGTGCTCGGCCTGAGCGCCCCGCGGGTCGCCGAACGGTTCGGCGCCGAGCGCACCGTCGTCGCCGCTCTCGCCGCGATGATCGTCGGCCAGGTGCTCCGCTCGCTCGTCCCAGGCCTGCCGGCGCTGTTCGGCGGCTCGCTGATCGCCCTCACCGGCATCGCGGTGGCCAACGTGCTGATCCCGGGGTTGGTGCGCAAGTCGTTCCCCGACCGGATCGCCGGGATGACGGCCGCCTACACCGTGGCGCTCACCCTCGGCGCGGCGCTCTCGGCGGCGGTGACCCTGCCGTTCGGCGACGCGGTGGGCGGCGGCTGGCGGACCGGGCTGGCCCTGTGGGCCGCCACCGCGGCGGTGGCGATGGTCCCGTGGCTGGCGGTCGCGCACGTGCCGACCGAGAAGGAACGGGCGGACACCCCGGAACGCATCGGACTCGGGCGTCTCGCCCGGACCTCGATGGCGTGGGTGCTGGCCGGGTTCTTCGGCACCCAGGCGCTCATCGCCTACGTCACCTTCGGCTGGCTGCCGTCCATCGCCGTCGACCGCGGTCTGTCGACCACGGCGGCCGGTCTGCAGGTCACCCTGGCCACGGCGGTCGGTCTGCCCGTCGCCGCGATCGTGCCGCTGATCCTGGGTCGGGCCCGCCGTCCCGGCCTGCTGGTGCTCGCCCTGTCGGCGGGCTACGTGCTCGGATTCGGTGGGCTGATCCTCCAGGTCGGCCCGATCTGGCTGCTGGCCACGCTGATCGGGGTCGGCACCGGGGTCTTCCCGCTCGTGCTGACCCTGATCGCCTTGCGGGCGCGGACCACCGCGGGGGCGCTCTCCCTGTCGGCCTTCACCCAGAGCGTCGGCTATCTGCTGGCGTCGGCGGGGCCCGTCGGGTTCGGCGCGCTGCACGACGCGACCGGCGACTGGACCGTGCCGTTGCTGGCCCTGCTCGTGGTCGCCGTCGCGCAGGCCGTCCTGGGCCTGTCCGCGACCCGCCCCCGGTACATCGAGGACGCGCTCAGCCGGCGGTGACCGGCATCAGCAGGGCGGTGGCGGTGGCCGCCCGACCCTCACCGCGACCGGTCAGCCCCAGTCCGTCGGTCGTCGTCCCGGCGACGGACACCGGGGCGCCGAGGACGGCCGTCAGGACCGCCTCCGCCTCGACGCGCCGGGGTGAGAGACGGGGCGTGTTGGCCAGCACCTGGACCGCGACGTTGCCGATCCGGTAGCCCGCGGCCTCCACCCGCCGGCGGACCTCGGTCAGCAGCTCGGCACCCGACGCACCCGCCCATCGCGGGTCCGAGGTGCCGAACACGGTGCCGAGATCGCCCAGGCCCGCGGCGGAGAGCAGGGCGTCGCACATCGCGTGGGCAGCGACGTCCCCGTCGGAATGCCCGGAGCAGCCGTCCACGTCGGGGAAGAACAGGCCGGCGACGTGACAGTCCCGCCCGGCCTCGACGGGGTGCACGTCGGTACCGGTGCCGACCCGGGGTGCGGCGGGGGTGGAACCGGTCATCCTGCGGGCCTCCTGCAGATCGGCCGGGGTGGTGATCTTGAGACCGTCCCGGTCCCCGGGGACGGTGTGCACGCGCACCCCGGACGCCTCGACCAGCGCGGCGTCGTCGGTGACGGCGACGAGCGGCCCGGGTCCGGCCACCGCGTACCCGGGGTGCCCGTGGGCGGCGAGCAGGATGTCGGGGCGGAAGCCCTGCGGGGTCTGCACGATGCGCAGGTTCGCCCGGTCGACCACCTGCTCGCACGCGCCGTCCGGAGACACGGTGCGGATGGTGTCGACGACGGGCAGGACCGGGATGACCGCGGGGGCCCCGGACCGGACAGCGGCGATGACGGCGCGGATGACGACCTCGGGCTGGAAGGCCCGGGCGGCGTCGTGCACGAGCACGACGTCGGTCGGCACCGGATCGGCGGGCGTCCCGCCGATCGGCCAGTGGGCGAGCAGGCCGGCCAGCACGGAGGCGACGCGGTCGGCCCCGCCCACGACCACCTCGACCGATCCCCCGGTGACCGCTCCCAGCGCCAGCCGGGCGGTGTCCAGGTCGGCCGACGGCACGGCCGCGACGACGTGGTCCACGCCGGCGGCGAGCAGTCGCCGGACAGCGTGGACGAGCAGGGAGTCCCCGCCGATCTCGACGAACGCCTTCGGGACGCCGAGACCCAGCCGGTCGCCGCTGCCGGCGGCGGGGACGACGGCCAGGACCCGCCCGGGCCCGACGTGCAGCGGAGCGGTACCCACGATCAGGAAGCCAGGACCTCGTTCAGGATCAGCTCGGCCTTGTCCTCGTTGGTGCCCTCGGCCAGGGCCAGCTCGGAGACCAGGATCTGCCGGGCCTTGGCCAGCATCCGCTTCTCGCCGGCGGACAGACCGCGTTCGCGATCGCGACGCCACAGGTCGCGGACGACCTCGGCCACCTTGTTCACGTCGCCGGAGGCCAGCTTCTCGAGATTGGCCTTGTAGCGACGGCTCCAGTTGGTGGGCTCCTCGGTGTGCGGGGCCCGGAGCACCTCGAAGACCTTGTCCAGCCCGGTGCGGTCGACCACGTCACGAACCCCCACGAATTCGGCGTTGTCGGCGGGGACCTTCACGGTGAGGTCGCCCTGGGCGACCTTGAGGACGAGATAGAGCTTTTCGACACCCTTGACGATCCGGGTCTCGGTGGCCTGGATGAGCGCCGCCCCGTGGTGGGGGTACACAACAGTTTCGCCGACCTTGAAAACCATGATTTCGCAGCCCCTTTCGCTGGCCCCATCTTAACACGACTTTACTTGGGCTTTCCCGGTGTTCTCGCAGGTCAGAGCAGGTCGAACACTTGACAACGGTGAACGATCGTGCATCGAGCAGGTGAGTCATTCCGCCCGGCCCGGCGGCACGGGGGTGGCCCCGTCGGGGCGAGCGCACCGACCGCGCCGCCCGCCCCGGCCCCCGAGCGGTCGCACGCCCGGTGCGCCCGTCGCGCCACCGGGGTCGCCCGGCGGCTAACCTGGGACCTGTCCCCCCGGGTCGTCGCCGCAGTCGGCGCCGTCGCACCCTCCCTCCGGGTGGGCACCGCCGCATTTCGCACGGACCGGCCGAACGCCGAGAGAAGGGGACCGTCGTGTTCCGCAGCACCCGACCCTCGCGCTTCCTCCTGCCCGGCGTCGCCGCCGCGGCCGCCCTGGCCCTGAGCGGCTGTGCCGCCGGCCAGATCTCGCAGACCGCGCAGCAGGTCGCCGCCATCGACGGCGCCAACGCCGACACCGGTTCGATCAGCATCCGCAACGTGCTGCTGGCCGAGCCCGAGCGGACCAACGGCTACCCGGCCGGTTCCGACGCCCGGGTGCTGCTCTACGTGTCCAACATCGGCCTGAACGCCGACACCCTGACCTCGGTCAGCTCCTCCGTCGCCGGGTCCGCCACCATCGACGGCACCGCCGAGGTCCCGCCGCAGACCCTCGTGGACATGGCCACCGACACCGGCGTGCAGATCGCCCTGGAGGACCTGAACCGGGACGTCTTCTTCGGGCAGTCCATCCCGGTCACCTTCACCTTCGAGAACGCCGGGTCGATGACGGTCCAGGTCCCCGTCGAGGTCCCGACCGAGCGCTCCACCGACCGGCCGACGGTCGAGATCCTCCCGGCTCATCCCGTCCCCCTGTGGGAAGAGGAGAGCCACGGCGAGGAGGGCGGCACCGAGGGGCACATGGACTCCACCTCGACCGCCGCCGTGCCGACCGGTGGCGCCGTCCCGGAGCAGGGCTCCGAGGGCTGATCGCCCGGAGCCCGGACGTTTCCGGGTTCAGTCGTCGGGCCAGGTGATGGCGTCGAACGCAGCCAGCAGGCGCGCCCCGCGTCCCGGGTGGGACGCGGCGACGTACGCGATCCGGCCCTGCAGGTGCTCCCGGAAGCGAAGGTGGTCGTCGGCCTGAGCGGCCGGTCCGTCCGTCCCGCACCGGTGGAGCACCGCCCGCAGCCGGTCGTACTCCGTGCGGGGTACCGCTGCGGATGCGTTCACCACCAGACCCGTGACCAGCTGCCGCTGGTGCGCTCCGCGGATCCGGGTCTTGGCCTCGTTCACCCGGAAACCCGCCGAAGCGACCATCCCGGTCACGGCCTCGGCCAGCCGGAGCGCGGCCCGCCCGGCGCGGGCTCCGCCGGTGCCGCCTCCCGGAAGGGAGAACGTCAGGTCGTCCGCGTACCGCGTGTAACGCCAGCCGGCGCGCGCTGCGTAGTCCGTCAGCCGCCGGTCCAAGGTGAACGCGACCAGGTTGGCCAGCGCGGGTGAGGTCGGTGACCCCTGCGGGAGGTGGGGGACGTCCAACCGGCGGCCGAGTCGCCAGGCCGCGGACGTCGTCGCGGCCGCACCGGTCGGCATGCGCCGTCGTACGTCCACCGGAGTGCGCAGGGTGCACACCCCGGCCAGCAGGTGGGCCACCGGCTCCGGATACCCCGCCGACCGGAGCACCCCGTACACCCGCCCCGCCGTCACCGCCGAGAAGAACGACTCCAGATCCATCGTCAGGACCACGGCGGCGTCCTCGTGCACCCGGGCGCCGGTGATCGCCGACCGCCCGGTGACGCCGTGGGCCGCCGGATGCATCGGCAGCGGCGCCAGCAGCCCGTCCAGGATCCGCCGCTGGATGCTGCGCAGCCGCGGCCGCGGAGCCTCCAGCAACCGCGGTACCCGGCCGGGCCGCTCCACCCAGGCGAACCGGTAGTGCCTCAGCTCCGACCGGGTGTCCCGGCGCTGGAAACCCCGGGTGTCGGCGAACCACAGCAGTTCGCCCGTCGTGAGGGCGAGACGAGAGGCGAGAGCAGCGATGTAGTCCACCGCCGGGACCGGCCAGCGGCGTGGGCCCATCGCGGTGGAGGCGGCGAGGCGGCGGACCACGACCGGGCCGGGCACCGGCTCGAACAGGGCGGGCCAGGCACCCGTGAACGCACCTCCGCCGTCCTCCTCGTCGTCCTCCTCGTCGTCGTCCTCCCCGTCGTCCTCGTCCTGCTCGTCCTCGTCCTGCTCGTCCGCGCGGTGTCCTGCTCCGGTCGGCTCCCCCGCGGGCACGAGAACCGACTGCCACGTCGTCACTCCCACGTCCGGCGGCAGCGCCAGGTCGATGAACACCATGAACTCCCGTGGGGCGTCGGCCGGCGGGAACGGATGCGCGGCGAGGACGGCCCCGACCAGGTCCGCACCCCACGGTCCGACCGGGTCGATGCTCTCCGCCAGCCGCGCGAGCATGGCGGCGGCGGTCCACGGACCGGCCAGCAGGGCGTCGGACGCTGCGGCGACCAGCGCGGGGCGGGCGTGCGGACGAGGGAACGAACGGCCGGCCATCGCCTCTCCCCCCGGAGCCCGTCCGCGCTTCGCTCGGTCGTGAACGCATGTCGACGGGACGAGACGCACGACCGGTGTCGCTGTGCGGGCAGGTCCTGGCGCGGAGCGCCATGCGCCTGCCTGCGGCGTGCTGGTGGAGCTGACCTGCTCGACCCCGGGGGTACCCCGGAGAGTCCCGGCCCCGGGCGGACCCGGGGACTCGGACGTTCTCGTGCGCTCGTCCCGTTCGCGGGCCAGCCTGCCACACCGCGGGTGATCGTTCCCGGGCGAGACGGGGCGGTGCCCCGGGGCGGTGGTCCGCGTGCCGCCCGGCGACGCGGGCGAGTCGTACGCGTGTTCGGGGGTGACTGTCGGGGGTCGGGCCTACCGTGACGCCATGCCTTCCGCCCCGCCCTCGTCCCGCTCCGCGGCCAAGCCGGCCCGCCCGGCCTACCAGTGCTCCGAGTGCGGCAACGCCGCGGCCAAGTGGCACGGCCGCTGCCCGGAGTGCCAGGCCTGGGGCACGCTGCTCGAGGTGGGCGCACCGAAGGCGAGCCTGCGCCGCGTCACCGCCGGCCCGGTGAGTGCACCGGCGGTGCCCATCGCCCAGGTCCCGGCGGACTCGGTGCGGGCCCGGCCGAGCGGGCTGGCCGAGCTCGACCGGGTGCTCGGTGGCGGCCTGGTGCCCGGTGGTGTCGTGCTGCTGGCCGGTGAACCCGGTGTCGGCAAGTCGACGCTGCTGCTGTCGGCGGCGGCCGCCTGGGCGGCCGGCGGCCAGGGCGCCGTACTCATCGTCAGCGGCGAGGAGTCCGCGGCCCAGATCAGGCTGCGGGCGGACCGGATGGGCGCCCTGCATCCGCAGGTGTACCTGGCCGCGGAGAGCGAGTTGTCCGCCGTGCTCGGTCATCTCGACGCCGTCTCCCCCACCCTGCTGATCCTCGACTCGATCCAGACCATCGCCAGCGCCGAGGCCGAGGGCACCGCGGGCGGGGTCACCCAGGTGCGCGCGGTGGCCGCCGCGATCACTGCGGTGGCCAAGGAGCGGGGCGTGGCGACGGTGCTCGTCGGGCACGTCACGAAGGACGGGGCCATCGCCGGGCCGCGCGTGCTGGAGCACCTGGTCGACGTGGTCCTGCACTTCGAGGGCGACCGGCACTCCAGCCTGCGGCTCATCCGCGGGGTGAAGAACCGCTTCGGCCCGTCCGACGAGGTCGGCTGCTTCCAGATGGTGCACGACGGGATCGTCGGTCTCAGCGATCCGTCCGGTCTGTTCCTGTCCGGTCGGCGCAGCGCCGTCCCCGGAACCTGCGCCACCATTGCCCTGGAGGGCCGCCGGGCGCTGCCCGTGGAGCTGCAGGCCCTGGTGACGGAGTCGTCCGGCGAGCACGCCAGGCGGACCGTCTCCGGGCTGGACATGTCCCGGATGACGATGGTGCTGGCCATCCTGCAGCGGTGGGGCGGGGTCAGCCTGGCCGGCAAGGAAGTGCTCGCCGCGACGGTCGGCGGGGCTCGGATGGTCGAGCCGGCCGCGGACCTCGCCCTGGCCCTGGCCCTGTGGTCCTCCGCGCGGGACATCGCCCTGCACGGGTCCCTGGTGGTGCTCGGTGAGCTCGGCCTGTCCGCCGAGGTCCGGCCGGTCACCGGGCTCCCCCGGCGGCTGGTGGAGGCCCGCCGGCTCGGGTTCACCCATGCGATCGTCCCGGTCACCGCCGATCTGGCCGTCCCGGCCGGGATGCGGGTGGACCAGGTCGCCGATCTCGGTCAGGCCTTCCGGTGCATGGGCAACGACGACGGTGTGGTGCGCTGGCTGAAGAAGCGGGGCAGCTGATCCCACCGGACGGCGGTGATCCGTCGGGGGGCGAACAGCCCGGTCCGATCACGACGGGGGCGGGCGTGATCCCGCCGTCGGGTGGGTCGTCGACCGGTGGCCCGGGAACGGCCCTGCCTGGTCCGGGCGGGTGGCGGGCGACTTTAGACTGGCCCCGACCGGCTCGAAGGGGGTTCCAGGGGTGGATGAACGGGCGGCCGTCGCCGCGCAGCGCGAGGTGGTCGCGCGCGTCGCGCCCGGGACCGAACTCCGCGACGGGCTGGAGCGGATCCTGCGGGGACGGACCGGGGCGTTGATCGTCCTGGGCTTCGACCGGACGGTGGAGGCCATCTGCGACGGCGGCTTCCGGCTCGACGTCGAGTTCTCCCCGACGCGACTGCGGGAGCTGTCCAAGATGGACGGGGCGGTCGTCCTGAACGAGGACGCAACCCGCATCCTGCGGGCCAACGTGCAGCTCATGCCCGACGCGACGATCCCCACCGTCGAATCCGGCACCCGGCACCGCACCGCGGAACGGACGGCCCTGCAGACCGGTCACCCGGTCATCTCGGTCAGCCACTCCATGTCGATCATCAGCCTGTACTTCGCCGGGCGGCGTCACGTCGTCGCCGATCCGCCGACCATCCAGGGGCGGGCCAACCAGGCCCTGGCCACCCTGCAGCGCTACCGGGCCCGGCTCGACGAGGTCGCCCGCGGCCTGTCCGCGGTGGAGATCGAGGACTTCTCCACCCTGCGGGACGCCATGACGGTGCTGCAACGACTGCTCATGGTGGGGCGCATCGCCGAGGAGCTGACCAGTGACGTGGTCGAACTCGGCACGGACGGCCGCCTGCTGGCACTGCAGCTGGAGGAACTGCTCAACGGCACGCAGGGCATGCGCGAGATGCTCATCCGCGACTACCTCCCCGAGGACCCGACCGCCGAGGCGGTGGAGCAGAGCGCCCGGACCCTCGAGGGGATGGACGACACCGATCTGCTCGACCTGAACGCGCTGGCCCGGGCGGTCGGCTACTCCTCGACCGCGGCGGACGCCCTGGACACCGGCGTCAGCACCCGCGGGTACCGACTCCTGTCCGGGATCCCCCGCCTGCCGCCGGCCATCCTCGACCGGCTCATCAGCCACTTCGGCAACCTGCAGGGTCTGCTGGCCGCCACCGCGGCCGACCTGCAGGCGGTCGACGGCGTGGGTGAGACCCGCGCCCGCGGGGTCCGGGAGGGCTTGTCCCGGCTGGCGGAGTCCTCGATCGTGGACCGGTACGGCTCGGCCTTCTGATCCGGCTCGGCCTTCTGACCCGGCTCGGCCCTCTCATCCGGCTCGGCCCTCTGATCCGGCTCGGCCCTCTGATCCGGCTCGGCCCCGTCGACCGACCGGGGCGCGAACGGTATCGCCGGCACTGCCGGGGTCCGGTGTCGACCGGCCTCGCCTACCGACGTCAGCGGCCCGCTCGGCGCCGGCCGGCATCCGCTGCTGCGAGCTGGATCCGGCTCAGCCGACGATGAAGCCGGCGGGGCCGCTGCTCAGACCGCCGAGCGCGGCGACCACCGTGTAGGCACCCGGGGCCAGGGGCACCCGGTCCCCGACGCAGCCCGGTGCGGAGGTCGTCCCCGACCACTTGACGGTGTACCGGACCTGCTGGCCGGGCTCGAGGGTGCGCACCTCGGTGCCCTCGCCCGGGAAGCAGTCGGCGGTGGACCACTGGCGACTGCCGTCGGCGCCCAGCACGGTGAAGACCTGCAGCGTGCCGGACACGTCCCGCTGGCAGGCCTGGGTACCGGTGTTGGTGATGACCATGCTGAGGTTCGCCTGCTGGCCCGTGGCCAGCTGGGCCTGATCGGTGCCGGCGGTGACGGCGATCGCGCTGTCCGCGCAGATCAACCGGCCCTGGGCGTCGTAGCTGGGAGCGGGCTCCGGCGCGGGGGCCGGCGCCGGTTCGGCCGGGGCCGGGCCGATCGAGCCTTCGCCGGCCGGGGGCGCGGCGGGCGTCTCGGCCGGAGCCGGGGCGGGTGTCTCCACCGGGGCCGGGGTCTCCGCCGGGGCGGGGCTCTCGGCGGGCGGCGGCGCCGGCTCGGTGGACGCGGGCGCGGCCTCGGGGGTGCTCGGCGCGGCGGTCGTCGGTGCGGCCGGGCTGGTGGGCACCTCGCTGCTCGGGGTGGTGCTCGCCGCGGCCGGGTCGGTCGTCGGGGTGGCGGGCGGCGTCGAGGTGGGCGGCGGGGTGCTCGTGCTGGCCAGGACCCCGGTGAAGGTCGGGGCGGCGGACCCGACCGCGGCGGCGGTGGCGGTGGACGGATCCTCACCGGAGGAACGGGAGCTGCGCGCCGCGAGGAACCAGACGACGCCGATCAGCACGACGACCGCGGCGCCGATGGCCAGGATCCGGCGAAGCCAGTACACCGTGGGCGAGAGGGGGCCGACGGGGTGCATCACTCGGGCGACGGTAGTCTGCGGCTGACGTCGAACCGGGTTGCAACGCCGAGGGGACCCCTGTGACCGCCATCGAAGAACTGTTGCGCCGCAACCACACCACCGCCCTGTCGCACCCGGGCTTCATGGGCCCGAAGCCGACGCTCGGGGTCGCCGTGGTCATGTGCATGGACGCGCGGGTGGACGCGCACGCGGCCTTTCGCCTGCAGCCCGGCGAGGCCCACCTGATGCGGAACGCCGGCGGGGTGGTGACCGACGACGTCATCCGGTCGCTGGCCATCTCCCAGCACGCGCTGGGGACACGCGAGATCATGGTCATCCATCACACCGACTGCGGCCTGGCCCGGCTCGAGGAGGACTCCTTCCGCGCACACCTGGCGCAGTTCGCCGGGTACCGCCCGACCTGGTCGGTGCAGGCGTTCAAGGACCCGCACGACTCCGTCCGCGAATCGCTGCGCCGCATCCGCGACTCCCGCTTCCTGGCTCATCGTGACGGGGTCCGCGGGTTCATCTTCGACGTGGAGTCCGGCCTGCTCGAGGAGGTCTTCGCCGACGACGACGGCATCTCACCGCCGACCGTCCAGCCGGGCGACGACGTCGCGGGCGCGACGCCCGCTCCGGTCGGCGGGTCCGCGTCCGCGGATCAGCACTGACCGGACCGGGACCCGGTCGAAGCACCGCGCCGACCGGTCCGGCGCACCGCACGACCGTGACCCCACCGGGGGGCGCACCGGGCACGGTGTTCCCGGTGGACGACCTGCTGCAGTTCTACGCCGATCACCGCCGTGATCTCCCCTGGCGCGCACCGGGTGTCGGCGGCTGGCCCGTGCTGATCAGCGAGGTCATGCTGCAGCAGACCCCGGTCGCGCGGGTGCTGCCGGTCTATCTCGAGTGGGTCGCCCGATGGCCCACGCCCGCCGATCTCGCGGCCGACGCCCCCGGCGACGCCGTCCGGGCGTGGGGCCGGCTCGGATACCCGCGTCGCGCGCTGCGGTTGCACGCCGCGGCGACCGCCCTGGTGCAGCGGTTCGGCGGGGTCGTCCCGGACACGGTCGAGGAGTTGCTCTCGTTGCCCGGGGTCGGGGAGTACACCGCCCGGGCCGTCGCGGCGTTCGCCTTCGGTCGCCGGGAGCCGGTGGTCGACACCAATGTCCTGCGGGTGCTGTCCCGGGTGGTCCGGGGGGTCGACACGCAGGCGAGCGCGACCGCGGCGGACCGTCGGGAGATGGCCGCGCTGTTGCCGCAGGACGCAGCGGTCGCGGCGGTCCTGTCGGTGGCGGTCATGGAGTTCGGTGCCCTGGTGTGCACCAGCCGCTCCCCCGGTTGCGACGGATGCCCGGTCCGGCCGGACTGTGCCTGGTGGGCCGCGGGCCGGCCACCGCCGACGGTCCGTCGCAAGGCGCAGGGGTTCGCCGGGACGGACCGCCAGGTGCGGGGGTTGATCGTGGGTGCCCTGCGCGCCGGCGGCGAGTCGGTGAGCGAGGACGATCTCGCCACCCTGTGGCCCGACCCCGTCCAGTGGCGTCGCTGCCTGGACTCGTTGATCGTCGACGGCCTGGCCGTCCCCGACGGCTCCGGCCGGATCACCCTCCCCCGCTGACCCCGACAGTTCTCGCACCGAACGGGACTCGCTGGTCCGGGCGGGACGGGAACGCAGGAACGGCCCGCCCCCGCGAGGGGACGGGCCGTTCCGGTGGTGCGCGCGATCGACGTCAGAGCTGGAGGGTCACTCCTTCTCGAGATTGATCCCGTCGGTCTCGATCGTGAGGCCGGCCGGCACCGTCTCGGGCACCAGCTCCTCCCGGGGGACGCCGCGGAAGGTGAACTGCTGCTCCGCGCCCTCTCCCTCGACGTCGACCACGATGATCTGGCCGGCGCGGACCTCGTCGAACAGGATCTTCTCGGACAGCTTGTCCTCGATCTCCCGCTGGATGGTGCGACGCAGCGGCCGCGCACCCAGCACCGGATCGAAGCCACGCTCGCCGAGCAGCGTCTTGGCCGCGTCGGTCACCTCGATGCCCATGTCCTTGTTCTTCAGCGCACCTTCGACCCGCTTCAGCATGAGGTCGACCATCTGGTGGATCTCGACGCTGGTGAGCTGGTGGAACACGACGACGTCGTCGATGCGGTTGAGGAACTCGGGCCGGAAGTGGCGCTTGAGCTCGTCGTTGACCTTGGCCTTCATGCGGTCGTAATTCGACTCCGTCGTCCCCTGGGAGAAGCCCATGCCGACAGCCTTGGAGATGTCGGAGGTGCCCAGGTTGGAGGTGAACACGATCACCGTGTTCTTGAAGTCGACCGTGCGGCCCTGGCCGTCGGTCAGCCGGCCGTCCTCCAACACCTGCAGCAGCGTGTTGTAGATGTCCTGGTGGGCCTTCTCGATCTCGTCGAAGAGGATCACCGAGAAAGGCTTCCGGCGAACCTTCTCGGTCAGCTGGCCGCCCTCCTCGTAGCCCACGTACCCGGGAGGGGCACCGAAGAGCCGCGAGGCGGTGTAGCGGTCGTGGAACTCGCCCATGTCGACCTGGATGAGTGCGTCCTCGTCACCGAAGAGGAACTCGGCCAGCGCCTTGGTCAGCTCGGTCTTCCCGACGCCCGAGGGCCCCGCGAAGATGAACGAGCCCGACGGACGCTTCGGGTCCTTCAGACCCGCACGGGTCCGGCGGATCGCCTGCGAGACCGCCTTGACGGCCGGCTCCTGGCCGATGATCCGCTTGTGCAGCGCGTCCTCCATGCGCAGCAGGCGGGTCGTCTCGGCCTCGGTCAGCTTGACCACGGGGATGCCGGTCCAGTTGCCCAGCACCTCGGCGATCTGCTCGTCGTCGACCTCGCTGACGACGTCGAGATCGCCGTCCTTCCAGGCCTTCTCGCGCTCGGCCTTCTTGGTCAGCAGCTGCTTCTCGTTGTCGCGGAGGGCAGCGGCCTTCTCGAAGTCCTGGGAGTCGATGGCCGACTCCTTGTCGCGACGCACGACGGCCAGCTTGTCCTCGAACTCGCGGAGGTCCGGCGGCGCGGTCATCCGACGGATGCGCATCCGGGCGCCGGCCTCGTCGATCAGGTCGATCGCCTTGTCCGGGAGGAAGCGGTCGCTGATGTACCGGTCGGCCAGGGTGGCCGCGGCGACCAGCGCGTCGTCGGTGATGGTGATGCGGTGGTGCGCCTCGTAGCGGTCCCGCAGGCCCTTGAGGATCTCGATGGTGTGCGCCACCGAGGGCTCGCCGACCTGGATGGGCTGGAAGCGCCGCTCGAGCGCTGCGTCCTTCTCGACGTACTTGCGGTACTCGTCGAGGGTGGTCGCACCGATGGTCTGCAGCTCGCCACGGGCCAGCATCGGCTTGAGGATCGAGGCGGCGTCGATCGCGCCCTCGGCGGCACCCGCACCCACCAGGGTGTGGATCTCGTCGATGAACATGATGATGTCGCCGCGGGTGCGGATCTCCTTGAGCACCTTCTTCAGGCGCTCCTCGAAGTCACCGCGGTAGCGGGAGCCGGCGACCAGCGAACCGAGGTCGAGGGTGTAGAGGTGCTTGTCCTTCAGGGTCTGCGGGACGTCGCCGCGGATGATCGCCTGGGCCAGGCCCTCGACCACCGCGGTCTTGCCGACGCCGGGCTCGCCGATCAGCACCGGGTTGTTCTTGGTGCGGCGGGACAGCACCTGCATGACCCGCTCGATCTCCTTCTCGCGCCCGATGACCGGGTCGAGCTTGCCCTCGCGGGCGGACTGGGTCAGGTTGCGGCCGAACTGGTCCAGGACCAGCGAGGTCGACGGGGTGCCCTCGGAGCGCCCGCCCTCGGCGGCGGCGGTCTCCTTGCCCTGGTAGCCGGACAGCAGCTGCAGGACCTGCTGGCGGACCCGGTTGAGATCGGCGCCCAGCTTCACCAGGACCTGGGCGGCGACGCCCTCGCCCTCGCGGATGAGCCCGAGCAGGATGTGCTCGGTGCCGATGTAGTTGTGACCGAGCTGCAGCGCCTCGCGGAGGCTGAGCTCGAGGACCTTCTTGGCCCGGGGGGTGAAGGGGATGTGGCCGGACGGGGACTGCTGGCCCTGGCCGATGATCTCCTCGACCTGGGCGCGCACCCCTTCCAACGCGATACCGAGCGACTCGAGGGCCTTGGCGGCGACACCCTCGCCCTCGTGGATCAGGCCGAGCAGGATGTGCTCGGTCCCGATGTAGTTGTGGTTGAGCATCCGGGCCTCTTCCTGGGCCAGGACGACCACCCGCCGTGCTCGGTCGGTGAACCGTTCGAACATGTGCACTCCTTACGGGCGTGCGCGCAGAGATGAGACGGCGGACGATGCACGGACTGAATCCGACGGCGCCCGGTGGGGATGGTCTCCCCGCCGCGCGCCGATGTCCTGGACTGTAGTCCGGCGGCCCGGTCTGGGCCGCTGGTCCACAGGTGTGGTGCCGGTGGTTCCGACGGCACTGCGCACTGTGCCGCCGTGTCCTTCAACGCTGCCCGAGCGCGAGGCGTTCCGCCACGACCCCGGCTACGCCGACGGCGAACAGGCCCGCCCGCCGACGTCCACGATGCGGTCGGTGAGCTCAGTGAGCGGCCTGGTACGCCTCGATGACGGCTGCGGACAGCCGGCCACGCTCGGACACCTCGTGGCCGTTGGACCGGGCCCACTCGCGGATGGCGGCGGTCTGCTCGCGGTCCGGGGCGGTCCGGGCCGGCTTGGCCGATCCGCCGCGGGCGGCGCGGGCGCGGGCCCGGGGGGCGGCGGCACGGCGGCCGTCGACCCGACGGGCGTGCTCGACGTAGACGCCGAGCGCCTCGCGCAGACGCTGGGCGTTGGCGTCGTTGAGGTCGATCTCGTAGGCGGTGCCGTCCAGACCGAAGGAGACCGACTCGTCGGCGTCGGTCCCGTCGAGATCGTCGACGAGGGAGACGGTGGTCATGGTCGCCATAGCAATTCCTCTCCTACGGCCTTCCCGGCCGTGGAATTCTTGGAGGTCGTTGGCGCAGTGATTCCGCGGCGAGCCGATGATAACCGCAGGATCGACGGGTCACGGGCGCCGTGCGCACGCCGCCACACATCGACATCATTTCGTTGCCGCCCTTCCCGGGGAACGGCGGGAAAACGTGTCGAAGACCACCGTCGGGGCGGGCAACCGATCTTCCCGTGACGACGCGGACCGTCGGCGACCGCCGTTGTCCCGGCGGTCGCCGGAGTTTCACTCCGCGGGCTTGATGAACGGAAACAGGATGGTCTCCCGGATTCCCAACCCGGTCAGCGCCATCAGCAAACGGTCCAGTCCCATGCCCATGCCACCGGCCGGCGGCATGCCGTACTCCATGGCACGCAGGAAGTCCTCGTCGAGCACCATCGCCTCGTCGTCACCGAGACCGGCGAACCGGGCCTGGTCGACGAAACGCTGCCGCTGCACGACCGGGTCGACGAGTTCGGAGTAACCGGTCGCCGTCTCGTAACCGCGGATGTACAGATCCCATTTCTCGGCCAACCGCGGATCGTCGCGGTGCCCGCGCGTCAACGGAGCCGTCTCGGCCGGGAAATCACGCACGAAGGTCGGCGCCTGCAACGTCCGCGCCACCAGTTCGTCGAACAGTTCCTCGGCGAGCTTGCCCGGCCCGAAATGCGGGGCGACCTCGACCCCGATGCGCGCTGCATGTCGCTCGAGCTCACGCATCGATGTGCCCACGGTCACCTCTTCACCCAATGCGGTGGAGATGGCGCCGTAGAGGGTGACGGACTGCCATTCCCCGCCCAGGTCGAACTCGCTGCCGTCGGCGTGCACGGCCACCGTCGACCCGAACGTGGCGATCGTGGCCTGCTGCACCAGATCCCGGGTCAGCGCCGCGATCCCGTCGTAGTCGCTGTACGCCTCGTAGGCCTCCAGCATGACGAACTCCGGCGAGTGCGAGGAGTCGGCGCCCTCGTTCCGGAAATTGCGGTTGAGCTCGAACACCTTGTCGATCCCGCCGACCAGGGCCCGCTTGAGGTAGAGCTCCGGCGCGATACGCAGGAACAGGTCCATGTCCATCGCGTTCATGTGCGTGGAGAACGGGCGGGCGGCGGCGCCACCGTGCAGCACCTGCAGCATCGGCGTCTCCACCTCGAGGAAACCGCGGTCGTACAGGGTCGTCCGGATGGAACGGTTCACCGCGGCGCGGGTCTGGACCGTGCGGCGCGCCTGCGGGCGCACGATCAGGTCGACGTAGCGCTGGCGGACGCGGCTCTCCTCGGACAAAGCCCTGTGCGCCACCGGGAGCGGTCGCAACGCCTTGGCCGTGATGGCCCAGGAATCCGCCATCACCGACAGTTCGCCGCGCCGGGAGGTGATGACGGTGCCGTGCACGAACAGGTGGTCACCGAGATCCACGTCGGCCTTGAACGCGGCGAGGGAATCGGCCCCCACGGCGGCCAGCGAGATCATCACCTGCAGTTCGGTGCCGGTCTCCCCGGCACCGCCCTCGCGCAGGGTCGCGAAACACAATTTCCCGGAGTTCCGTTGGAACAACACACGACCGGTGACGCCGACGATCTCACCGGTGTCGGTGTCCGGCGGCAGATCGGGATGATCGGCGCGCAGTCGGGCCAGGGTGGTGGTCCGGGCCACGCCGACGGGATAGGGCTCGATCCCCTGTTCCACCAACCGCCGGCGCTTCTCGCGTCGCACCCGCATCTGCTCGGGCAGGTCCTCGTCGAGGGTCTGGGAGCCGGGATCGGGCAGGACCGGATCGGCAGGGCGCGGGTCGGAGTTCACGGAAGATCAGCCTACTGGCCGGGCGATACTGCTCCGGTGCCCCGTCCGCCCCTCACCCCCTCGCTCGTGGACCCCGCCGCCGACCCGGCCGGGCACGCCGGGTCCGTGACGCTCACCCGCGCCGAGTGGCTCGAGAAGGAACAGCAGCACCGGACACGGGTCGACGACCTGCTCGCCGGGCACCGGGAACGGGCCGCCCGCGGCCGGGCGCACCCGGTGGAGGACTTCCTCTTCACCTACTACTCCCAGCGCCCCGGGCACCTGCGGCGATGGTTCCCCGGCGTCGGCGTGGTGCTCCAGGACGCGGATGAACGCGTCGGGCAACCCTGGGCCCTGGTCGTGCCCGGCACGGACCGGCCGTCCGGGGTCGTCCTGGACGCCGCGGGGTTCGCCGAGCGCCGGGCGCCCCTGCTGGCCTTCCTGCACCGCTACCTGGCCGCCACCGCCTCGGCCACCCCGGTGTTCGGCTGCTTCGGCCTGCACGAGTGGGCGATGGTCTACCGGGACGGGGCCGGCGGGGACGAGGCGCCGGGCAGCCCGGCCGGCCCGACCACGGCGACATCCGGCGGCATGGGCGGTCGGCGGCACGCGCAGTACCCGCTGCGCCTCGGTGCGGCCGGCACGGACGCCGTGGTCGAGGAGGCGGGGGTCCGGTGCACGCACTTCGACGCGTTCCGCTTCTTCACCCCCGAGGCCCGACCCCGCAACGCCGGCGCCCTGACGCGCGAGGGTGCCGTGCACGACGACCAGCCCGGCTGCCTGCACGTGGGGATGGATCTGTACAAGTGGGCCTACAAGCTCGCCCCGGCCGTGCCGGCGGAGCTGGTCGTGGACTGCTTCGTCCTGGCTCGGGACATCCGCGAGCTGGACATGCGGGCCTCCCCGTACGACCTGACCGCCCTGGGGTACTCCCCGGTCCCGATCGAGACCGCTCAGGGCCGTTCCCGGTACGCCGCCGAGCAGCGGGCGATGACCGTCCGGGCCCGGCCGCTGCGCGAGCGCCTGCGCGCGGTGGTGGCGGAACTGCGGGCGGCCACGCCGCCGGTACCGGGCAACTGACACCCGGGGGGAGCCGGCGTCGGCGGTCCGGACCGGGGTCGACCTGCCGGGGAAGTGTCAGCGGCCGGAGCGGCCGGCGTCCGGAGCGCGCAGGCAGTGCTCCAGGTACAGCCCGCCGCCCACCATGACCAGAGCGCCGGCCACCCCGATCAGGGCGCTGGGGGTGTCGGCCGCGGCCGCGAGCACCTGGGCCGAGCGGGGCCACACGTAGGCGAGCAGCCCGACCCACAGACCGAGCAGCGCCGACCCGGCCAGCGAGGTGGCCTTGGCCGCCATCAGGGCGCGGGCGGCGGTCAACGGCGGCACCGGCCGCCGTGACGGACCGGGGGCACCGATCGGCGTGCCGTCGGGCCGACGATCGGCGGAGTCCTGGATGCGGGCGCGGAAGCCGTGCCCGACGACGGCCTCCCCCACCCCGAGCAGGGCGGGGACGAGGCCGGCCAGGCGGGGTAACGGCGGCAGGCTCGAGTAACCCGCCAGCACGAGCAGGAACCCGACCACGGCGGCGACCAGAACGACGGCGACCAGATCGCGGCCTCGGGTGAACATCACCCCCGGGTCACCCCCCATGGACGCTGCCGATCCGCTCCACGTCGCTGGTGTCCAGCCCGGCCAGCAGGGCCGCCACCGGGCCGTGTCCGGGCAGCTCGGCGTCCGGGTCGATCTCCGCCCACGGCACCAGCACGAACGCACGCGCGGCGGCCCGCGGGTGGGGCAGGGTCAGCTCGGGATCGTCGTCGACCACGTCGAGGTCGCCCATCCGCACGGTCACCACATCGGCGTCCAGGGTCCGCGGCCCCCACCGGACCGATCGATCCCGCCCGGCGGCCGCCTCGAGCTCACGGCAGCGGGCCAGCCATCCGGCCGGACCGAGGTCGTCGTCCCGGGCGACCAGCGCCAGGTTGAGGTAGTCCGGCTGCGGGACCGGGCCCCACGGCGGCGTCCGGTACAGATGGGACACAGCGAGCACGGCCGGCCCCAGAGCGGCGACGGCCGTCCGCAGGTGCGCCGCACGATCGCCGAGGTTGGAGCCCAGGGACAGCACCGCGCGGCTCATCCGGGCCCCGGCCCGGTGGCCGCTCCGGTGCGGCCGCCGCGCGTCGACCGGCGGACGGTCACCGCGACGTCGTCGAAGGTGAGCGGGATCGGTGCGGCGGGCTTGTGCACGGTGACCTCGACGGCGTGCACCGGATACCCGTCCATGATCGCGTCGGCGATCCGGGCCCCCACCACCTCGATCAGGTTCGCCGGCGGTCCGGCCACGACATCCGCGGCGAGCTGGGCGATCTCGCCGTAGTGGATGGTGTCGGTGACGTCGTCGGACGCGGCCGCCGCCGAAGCGTCGAACCACAGGGTCACGTCGACGACGAACTCCTGCCCGTCGCGGCGCTCGTGCTCGAACACCCCGTGACGACCGAAGACCCGCAGGCCGGTGAGGGCGATCCGATCAGCCATGAGCTCCACCCACCCGGACTGCCGGGACCGGCCGCGCCCGGTCGACGGCGTCGACCACCCGGACGGCGTCCAGACTGTCGCCGACCTCGTGGACACGCACGCCCCAGGCGCCGGCCGCGGCGGCGAGGGCCGAGACGGCCGTGGTCGCGGCCTCCCGCCCCGCCGCCGGGCGCGGCTCACCGTCCACGGCGAGCAGATCACCCAGGAAGCGCTTGCGGGAGGCGCCCACCAGCAGCGGAAGGCCCATCCCGCCGGTGTCCACCGGCCCGGCGAGCTCGGCCAGCGCGGCGAGCAGGGCCCAGTTGTGCCGCCCGGTCTTGGCGAACCCCAATCCGGGATCGAGCACGATGCGGTCCTCGCGGACCCCGGCGGCCAGCGCCACGCCGACCCGGCCCAGCAACTCGGCGCGTACCTCGGCGACGACGTCGTCGTAGTGGGCCCGGCTCTGCATGTCCGCGCTGTGGCCGCGCCAGTGCATCAGCACGCAGGGCACCTCGAGCTCGGCCACGGCGGGGATCATCGCCGGGTCGGCGAGACCGCCGGAGACGTCGTTGACGAGCACCGCCCCGGCGGCGACCGCGGCGCGGGCGATCTCGGCACGGGTGGTGTCGACACTGCACGGCACGCCCTGGGCCGTGAGCTCGCGGATGACCGGGAGGACCCGCTCGCGTTCCTGGTCGGCCGGTACCCGGTGCGCGCCGGGGCGGGTCGACTCCCCGCCGACGTCGACGATGTCCGCACCCTGGGCGTGCAGCTGCCGGCCGCGCGCCACCGCCCGGTCGGTGTCCAGGAAACGGCCGCCGTCGGAGAACGAGTCGGCGGTCACGTTCACCACGGCCATGACCAGGCAGCGATCGGGGTGGGGCAGGCCGGGCACGGGGCCGTCGGGGCGCCCGGAACGCGCGGGACGGACGGACACGGTCAGCGGCCCGTGATCAGGCTCATCGCCTCGGCCCGCGTGCGCGCCTCGGTCTTGAACGCACCCCGGACGGCCGAGGTGACCGTCACCGCGCCGGGCTTGCGGATGCCCCGCATGCCCATGCAGAGATGCTCGGCCTCGATCACCACGATGACGCCGACCGGGTGCAGCCGGCGGACCAGGGCATCGGCGATCTGCGTGGTCAACCGTTCCTGGACCTGCGGTCGGCGGGCGTACCCGTCGACGAGCCGGGCCAGCTTGGACAGCCCGGTCACCCGGCCGTCGCGCCCGGGGATGTAGCCGACGTTGGCCTTGCCGAAGAACGGCAACAGGTGGTGTTCGCAGGTGGAGAACAGCTCGATGTCGCGGACCAGCACCATCTCGGCGTGGTTCTCGTCGAACGTCGTGTCCAGCACGTCGTCGGGGTTCTGGGAGAGGCCGGAGAACTGCTCGACGTACGCCCGGGCCACCCGGTCCGGGGTGGCCAGCAGACCGTCCCGGTCGGGGTCCTCGCCGATGGCCAGCAGCAGTTCACGGACGGCGGCCCGGGCGCGGACCAGGTCCACGCCCGACACGGGGTCTCCGACCGGGCCGTGGGGGGAGTCGACCCCCACGGCGTGCGCGGAGACCATCGGGCTCACCGCCGGGGGCCGCTCGGCGGCGGCGCCCACGGATCGAGCGGCGGCTCGCCGTCCGGGCCAGGACCCGTCCGACCCGTCGGAGTGCTGCCGTGGCCGTTCGTACCCGAGCCACCGTTGTGGCCGCCACCGTTCTGGGGATCGCCGTACTGGGGACGACCGTTCTGGCCGGCCCCGTTCTGGCCGGCGCCGTTCCATCCCGACGCCCCGGGAGCGGGCGGGTATCCGTTCGGACCGCCGTACTGGGGGGCGGTCGGCTGACCGGCCCCGTTCCCCGGATCCTGCGGCTGTTCCCACCCGGGCATCGGCGCGAGCGGGCCGGGCAGCACGCCACCCGTCCAGTTCGAGCCGGGCCCCGGCGTGGTGCCGGGGACCGGCCACTCGCCGTACTGCTGGGACTGACCGGCGCCGACCGGGACCGGCTGCACACCGGTGGGCGGCAGCTCGACGTTCGGTCGCACCTTCTCCGGCACGGGCGGCGGCCACGGCTCGCCGCGCTCGATGGCCAGCTCGCCCGGGGTCTTGATGGGCGGGCGGTCCGACGGCAGCCGGGTGCCGAACTGGTCGAAGGTGGTGATGCGCGGGCGCTTGGCGATCCCGCTGAAGATGACCTCGAGATCGCGGCGCTCCAGCGTCTCCTTCTCCAGGAGCGCGAAGGCCAGCTCGTCGAGCACGTCCCGGTAGTGGTTCAGCACGGCCCAGGCCTCGGTGTGCGCGGCCTCGATGAGCGCACGGACCTCGCCGTCGATCTCGCTGCCCACCTCGATCGAGTAGTCCGGCGAGTGACCGTAGGTGCGACCCAGGAACGGTTCGTCGTCGCCGGAGCCGTACTTCACCGCACCCAGGCGCGCGGACATGCCGTACTCGGTGACCATCGCGCGGGCGATCTTGGTGGCCTGGGCGATGTCGGACGAGGCCCCGGTGGTGGGCTCGGCGAAGACCAGCTCCTCCGCGGCCCGACCGCCCATGGCCATGACCAGGCGGGCGATCATCTCCGAGCGCGTCATCAGGCCCTTGTCGTCCTCGGGGACGACCAGCGCATGCCCGCCCGTGCGACCGCGCGGCATGATCGTGACCTTGTAGACCGGCTCCAGATCGGGCATCGCCCAGGCCGCGAGGGCGTGTCCGCCCTCGTGGTAAGCGGTGATCTTCTTCTCCTTCTCGGAGATGAGCTTGCCCTTGCGGGCGGGCCCGCCGACCACGCGGTCGACGGACTCCTCGAGCGCCTTGTCGGTGATGATCGTGCCGTGTTCGCGGGCGGTCAGCAGCGCCGCCTCGTTGATGACGTTGGCCAGGTCGGCGCCGGACATGCCGACGGTCCGCTTGGCCAGGGCCAGGAAGTCGACGTCGGCCGCGAAGGGCTTGCCCTTGGCGTGCACGGCCAGCACGGCCTGCCGGCCGCGCAGATCGGGCGAACCGACGGGGATCTGCCGGTCGAACCGGCCGGGCCGCAGCAGTGCCGGGTCCAGGATGTCCGGGCGGTTGGTGGCGGCGATGAGGATGATGCCGCCCTTGGCCTCGAAGCCGTCCATCTCCACCAGGAGCTGGTTCAGCGTCTGCTCCCGCTCGTCGTGGCCACCGCCCATGCCGGCGCCACGGTGCCGGCCGACGGCGTCGATCTCGTCGACGAAGATGATCGCCGGGGCGTTCTGCTTGGCCTGCTCGAACAGGTCACGGACACGGGAGGCGCCGACGCCGACGAACATCTCGACGAAGTCGGACCCGGAGATCGTGTAGAACGGCACGCCGGCCTCACCGGCGACGGCCCGCGCGAGCAGCGTCTTGCCGGTTCCGGGGGGCCCGTACAGCAGCACGCCCTTGGGGATCTTGGCACCGAGGGCCTGGTAGCGGCCGGGGTTCTGCAGGAAGTCCCGGATCTCGTCGAGCTCCTCGACGGCCTCGTCGGCCCCGGCGACATCGGTGAACTTCGTCTGCGGCATGTCCTTGGTGAGCAGCTTGGCCTTGGACTTGCCGAACGACATCACCTTGTTGCCGCCACCCTGGGCGTTGTTCATCATCCAGAGCAGGAACAGGATGATCAGCCCGACCGGGATCAGGTAGATGAGCAGCGAGAACAGCGTGGACTCGCTCGTCACCGTGGTGTCGAAGTTGCCCCCGATGCGTCCGGCGTCCTTGGCCGCCTGGACGTCGGAGAAGATCTGGTCGCCCGCGCCGTAGGGGTACTGCGTGTAGATCTTGGTCGCGCCGTCGAGCGGGGTGTTCAACGTCAGGCGGAGCCGCTGCTCCTTGTCGTCGATCAGCGCCTCGGCGACGTTCCCCGACTGGATCTGGGCCAGGGCCACCGAGGTGGGCTGCTGGGCGTATCCGCGTGTCTCGTCCGAGAGGAAGGAGAACGTCAGATAGACGACGAGCACCAGTCCGATCCAGACCAGTGGCGAGCGGAGCAGGCGCTTACGATCCATGTGGCGTGCGGCCGCTGAGGCGGCCTCGACCCTCCCTGACATCACCGGGCGCCCTCGCGGGCAGAACGGGCGGCGGTGCCGGCGCGTACCCCGCCTTGGCGTCACTGCCGGTGATTGGAAGTGACGTCAAGGAGCGGCGCCCGAGCGCGGCCGATCGGCTCAGCCTACCGCGCAGCCTGTGGCGGACCGGGGCGTTCGCTGCGGGGAGAACGGGGAACCTTCGACAGCCTGGCGCGGCCCGAACACGCCCGGTGACCGGGCCACGGGCAGGCCCGTCGGACTCGTGGGCCCGATCCCGGTATCAGCGGTACATGTGCTCCCCGAGCAGGCCGACGAACGGCAGGTCGCGGTAGCGCTCGTCGTAGTCGAGCCCGTAGCCGACGACGAACTCGTTGGGGATGTCGAAGCCGACGTAGTCGACCTCGATGTCGACCTTGACCGCCTCGGGCTTCCGGAGCAGGGCGACCACGTCGATGGCCGCCGGCCCGCGAGTGGCGAGATTCTTCAGCAGCCACGAGAGCGTGAGACCGGAGTCGATGATGTCCTCGACGATGATCACGCGGCGGCCGGTGATGTCGCGGTCCAGGTCCTTCAGGATCCGCACCACCCCCGAGGACGAGGTCGCCGAGCCGTACGAGGTGACCGCCATGAACTCCAGCTCGGCCGGGATGGGCAGCGCCCGGGCGAAATCGGTGACGAACATCACCGCCCCCTTGAGGACGCAGACCAGCAGCGGCGGGGTGTCCAGGTGGTGGTCGGCGGCCACCGCGGCGGCCAGCTCGGCGATCTTCGCCTGCAGGGTCGCGCCGTCGATGAGGACGGCGGACAGCTCGTCGGCATACCCGTGGGGCGCACCGGAATCCGTCGCGTCCGATCCGGGGGCCCGACGCTCGGCCGGTGCGGAGACCGCCGTGGTCAGGGCCTGACCTGCGCCTGCGGACCGATCGCGGGCGGCGGCGCCGGCGGCCGACTCGGGCAGGGCGGATGCGGGCGACGACTCCGGGGACTTGCTGGTCACGATGAGCTCCGCAGGGGTCGGGGGGCTCGGGCCAGCCGAGCAGGATGCCACCGATCACGTTCCGGTCCGTTCCGGGCCAGGCTCGCGTCCGGTCGCGCTCCCAGAGTGTCACCCACCCGGCAGGGCCGGATCGCCGGGTACCGCGCGTCGGCCACGATCACCCCGGTCGGTGGCCCGTCACGACCGGCGTCAGGACGAGCCGCCCGGCCCGCCTGGTCACGTCGAGTCCCGGCGGCACGCGGACGGCACTGCCGGCCGGGCCGGGCCGGGTGAGCGCGTCGACCCGGGTCAGGTGTTCGTGGGTCAGCGGCCCGGCACCGGCGTCGGCGAGCCAGGCCCGGAGCATCCGGCGACGGACGGCGGTGGGCTCCCCGACCAGCCGGTCGCACCCGATCGTCACCGCGCCGCCGACCGGCCCGTCCCCCGTCGACGCCCCCGCCGCGGGATCCGCGTGCGCCGACAGGCGGGCCCGGGCCAGCTCGTCGAGTGCATCGGTGTCCTGTGCGGTCAGCTCGGCCGTCCGGGCCAGGGCCGCGACGACCCCTCCGCCCAGCACCTCGTCCAGCAGCGGCATGACCTCGCGGCGCACCCGCACCCGGGTGTACGCGGGGTCGAGGTTGTGCGGGTCCTGCCAGGGCGTGAGCCCGGCCTCGGCGCACCGGCGCTCGGTGTCCGCCCGACGGACCCCGAGCAGGGGACGGCCCCACGGCGGCCGCCAGGCCCGCATCCCGGCCAGCGAACGGGGTCCCGAACCCCGGGCGAGACCGAGCAGGACCGTCTCGGCCTGGTCATCGGCGGTGTGCGCGAGGAGCACGGCCGCCGCCGGTCCGGCCGGCCGGACGCTCTCGGCCAGGGCGGCGTACCGGGCCCGGCGCGCCGCGGCCTCCGGCCCCCCGGGCCCGTCCACCCGCACGGTGCGGACGTCCACGGCGGAATACCCCATGTCGCGCAGCACGGTGGCGGTCGTTCGGGCCCGGTCGGCCGAACCGTCCTGCAGACCGTGGTCGACGGTCACGGCGCTCGTCGGGCGACGGCCGGCGACGGCGCGGACGGCCAGAGCCAGCGCGAGGGAATCGGCTCCGCCGGAGCAGGCCACGCACACCGGATCGTCGGGGCCCAGGGTGGCGTCGAGCCACCTCCGGACGGCCCGGTCCACCCCGGACGGGTGATCGACCGGTGTCATGCCGCGATCGGCGGTGTCGGTGCGGATGTCGGCGGTGCCGGCCTCGCCGGTGCTGATCCCGCCGGTGCGAACTCCGGCGGCACGGACCCGCGCGGTGCGGACGGGGGTCGCATGCTCAGCCCAGGACGCGGGTGACCCAGGCGTCCGGGTCGGTGATCTCCGCCCGGGTGGGCAGGGTCTGCGGGGAGGTCCAGACGGTGTTGAACCCGTCCATGCCGACCCGGTCGACCACGGCGCCGACGAAGGCGGCGCCCCTGACGTACTGGGCCGTCTTCATGTCCATGCCGAGCAGCGAGCGCAGGATGCGGTCGAAGGGGCCCTGACCCTTGCGGCGGCGGACGGTGAACGCCGCCCGGATCTTCTCCACGGACGGGACGACATCCGGGCCCACCGCGTCCATGACGAAGTCCGCGTGCCCCTCGAGCAGGCTCATCAGGCCCATCAGGTCGTCGAAAACCGCGCGCTGGGCCGGCGTCTGGATGGTCTCCACCCACGACCGCGGATCGGCGGACGAACGCCGCCGCGCGGTCACGCCCTCGAGGATCCGTTTGAGCAGGTCCGGCAGATCGGTCTCGGTGGCGTCGGCGAACGCGGCCACCTGCGCGCGGAAGTGATCACGCAGCCAGGGCACGGCGGTGAACTGCAGGCGGTGGGTGCTCTCGTGCAGACACACCCACAACCGGAAGTCGGTCGGGTCGACCTCGAGCTCCCGCTCGACCTTGACGATGTTCGGGGCGACCAGCAGCAGCCGACCGGGATCGTCCGGGTCGCCACCGAGCGGGTCGTACTGGCCGAGCACCTTGCCGGAGAGGAAGCCGAGCACCGCACCGATCTGACTGCCCGCCGCGGACGGCGCCCGTCGGCCCCCCTTGCCGCCGGCCTTGGCCAGCGCGGCGGACATCTTGGCCGAGAGGGGTTCGGTCAGCAGCTCCATGCCCTGCGCCGTGGCCGTGATCCAGCCGCGCCGGTCCACCACCTCGGCGTCCTGCACGGGCAGCTCGGCCCCGAGCCGGGTGGTGACCCGGACGGCCAGCTCGGCCCGCGCGGAGAACTCCCGCAGATCGCGGACGACGGCCGCGGCCTCGGCCGGGCCGACCGCCGGGCCGGTCGGTGCCACCCGGTGCCCGGCACGCACGGCGGCGGCCCAGTCGATCGCGTCAGCTGGCATGGCGCCCACGGTAGAGCAGCGCCCCGACAAGCCCCCGGTGCTCCGCACCGGACGGGTCGGTGGCCGGCGTCAGCGGCAGCCGCATCCCCGGAGGGCGGCGGCGACCGCATCCTGCGCCCACCGCGCTGCGTCGCCGCTCACCCCGTTGGAGTTGAACGAGAAGACCAGGATCCGGCCGTCGACATCGGGCACGTAACCGGCCAGGGCGTAGGTGACGTCGAGCGAGCCCGTCTTGGCCCGGACCCACCCGGCGGCGGCATTGCTCTCCGGCCGCAGGTACCGGTCCTTCAGGCTCCCGGTGGCGCCGGCGATGGGCAGTCCGGTGAGCATGCTGCGCAGGGCCGGGACCTGACCGTTCACCGCCAGGGTCACCACCTGGGCCATGACCGCCGGCGGAACGCGATCGGACGTGGACAGCCCGGAACCGTCCGACAACTCGACCCCGATGGTGTCGATCCCCAGGGCCCCGAGCGCCTCGAGGGTCGCCGCGGACGCGCCGGCGAAGCTGGGCGGTGCCCCGCGGGCGATGGCGACCTGCCGGGCCAGGGCCTCGGCCAGGATGTTGTCCGAGTTCTCCAGCGCCTGGGCGAGCAGGACCGACATCGGCTGCGACTGCACCTCGCCGAGCACCGCGGTTCCCTCCGGGGCGGTCCCGGGCACGAGCGGGACGTCCGGCAGCCCCAGGAAGGTGGCGAAGGCCTTCCCCGCGGTGACAGCCGGATCGCCGGTCCGGCGGGAGTTCTCGGTGGCCGGGTCGATGCGGTCGCCGTCGACCATGAGCGGTGACATCCGGGTCAGGTACCCCTTGCCGATGTCCTCGGTGAGCCATCCGTCGGCCAGCGCCGGTCCCGACCAGTAGGAGGTGTCCAGCACGATGCGTTGCACCGGCACGCCGGTGGCCTTGACCTGCTCGGCCAGGTCGGCCATCGAGGCCGCCCCCGGCGTGACGGTGGCCGCGCCCTCGGCCCGGGCCGACAGGGTGACGTCCCCGCCGCCGATGAGGATGACGTCGCCGGCCTGGTCACCCTGCACCACGCGGGTGGTGAACCGACTGTCCGGATCCAGCGAGGTCAACAGGGCGGCGCCGGTCAGCAGCTTCGCCGTGGACGCCGGCAGCTGGGGCGTCGCCGCGTCGGTGTTCCACAAGGTCTGCCCGGTGGCGGCGTCCACGACGATGCCGGTGAACTGCTTCAGCTCCGGGTTGCTCAGCGGGCCGGCCAACTGGGCGGCCACGCCCGCCTCGGTCGGGACCGCGTCCGAACCGGTGATGGGCACGATGCGCGCGGCGGGCGCGTTCACCGGTGGGTCCGGCACCTCCGCCACCGTGGTGGTGGAGGAGGCGGTCGAGTCGGACCCGCCGGATCCGTTCAGCAGCAGCACCGTGGTCACCGCGGCGATCAGCAGCACGGCGGCCACGATCACCGAGATCACCACGGTCCGCCGCTTGGACGCCACCACCGACACCCGAACCTCCCGATCGATCAGGCCGGTCACCGGCCACGACGGCCGGGGACTCGTGCCGACGGCCCCCCGGGAGCCGGGCGGCCGCGAACGTCACAGCGACCGGGCAGGACCGGCGCGGCGCCCTCAGACTAGGCTCTGCCCGGGCGGTCTAGTGGGGCCGCGCCGCGTCCACTCGTGCTCCGGGCGTCGCCGCCGACGAGGCGGTGGCCCCGTTCTGCCCTCGGACGCGACGACTGGGCGCGGGGTACACACCGCCCGAAGTGGAAGGCGACACCTGTGGACTTCGACGTGACCATCGAGATCCCGAAGGGGAGCCGCAACAAGTACGAGGTGGATCACCATTCGGGGCGGATCCGGCTCGACCGGACGCTCTTCACCTCGACGCAGTACCCGGCCGACTACGGGTTCATCGACGACACCCTCGGCCAGGACGGTGACCCGCTGGACGCCCTCGTCCTGCTCACCGAGCCGACCTTCCCCGGTTGCCTCATCTCGGCCCGGGCCATCGGGATGTTCCGGATGACCGACGAGCAGGGTCCGGACGACAAGGTGCTGTGCGTGTCGGCCAACGACCCGCGCCAGGAGCACCTGCAGGACATCGGCGACCTGCCGATCTTCGACCGGCTCGAGATCCAGCACTTCTTCGAGGTCTACAAGGACCTGGAGCCCGGCAAGAGCGTCGAGGGCGCGAACTGGGTCGGCCGCGGTGACGCGGAGACCGAGATCCGCATCTCCTTCGACCGCGAGAAGAAGCGCCTCGCCGCCGAGGCCGCCCAGAAGGGCCACAGCGAGCCGACCGGTCACGGCAACGCCGTCGAGGCGCCCAGCCCGGGTCGCGACGTCACCGACTGAGCGACACCCGATAGCCCCGGACACACGACGAAGGCCCCCGCTCAGCGGGGGCCTTCGGTCGTTGCGGGGCTCAGGTCGTCGCGGGACGGTGGCCCCGACGGGTCGACGGGACTACCAGCGTCCACCGCTCTGCACCTCGCGGAGTCGCGGGCGGACGTCGAGCAGATAGACCAGGGAACCGACGAGGCCGGCCAGCCACAGCAGCGACTGGGGCGGGAAGAGCCCGGGGATACCCAGACCCAGCACCACGGCCGCAGCCACGGTGATCCCCGTCCAGGTGCCCTTGGTCTGCTTGTCCGCGGCCGCGTAGGCGTCCGGGCGACGACTCAACGCGTCGACGACCGCGAAGACCCCCAGCAGCGCCCCGCCGATGGCCAGCACCCATTCGATCGCGATGATCACCGGTATGACGAGTTCCACTCCCCCAGCGTACGGCCTGCACCGCGCGACGCCGGGCCGCGTCCGGATCGGGGACGGGGATCAGGACGCGACGCCGTCGACCACCGATCCGGGGCCGCCGCCGGCCCGCGCCCGGGACCAGGTGCGCCGCCCCCGGACCGCCAGCGCGCTGTACACCGTCCCGGCCAGGTGTCCGTAGGCCTCCGCGGTGTCCCGCAACGCATCCGGGGCGAACTGGCCCGCGAGGGCACCGAGGTCGGCGACCCGCTCGGGGAACTCTGCCGCGATCCGCCCGACCCGGTCCGGGATCTGTGCGGCCAGGTCCGCCGCTGCCTGCCGGGCCCGCTCGACGGGATCCGCCCCCGGCGTCCCGTCGTCCCCGTGCGGAACGCGGGATCCGGCGTCGGCCCGGGGGTCGCCCGCCGGCGCCGGGGCGGGGCCGTCCACGACGGAGGCTGCGGCCTCGCGCAGCTCCTGCATCTGCTCGGCGATGAAGTCCCCCGCGCCGATGACGGCCAGCACCGGGCGCGGCAGATCGGAGAACCGGACCGCCAGCCGGGTCACCGCGTCGGTGGACGCCGTGCGCAGATCGCCCAGCACCGACATGGGTTCTCCTTCCGGTCCGACCGGATCGAGCCGCACGGCCGGTCCGGGTCGGAGCCGACGGTACCGGCCGGTGGGTCCGGAGTCTCAGGGCGTCCCCGCCACCGCCGGGGCTCCGGGATGGTCGTAGGACACCACCAGATCGGCCCGGTCGGCCGGGCCGGTCCGGGCGTACCGCTCGACGGCCTCGGCCCACCAGTCGCGGTCCGGCGGCAGGATCCGGCGGACCCGGCCCGGCGACACGGCGAGATGCACGGTGAGGTCCAGCGGCAGTGCCCCGGTCAGCAGGAACGGGCCGTCGAGCACCAGCACCGTGCCCGCCGGGGACGGCCGACGACTCTCCCGCACCGACCGGTCGGCCGCCGGGTCCCGCAACCGGGTCAGGTGCTCCCCCGACCCGCCGGGGCCCAGCGGGTCCAGCACCTCCCGGCGCAGGGCCCCGGCGTCCACCCAGCCGTCCAGCAGCATGTCGACGTCCTGCCGCCCGTACTCCAGGCGCAGCGCCGCCGACCGCCACCACCAGGAGGTGTCGACCCGCACCACACCCCGCCCCCGGGTGCGCAGCACCTCGGCGAGCCGGTCGGCCAGCTCCCCGGCCCCGGCCTCGGCGAGTCCGTCGATGCCGACGCGCAAACGGTCCGGGTGTCCGGCCACCCGGTCGGCGAGCACCTCGACCAGCCCCGCGGGGTCGACCGGGCGGAACCGGCGCGCAGCGGTCAGGACAGCACCAGCTGGGCGAAGGTGTAGATGGCCAGTCCGGCCAGGGCGCCGACGACGGTGCCGTTGATGCGGATGAACTGCAGATCCCGGCCGACCTGCAGCTCGATCTTGCGACTGGTGGCCTGACCGTCCCAACGGGAGATGGTCTCGTCGATGATCCCGGTGATCCCCCGGGCGTGGTGCCGGGCCAGGTAACCGGCCGCGTCCGCCACCCAGGCGTCCACCTTGGCGCCCAGCTCGGCGTCCTCGGTCAGCCGGACCCCGAACTCCTGCAGGGAGGTCGTCACCGACCGCCGGAGGGTGGAGTCCGGGTCCTCGGCCGCCTCGATCAGGGCCGACTTGACCGACGACCAGGCGCTGGCGGCGAGCGAACGGACCTGCTCGTTGCTCAGGATGCGATCCTTGATGTTCTCGGCGCGCTCGATGGTCGCCGGGTCGTCCTGCAGGTCCTGGGCGAACTCGGCGAGGAAGGTGTCCAGGGCCAGGCGCATCTGGTGCTGCGGGTCGGTCTTCACGGCCAGGGCGAAGGCCTCCACCTCCCGGTAGAGCCGGTCGGAGACCATCGAGTCCAGGAAGCGCGGCGACCACGACGGGGAACGTTCGGACACCACGCGGGACACCGTCGTGTAGTTGTCCCGGATCCAGGCGTGCAGCCGGTCGACGACGAAGTCGACGAGGGCGTGGTGGTCCCCGCGTGCGAAGACCTCCCCGGCGATGCGCCCGAGCGGCGGACCGACCTTGGTGTCGGCGATCTTGCGCAGCGCGATGGACTCGAAGAGCTGGGCGACCTGGTCGTCCCGCAGCACCGTGGTCAGCCCGCGGACCGCGCTGGCCATCTCGGCGGTGACCCGTTCCGCGGTCTCGCGCCGGGACAGGAACGCCCCCGCCCGGCGGGCCACGGAGAAGTCCGCGAGCTTGGCCCGCACCACGTCCTCGGACAGGAAGTTGGTGGCCACGAACTCCGACAACGAGGAGCCGATGGCGTCCTTGCGGTTCGGGATGATCGCCGTGTGCGGGATGGGCAACCCCATCGGTCGGCGGAAGAGCGCCGTCACGGCGAACCAGTCGGCCAGCGCGCCGACCATGCCGGCCTCGGCCATGGCCCGGACGTACCCGAGCCACGGGTGGCGGTCCTGCAGCAGGTAGGCGACGACGAACAGCACCGCCATGAAGACCAGGGCCCCGGTGGCCACCGCCTTCATGACGTTCAGCCGGCGGCGTCGCTCCTGGTCGGCCGGGCTCAGATCGGTGACCCGGGAACGGGCGCGGGACGGCCGGGACGCCTCCGGACGGGGCGCGGTCGGGTCCGCGGCGGGGGTGCTCATGGGGTCATTCTGCTGGCAACCGCCGACGGCGGGACACGGCGGCCGGCCGGACCGGCCCGGCCGGCGCGACGTCCCGCGGTGGTGCTCGCGGCCGTCACGGTGAGCGATGTCGGGGTCGGTCCCGTTCGGGGGGACGGGCCCCCGGGGCGCACGGCCGGGTCACCGGCGGGCCACCGCGTGCAGTGGCCGGACCGCGCCCGGGTGGACGGGGTGCCCGTCGGAGTGGACTCCCCCCGACGGCGTTCCCAGCGCACCACCGCTTTGTTAATCTCTCCTCAGAGCGCAGCAGCGGAGACATCCGCAGGCCGCTCCAGCAGGGATCGCTCGCCGATCGACCTGTCCCCGTCGTCGCACACCATCGGTGCCTGTGGCGCAACGGGTTTCGCCGCCGCCCGGCCGTCGCCGGGCCGCGGACCCGACGGACGCCCAGCGTCCACGCATACCCGGACGCACTGCGTCCGCGTACTCCCGACCCGTTGGCGGGTCGCATGAATCGGTGTTGTCCGGGCCCCGGTGGCCGCGCAGCCCCGCCGCTCCCTCTCCTGAAGGACCTCCCATGTCTGTGTTGCGCTCGTTCTCCGCCCGCGGTGCCGGCGTGATCCTCGGTGTCGCCGTCCTGGCGCTGTCCGGCTCGACCCTGGCCAGCGCCCAGATGCCCTCGCCCACACCGGTTCTGCCGGCGCTGTCCGCCGCGCCCGCCGACACCGACGCCGACGGTGCGGAGGCCGCTGCCGCCGATGCCGCCGCAGCCGGCCCGTCGATCGAGCTGTCCAGCACGTCCCGGGACGACACGCTCAGCGCGGCGGAGGTCGAGAAGGTCGCCGCCCAGCCCCACGTCAGCTACACGGGCTCCGGCCTGGTCGCCGCGGTGAACGGTTCCACGGTCACCGCATCGGTCACCCTGAAGGCATCCCGCACCGTCGACGTCAGCGAGATCGGGATCTGCGTCCGGGATTCCGCGTCCGGCAACCGGGACTTCCCCAAGGACCAGGGTGGCAACCTGCCGATCACCGGCCGGACCATCCTCAAGACGCAGACCTTCCAGCCGGGTACCTACACCTACTGGGGCTGCGCCAAGGTGAACGGCGGCTGGTACAACGTCGGTCAGGCCAAGGCCTTCACCATCAAGGCCGGGGCGACCACCTCCACCGCCCACGTGTCCTACAGCACCAGGGATCTCGACGCGTCCGTGAACGGCTCCTCGGTCACCGCGAAGGTCACCATCGCCGCGACCCGGTCGGTGACGGCCGGTCAGGCCGGCATCTGCGTGAAGAACGCCGCAGGTGTCAACCAGGACTTCGTCAAGGACGCGGGGGTCACCCTGGGCACCGGCGGCCGGACCTTCACCAAGACCAAGTCCTACGTCCCCGGCACCTACACCTACTGGGGCTGCGCGATGGTGAACGGCGGTTGGTACAACATCGGCGAGAAGAAGACCTTCACCGTCCGGGCCGCGGACGGCGGCCGGGCCACCGCCGGTGGCGAGGACATGCCCGCCGACGCGCCCGGTGGCTGGACGCGGGTCTTCTCCGAGGACTTCGCCACCGCCCAGGACAAGGGGCACTTCCCCGGGGTGTACGGAGCGAAGTGGCGGAGCTACCACGGCTTCCCGGACACCTCGCAGAAGGGTGACTACGACCAGGGCATCATCTCGGTGCACGACGGCGCGCTCGACGTGAACCTGGGCACCGGTGCCGACGGCCGCCCCAAGGGCGCCGCGCCGATCCCGCTGCTCGACGACAGCGGCAAGGTCACCGGCCAGGTCTACGGTCGCTACACGATGCGGTTCAAGGCCGACAACATGCCCGGCTACGGCATGGCCGGACTGCTCTGGCCGTCCAGCGGCACCTGGGCCGACGGCGAGATCGACTTCCCCGAGGGTGCCTTCGACGGCGGCATCTGGGCCTACACCCACTGCGTGGGCAACCCCCAGAAGAACTGCTCCTACCTGGAGACCGGCGTCGGCTGGAGCGGATGGCACACCGCCACCATCGAGTGGATGCCCGGCCGGATCAACTACATCCTGGACGGCAAGGTCCTGCAGACCGTCACCAAGAGCGTGCCGACCAAGGCCATGCAGTGGGTCCTGCAGACCGGCACCATGGGCGACGGTCCGGCGAAGGGCACCAAGGGCCACCTGTTGATCGACTGGGTGACCGTCGAACGCTGGAACGGCTGACAGACCTGGCGGACGGTCCCCCCACCGCCCGGCCGGCACCTGCCGGCGACCCGCCCGGGTCGCCGGCATCGTGCTGTCCGGGGCGGGCGCGGCGCTGGTCGGGGGCCGCGATCAGCGGCGGGCGATGCGGACCAGCATCTTCCGGGCCCGGGTGCGCACGGTGCCGATCGGCCCGTAGATCTCACCCCGGCGGATGGCCTTGACCAACGCCGCCTCCAGCTCGCGATCGGGCTCGGGCAGACAGCGCATCTCGTTCAGGTTCTCCCGCGCGTGGGTCTGGGAGTTGCGGTCGAAGCGCATCCGCTGCAGGAAGGCGGTGCTGACCTCGGCGGGCAGGGTGTGGCAGGCCCCCTGCGCGCCCACGGCACGGAAGTTGAGGATGGTCCGGACGCACTTCTCGCACCGCCCGCAGTTGTACGAGCCGTCCCGGTTCTGCCAGCACACCCGGAGGTGGTCCATGGCCACCGGGTTCTGGGCGATCAGCGCGACCTTGCGCGGCCGACGGACGTCGGCCCCGTGGTGCACGAACCGCACCGACTCGCTGCTCCACAGCGGGTCCAGGATGGGATGCGAGCCCCAGGGACGCAGGTCGTCGACGTTCCAGCTGGCCGGGATGAGGATCTCGCCCAGGATCGGCGCGAGCAGAAGGCCGACCAGGGCCAGGGCCGCGCCGTGGTACTCGACCCCCCAGTCGGTGTACCGGTCGGAGATGCGCCGGATGTCGGTGGTCAGTTCGACGAGCTGGATGCCGAGTTGCTCGGCGATCTCCCGGTTGGCCCGCAGCGCGCGGTCGGCCACCTCGTGCTCGTCGATGTCGATGTCGAAGCCGTGCACGAACACCAGGTGGGTGATCTCCGACCGGCGGGCCAGCACGCTGTAGAAGGAGTCGACGCCACCGCTGAAGAAGCAGCCGACCCCCTTCGCCGGCGGGCGTGGCTCCGGCATGCTGTCCGCCGTCACCGGCACCTCGTGCAGGCCCGGGTGCCAGTTGGACAGGAACCGGGTGATCGCCGGGGCCGACCGGAGCAGGGTTCCGTCGACCGGACCGTTCAGGTGGAGGGGGACGTCGGAGTACATGGCCAACGGCAGGGCCGCGGCGAGCCAGGGCGTGGTCTCGGTGTCCAGGTCCACGTTGGCCGTGATGGAGATCCGACCGATGCGACGGGTGCCCGATCTGAGCTCGGCCACCACCGATCGCCCCGTGTGGTCGACCACGGTCATCGTCATGCCGCCGGAAGCCACCTGCGGAAAGTACCAGCGGTGCGGCCCGGGCCCTAGCCGGTCACCGTCCGCCCCATCACCCGCCGGACGGCCGGTGCCGCCCCGGGACCGGCGGACCACCGGGTCGGGCGGACCACCCACCGGTCGGCCGGGTCCGATCGTGGGGTGCCGGTGGACCACGCCGGTCCTCCCCCCGCTCCTCCCCGGTCATTCCCGAACGCACCCACCGCCGGGAAAGTCCGTCACGGGTCGCCGGCGGGTTGCCTGCGGACCGGGTCGGGATACGTAACCTGCGTCACGTCCGTCCGGCACACCGGGTGACTCCATGCCCACGCATCGAAGGCGAATGGCCCCATCTGCCGGGATCGACAGGCGTGATGGTCGGCGAACGGGTCGTCGTGCGGGGAGAAGAACCCGGAGGGAGTATCGCCGTCCGGACGACCGTCACCGTCGCCAAATTCCTTTGCCTTGCTCAGCATCGTGGCGAACGGGTGACAAAATGGCGGACCGGATCGTCGGGCGTAAGCCGCTGTTAGTCTTCCCCCGAGTTCATCGTGATGATCTCGAGATCATCGGGCCGCCATTCGAGGAATTGTTTGATCCACTGCTTCCCCGGACGCGCACCCGGTCATCGACGGCTCGCGCCGTGAGAAACATCCCAGCGTTCGCCGTGCCCACGGTCAGCGCACCCGCGGTCTTCGTGTTTCCCGGAATGCCGGGAACGCCGGCCTGCCCTGCTCCACCGGATCACCCGCACGACCCGTCGACACCTGCACCCCCGCCCGTGACGGCCGGGGGTGCCGATGACCCCGCAGCCGAAGAGGAATGCCGATGAAGACCCCGCGGAAATCGCGAACCTGGGCCCTGCCCCTGGTCGCCCTGATGACGGCCGGCCTCGCCGTCACCGGCGCCACCCCGGCCTCGGCCGACGTCTCGTTCTCCGCGTCGGGCCTGACCGCCTCGGTGGACGGCACGTCGGTCACCGCCTCCGTGAAGGTGGCGTCCGACGCCGCCGCCCTCGTGCGCCAGGTGGGCATCTGTGTCCGAGATGCCAACGGGGGCAACGAGGACTTTCCCAAGTGGGGGCGCACCTGGCTGAACTCCGACGGCAGGACCCTGACCGTCTCCGGCGATCTGCCGTCCGGCACCTACACCTACTGGGCCTGCGTCCTGGACGAGGGTGCCTGGTACCAGGCCGGATCCCGCGAGAGCTTCACCGTGGGCGGCGGCAGCGCTTCCCCCGCCCCGGCCGTGTCCGCCGGCGGGTCGAGCATGCCGGTGGGCAACCTGTCCGGCTGGCGGCAGATCTTCACCGAGGACTTCCGGACCGATCAGGCCGAGGGCCGGTTCCCCGGCGTGTACGCGGCCAACTGGAAGAGCTACGACGGGTTTCCCGACACCCACAAGAACGGCTGGTACAACCAGGACATCATCTCCGTCCACGACGGATACCTGGACATGCGCCTGCACAGCAAGAACGGAATGCCGCAGGGCGCCGCCCCCATCCCGTTGTTGGACGACAGCGGAAAGGTCACCGGCCAGACCTACGGGCGGTACAGCGTCCGCTTCAAGGCCGACAAGCTCCCCGACTACGGCATGGGCTGGCTGTTGTGGCCGACCAGCGGCAATTGGAACGACGGGGAGATCGACTTCCCCGAGGGTGACCTCGGCAAGACGATCCACGGCTACAACCATTGCCTGGGCAATCCCTCGGTGAACTGCGCCATCGTCGAGACCGGTGTCCCGTTCGCCGGCGGCTGGCACACGGCCACCCTGGAGTGGACCCCGTCGCGGATCACCTTCATCCTCGACGGAGTCACCTACCGCACCACCACCAAGAGCGTGCCGAGCAAGCCCATGCAGTGGGTCCTGCAGACCGCGTCCGCCGGCACCCCGGCCGACTCGACCGCCGGCCACGTCCTGATCGATTGGGTGTCGATCTACGCCTGGAACGGCGCCTGACCCTGTCGTCCGCCCCGGCGGATCACGCACCATCGAACGGCGGCCGCCCGCGGGGCGGCCGCCGTTCGGCGTCTCCACCGGGTACGGGCCGATCCCCGGGATCACCCCGCCCCTGCGCGGGGAGCAGCACCGGGGGAGCGCCCGCCGGACCGATCCGGTCCGGGACGACCGGTCCGGGACGACCGGCCGGGCAGGTGGATGGATGGAGGGAACGCCGACCGGATCGCGTCCCGGTCCGTTCGCCTGCCCGGGGATGCCGTCGGGCGACCACCCGCGCCCGGGCCGCCTCGTGCCCACCGCGGACGGGGGTGGGACGTTCGTGGGCGGCAGCGACCGACCCGGTGCGCAGCACCTCCGGGCCCAGCCAGGTGCCGGCCGGCCGGACCGGGCCACGGTCACCCCGGCTGCTCCCGGAGTCCCGGGTGAACCGGGTGCACCGGGTGCACCGGGATGTGCGGGGACTCAGGCCTTGCGGGAGGCGCGCAGTCGCAGCAGGAACCAGGGGGCGCAGGCCAGGGCGGCCGCCGCCCGGACCAGGTTCCAGGTCAGGGTCTGCGGGATCAGCACCGACCCGGCCGCGATCACGACGGCCACCCCGATGAGTACGGGCACCTGGCGCGGCGCCCGCGGCCACCGGGCGGTGCGCGGCAGCAGCAGTCGCTGCAGCAGACCCTGCAGGGCGAAGGCCAGCACGGTGGCGACGGCGGAACCGGTGATGCCCCAGAACGGGATCAGGGCGATGTTCAGGGCGATGTTGGACGCGGCCGCGAGCAGACCGGCCCAGGCCAGCGGGCGGGTCCGCCGACCGGTGAGCAGCGCGCGCTGACTGGCCCCGGCGGCGGCGACCGGGAAGGCGGACACCGCGACCAGGAAGACGACGAGCAGCAGCGGCTCGAGGTCGTAGTCGGCGGGGGCGACGATGCGCAGCCCGATCGGCGCGACGAGGGTCACCCCGAGCACCATCGGTGCGAGCAGCAGGTAGAGCTCGTCACGGGACCGGCCGATCAGGTCCCACCGTTGCTGCTCGTCGCGGACGGCGGCGATCCGCGGGGTCCAGGCCTGGCTCACCGACCCGAGGAGCAGCACGACGACGTACCCCACGGTGTAGGCGACCTGGTAGCGGCCGACCTCGACCGATCCGAGCATCCGCTGGATCACGATGCGGTCGCTGGCGTTCAGCACGAACAGGGTCAGCCCGCTGATGGCGACGGGGATGCCGACCTGGAGCGCGCGGCCGAGCAGCACCCTGTCGAACGCCCCGCGCAGGGCGGGGCGGGCCAGCAGCAGGCCGACGATCATCGCGGCGCCCTGGCAGATGACCCCGCCCCAGGCGTAGGTGGTGGCGTTGCGTTCACCGGCCAGCAGCAGGACGATGCCGACCACCGGCCCGCCGACGGAGGACAGGATGCTGACGGCGGCGAACGCGGGCATCCGGTCGGCGGCCATGAGCATGGCCAGCACCATCATCACCACGGCCCCGGGCGCGGTCCACAGCACGACCACGAACGCGAGTTCGCTGTAGCCGTCGAAGCCGATGGCCGGGCTCCAGACCCATCCGGTCAGCCCGACCAGGACGGCGACGGCCACCGACAGCAGGGCACCGACGGTCAGCAGCTTGCGGGCGGCGTGGTCGTCACCGTCCTCGGCGCGCTGCAGGCTGATGGCCCGGTCGAACCCGATCACCGCGAGCACGATCAGGATCTGGTAGACGGCGATGGCCGTGGCCAGGAGACCGAACTCGGCCGGGCCGAGGATGCGGGCGAGCACCGGGGAGATCAGCACGGAGCTCAGTAGCTGGAACGACCAGATGACCACGTACAGCAGGTCGCGGCCGAACAGTCGGCCCAGACCGGGAGCGGCCGGCGCGGCGGTCGGCCCGCCCGGCAGGGGCTGGCCGCTCGTGGCGTCCGGAGCAGCCGCGGTGGGGGCCGCGGATGTCGAGGGGGCGTCGCCGGTCGCGCTGATACCGGGCTCCTGACTGGTCGGGGCGGGGGTGGGCTGCTCCGGGTCGAGGTCGCCGCGGTCCCGTGCGGAGCCCGGGTCGGGGGTGGTCATCGGCGACCCGGTGCGGTCGGCCTCACCACGGGCCTGGCCCGGCAGGACGGGACGGTCCGCCCGTGTCGTCGCGGAGGCGGTCGTCGCGGAGCCGGTCGTCGGACGCGTCGGCGGGGTCCGGCCGTCCTCCACCGGGGTCACGCCGCACTCGACGGAGCCCGCACCATCTCGTCGACCGCGTCCAGGACGGCGGCGTCCCGGGACGGGGAGAACTTGCGTGCGAACAACGTGGGCGGGTTCGACCGACGGCGCTCGGCGAGGGCGTCGAGATGGCGCACGGTGAGCCAGGACGGGCCCTTCTGCCCACCGGTCCCCCAGTCCTGGAACCAGAGGTTGGTGCGCAGATGGGCGTCGGCCCAGTCCGGGGTGAATCCGGGCGAGTGCAGGATCGTGGGCACGAAGCTCTCGTCCGGCGCCCACACGGTCCGCCAGAACCGCACCAGGTCGGGCCGGGCGTCGTAGGCGTCCACGACGGCCTGGACGTGGTGGCGCGCGAGGACCTTCTGCTGCGCGCCGCCGGCGGGCACCAGTCCGGCCGGGATGCGCCGCGGGATCGGCAGCCGGAGCATGCGCCGGCCCCACGGCTTGTGCCGGTAGCGCAGGCGGGGCAGGCCGCCGCCACGGCCCCAGGCCGGCTGCGGCAGCGGGAAGAAGTTCGTCACCGACCGCCCGACGTGGTCAGAGAGGAAGGCGATGATCTCGTCGCTGCCGGCCAGGGGGTAGTCGGCTCCGGTCATCATCGCGATGTGCGTCGCCGAGGTACCGGCCAGCGCGGCCCGGTAGCCGGCGATCTCCGCGTCGACCACCCCGAACGCCGCCCAGGGGGTGGCGAACCGGGGCAGCACCGTCACCCGTGCGGGCAGATCGGCGGTCATCGCGGCGAAGACGTCCGGCGCGGTGGCCGCATCGCAGTGCAGGAACACCGGGAACGGGTCCAGCGCCGCGATGAGCCGGTGCAGCTGGGCCGGGTCCGTGTGGGCGGCGATCACGCAGGCCAGGGCCGCTCGCGCCCCGGAGGTGTCCGAGGCCCCCCGACCGTCGTGGTCGCGGCCCGGGGTCACGGAGCGCCCGGCCCGGTGTACTCGTACAGCGTCGTCGTCGGACCACGGAAGATGGCCCGCCAGTCCGGGGACTGCGCCATCACGTCGCGCAGCTCCTGGTAGTCCTCGTACGACTGCATGCCGTAACGATCCCCCCAGGCCCCGATCGCGTCCGACACCAGCGCGTAGTGCGCGACGCCGGGGAACTGGCCGAGGAAGTCGGTGGTCAGCTGGCTCTCGTCCGCGGCGGCGTCGTAGCCGGCCGTCAGGCCCGGGTAGTTCAGCAGGGTGTCGCGGGAGATGCCGCGGACGTCCTGGTACCGGGCGGTGACGCGACCGGGGGTGGCCCGGCCGGTGCCGGTGACCAGCATGACGGCGTCATCCGGGGCGGTGTTCTCGAAGACGCGGACGGCCTCGGTCGAGTCGGCCCGGATGATCCGCGCCCAGTCCATGCCGGTGAGGGCGAACACGTTCACGGCCGTGATGCCGACGAGCGACAGCACCAACCCGGTCTGCACGACGCGGCGACGCAGCCACCCGGAGGGCAGGGCCATGACGGCCAGGATGCTCAGCCAGGGCAACGCGAACATGACGACCCGGAAGATGCCCTCCTGGCCGTAGCTGGTGGCCAGGAAGAGCGTGCCGGGGCTGGCCGCGGTGGCCAGCAGGCCGAACCGGAGCCGGTCGCGGTGCCGGACGACCGCGAGGACCGCGAGCGCGCCGATGACCACGAGCAGCAGGGCGGGGACCGCGTAGACGATCGTGTTGATCAGCGCCGGCGGGTTGACCAGGCCGTCGTTGACCGGCGGCGCTAGGTTGTCGAACAACCGGCCCAGGGCCTCGATGGACAGGAAGTTGCCCAGGATGTTCACGTTGATCAGGGCCCAGCCGACGGCCGGGACGAGCAGCGCGATCGGCAGCCACCACGGCCGGACCAACCGGAAGGCGACCAGCACGACGAGCGCGGCGACCAGCAGGTAGGGCGAGATCTGGTGGGTGACCACGCCCACCACGGTGAGCCAGCCGACCAGCACGAAGCGCAGCAGCCGGGCACGGGCGGACTCGTCGGGCCGGGCGATCACCAGGGCCAGGATGAGCAGCGAGTAGACCAGGCCGATCGACTGCGGCGCGAAGTAGATGGTGTTGACCGCGTTGGCCATCATGAAGAGCAGGCCGGCGGCCCAGGCCAGGGCCGGGGTGGCCAGGAAGCGACCGGCCAGCACGCGGACGGCCAGCACGGTGGCCGCGGCGAAGAGCACCGGCAGCCAGGTGGCCAGGATCATCGGGTCGGAGATGCCGGCGGCGTCCACCACCCAGGCGGCCGCGGTGAACAGGCCGGGCCAGGACTGGAAGATGTCGGTCGAAGGGTCGAGCTGCCCGTTGACGCGGATGTAGTCGACGACGCCCACGTGCCGGGCGGCGGACACCACGGTCGGGGTGCCGTACAGCGCGGCCTGCGACAGCACGGCCAGCACGCCCAGCGCGAGGACCGGCACGGCGAGGTTGCCGCCGGTGGCCCAGGCGAGCGCGGCCGCGGCCAGGATCAGCAGCGCGCCGACGAACCAGAGCGGTCCGACGCTGCCGAGCAGACCGGCGGGCTGCGGGTCCGTGCGGTGGGTCAGCGCATCGACCAGGGTGAGCACGAGCCCGACGGCGGCGACGGCACCCGGCCGCAACGTGCGCGCGGTGGCGGCGAGGTCGAGCTCGCGGACCTCGGCGAGCCACTGGCGGCCCTCGGCCACGACCGACAGGGCCAGCAGCACCAGGGTCACCGCGACGGCGATCCAGAAGGCGGCCACCGGCTGCCACACCGGCACGGTGGCCATGACGAAGCCGACGGTGGTGGCGGCAGCCATGCTGCCGGCCACCGCGATGAGCACGAACGACGAGGTGGAGAGCACCGCCGTCCGGCTCAGCACCAGGACCGGCGCGACGGCCAGCCCGGTGGTCAGGAACAGCGTGAGCGCGACGGCCCGCAGGTCACCGAGTCCGGCCAGGGCACCGATGCCGCCGGCCAGCAGGGTGAGCAGCACCCAGCTCGCCGCGAGCAGGCGGGCCACCCCCGGCATCGGGGCCGACGAGCCGGCCCGCCGCAGGACGGGGAGGGCGCGCCACCGTTCCCGGCGCGAGCGGCGGGACGGGGCGGGAGTATCCGACAGGTCCCCGCCCACGTCCTGCCCGCCGGCGGGGAGCCGGTCGGTCAGGGCGTGCGAGCCGGTGGCCCCGGGGGCCTGGTCGGTGGTGCCGGTGATCAGGGATGTCCTGGTCGGGGCGTCGCTGATGCTCATGCGACCTCGTTCCTCGCGGGTTTCTCGCGGACCGGGGTCGCGGCCGTGGCCTGGGGAATGTGCCGACATGCTTTGAAGTACAGCACCGGTCCCATCGCCATGCCCGCCAGCTCCCGCAGTCGCAGGGTGGTGGTCGGCAGCGGGGGCGCCGGCGGCAGTGCCTGCACCTGTCCGTCCGCCGGTAGGTCGTGGGCGGTGGCGACCGGCTCCTCGGCCGGCGCACTGCCCTGGACGCGCTTGCTGCTCCGGGTGACCCGGACGGCCTGCGCGAGCCCGGGACCGACCTGGCGCAGCAGCGCCCGGCGGCTCCGGGAGTCCAACAACAGCTTGGTGACGTAGGCGGTCAGACCGGAGCCGTACCCGAAGATCTGCTTGCGCAGACCGGCCATGTCGCTGCGGTGCCGGTGCCAGACCAGCGCCGCGGGCTCGTAGGCCAGGGTGTACCCGCCCTGCAGGATGCGCAGGAAGATGTCCAGGTCCTCACCGCCCTTGGTGGCGGTGCCGGCGCCGAGCGCCTCGTCGAAACCACCGAGCTCGCGGACGACCTGGGTGCGGAAGGCCATCGAGGCCCCGGTGCCGAAGCGGCCGGCCGCGTACGGGTACAGCGGATCCTCCGGGTGCGAGGACGCGTCGTAGACCGTGGGGGTGCAACCGTCCGACCAGGAGACCCGGGCGTCGAAGTACCGCTCCGCCGCGGTGTCCAGGGTGGCGGTGCAGACCATGCCGGTCACGCAGCCGACGTCCAGACGCCGGTCGAAACCGCGGGCCAGGCCCAGCAGCCAACCGGCGTCGACGCGCACGTCGTCGTCGGTGTAGGCGATGACCGGACCGCGGACCTCGGCCAGGCCGCGGTTGCGCGCACAGGACAGGCCCGGGCGCGGTTCACGGACGTACCGGAAGCGGCTGTCCTGCCCGACCTGGGCGTCGAACGCGGCCCGCCCGGTCTCGTCGGACGGGGCGTTGTCGACGATGACGACCTCGAAGCCGCCGGGCAGTCCGGTGGCGTCCAGGCCCTGCAGATCGGCGAGCACGATGCGCAGCGCGTCACCGCGGTTGCGGGTGCACACCACGACGCTGACGGACGGGGTGCCGTCCTCGGGGGTGAGCCGGCGCAGCACCGGGAAGCTCGGGGCCGCGGGGGTGCCGGCGGCGAGCAGGGCGGTGAGCCGGTCGTGTTCGACGGTCGGCAGGGCGGCGAGGGCGGCACGCACGTCCAGGCGACCGCCGATGAGCGGTCGCTGGACGACACCGACCGGTTCGCCGTACACACGGATCAGTACCCGGGCCACCACGTGGGCGGTGGTCGGCGCACTGATGGTGTGGGTCTCGGTCGGCAGGTGGGCGGCATCGAGCTCGGTGATCCAGATGGATCCCTCGCCCGACCCGACGCCCGCGTCGGGTCGGGTGCTCATGCGGCTTCGCTCCGCACCAGGGGGGTGGCCTCGACCAGCTCGGTCTGCGCGGCGGCCCGCAGGCCACGCACGTAGCCCAGCGAGGTGGCACCGAGCCCGTAGACGACGGCGGCACCGCGCAGCAGGCCGTGCACATCGCCGCGCAGCGCGTCCTTCACACCGCGGAACACCGCACGCGGCAGCACCGTGGAGACGTAGGACCGCTCGGTGGCCAGCGCGTCGTTGCGACCGACCCCCTTGGCGACGAGCGCCTTGGACACGCCCTCCCAGTAGCAGCGCCGGGAGAAGTAGCCCAGGGTGCGCCGGTTCTCGGTCACCCGGTGGTGCACCACGGCGCCGGGGGCGCTGAGGATGCGGGCCGCGGGATCACGCTGACGCAGCCGGATGGAGAACTCGGTCTCCTCGCAACCGACCGGGTGCGTACCGACCCGGCCGATGCCGGACGTGAAGCCGCCCAGTTCGGCCAGCGCGGGGCGCCGGAAGGCCATCGAGCAGCCCAGCGGGTTCCGCACCGGGACCTGCGTGGTCGGCATGCCCTCGTAGCTGCAGCCCACCACCCAGAGGAACGGCTCCGGAAACCAGCGCGGCTGCCCGGCGCCGTCCCAGTTCGGGTCGGCCCAGCCGGCGACACCCTGCACCTGCGGGTCGGTGAACGGAGCGACCATCTGCTCCACCCACCCGTCCGCGGCCCGGGCGTCGTCGTCCAGGAACAGGACGATGTCGGAGTCCGCGGCCTCGATACCGGTGTTGCGTGCACCGGAGAGCCCGTTGCCGGCGGTGTTCGCGATGACCAGCGCCCGGGGGCAGGCGAGGGTCAGGCGGGCGAGCAGAGCCGGGTTGTGGTCGACGACGAGGATGACCTCGTCGGGGACCACGGACTGTCCGAGCACCGAGTGATAGGCGTCCAGGACGTCGTCCCAGCGCTTCTCGGTGTAGGCACAGATGACGACGGCGACCGTGCCGGGCGCGGAGGGGCCGACCGTCACACTGCCTCCGACCGCTGGGCGGCGGTCGTGGCGCGCTCGGGCAGGGGAACCACCACGGCGGGGGCGGTGTGCTGCAGCGAGCGGGCCGCGGCCTGCTGGGGGGTGACGCGCTCACGCATGATGGTGAACAGCACGCGCCAGCCGTCGCGGAAGGTGCGCAGGTTGCTCTCGCCGGAACGGCGCGGGTACTCGAAGCTGGGCACCTCGGCGATCTTGAGCCGCGACTTCGCGACACGCACGTTGATCAGCGTCTCGATCTCGAAGCCGTCGCCCCACACCGCGTCGACGGTCGTGTCGTGGGCCGCGGGCAGCCCGAAGGCCAGCAGGCACTCGCGACGGAACGCGTTGTAGCCGTAGCAGAGGTCGGAGAACTTGGTCCGGAACAGGATGTTGGTGATCCCGTTCAGGCCCTTGTTCCCCAGGTCGCGCAGCAGGGAGATGTCGTCGCTGCCACCGCCGGCGCAGAAGCGGCTGCCCTTGGCGTAGTGGGCGCCGGCGTCCAGCGCGGCCAGGTAGTCCGGGATCTCCCGCGGGTCCATGGACCCGTCGGCGTCGATCATGACGATGTAGTCACCGGTGCTCGCGGCGAACCCGGCGGCCAGGGCGTTGCCCTTGCCCTTGCGGGACTGGTGCACGACCTTGATGTCGGGGTAGACGGCCTGGGCGGCCTCGATGGTCCCGTCGACGGAGTTGCCGTCGACCAGGATCACCTCGTCGATGCCGGAGGGCAGGTTCTCCAGCACGAACGGGACGTTCTTTGCCTCGTTGCGCGTGGGGATGACCACGGACACGGTCGGACGGGGACGACGAGCATGATGAGGTGACATGAGCTCCGCAGCTTTCGAGGGGGGGCGGCTGTGCGGGATCGGGCACAACTACTGGGCCGAGCACGAACCGATGAGGTCGTCGGCGACCGGCTGGCAGGGACTTGCACGAACGGAAGACGGACAAAAACTGGGTCTCCGATGAACCAGATCCACAGTGCGGCCCTGGAGACCGGGGCCGTCCGTTTTCCACGATGGTGTGACCGGGGGAGCTCGTCCTCCACCCGAATGACGGCCGAACCATACCAAGAGCTCCCTGCGAACTACCCACCGTCAGAGAGGAACTCTCCCGTGAACGCCGATGCACCCTGTCGGTGCGGGCATCCCCGCAGCGCGCACGAACACTTCCGCGCCGGCACGGACTGCGCCATCTGCGCTGGCCGGGCGTGTCATCGCTACCGCCGACGATGGCTGTTCCCCGGGCGCCGACGGCGTCCGTGACCAGCCCGACTGTGACCGGTCTCATACTGTTCACAGAGGTTTATCAGGCGCGGTCGCCATTCGCGTTCACGCGATGGGAAGGCCGCCGTAACGGATTCGACTCATTCGCGCAACCGAAACGGTTGTGTCCCGACCGGAGATAGTTTCGTGATCGTCGCCACGCGGAAAGGAATGGGCGTGATGAGTGCCGCGAACCCCTTGACACAGCGTCTCCGGCCGTTCGGCGAGACCATTTTCGCCCGGATGTCCGCGCTGGCGGTGGCGACCGGGGCGGTCAACCTGGGTCAGGGCTTCCCGGACACCGACGGGCCCGCGGAACTGCTGCGGGACGCCCAGCGGGCCATCGGGGAGGGCGTCAACCAGTACCCACCGGGGCCGGGACTGCCGGCGCTGCGAGAAGCGGTCGCCGCCGCCCGCCTGCGGGATCACGGTCATCTCGTCGATCCGGCCACGGAGGTGCTGATCACGGTGGGCGCGACCGAGGCCGTCGCCGCGGCGATGCTCGGCCTCGTCGAGCCCGGCGACGAGGTGGTGCTGCTGCAGCCCTGCTACGACTCCTACCCGCCCGCCGTGGCCATGGCCGGCGGAATCACGCGGTTCGTCACCCTGCGACCGGACGCGACCGGGCGGTTCGGCCTGGACCCGGACGAACTGCGTGCCGCGGTCGGCCCCCGCACGCGGATGCTGGTCGTCAACTCCCCGCACAACCCGACCGGCACCGTGCTCACCGCCGCGGAGTCGCAGGCGATCGCCGAGCTGGCCGTCGAACGCGACCTGCTGGTGCTCACCGACGAGGTCTACGAGCACATGGTGTTCGACGGTGGTCGGCACATCGCCCTGGCCACCCTGCCGGGCATGGCCGAACGCACCCTGTCGGTGTCCAGCGCGGGCAAGACGTTCAGCGTCACCGGCTGGAAGATCGGCTGGGTGTGCGGGCCCGCCCCGCTCGTCGCCGCGGTCCGCGCGGCCAAGCAGTTCCTCACCTTCACCGCCGGTGCCCCCTTCCAGCCGGCGGTGGCCGCCGCACTGGGCCGGGACACCGCATGGGTGACCGGGATGCGTACCGACCTGCAGGCCAAGCGGGACCGACTCTGCGCCGGGCTGCACGCGGCCGGGCTGCCGGTGGTGCGTCCGCAGGGCACGTATTTCGTGGTGGCCGACATCCGCGCCCTCGGCGAGACCGACGGGCTCGCCTTCTGCCTGGACCTCCCCCGTCGCGCCGGCGTGGTCGCGGTGCCCGTCCAGGTGTTCTACGACCACCCCGCACCGGGTCGCCCATTCGTGCGGTTCGCGTTCTGCAAGACCGACGCCGTTCTCGACGAAGCCATTGATCGACTGCAGTCCCTGACGCGCTGACCTGCGCGGACACCACCGGGAATGGACGGAATGGAATGGGCCGGGCCGATGTCGGCCTGACCACACTCGTGCCCCGTTCGGGGGTCGACAGGTCACGGGTGTGCGACAGTTCCGCCCATGTCGACCGATCCGCTCGAGGTCATCCAGCAGCGCACCCTCGCCGCCCTGAGCAAGCACCTGCACCCCGGCGAGCCCGTGGCCCTGCTCGATTTCCCGTCGTACCAGAACGCCGGCGACACCCTGATCTACGTGGGTGAGCGCGCGTACCTGGACCGCCTGGGTGTTCCCGTCCGCTATCTCGCCGACCATGCCCGGTACCGGCCGGAGGTGCTGCGCAAGCACCACCCGGAGGGCCCGATCCTGCTCCGCGGGGGCGGCAACTTCGGTGACCGCTGGCAGCACATGCAGGAACTCCGCGAGCAGGTCGTCAAGGACTTCCCGGACCGCCGCATCATCCAGCTCCCGCAGAGCGTGGAGTTCCGGGACGCCGCCCGGCTGGCCCAGGCCCGCGCCGTCTTCGCCGCCCACCCGGGCTTCGTGATCCTCGTCCGGGAGACCCCGTCGTTCGAGCGGGCGCAGACGATGTTCCCGGACAACCAGGTGGAGTACTGCCCGGACGCCGCGTTCGGCGTCGGCTACCTCCCCGAGGTCGCCCCGGCCACCGAGGACGTGGTCATGGTGCTGCGCGAGGACTCCGAGGGCGTCGAGCGCGGTGTCAAGGACGCCGTCACCGGACGGGCGGTGGACTGGGGTCTGCACGGTCCGGCCCAGCTGGCCTGGATGGGCCTATCGGTGCACAAGGTGCTGGCGCAGAAGTTCCCCACCCGCACCCCCGCCCTGTACCCGCTGACGGTGGCCGGCTACCGCGCCCAGGTCGCGCTCAACATGGGCTCGGCACGCAGGATCGTCTCCCGCGGCCGGGTGCTGGTCACCGACCGGCTGCACGCCGCGGTGCTCGGTGCGCTCATGCGCCGCCCGACCATCGCGCTGGACAACTCCTACGGCAAGATCTCGTCGATCTACAACGACTACATGCACACCCTGGACGGCATCCGCTTCGTCGAGTCGGCCGAAGAGGTCCGGCAGGCCGTGAAGAGCCTCGCCGCCTGATCCTGGACGGGTCACCCACCGGTACCGCCGCGGCCACCCGGTCGTCTTGATCGGTCGAGCCGGTTCGGCGTCTTGCACGCGAGCGCGGGGCGCGGTAGACCAGGCAGGCCACGGGCGGTGCCGGCCGGTGGCCCGGCCCATGCAGGCCCGGGCCGTCCCGCATCGCCCGCCGTGGGCCGGTCGACGGCTCACCGGATGCGCGCCGCGACCCCGCCGGTCACGAGCACAGCGTCCGGTGAGCCGTCACCGGCCCGGTGGCCGGACGTCGCCCGGGCAGGATCCCGGGGGACGGGATCGGGTTGCGGCCCGACGTCCGCCGGGGATGTGCATCGGAGCGCCCCCCGGCCAGGGCCCTGTCACCGCCGGGGTCCCGCCCGTCGGGGCGGGACCCCGGATCACGCCTGTCACCCGACGCACCGACGTCTGACGTCCGTAGGTCCGGGCCCGTCATCCCGGAATCGAGTCCGTCAGCTGCCGAGCACCGTGGCCAGGTCGAAGCGCACCGGTCGGTCGAGCTGGGCGTAGGTGCAGGACTCGGGGTCGCGGTCCGGTCGCCAGCGCACGAACTGCGCCGTGTGCCGGAACCGCTCCCCCTCCATGTAGTCGTAGCGCACCTCGACGACCCGTTCCGGACGCAGCGGCACGAACGAAAGATCCTTGCCGGCGTTCCACCGGCTGGTCTCGTTCTTCCGCGGGGTGCGCTCGCCGTCCTCGTGCGCGGCCCAGTTCCACGGGTGCTCGTCGAAAGTGGTCACCAGCTCCTGCATCTCGGTGAACAGGGCCCGGCGGGTGGCCATCGGGAACGCACCGATGACGCCGATCGAGGCGAGCACGCCGCGATCGTCGTACAGCCCCAGCATCAGCGAACCGACGGCGTCGGGCCCGCTCTTGTGGACCCGGTACCCGCCCACCACGCAGTCCGCGGTGCGCTGGTGCTTGATCTTGCTCATCACCCGTTTGTCCGGGTGGTAAAGGAGGTCCAGCTTCTTGGCGATCAGCCCGTCCAGCCCGGCTCCCTCGAACTCGGCGAACCACCGGCGGGCCAGCTCGACGTCCTGGGTCGCCGGGGTGACGTGCACCGGCGGGCGGACGTCGGCGAACGCCTCGACCAGTCGGGCCCGGCGCTGCGCCAGCGGGACACCGGTCAGGTCCTCGTCGCCCAGGGCCAGCAGGTCGAAGGCGACGAAACTGGCCGGGGTGCTCTCCGAGAGCAGGGTGATGCGGCTGACCGCGGGGTGGATGCGCTGCTGCAGCGCCTCGAAGTCCAGCCGGTTGCCGGCGGTGTCGGCGACGATGATCTCGCCGTCCACCACACACCGCTCGGGGAAGTTCTCCAGGACGGCGCGGACGACCTCGGGGAAGTAACGGGTCAGCGGGCGTTCGTTGCGGCTGCCGATCTCCACCTCGTCGCCGTCCCGGAAGATGATCGACCGGAACCCGTCCCACTTCGGTTCGTACAGCTCCCCCTCGGGGACGTCGGACACCGGCTTGGCCAGCATGGGTTTGACGGGGGGCATGACGGGCAGCTGCACGGGTGCTCCTGACGGATCGGGGAGAGGCGGGCGCGGGCTACTCGCGGGGACGGTCGGTGTCCCGGCTGGGCTGGACCCGCTTGGGCTCCCCCGGCATCTTCGGGTACTCGGGTGGGTAGGGCAGATCGCCCAGGCCCTCGTCGCGCTCCTGCCGGTTCGCGAGCTCGAGCAGCGGCTCCAGACCGAAGGCCTGCTCGCGCACGGCGGCGTGCAGATCACCGACTTCCGCGAACCGGGCCGGCACGGTGGTGATGTCGAAGTCCAGCGGGGTGACGTCGGCCAACTCGTCCCAGCGCAGCGGGGTGGACACGGTGGCCCGCGGGTTGGCCCGGATCGAGTACGCGGACGCGATCGTGCGGTCGCGGGCCATCTGGTTGTAGTCGATGAAGATGCGCTCGCCGCGCTCCTCCTTCCACCAGTTGACCGTGACCAGCTCGGGCCGGCGACGGGCCAGCTCCCGGCCCAGCGCGATCACCGCGCGCCGCGCCTGCACGAAGGTCCACCGCGGCTCGATGGGGACGTACACGTGCAGCCCGCGCCCCCCGGAGGTCTTCGGGAACCCCTGCATGCCCAGCTCCTCGAGCAGTTCCCGCAGCAGCGGGGCGACCTGCACCGCATGCGAGAAATCCGTCCCCGGTTGGGGATCGAGGTCGATGCGGAGCTGGTCGGGGGCGTCCACGTCGGCCCGGGTGACCGGCCACGGGTGGAAGGTCAGGGTGCCGAGGTTCGCGCACCAGGCGATGACCGGGAGGTCGTCGGGGCAGATCTCGTCGGCGGTCCGGCCGCTGGGGAAGGCCACCGTCGCCGTGGGGATCCAGTCGGGAGCGTTGGCCGGGACCCGCTTCTGGTAGAAGGCGTCACCCCGGTTGTCGGCGCGGGTGGAGAGCTTCGCGCCCTCGAACACCCCGCCGGGCCACCGCTCCAGGGTCGTCGGCCGGTCCTGCAGGGCACCGAGAATGCCGTCGCCGACGGCGACGAAGTACTCGACGACGTCCCGCTTCGTCAGCCCCCGGTCGGCGAAGTACACCTTGTCGGGGTTGCTGACCCGGACGGCCCGACCCCGGACCTCGATCTCCACCGCTGGTGTGGCGCGCGCCATGGCCGAACCGTACCCGCCGCCCCCGACAGCCACCCGGGGCAGGCGGTCGGCCGTCCCCCCGCCGTGTGAAGCCGGGGTGAGTCCGACATCACGTGATCATGGTCCCCCGTCGGTTGGCGCCGTCGACCCGAACCGCCAAGCTTGTCGACCATGAGAAGAATCGTGTCGGCCGCCCTGGATGTCGATGTCGTCGCCGCCGGCCCGGTCGTCCTGCAGATCGCGGTGGCCGATCTGCCCGGCACCTCCTACACCGAGGACCTGGTCATCACCCTGGACGGGAAGGCGCTGACCCCCCGGGTGGTGCACGGCGTCACCGGCACGCGGCTCCACGTGGTCGAGCCGGATCCGGGCAAGCTGTACATCTCCTATCGGGCCACCGTCGACGGCGAGGCCGAGCAGGCCCCCGTCGACGAGGCCGAGCTGCTGGAGTACCTGCGGCCCAGCCGGTACGCCGAGTCGGACAAGCTGGCCTCGGTGGCAGCACGCGAGTTCGGCCATCTGACGGCCAACGAGGAACTGCTGGCCGCGGTGTCCTCGTGGGTCAGCACCCGGTTGACCTACGTGCCGGGCAGCAGCGACCCCATCGACGGCGCGGTGGACACCTATCTCCTCGGCCAGGGCGTGTGCCGCGATTACGCGCACCTCGTCGTCGCCCTGCTGCGTGCCCGGCAGATCCCGGCGCGGCTGGTCGCGGTGTACGCCCCCGGGCTGGACCCGATGGACTTCCACGCGGTGGCCGAGGCCTACATCCAGGGCCAGTGGCGTGTGGTGGACGGGACGTTGCTGGCCCCGCGGTCGTCCCTGGTCCGCATCTCCACCGGTCGGGACGCCGCCGACACCGCTTTCCTGGACAACCACGACGGGGGGATCACCTTCAACTCGGCGATCGTCTCCGCGATCGTCGACGGCACCCTGCCCAACGACGACCCGCGCGAGCTGGTCTCGCTGACCTGAGCGCGACCCGGCGTCGTCCCGGCCCGCCGTGGTCCGGGTCGGCCCGCTGGGCTCAGCCCCGGGCCCGTCCGGGACGGTAGGTCTGCACCCGGGTGCTCCCGCCGACGGGGCGACGCGACCCGGTCCCCAGTGGTCGCTGCGGGCGTCCGTCGTCGGTGGGGGTGGGCCCGGGCTGGCAGGCGGGGCAGTAGAACGCGGTGCGTTCCCGGGTCGGCTCGCCGATCATCGCCACCCGCACCGATCCCCCGCACCGCCGGCAGGGCCGACCGGACCGCCCGTGCACGAACATGTCCTGCCCGCGGCGCGGGTCCCCGGTGGTGTTCTGCTGGGCCTGGGTGGCGCCGCGGACCATGAGTCGGCGGGCCCGGTGCAACGCGGCCGGCAGATCGACCTCGTCGACCGGCTGCCAGGGCGAGACCCCCTGCAGGAACAGGGTTTCCGCCATGTACATGGTGCCGATCCCGGCCACGTTGCGTTGGTCGAGCAGGGCGTCGCCGACGGTCCGGGCGGGGTGCCGGGCCAGCCGCTCCAGGCTCTGGGCGAGCCCGTCCGCCGGGAAGGCGTCGGCCAGGATGTCCGGGCCGAGATGGCCGATGAGGTCGGACTCCCCGGCCGTGGGCACCAGGTCGAGCAGGCCGAGCCAGGTGCCCACGGCCGTCCAGTCGGGAACGCCGAGGACGGCCCGGACGGAAGCCCCGCCCGCCGCCGGCCAGCCCGCAGGACCGCCGGGGATCACGGTCCACCGGCCCTCCATCCGCAGGTGCGACCGCAGGGTCAACGGCTCCGCGGTCACCGTGGCGATGCGCCGTGGCGCCCCCGTACCCCCGGACAGCCGGGTCAGGATCTGCTTCCCGTAGGATCGCACCTCGAGCACCTGCCGCCCGGCCAGGTCGACCCCGCCCAGATCCGGCCAGCGCAGCTCGGCCCGGACGAGCTCGTGGCCGGCCAGGGCCAGATCGAGCCGACGGGCGGTGCGCAGCACGGTGTCTCCCTCGGGCACGTTCAGCCCCCCCGGGGGGCCGGGCGGAGCCGCAGACCACGCGGGGTGATGGTGAAACCCTCCGCGGTCAGCGCCTGCACCACGGCGCCGGAGTCGAGCAGCACATCGGCGCCGTCCAGCCGGGTGACCGTGAGCGCGCCGAGGCTGCCGGCCCGCACCCGTTCCACCAGCGCCTGCGACGCGGCGCGCAGCACGTCCGGATCGTCGGCGAAGGAGAGCAGGGAGCGGCCGCCGCGTTCGGCGTAGAACACCAGGGCCCCGTCGACCAGGACGACCATGGCGCCGGCCCGCCGCGCGGGCCGGTGCTTGTCGGCGACGTCGGCACTCCGGTCCGGCCAGGGCAGGGCCGCCCCGTACGGGTTGGCCGGGTCGGCGGCGGCGAGCACGAACGCCTCGAGGGCGGGCCGTTCCTCGTCGGGCGAGGGGACGAACGCCCGCACCCGGTCGACGGCGCCGGGCCCGGCGAACTGGGCGGCGCCCAGGCCCTCGACGAAGTACCCGCGCCGCACCCGGCCGGCCTCCTCGAACGCGGACAGCACCCGGTAGACGCCGGCGAATCCGCCGTGGGTGCCCTCGGCGACGACGGCGCCCCGGGTGACGATGCCGTACCGGTCGAGCAGCACCTCGGCGGTGGCCGAGGCGCGGATGGTCGGGTCGGTCTCCACCTCGGGGATGAGCGACCAGCGACCGGCCACCGTCGCCGGGGAGCCGCGCCGGGCGGTGGGCGCCGCCCGGCCGCGCGCCGACAGCAGGGCCAGCCCGGACATGCTGCGCTGGCGGGGCCGGGCCGTGGGCGCGGCCGTCTTGTGCGCGGTGGAGCCGGAGGTGAGCCGGGCCCGCAGCGGGGCCAGGGTGTCCCCGGTGACCAGCCCGGCGAAGACCAGCTCCCAGAGCACGTCCTCCCACTCCTTGTCCGACGCGCGGGACCCGCCGGCCGCGAGCAGGGCGGTCTGCGCCGCGTCGACGAGCGGCCGGAAGAAGTAGGCCCCGCCGCGGGAGAGCACCTCGAGCACCGCCCGCGGCAGGGCGCCGGTGGGCCGCTCGGTTGGCGGACGCACCGGTGGCACCGGATCCCCGGGCGAGGGCACGTCGGCGGCCGCGGCGGCGTCGGCGGGGGTCGCCCCGTCCGCGGCGGGTGTCACGGCGGGAGCGGCAGCCGGATCCGCCGCGGGGACGGCCGGCGGCACCGGCGGACCGCCGAGCTGGATGCCCTCCGCGCTGGTCAACGGGAGGGTGAGCGCGGCCGAGTCGGCCAGGTGCAGGGACACCCAGCCGTCCGAGCCGGCGAGCGCACCGTGCCCCGTCCAGATGACCTCCCCGGCCGCGGTGAGCTCGTCGAGCAGCGCCGGCTGGTACCCGGCGACCCGCGCCGGGAGGATCAGCGATTCCAGTGCACTGGCCGGCACGATCGCCCCGGCCAACTGCTCGACCGCACGGAGCACGCCGCTGACCCCGCGGGCCCGGCCGGACGCCCGGCTCGAGGCGACGCCGTTCCAGGCCGGGAGGAACCGGCCGAGGGCCTGCGGCGGAACGGGTTCCACCTCGGCGCGCAGTGCGGCCAGGGACCGCCGGCGCAGCAGCCGCAGCACCTCGGCGTCGACGAACTCGCGCCCGGTGGGGCCGCCGTCGGCGGCATCACCCGGGTCCTGACCGGCGATCGGCACGGCCGCCGCCCCCGGTGGGCGGAACTCGCCCTCGGCCAGCCGCCCGGAGCCGACCAGCCGGCGCAACGCATCGGTGACCACGGCCGTGCCCAGCCCGAACGTCAGGGCGGCGCCCCCCACCGTGAACGGGCCGCGGGTGCGGGCGAACCGACCGAGCAGCCGGCCCAGTGGGTCGGGCTGCGACTCCATCAGCGACGCGGCGATCCCCGGCGGCAACGCGGTGCCCAGGGCGTCGCGCAGCATCCACGCGTCGGCCGGGTCGGCCCAGCGTTCCAGGCCACCGATCCGCACCAGGATCGCGCGTCGGGCCAGCAGCAGGTCCTGGAGCACCGGTGCCACGTCCTCGACAAGGCTCCGCTGCTGGATCTCGGCCTGGGTGAGCGGTCCGAGAATGCGCAGCAGGTCGGCGATCTCGTCGAGGTTGCGGGCGCGGCGGTTCTCCGTCAGACGCTGCAGGTCCTGCTCGGTGCTCCGGACGGCGTCCGGGTCCAGCAGGTCGCGCAGGGCGAGACCGTCACCGCCGCCCAGCAGTTCGGCGAGCAGGGCCGGGTCGACGGTGAGGGCGGCGGCCCGCCGTTCGGCCAGCGGGGAGTCACCCTCGTAGAGGAACTGTGCGACGTAGCCGAACAGCAGGGATTTCGCGAAGGGCGACGGGGTCTGGGTGTTGACCTCCACCACCTTGACGACCCGGCCGTCGAGCTGGCGCATCAGGTCGACCAGGGCCGGCACGTCGAAGACGTCGGACAGGCACTCGCGGACGGCCTCGGCGACGATGGGGAAGCTCGGGTACTGGGCCGCCACCTCGAGCAGTTGGGAGGCGCGCTGACGCTGCTGCCACAGCGGCTGCCGCTTGCCGATCTGCCGGCGCGGCAGCAGCAGTGCCCGGGCCGCACACTCCCGGAACCGCGAGGCGAACACGGCCGAGCCGCCGATCTCCGCGGTCACCTCGGCCTCGACGGTGTTCGGGTCGAGCGCGATCGCGTCCAGCACGGCCGGCCCGCCGGTGGCTCCACCCGCACCGAAGCCACCCGCGCCGAACCCCCCGCCACCGGGTCCACCGGCGGAGAACGGCCCGAGGTCACCCCACGGCATCGCTCCCCCGCCGCCACCGTCCCCGTCGTCCCCGAGGTCGCCCGCGCCGCCGCCGAAATCGCCGGCGCCGTACTCGACATCGGGCAGTCGCAGCACGATCCCGTCGTCGGAGTGCATCGCCTGCACGTCGACGCCGTACCGCTCCCGCATCCGGGCGGCGATGATCAGGGCCCACGGCGCGTGCACGGCCGCCCCGTACGGGGAGTGCAGCACCAGTCGCCAGTCACCCAGCTCGTCCTGGAAACGTTCCAGCACCAGGGTCTTCTCGTCCGGGACGACGCCGACGGCGGCGCGCTGCTCGTCGAGGTAGGCGAGCAGATTGTCGGTGGCGAAGGCGTCCAGACCGGCCGCGGTCAGCTGGGCGGTGGCCGAGACCCGGTCCTGCGAGGAGATCTCGCGGACGAACTCGCCGTGCGCCCGGCCCAGTTCGGCGGGTCGGCCCAGGGTGTCGCCCTTCCAGAACGGCAGCCGGCCGGGCAGCCCGGGCGCCGGCAGCACCAGCACCTGGTCGTGGGTGATCTCCACGATCTGCCAGGAGCTCGACCCGAGCGCGAAGACGTCCCCCACCCGGGACTCGTAGACCATCTCCTCGTCCAGCTCGCCGACCCGCCGGGGCGCCCGGCCCGAGCTGGACTCGGATGTGGCCAGGAAGACCCCGTACAGCCCCCGGTCGGGGATGGTGCCGCCGGAGGTGACGGCGAGCCGCTGCGCACCCGGCCGGCCGGTCAGCTCGCCGGTGACCCGGTCCCAGGTGAGCCGGGGGCGCAGTTCGGCGAACTGCTCGCTGGGGTAGCGGCCGGACAGCATGTCCAGCACGGCCTCCAGCGCACCGCGGCCGAGCGCGGCGAACGGGGCCGACCGGCGCAGGAGGTCGTGCAGGTCGTCCACCGTGATGCTGTCCATCGCGCAGATGGCCACGATCTGCTGCGCGGCGATGTCGAGCGGATTGGACAGCACGCGCAGCGCCTCGATGGACCCGGACCGCATGCGACCGGCGACCACCGCGGAGGAGATGAGATCGCCGCGGTACTTGGGGAAGACGACACCGTGACTGGGTGCCCCGACCTGGTGACCGGCCCGGCCGATGCGCTGCAGGCCGCTGGCCACCGACGGCGGCGATTCCACCTGGATGACCAGGTCGACCGCGCCCATGTCGACACCGAGCTCCAGCGACGAGGTGGCCACCACCGCGGGCAGCCGGCCGGTCTTCAACTCGTCCTCGATCAGCGCGCGCTGCTCGCGGGAGACCGACCCGTGGTGGGCCTTGGCCAGCACCGCTGCCGCCCCACCGGTCAATCCGGCCTGGGCCATGATGTGGGCCGGCGCGCCGAGACCGGGCTGCCGGGGTCGGTTCCCGGCCACGGCACCGTCGTCATCGTCCGCGTCGGCGGGCGGGTCGGCCAGCGCCAGGCGTTCGGCGTGGATCTCGTTGAGCCGCGCGGTCAGCCGCTCGGCCAGGCGCCGGGAGTTGGCGAAGACGATGGTCGAGCGGTGCTCGAGGATGAGGTCGACGACGCGTTCCTCGACGTGCGGCCAGATCGACGTCCGAGGGACCTCGCCGGCCGCCACCCCGGTCAGGTCCCCGGACGGCGCACCGAGCGCGGACATGTCGGCGACCGGGACCACCACGTCGACGTCGATGCGCTTGGTCGACACCGGACGGACCACGGTGACCGGGCGGCCGCCGGTCAGGAACCGGGCCACCTCCTCGACGGGTCGCACCGTCGCCGACAAGCCGATGCGCTGCGCGGGGCGATCCAACATGGCATCCAGCCGGTCCAGCGAGACAGCAAGGTGGGCACCGCGTTTCGTACCGGCGACGGCGTGCACCTCGTCGAGGATGACGGTGGTGACCCCGGACAGCATCTCCCGGGCCCGACTGGTCAACAGCAGGAACAGCGACTCCGGGGTGGTGATGAGGATGTCCGCGCCGTCCTTGGCGAACGCCCGGCGGTCCCCCGCGGGGGTGTCACCGGACCGGACGGCCACGCTGATCTCGGGCACCTGGACACCGGCCCGGGCGGCCAACGAGCCGATCCCGATCAACGGGGAGCGCAGGTTTCGCTCGACGTCGACGGCCAGCGCCTTCAGGGGGGACAGGTAGAGGACGGTGCAGCGCTTCTGCGCGTCCTCGACCGGTGGGGTGTTGACCAGGGTGTCGATGCCGGACAGGAACGCCGACAGCGTCTTGCCCGATCCGGTGGGCGCCACGACGAGGGTGTGCTCACCGCGACCGATGGCATCCCATGCGCCCGCCTGCGCCTGCGTCGGCTCGGCGAAGGAGGTGGTGAACCACTCCCGCACCACCGGCGAGAACCGGTCCAGGGAACGGACCGGGTCCGCGACGGGATCGACCGGCCCGCCGGGAGCGGCTCCGCCGACCACGGCCGGGACGGAGGGAGCCGCCGCGGCGGACTCGGCAACCCGCGAACGCCGACGGGGCGCGGGTGACTGGGCGGTCCGGGTGGTCATCGGCTCATTGTGCGTCGGACCACCGACAACGCACCTTCCTGCCGGGGGGACCGGCGACGGAGGACCGGGCCCGGCCGGTCCGGTGGACGTCCGTGCCGTCCGGCCGGAGCCGGGAAGGAGCTACGGGCCGGAGCGCATCGGCTCCGGCCCGCAGCCCGCGGGCGATCCGTCAGGCCCCGCGACCGGTCTCCTGCTGCAGCCGGTCGATGTTCTCGGACGCCTCCGCCTTGGTCATGTCGGCGGGGAGCTCCTCGCCGGCCTCCCGGGCGAGGGTGTCCAGGTAGCTCTTCTGCGGGCCGGTGATGGGCTCGTCGCCGGTCACCCAGTCGGACGGGTCCTTGCTGGCCGTGGTGCTCGGGTCGGGCCGGGCGCCGCCGAGGGTCTCGCCCTTGGGCTCGGCGTCGGCCGCGGCGTCGTCGCGGCGGTCGGGGTCGGTACCGCCGATGACGGCGTCCGCATCGGTGGAGTCGACGGTGGTGTCGGGATCGGCGGCGTCGCCATCAGCGGCGGCGCTGTCCTGGAAGGTGTCGTGCGGGGCTTCGGTCATGACGAGAACTGTAGGCGTGGGGTCCGACAGCGTGCCGGGCCAGGCCACGTCCACCCGGACGCGGGGGTCGGTGACACGACCGCGGCCGCATCCGTCGAGATGCGGCGCCCGGCCCGCCGGTGAATCGGACTTCAGGACGCGAACCACGCCGTCCGGGCTTTTCCTCACACCGATTTCACGCCGATCGCATCCGCCACCTCCGGCCTGTGGGTAGAGCCATCGACCGCTCTTCCCCGCTCGATCGCCTGGAGGAAACATGAGACGTCTCGTCACCGCCGCCGCCGTTGCCGGCATGGTCACCGCCGCCACCCTGATCGGGGCCGGCTCCGCGTCCGCCGCCGACACCGGGACCGTGTACGTCGTGCACGGCATCCCCGACACCCCGGTCGACGTCTACGTCGACGGCGCCCTCACCCTCGACGACTTCCAGCCCGGGACGGTCGCCGGACCGCTCGCGCTGCCCGCCGGGACCTACGACGTCGCCATCACCGCGGCCGACGCCGCGGACGACTCCTCCCCCGTGCTGTCCGGCTCGGCCGAGGTGGCCGCCGGGGTCAGCGCTTCCCTGGTCGCCCACCTGACCGCCGCGGGTGAGCCGGCGCTGACCGCGTTCGTCAACGACACCTCGACGATCGCCGCCGGTGAGACCCGCCTCGTGGTGCGGCACACCGCCGCCGCTCCCGCCGTGGACGTGCGCGCCGGTGGGGCGGTCGTCCTCGCCGGGGTCACCAACCCCCAGCAGGGCGAGCTGAACATCCCCGCCGGGACCGTCTCCGCCGACGTCACCCTGGCCGGCACCAGCACCGTGGCCATCGGGCCGGCCGATCTGACCCTGGCCGAGGGCACCGCGACGTTCGTGCACGCCGTCGGTTCGGCCGAGGCGGGCAACCTCGCCCTGGTCGCCTTCACGATCACCGGCCTGCACTCCTCCCCGTCCGGCGTGCCGGCCGGTTCCGGCCCGGCCGACAGCCCGGCCGCGACCGTGCTGCTGATCGGCCTGCTCGCCGCGGGTGCGGGCGCCACCGTGTTCGGTGGGCGTCGTCTGCTCGCCGGCCGCACCAGCTGATCGAGGAGTCACCATGACGGACCGGCCGAGTGCCCCGAACGGGACGACCGACACCTCGCCGCTGCCCGCGGCCGGGTCGTCGACCGTCCCGTCGGCACCCGACCGGCCCGCCGCAGGCGCCCGCCGCCAGGCTGTCCTCAGCCTGGCGGTGGGTCTGCTCCTGCTCGTGAGTGCGCCCGTCGCCTGGTTCGCCCTCCGACCGGACCCGGCCGGCCAGCAGGTCGACACCGTCGGCGCCGACCGGGCGGCTGCCCTGCAGGCCGCTCCCACCCCACCGGTCGACGTGACCGCCGACGCCGCCGTGCCGGTGGTGGCCCCCACCACCGCCCCGGCCGCCACCGCCATCGACACCCCCGTGCCGAGCACGCCGCAGGCCGATCCGGCACCAGTCCCGGCCGCGGCCCCTGCTGCCCCACCTGCTCCCGCCGCCCCGGCCGACCCGACCCGCATCCGGGTACCCGCCCTCGGGGTGGACGCGAGCGTCGTGCCCATCGGCGTGCAGGCCTCCGGCGAACTGGAGATCCCCGCCGACGTCGCCACCGTCGGTTGGTACCGCTACGGCCCCACCCCCGGGAACGACACCGGTTCCGCCGTGCTGAGCGGCCATGTCGACGCCGCCGATCAGGGCCCGGGCACCTTCGCCCGGCTCGGGGACCTACAGCCCGGGGACGCGATCGAGGTCACCGACTCGACCGGCGCCAGCCGCTCCTTCTCCGTGGTCGCCCGGGAGGAATGGCAGAAGGCGGACGTGCCCCTGGACCGCATCTTCGACCGGGGCGGCGAAGGTCGTCTCGTCCTCATCACCTGTGGCGGCGCCTTCGACCGGGAGACCCTGGGTTACCAGGACAACATCGCTGTGACCGCCGTGCTGTCGGAGGGATGACCTATCCTCGGACAGATGTCCGGCGCAGAACCCTCCACCGCCGCACGGCGTCCGGAGAATCCCCCGGTCAGCGCCGTGCCGAGCTCCGACGTCGCCGAGATCCCCACCGTCCTGCCGGCCGGTCCCACCCCGGAACAGGACCGCGAGCTGACCCTGAGTTTCCGCGAGGGTGGCGGTGATGCGCTCAAGGCCGCCTACGACCGGTACAGCGGCATGGTCTACCGGGTCGGCATGATGACCTTCAAGAACCACCACGACGCCGAGGAACTCGTCCAGCAGGTGTTCGTCCGGGCCTGGCGGGGCCGGGCCGGGTTCGACGCCGACCGCGGCTCGTTGGCGGGATGGCTCCTCGGGATCACCCGCCGGCTCATCGCCGACCGGTACGCCTCGCTGGACCGGGACCGCAAGGTCCAGGCGGCCGCCGTCGTCGTCGCTCCCCCGGAGACCGACGCCGGACGCACCGAGGAGATCGTCGATCGCGTGGTGGTCGGCGACAAGCTCGACCGACTGCCCATCGAGCAGAGTTCCGTGCTGCGGATGTCCTTCTTCGACGGTCTGACCCATACGGAGATCGCCGCAGCCACGAACCTCCCGCTGGGAACGGTCAAGAGCCACATCCGACGGGCGCTCACCCAGCTCCGACGTCAATGGGAGGTGGACGGTGCAGCATCCTGATCCCGCCGACCTCGCGGTGCTCGCCCTCGGTGACCATCTGGACGAGGACGGACTGTACGAGCACGTCGTCGAGTGCGACCGGTGCAGCGACGAACTGACCGAGTTGCAGGTCGTCGTCGGCCACGCGGCGGCCGAGAACGGACCGGGGCGCGGGCCGTCGCCGGCGGTGTGGTCCGCCATCCTCGCCGAGGTCGGGCCGGAGGTCGACGGCCTGCCCGAGTACGACCGGCTGGGCAAGACCTTCGCCGACCCGGTCTACCTGGGTGCCGCGGAGGACAACTCGGTGCTGGACGGGGTGTCCATCCCGGTGGACCCGGCCGCCGTCCGGATCAGCCGCCAGGGCACCCTGGCCAGCAGCGGCAGCAGCCGTCCGTCGACCGACCGGCCGGCGGGTCGCGCCGGCATCGGCGACGCCCGGCCCTCGGGCCGGCCGGTGACGAGCACCCTCCGGTCCGCCCCCGACGGCACCGCCCGTACCGACGGCACGGCGGCCACCGACGGGCAGACCCTCGCCGACGGGCCCGGGGGCACGCCTCCGACGGACATCGCCGCGGCGGGGGCGGCCCGCTCACGCCGCCGACGCTGGATGCCCCTGCTGGCGGCGGCCGTCATCGGCGTGGTCGCCGGCGGCGGAGTGGTCGCGCTGGTGGGCCGGGATTCGACCGACTCCGGTCCCGACGTGCTGGCCAGCACGCAGCTGACGCCCGTCCCGGGCGGTCAGCTCGGGGACGAGGCCGGCAAGGACTTCGGCGTCGCCGAGGTCGTGTTCGCCAACGGCACCCAGTGGGTCAAGGTGAGCGGTGCGTCCCTGCCCCCGACCTCCGACTCCTACGAGGTGTGGCTGATCGGCCAGGACAAGAAGATGGTGTCGCTCGGCGCGCTGCACGACGGCGCCGGCACCTTCACCATCCCGGCCGGTATCGACTACACCCAGTTCCCGGTGGTCGACATCTCCGCGGAACCGCCGGACGGTGTTCCGACCCACTCCGGCGACAGCCTGGTGCGCGGCACCCTCTGATCGAACCCGTCGGCACGCTGCTCCGGTGGGCCAGGCGTGACCGGCGACCCGAGACCATCGTGCCGCGGCACCTCACCGGGGCCCGGCCCGCTCCGAACGACAGTGGTCGACGACGGGACGATCCCGCATCGGACGCGGCGGCCTCCTGCGCCGGGTCTCGACACTCCTGAAGGGTTCTGCCATGACCACAACCCCGCCCGTGACCGTTCCGGGCGTCGACTGGCGCCGGCAGGTGGACACCGCCGCCCCGACCGTCCTGGTGCTTCCCGGCGGAACGGCCCGGTCCACGACGCCGGTGTCGGACCGGACGGTCGGGCGCCTGCGGATGCGCGGCTTCGTCAGTGCCCTGACCCACGTCCCGGACACCTCGGTGGGTCTGGTGCGCTATCGGGTGCGGGGCTGGAACGCCCCCGGACAGGATCCGGTGGACGACGTCTGCGCCGTCCTGGACGGACTGCCGGGCCGCGCTCCGGTGGTGCTCGTCGGTCACTCAATGGGCGGCCGTGCCGCCGTCCACGCCGCGGGTCACCCACGGGTGGTCGGCGTCGTGGGCCTGGCTCCCTGGCTCACCGACGAGGATCCGGTGCGCACCGTGCAGGGCCGCCGGGTGGTGCTGGCCCACGGGGCCCGTGACCGCTGGGTGCCGGCCTCGCTGTCGGCCCGGTGGGCCGAGCGGGCGCAGGGCGTGCCGGACGCACTGGCCCGGTTCGTGGTACCCGGCGACAACCACATGATGATCCGGCACCCCCGTCGCTGGCACCGGCTCGCGGTCCGGGCGACCACCGCCCTGCTCGGCGGCACCGTCGACCCGGTCCTGGCCCGGGCCTGGACGGCCGGCGCCCACGGGGAGCTGGCCGTGCCGCTCGAGCACTGATCCTCCGACGGGGACCCGATCCGGGTCCTACAGGCCCAGGGCACGTCCCCAGAGATGGATGAGCGCGTAGGCCCGCCAGGGCTCCCAGGCCCGGCCCATCACCGACGCCTGGGCGGGGGTGTCCACCCCCATGGCCCGGCGCAGCACGAGATCGCCGACCGGGAAGGCGTTCCGGTCGCCGAGCGCCCGGACGGCCAGGTAGTCCACGGTCCACGGGCCGACCCCGGGCAGGGCGAGCAGGTGCCGGCGGATCTCCCCGTGATCGCCCTCCGCGTCGATGCGCAGACCGTCGGCGCAGGCCGTGGCCACCGCGAGGACGGTGCGGGCCCGCGCGTTAGTGATCCGCACCTCGGCCTGCAGGTCCTGGGCGGTGATCCCGGCCAGCACCCCGGCGGCGGGGAACGCCCACAGCCCGCTCGGGTGGGCCGAGCCGAACGCCCGGGCCAGCCGCGTCCCGAAGGTGCGACAGGCCGCCACCGAGACCTGTTGTCCCAGAACGGTCATCACCGCGGCCTCGTACCCGTCCGGGTGGCCGATCATGCGCAGTCCGGGGCGGGCCCGGATCAGGTCCCCGATCGTCGGATCCCGACCCAGATCGGCGAGCAGCCGTGCGGGCTCGAGATCCAGGTTCAGCCACCGGTGCACCTCGGCGACCGTCCGGCGGGCCGCCTCCCCGGGCGGGGCCGTGTGCTCCAGGTGCACTGCGTCCGGCCCGAGGGTCAGCCGCAGCTGCACCAGCTCCCCCTCGACCGGCAGCAACCGCTCGACCCGGGTGACGCCGCGCTCGTCGGTCAGCACGGTCTCCAGCCCGGGCAGGGCGTGCCCGGCCAGGAAGGTGACCGCCGGGGCCAGGGGGAACGGCGGGTGGACGGGGAGGTCGACGGTGGTCCATCCGAGCTGCCCGGGAGCGGCCTCGGGAACGGGGGCGATCACCCGGCCAGTCTCCCCGACCGGGCCGACCGGTCGGTCAGAACAGGGTCGATCCCGGCCGTTCCAGATCGAGCAGCAGGCGCTTGCGGGCCAGACCACCGGCGTATCCGGTGAGCGACCCGTCCGACCCGACCACACGATGGCAGGGGACGACGACGGACAGCGGGTTCGCGCCGTTGGCGGTCCCCACGGCGCGCGCCAGCCCGACGTCGCCGAGCCGTCGGGCGAGGGCGCCGTAACTGCGGGTCTCGCCGTACGGGATGCCGGTGAGCAGGTCCCACACCGCCCGCTGGAACGGCGCCCCCGCCGGGGCCAACGGCAGGTCGAAGGCGCGCCGGTCGCCGAGGAAGTACTCACCGAGTTGCCGCGCCGCCCGATCCAGCAGCTCGTCGGTGACCGGGTCGACCGCCGGCCCGAATCCGGCGGTGTCAGGCCTGCGCAGGTGGTCGGCGAAGTACACGCCGGTCAGTCCCTCGCGGCCGGCCACCACGGTCAGCGGACCGACGGGCGAGTCCAGGACGGCGTGCCGCCGGTCGCCGGACTCAGCCGACACGGACGAGCAGGTCGTTCTCCCGGACGGTGATGTGCACGTCCTGCAGGGACGGCGCGACCAGGGTGTCGAGCTCGGAGTGGGTGGTGAGCAGACCGATCACCGGGCAGCCCGCGGCCTTCGCCGCCGCGACCCCGGCGGGAGCGTCCTCCAGGACCAGGCACCGACCCGGCTCCCGGCCGAGTCGCTGCGCACCGAGCAGATAGGGCTCCGGGTGCGGCTTGCCCAGGGCGACCTGGTCGGCCGTCACCATGCCGGCCGGGGTGGGCAGGCCGGCGGCCGCGATCCGGGCCGGCGCCAGCCGACTGTCGCCGCTGGTCACGATGGTCCAGCGGTCGGCCGGCAGGCGCTCCAGCAGCTCCCGGGCACCGGGCTGCGCGACGATGCCCGCGGTGTCGGTGGACTCGCCCTCGGACAGGAACGCGGCGTGCCCGGCGATCTCCTCCTCGGTGTAGCGACCGGGATACAACCGGCGCAGCACCTGGGCCAACGGGACGCCGTGGATGTGGTGCTCCAGTTCGGCGAAGGGCACCCCGAGCCGGTCGGCCAGCTTCCCCCAGTTGCGCTCGACGCTGCCGGTGGAGTCGATGAGGGTGCCGTCCAGGTCGAACAGGATGGCCTCGACGGAGAACTCCACGGGGCCGGGAGCGGGCGCGGTGGCGGACGGGGCGGTGGGGTCCGGGTGGGGGCTCGACATGGGTCCAACCCTGACACACCGCCTCCGGCGACGTGGGCGGCGACCCCGGGGCCGGATCGGGTCAGCCGGCCAGCGGAACGGGGAGGGCGGTCTCGTCCTCGGTGAGCCAGCGGACGATCCCGGCCAGGGCCGCGTGCCTGGCCCCGACGGGCAGGCGGGACTCCTCCACCGAGACCCGGGCGATCCGGGCCAGTGTCGCGTCGTCCAGACCGATGACGGTGCGGGCCACCTCGTACTCGCCGAGCAGCGTGGTGGAGAACAACAGCGGGTCGTCGGCGTTGAGCGTGCAGCGCACCCCCGCGGCCAGCAGTTCGCGCAGCGGATGACCGGCGGTGTCCGGCACCACGCCGAGCACCCGGTTGGAGGTCGGGCACACGTCCAGGCAGATGCCGTCGGCGGCGAGCCGCTCGAGCAGACCCGGCACCTCGCCCGCCCGGACGCCGTGGGCGACGCGAACGGCGCCCAGCAGGTCGACCGCGTCCCGGACCGTCTGCCCGCAGTCCAACTCCCCCGCGTGCGGCACCGAACGGAGCCCACCCGCCCGGGCGATGGCGAACGCCTGGGCGAAATCACCCGGTGGGTGGCCGATCTCGTCGTTGTGCAGACCGAGACCGACCACACCCCAGGGTTTCAGGGTCACCGCCAGCTCGGCCGTCCGCTGGGCGTCGGCGGGACTGTCGTGCACCCGGTCGACGGCGACGATGAACCCGATGCCGATGCGGTGGCGCGCGGCCGCGGCACCGAAGATCTCGAGCACCACCGCCCAGACGTCCCGGTCCTCGCCGAGGGTGTCCCGGTACCGCGCGGCCCAGAACGCCGGTTCGAGGTAGACGCACCCCTCCGCGGCGGCGTCGACCATCATCTCCTCGGCCAACCGTTCCCAGTCCGCCCGGGTGCACAGCACCCGCGTGGCCAGGTCGTAGACGGCGGAGAAGGCCGAGAAGTCCCCGTAGGCCCCGACCTCCGGGACCTGAAGACCCTTCTGGGCGGCCAGCTCGGAGAGTGTCCCGGGTCGCATGCCGGCTTCCAGATGCAGGTGCAGGTGGGCCTTGGGCAGCAGGCGCAGGTCGCGCATTCACGGGTCCGTTCGGGTCGACCGGTGTCGGTCAGGGGCGGCTCCGAACGCGGGTGCACGGGAGCGGCGGCACGGGCCGTTCCCGTCGACCCTAGGGAGCGGCCGGCCCGGGTGGGTTTCCCGGAGGTAACCGACTGTGAACGCTGGGACACGCGGGAGGACATCGGGTGACGGCTCAGCGGTGCCCGGTCCGGCCAGGGCACCCCGGCGCCGTCCGACCGCGCCGGCAGGTCCGAGTTGTGCCCCCGGCAGGATTCGAACCTGCGACCAGCGCGTTAGGAGTGCGCTGCTCTATCCCCTGAGCTACGGAGGCGGCGGGCACAGCCTATGCGGCCCGACCCGCCCCCGCATCGATGCACCGTCCCGGCGGCCGCGTCCGGGACCGTCGGACGGCGGCCCGAGCACCCCGGGTCATGATCCTTCCGGAGCCGGGACGTGGCACCATTCGTCGGTGCGCACGGACAGGCTCCCGGCCCCGGTGACCCGCTTCCTGCGCTGGCGGGGACCGTTGACCCCGTTCGCGGTGGTCACCGCGGCGGCCGCGGCCGTCGTCTGCGCCAGCGGCCTGCTCGACGCCCTCACCCAGACCCCCGACACCGGCCCCCTGGTCGGCACGTGGACCTGGTCGTTCACCGGTCTGGCCCTGGCCATCACCGCCGCGCCCCTGGTGCTGGCCGGCCGGTGCCGCCGCTGGGTCGGTCTGGCCGGCACGGTGGTCTTCCTCGGGATGACCGTGCTCCAGCTGGCCACCGCGGACCGGCCCGTCGTCTCCGCCAACAACCTCGTCCTGTATCCCCTGGTCGCCTGCTACATGGGGTGGTTCTACCCCCGGTGGGTGGCGCGGTCCGTCGTCGCCGCGGCCGCCGCCGCCTCCGGGGCCGCCCTGCTTCTGAACCCGTTCCTGGGCATCGCCACCATCTGGCTGAACCTGGTCCTCGCCTCGGTGTTCTGCCTGGAGTGCGCCGCGTACCTGCACATCCGGCTCGAGCGCCAGGCGCGGACCGATCCGCTGACCGGCGCCCTGAACCGGACCGGCCTGACCGACCGCGCCACGCAGGAGCTGGCCCGGGCGGCCCGCACCTCGACGCCGCTCACGGTGGCCGTGCTGGATCTCGACGACTTCAAGGCGGTCAACGACACCCGCGGCCACGCCGCCGGGGACCGACTGCTCGTCGACGTGGTCGAGGGGCTCCGGCAGGAGATGCGGCCCTACGACGGGATCGCCCGTCTCGGCGGGGACGAGTTCATGGTGCTCATGCCGGGCCTGACCCCCGGGCATGCCGAAGGGGTGCTGGCCCGACTGCGGGCCGGGACCGGGGACGTCTTCTCCTGCGGGGTCGCCACGTCCCGGTCGTCGGACACCGTGGCCACCCTGACCGAACGGGCCGACCGGCGGCTGTACCGGGACAAGCGGGCGCGCAAGGAACGGGCCGGCGACGCCGGCTGACCGTCCGATGCTCGTCCGCCGCCGGTGAACACCGTTCCTCATCGGGCGCGGTCGGCCTACGCTCGGCGCCGTGATCCGCCGATGACCGCTCCCGTGGCCCGCCCGTCGATCCTGACCGTGGACGACGACCCGGGCGTGTCCCGCTCGGTGGCCCGTGACCTGCGCCGCCGGTACGGCGAGGAGTACCGGATCGTGCGGGCGGAGTCGGGCGCCCAGGCCCTGCAGGCACTGCGGGAGATGACGCTCCGCGGTGACCAGGTCGCCGTCCTGCTCGCCGACCACCGCATGCCGGAGATGACCGGCATCGAGTTCCTCGAGCAGGCGATGGACCTGTATCCCTTCGCCCGGCGGGTCCTGTTGACCGCCTACGCGGACACCGACGCCGCGATCGAGGCGATCAACGTGGTCGATCTGGACCACTACCTGCTCAAGCCGTGGGATCCGCCGGAGGAGAAGCTCTACCCGGTGCTGGACGACCTGCTGCGCGCCTGGCGGGCCAGCGACCACCGTCCGGTCCCGGAGACCAAGGTGGTCGGGCACCGCTGGTCGGCCCGGTCCTGGGCGGTGCGCGACTTCCTGGCCCGCAACCAGGTCTCCTACCGCTGGTTCTTCAGCGAGGACCCGGAGGGGGCCCGACTGCTCGCCGCCGCCGGCACCGACGACAGCGCCCTGCCCGTGGTCATCACCGTCGAGGGGGATGCGTTGCTGAACCCCTCCGACGTCGAACTCGCCACCCGTGTCGGCCTGGACACGGTGCCCGTCGGGGAGTTCTACGACCTGATCGTGATCGGGGCGGGGCCGGCCGGCCTCGGCGCCGCCGTGTACGGGGCGTCCGAGGGGCTGTCGACCATCATGGTCGAACGCACCGCGGCCGGTGGTCAGGCCGGGCAGAGCTCGCGGATCGAGAACTACCTCGGCTTCCCGGACGGGGTGTCCGGCAGCCAGCTGACCGACCGGGCCCGGCGACAGGCGGCCAGGTTCGGCGCCGAGTTCGTCACCGCCCAGGACGTGGTCTCGTTGCAGGCCAACGGGTCCGCCCGCACCGTGCTGTTCGCCGACGGCACCCGGCTGGACGCGCACGCCGTCATCCTGGCCACGGGGGTCTCCTACCGGTACCTGTCCGCGCCGGGCCTGGACGAGCTGACCGGGCGGGGCGTGTACTACGGCTCGGCCACCACCGAGGCCGGGAACTGCGCGGGGCAGGACGTGTTCGTCGTCGGCGGCGCCAACTCCGCCGGACAGGCCGCGATGTTCTTCGCGCGGAACTCCCGTTCGGTGACGATGCTCGTGCGTGGGCCCTCGCTCGAGGCGTCGATGTCGCACTACCTGATCCAGCAGATCGAAGCCGTGCCGAACATCTCGGTGCGTCCGTGCACGGAGGTCGTGGCCGGGTCCGGTGACGACCACCTGGAGACACTCACCCTGCGGGACAACGCGTCCGGGACCACCGAGGTGATCCCCGCCCACTGGCTGTTCGTCTTCATCGGCGCCGCCCCCCGCACCGACTGGCTGGCCGGGGTGGTGCAGCGGGACGAGCACGGGTTCGTGCTCGCCGGGCCGGATCTGCTGGCGGCGGCACCGGAGAACGCGTGGCCCCGGGATCGCCCGCCGTACCACCTGGAGACCTCCCTGCCCGGCGTCTTCGTGGCCGGTGACGCCCGCTCGCAATCCCCCAAGCGGGTCGCCTCGGCGGTCGGCGAGGGGTCGATGGCCGTCATGCTCGTCCACCGCTATCTCGAGAACCCCTGAGGCGCACCATGACCCGTCCCGTCACCACCGACGCCGATCTGCACCCGCGGCCCGCGCCGCCGGCCTGCGACCCGCGGGAGATCGGCAGCCTGTTCCTGTTCGACAAGCTGACCCCGGAGCAGCTCGGCTGGCTGTGCGGCCGCGGATCGGTGGAGGTCTTCCCGCCGGGTTTCCTGTACCGCGAGGGCGAACCGGCGACCTGCTTCTACGTGCTCCTGGACGGGACCGTGGTGCTCAGCCGACAGGTCGGCCAGGACGACGTGGAGGTCACCCGTACCGACCAGCGGGGTGTCTACTCGGGCGCCTTCCAGGCCTATCTCGGCGACCGGGTGCCGCAGGTCTACAACAACTCGCTGCGGGTGGTGAGCACGGCCCGGTACTTCGTCCTGCCCGCCGACGACTTCGCCCACGTCATGCGGGAGTGGTTCCCGATGGCGCTGCACCTGTTGGAGGGCCTGTTCTTCGGCATCCGCAACACCCAGGAGGTCGTCGGGCAGCGCGAGCGCCTGCTGGCCCTGGGGTCGCTGTCCGCGGGACTCACCCACGAGCTGAACAATCCGGCGGCCGCCGCCGTCCGGGCCACCGCGGCCCTGCGGGAACGGCTCGCCGGGATGCGGCACAAACTCGCCATGCTGGCCTCCGGGCGGCTGGACCGGTCGGTGATGGAGTCGCTGATCGGCCTGCAGGAGGAGGCGGTGGCCATGGTCGCCAAGGCTCCTGACCTGGGGCCCCTCGAGGCGGCCGATCGCGAGGACGTGCTGAGCGACTGGTTCGACGACAACGGCGTGCGCGGCGGGTGGGAGCTCGCCCCGACCTTCGTCCAGGGCGGCATGGACCAGGCCTTCTTCGACCGGGTCTCGGCCACCGTGGACCCCACCGGGCTGGAGGGTGCCGTCCGCTGGCTGGCGTACACGGTGGAGACCGAGCAGCTGCTGGACGAGATCCACGACTCGACCACCCGCATCTCCACCCTGGTCGGGGCGGCCAAGCAGTACTCGCAGCTCGACCGCGCGCCGTACCAGACCGTCGACGTCCACGAGCTCCTGACCAGCACCCTGCTCATGCTCAGCGGGAAGATCAAGGCGGTCCCCGGGCTGACCGTGGTGAAGGACTTCGACCGCACCCTGCCGCCCATCCCCGCCTACGCGGCGGAGCTGAACCAGGTCTGGACCAACCTCATCGACAACGCCCTGGCCGTGATGCCCACCGGCGGCACCCTCACCCTGCGGACCGCACGCGACCACGAGCAGCTGCTGGTCGAGATCGGTGACACCGGGCCGGGTGTGCCCGCCGAGATCCGCACCCGCATCTTCGAGCCGTTCTTCACCACCAAGCCGATCGGGCAGGGGACGGGCCTGGGCCTGGACATCTCGTTCCGGGTGGTGACCAGCAAGCACGGCGGCGACCTCCGGTTCGAGTCGGTCCCCGGGGACACCCGCTTCCAGGTGCGCCTGCCGTTCCGCGCTCCCGACCGCGTGCTGGCCACGGCCGACCCGGTCGCCGCCGGATCCGGCGCCACGGACCCGATCACCACGGACCCGACCCCCGCTGCGCCCCGCACCGAGATCCCGGCCGGCATCCCGGCGGACTCCCCCACCGACGCCCCGACCGACCACCCCGACCTGGAGGACAGATGAGCGAGATCCCCGGCATCGACCCGACGGCAGCACCGAGTGGCACCGGGTGCGTGCAGTGCCTCGCCGACTCCGGGTGGTGGTTCCACCTGCGGAGGTGCGCGCAGTGCGGACACATCGGGTGCTGCGACACCTCCCCCGCCCAGCACGCCACCGCGCACGTGAAGGCGGCCGGGCACCCCTTCATCACCAGCTTCGAGGCCGGGGAGGACTGGTTCTACAACTACGACGACGAACAGTTCTACGACGGACCGGATCTCGCGCCGCCCACCGCGCACCCGGCCGACCAGCCCACCCCCGGGCCCGCGGGCCTCGTCCCGGCGGACTGGCAGAGCCACCTGCACTGACCGTCCGGGTCCGGTGTCCGCCCGGTGCCGCCGTGTACCCGGCCGGCCGAGCGGCAGCCGGGGATTCATCTCTCGGCGCACATCCGGCCGCACTGTCGGGGGCCGGGCGTAGCGTCGAGGACGTGGATGGAACCTTCCCGGCCGACCTGCCCCGCTCCCTGGACGAGCTGCGCGCCAGCGGTCATCAGCTCCGTGACGTCAAGACCGAGATCCGCGAGAACCTGTTGGCCGCCCTGCGAGCCGGCACCGATCCGTGGCAGGGCATCGTCGGTTTCGACTCGACGGTCATCCCGCAGGTGGAGCGGGCCCTGATCGCCGGGCACGACATGGTGCTGCTGGGCGAACGGGGTCAGGGCAAGACCAGGCTGCTGCGCACGATGATCTCCCTGCTCGACGAGTGGACGCCCGTCATCGAGGGGTCGGAGATCGGCGAGCACCCGTACGCCCCGATCACGCCGGCCTCCGTCCGGCGCGCGGCCGAGCTGGGCGGGGGCCTGCCGGTCACCTGGCGGCACCGCAGCGAGCGGTACACCGAGAAGCTGGCCACGCCGGACACCGCGGTCGCCGACCTGATCGGTGACGTCGACCCGGTCAAGGTGTCCGAGGGCCGGTCGCTCGGCGACCCGGAGACGATCCACTTCGGCCTCGTACCCCGCGCGCACCGCGGCATCGTCGCGATCAACGAACTCCCGGACCTGGCCGAGCGCATCCAGGTCGCGCTGCTCAACGTGATGGAGGAACGCGACATCCAGGTGCGGGGTTACACGCTCCGCCTGCCCCTGGACGTGCTCATGGTGGCCTCGGCCAACCCCGAGGACTACACGAACCGCGGCCGGATCATCACCCCGCTCAAGGACCGGTTCGGCGCGGAGATCCGTACGCACTACCCGCTCGAGCTGTCCGACGAGATCGGTGTGATCGAGCAGGAGGCGCGGCTGGCCGCCGACGTCCCGGCCCATCTGCTGGAGATCATCGCCCGGTTCACCCGACACCTGCGGGAGTCCACCGCGGTCGACCAGAGCTCGGGGGTGTCCGCCCGTTTCTCGGTGGCCGCCGCGGAGACGGTCGCCGCGGCCGCCCTGCGCCGCGCCGCCCTGACCGGCGAGACCGGGGCCACCGCGCGACCGGTCGACCTGGAATCGGTGCCCGCGGTGCTGCGCGGGAAGCTGGAGTTCGCCTCGGGCGAGGAGGGGCGCGAGGACGAGATCCTGCGGCATCTGCTGCGTCGGGCCACCGCCGACACCGCCCGGGCCCGGCTCCGGGGCGTCGACCTGACCGCGCTGGCCGAGGCGGTCACCGCGCACCCCGTCCGGACCGGCGAACGCGTGCCGGCCGCCGACGTCGTCGTCGCTCTGCCCAAGATCCCTGTCCTCGCCGAGATCGCCAACCGGTTGGGCGCCGCCGGGACGGAGGACCCGGGCCCGATGGCGTCCGCGGCCGAGCTCGCCCTGGAGTTGTTGTTCCTCACCCGGCGTCTGGCCAAGGACCCGTCCGACGACGGGGACACGGTCAGCTATGGCTGATCAGGCCCTCCCGCCCGACCCGGCCCGGCGGAATCGTCCACCGGGTCGGTACGCCTACGGCCCCTACGTCGACGGACCGGACCCGCTGGCTCCGCCGGTGGACCTGCGGGCGGCCATCGACCGGATCGGCCGCGAGGTCATGGAGGGCAGCACCCCGGCGCGGGCGCTGCGGGAACTGCTGCGGCAGGGCATGCCCGAGCGCACCGGGCTGGACGAGCTGACCCGGCAGGCCTACGAGAAGCGGCGGAAGCTGCAGCGCGAGACCAACCTGGACGGCACCCTGCGGGAGGTGCGGGAGCTGCTCGCGCAGGCCCTCGATGCCGAGCGGGACAGCCTGGCCCGCCAGGACTCCGACGACGCCCGGTTCCGCGAACTCCAACTGTCCGCCCTGCCGTCGGACACCGGTGGCGCCGTCCGCGAGCTCGCGGAGTACGACTGGCAGTCCGCCGAGGCCCGCGCCGCCTACGAGCAGATCCGCGATCTGCTCGGGCGGGAGATGCTCGACCAGCGCTTCGCCGGGATGAAACAGGCGATGGAGCAGGCCACCGATCAGGACGTGGAGCAGATCCGCGCGATGCTGGACGATCTCAACGCGCTGCTCGCCGCGCATGCCTCCGGGCAGGACACCGCGGAGCAGTTCGCCTCCTTCATGGCCGAGCACGGCGAGTTCTTCCCCGAGAACCCTTCCACCACGGATGAACTCGTCGACATCCTCGCCGCCCGCTCGGCCGCCGCGCAGCGGATGCTGAACTCGATGACGCCCGAGCAGCGGGCCGACCTGGCCGAACTGAGCCAGCAGGCGTTCGGCGATCCCCGCCTGGCCCAGGCCCTGGAACAACTCGACGGGCAGCTGCAGGGTCTGCGACCCGGTGAGGACTGGTCGGGGTCCGGCCGCTTCCGCGGACAGGATCCGATGGGCATGGGTGAGGCCACCCGCTCCCTGGAGGAACTCGGCCGGCTGGACGACCTGGCCGAACAGCTCGGGCAGTCCTACGCCGGTGCCCGACTGGACGACATCGACCTGGAGTCCCTCGAGTCGCTGCTCGGGAAGCAGGCCCGGGTGGACGCGCAGGCGCTCGCCGAGCTCGAGCGACAGCTCCAGCAGGAGGGCCTGTTCTCCCGCGCCCCCGACGGCTCGCTGCAGCTCTCCCCGAAGGCGCTCCGGCGGCTCGGCGAATCCGCACTGCGGGACGTGGTGGAGTCCCTGGGCGGTCGGCGTGGGGAACGGCAGACCCGGCGCTCCGGCGCCGCCGGCGAGCCGACCGGAGCCAGCCGACCCTGGGCGTACGGGGACACCGAGGCCTGGAACGTCCCCCGGACCCTGCTCAACGCCACGGTCCGGCGGGCGGGCGGCGACACCCGACGGTTGGACGTCACCGACGTGGAGGTCGTGGAGACCGAGCAACGCACCCGGGCGGCGGTCGCGCTGTGCGTGGACACGTCCTGGTCGATGGTGCAGGACGGCCGGTGGGTGCCGATGAAGCAGACCGCCCTGGCCCTGCACCAGCTGATCAGTACCCGGTTCCGCGGCGACGACCTGGCCGTCATCGGCTTCGGCCGGCACGCCCGGAAACTCGAGCTCGGCGAACTCGTCGGCCTGGAGGGTGCGTACGAGCAGGGCACCAACCTGCACCACGCCCTGCTGCTGGCCGGTCAGCATCTGCGCCGGCACCCGGACGCCACCCCGGTGGTGCTGGTCATCACCGACGGCGAACCGACCGCGCATCTGGAGGCCGACGGTCACGCGTCGTTCTCCTACCCACCCGAGCCGGAGACCCTGGCGGCCACGGTGGATGAACTGGACCGGCTGACCGCCACGAGGGCGGCCATCACCTTCTTCGTCCTCGGTGACGACCCCCGCCTGGTGCGCTTCCTGGACGGGCTGGCCCGTCGGTGCGGCGGCCGGGTGGTGGCGCCCACCCTGGACGGGCTGGGCGCCGATGTCGTCGCCGACTACCTGAGTCGCCGCCACTGAGCACGGAGCTCGACCAGCCCGAGCAGGTCGAGGGTGTCGGGTCGCGGAGCCCGACGCGGACGGGCCGGGCGGGCTCCCGGCAGCTCCTCCGTCCCGGCCCACGCCGACCCGGCGGCAGCGGGGGTCCGGCGGTCGCCGGTGTCGTCGCTGACCGCCGGGTTCGGCCGACCGTCTTTCTCGTGCGGGCAGGGCGGCCGGCGCGGCCCGATCGGTATCGGCAAGCCCTCGACCGCGCCGCGGTCGGCCCGAGAACCGGCCCGAGAACGAAGAACGACCGGCCCGTTCCCTGGGGGAACCCGGCCGGTCGTCGGGTGGTGCTGACCCGCGGCGGCACCGGACGAGATCGTCGGTGCCGGGCGGGCCCGGGTGGATCAGGCAGCCTGGCGGGTCAGGATCTCCTCGACGAGGCGTGCGTCCTTGCCGGTGTGACGAGCCACGATGGCCTCGATCTCGGCGCGGTCGGACGGGGAGGAGTAGCTGGCGAGCTCCTGCTCGAGCTGCTTCATCGCGGCCTTGCGGGCGCGGTGGTCGGCCAGGCGGGACTGCAGGGTGGAGATGGACATGAGATGCCTCCTGAAAAGGATCGAGGCTTCGTTGCGCTCTGCTGGTCGACCGCTCCGGCCGACCGACGACGTTCTCGCCGTCTGAATCGATTATGCGCCTGTGAGCAGGCCAAACGGGAGACATCAGATGTGTCCTTCGTTGCAGCGGCCGGCACATCCGAGACGCAACCTCTCCGGTCGACGACGCTGCGGTGATCGTCCGGCCGCTCCCGATCCCCCGCTCGGGTGGTTGTGCGGCCGATCCGCCCCGGCAGTCGGGGCTCGGTCACCCCCAGCGACGCGGGAGTGGTGACCCGGCTCACCCACGGGCCGGGCGGTTCGCCCTCCGAAGCCGCCCGCGACGGCCTCCCGTGGCCGGTCGACCCGACTGCCCGCGGGGCAGTGCGGGCCCGCTCCGGTCGCCGCGGCGATCCGTTCCACGCGGAGACGCCACGATGCGTGCTGCGATGCACCACCCGTCGTCGTCGACGTCGAGTCGCCCCGTCGAGGTGCCCCGTCGGGTTGCCCGGTCGAGTCGCCCCGTCGAGGTACCCCGTCGGGTTGCCCGGTCGGGTCGCCCCGTCGAGTCGCGCCCCGTCGGGTTGCTCATCCCGACCCCCGCCGAACCCGTCCCCGGTGACAGGGCGCCGTGGGCCACCGTGCGGCACCGCCCGGCGATACGGGAAGCCGACACTGCGTCATTTTTGCCCACCGTGCGGGATATCGGTCACCGGTTCGAGGAATAACTATTCTCCGGCCCGCCCGACACCCCGGGTCGATGATCACCGACCGATCCCGAATGGTGCACGGGGAACGAATCAGAACCCCCCTGGCAGGTGACGGACGAGGAATGGGTCGGGCCGGTGCGGCGTCGATTCCCCACCGCGCCCCGGACGATCGGCGGCCCAAGAGGTGACGAACCGGATGATGATCACCTCAGACCGCGTGAACTGCCGACCGTCCGGACACTCCGGACGGATCTACCGGCGGTTGGCCGTCGCGTGTCCCGCTTTCCGGGCCATCGTCGGGAGACCTATGCTGTCGCCGTGGACCCCTGCAACAGGAGGTCACCCAGTTCGACAAACCCCCCGGAAGGGAGCCAAATGGCTCAGCAAACATCGATCACGCTTGTCGACGATCTGGACGGTGGCAAAGCCGTCGAAACCATCTCGTTCAGCCTTGATGGATCGACCTACGAGATCGACCTCAACAAGAAGAACGCGAACGCATTGCGGAAGGCGTTGTCGGACTTCGTCGAGCACGGCCGCAAGGTGCGTGGCGATCAGCCCCAGCGACGCAACGGACGGCGCACCGCCGGCTCCGACGGACCGTCCCCGGTCGCCGTGCGGGAATGGGCTACGGCACAGGGCATCTCGGTGTCCCCCCGCGGTCGCATCGCCTCGGACGTCGTCCGGCGGTACCAGGAGTCGCAGGCCTGATCGCACCGCCGCCGACTGCGGGAGGGTGGGGCTGCACCGCAGGGTGTGGTCCGCAGTCGGTGGACCGGTCGGTTCGGACACGACGGCCGACCTGGTGTTCCGGAGCCGCCGACATCGTCCGACCCGGATCCCGCCGGAGTCATCCCCCCACCACGTCCAGCAGTCTGCGGGGTCCGCACACCCCCACCCCGTCCGGCAACCGCGCCCGGAGTCCGCGGTCGGCCGTCACGACCACCACCGGTTCGACGAGACCCGCTGCGAGGCGGACGATCTCGCTGTCGCCGTCCGCCGGAGCCAGCACGACGTCGATACCGGCCGGCGCCCGCGCAGACCGGGAGGCGCCCTCCAGCACGGCCACCACCCGGCCGACGACGACCCCCGGCTCCAGCACCCGGCCGGGCAGGACGCACAGTTGGTCGAGCAGGCGGGTCGCGGCGCCGGGCCGGTCCCGCCACCATCCGTCGGGTCGGGAACCCATCACGTTCGCGACGTCCACCACCAGCACGACCATCCGGTCAGCCTGCCGCGCCGGGCCACCACTCCCCGAGCAGAGCCGATGTTGTGATCCACGTCTCACCCGGCCCGGGAACGCCGACGGCCGGGTCCGGTGTTGAACAGCTCGACGGCCTGCCGATCCGTGCCCCGGGCTCCACCCCTTTCGTCGCCGAGTGCGACCACGTGCCGAGAGGCGCATCGGCGGCAGGCCGTCACCGAGCCGCCCGATCCTCCGTGTCGGGCGGCTCACCCTTTTCCCCGCAGTCCGGCACCACCGGTCGGGCGCTCTGTCCCATCCACCCGGTCCCACCATCCGGACGACCGCACCGGACCCCGGCGGACGGCAGGATGGACCGGATGACCGCGACCGATGCGTCCCCCGCCCCGCCCCCCCGCCGCACTGCCGTCGTCACCGGGTCCGAGTCCGGGATCGGCCGGGCCACCGCGGTCGCCCTGGCCGAGGCCGGGTACGACATCGGGGTCACCTGGTTCCGGAACGAGGCCGACGGGCGGCGCACCGCCGAGCTGGTCCGCGCCACCGGGGCGCACGCCGTCCTCGCCCCGCTCGACCTGACCGCCGTCCCGGACTGCGGAGACGTGGTCGACGCCCTCGCCGCCGACCTCGGAGGACTGGACGTCTTCGTCAACAACGCCGGCGCCGGCGGCTCCGGACGTCTGATCGACATGGCGTTCGACGAGTGGCGGAACACCATGGCCGTCGATCTGGACGGCGCCTTCGTCTGCATCCAGCGGGCGGCCCGGCTGATGGTGGAGCAGGGCCGGGGCGGCCGGATCATCGCGGTGACCAGCGTGCACGAGCACCAGGCCGGTGGCAGTGCGTACACCGCCGCCAAGCACGGCCTCGGCGGGCTGATGAAGACCGCGGCGGTGGAACTCGGCCGGTACGGGATCACCGCGAACTCCGTCGCCCCCGGCGAGATCGCCACCGCCATGAACGGCATGGCCCCGGACGACGATCCGGCCACCGACCCCGGGAGCACGAGCACCTCCGGCGCGCATCCCGGCCACCGGGACCGTCCGCCCCATCCGTTGGACGTGCACCACCGGCCCGGCATCCCCCTGGCCCGACCGGGTTCGGTGCGGGAGGTGGCCGACGTCGTCGTCTTCCTGGCCTCACCCGGGGCCGGGTACGTCACCGGGGCGTCGTGGGCGGTCGACGGCGGGATGATGCAGATGGCCCCGCTGGGCGGGTCGCTCATCGCCACGGACGACTGGCGCGGCTGACCCGGCGCGTCACCGACGCCGCGCCGCGCACCCCTGGCCGGACGGCGGGCCCGGGTGGATGCTGACCCCGGGTTCGTTCCGTGACCGTCGGGGGTCGTCGTGCGTCGTGGTCTGCCGGTTCTGCTCGTCCTCCTGTTGACGGTCGGTCTGACGGTGCTGTCCCCACCCCGGCCGGCGTCGGCCGCCGTGCTCGCCGACGGATTCACCGACACCACCGTCGCCGCGGTGGCCCGGCCCACCGCGGTGGCGCCGACCGGCGACGGCCGGGTCCTGGTGGCGAGCCAGACCGGGCAGCTGCGGGTCGTCCGGGACGGCGCCCTGGTGCCCACGCCGGCCCTGGATCTGGCCGCGGCCGGGGTGCTGTGCAGCAACTACGAACGCGGTCTGCTCGGTGTCGCCGCCGGCCCCGCCAGCGCCGGCACCGTCCCGCTGTATCTCTTCTACACCGCCCGCAACCCGGCTGACACCGCGCGGAACTGCCCCCAGGCGTACACCGGTCAGGACGCCCGGGCACCCCGCAACCGGGTGTCCCGCTTCCTGCTCGGGGCCGACGACCGCGTCGTGCCGGGGAGCGAAACCGTGCTGCTGGACGGCATCTCGTCCGCCAGCGGCTACCACAACGCCGGCGACCTCCACCTGGGCCAGGACGGGACGCTGTTCGTCAGCACCGGGGACGGGATGTGCGACTACGCGGGCGACAGTGGCTGCGGCCCGGCGAACGACGCGGCCCGCGACCGCAACGCCCTGGTCGGCAAGATCGTCCGGATCACCACGTCGGGCGCCGTCCCGGCGGACAACCCGTTCGCGAGCGGGTCGGGGACCGCATCCTGCCGCACCGGACCGGTGGCCGTCGGCCTGACCTGCCGGGAGATGTACGCCACCGGCCTGCGCAACCCGTTCCGGATGGCCTTCGACCCCGACGCCGCCACCACGTCCTTCCGCATCCACGACGTCGGGCAGGACCTCTGGGAGGAGATCGACCAGGGCATCGCGGGTGCCGACTACGGCTGGAATCTTCGCGAGGGACCATGCGCGACCGGCACGCAGGCGCCGTGCAGCCCGACGCCGGCCGGTCTCACCGATCCCGTGCTGTCCTATCCGCACAGCTCCGGGTGTGCGTCCATCACCGGCGGCGCCTACGTCCCGGACGCCGCCGGCTGGCCGGCCGCGCTGACCGACGGCTACCTCTACGCCGACTACGTCTGCGGGAAGATCGTCGCCGTGTCCCCCTCGGGATCCACCACCGACCTGGCCACCGAGCTGGGCACGGGTAGCGCCGTGGCCATGGCGTTCGGCCCGCAGTTCGCCGCCGACGGCGCGGTCGTCCCCGGACGCCAGGCCCTCTACTACACCACCTATCTCGGCGGGGGCGAGCTGCACGCGATCACCGCGAGCGGGACCGCGAACCGGCCACCCGACGCCGTGCTCACCGCGTCGACCACCGACGGACCCGCCCCGCTGGCGGTCACCCTGGACGGTTCGGCGAGCAGCGACCCGGACGGCCAGGCCCTCACCTACCGCTTCGACCCCGGTGACGGCTCCGGGGTGGTGAATGGAGCGCAACCGTCGGTGCGGCACGACTATCCGGCGGGTACGTGGACGGCGTCGTTGACCGTCGTCGACTCCGCGGGGGCCACGTCCGCCCCGGCCACCGTGGTGGTGCGCTCCGGCAACACCGCCCCGTCGGTGCGCATCCTCGCCCCGGCGTCCGGTGACCTGTTCACCACGGGTACCAGCTACCCCCTGCGCGGGGAGGCCACCGACGCGCAGGACGGGGTGATGCCGGCATCCGCGCTGCGCTGGACGGTGATCCGACACCACGACACCCACACCCACCCCTACCTCGGCCCGCTGACCGGCAATGCGCTGAGCCTCCTCGGCCCGGAGCCCGAGGACCTCTCGGCCACCCGGAACAGCTGGCTGGAGGTGCAGTTGGCGGCCACCGACGCCCAGGGCGCCACCACCACCGTGTCCCGGGAGTTCCGTCCGCGGCTGGTCCCGGTCACCGTGGCCACCGAGCCGGCGGGACGACGCGTGCTGGTCAATGCCGAGACGGTCACCGGCGGCACGACGATCACCTCGTGGGCCGGTTTCGGTCTGCGGGTGTCGGTACCCGCACAGACCGACACCGCCGGTCGCTCCTACGGTCTCGACGGATGGTCGGACGGCGGCGCGAACGCCCACACCGTCACCACCCCGGCCGCCGCGACCACCCTCACCGCCGCCCTGTCGCTGCGCGGGTTGCAGGCCGCCTACTTCGACGGGGCCGACTTCACCGGCGCGCGGGTGGACCGCCTCGATGCGACCGTGGCCTTCGACTGGGGCAGCGGGAGCCCGGCCCCGTCGCTGGGGCCGGACACGTTCTCGGCGCGCTGGACCGGCCAGGTGCAGGCGCCGGTGAGCGGGACCTACACGTTCTCCACCACCAGCGACGACGGCGTGCGGCTCTGGGTGGGCGGACGTCTGCTGGTGGACCAGTGGGCCGACCACTCCCGCCGGACGGACACCGCGACGATCACCCTGACCGCGGGCGTCCGGTACCCGGTGGCCATGGAGTACCACGAGACCGGCGGGGCGGCGGTGGCCCAGCTGCGCTGGTCGTATCCGGGTCAGGGCACGCAGATCGTCCCCACCGACCGGCTCTTCCCGCGGTACGCGGTGACGTTCCGGCCGGCCACCAGCCCGACCGTCCCGGGGTGGACCACCGACTCCGGCGGGGCGTTCGCCGCCCGGGCGGGGCTCCGGTACGGGTGGAACGCCCCCGTGCTGGTCCGGGACCGCGGCGCGACCGACATCCCCGACGAGCGGTACGACACCCTGGCCCTGCTCCAGCAGGCGCCCAATCCCACGGCCCGGTGGGAGCTGGCGCTGCCGTCCGGCAGCTACGGGGTGCGGATCGTCGCCGGCGACCCGAGCTGGACCGACTCGATCTACGCGCTGACCGCGGAGGGCGTTCCGGTGGTCACCGGCCGGGCCACCGCCGCGGCCCGCTGGCTGGATCGGACGGCCGCGGTCACCGTGTCCGACGGCCGGCTGAGCATCACCGACTCCGGCGTCGCCCGGAACAGCAAGATCAGCTTCGTGGAGGTGTCACTGCGCTGACGGCCGACCCGGGTCGGTCACCCCTCACCCCTCGGCGAGCACCGCCCGGAGCCGGTCGGCGAAGGTCGCCGGATGGTCGACGAAGCCGAGGTGACCCCCCGGGAACTCGACGGCCCCGGTGCCGAGGTCGGCCGCGAGGGCCCGGGCCGCGAGGCCGCAGGTCTGACCGGCCGAGTCCTCCCCGACCCCGACCACGATGCGGGTACCCGACCCGCGCAACCGCGCGACATCCGGCACCCACTGGGTGGTCGAGAGCATCTCGTGCTGCAGGAACCGCTGCTCGTCGGCCCCGTCCTGCGCCACCGCCTCCCCGCCGGAACGTCCGGCCGCGAAGTGGACCGCCACCGAGGCGTCGCTGATCCCCCGTTCCAGGGAGTGCCGCACGGTCTCCTCGGTCGCGATGCGCCGCTCGGCCCGATCGGGCAGCAGCTCGGGCAGGGGCGGTTCGTGGGCGACCACGGTGCCGAGCAGGTCGGGCTGGGCCAGCGCCAGGGCGAGGGCGGCCACCGCGCCGCCGCAGGTGCCCAGCACGGCCACGCCCGAGTCCCCGGTGGCCCCCGCGGCCCCGACGTGGCGGACCAGGCGGGCGAGATCGGCGGCGCGCAGCTCGGGGAACCGTTCCTGCTCGGGGTCGTCGACCGGACTGCGCAGCACACCCCGGGGATCGGTGGTCAGCACCCGGTGGTCACGCGCCAGCTCGTCGGCCAGCGCGGCGAATCCCCGGGCATCCATCGGTCCGCCGATCAGGGCCAGCAAGGGTCCGGCCCCGCGGAGCTCGTAGTACAGGTCCGCCCCACGCACGTGCAGCACACCGGGAACGACGCTCGCGCTCACCGGTCACCGCGATCGCCGGCACGCCGGGCGCACCCGCCGACCACCGGAATCGGGTCCTGCCTGCGCTTCCGCGACATCCGGGCACGCCTCCCCCGCGCCGGCTGGAGCGGCGCCTCGGCCAGCCGTGGTCTCGACTGGTGTCACTGAGTGTATTTCTCTGATGACGTTTCGTCACGACCCCGTCCGGGCGTCGCCGCCGACGTCACACCGCCGGGTGCCGTGGGGTCGGTGGACACGGCAGATCCCCGTTGCCACACTGCCTGCTGCACGGGCCCGACTCCCAGGGTCCCGCGGCGACCAGGAGCTGCCATGGCCACCACGGATCCCCCCCTCCCCCCCTCGGTCCACCCGTCCTCTCCGGCCACCCCGACCGGCCAGACCCTCAAACCCGGCGCCATCGGATTCCTCGACTCGATGGTCATCGGCCTGGCCGCCACCTCCCCGGCCTACTCCCTGGCCGCCATCATCGGCCCGGTCGTCGCCCTCGTCGGCATCTTCGCGCCCGGGGTCCTGCTCGCCTCGTTCGTCCCCATGCTGCTGATCGCCTCGGCGTTCCACTACCTGAACCGGGTCGACCAGGACTGCGGCACGACCTTCTCCTGGGTCACCCGGGCGATGGGCCCGTGGTTCGGCTGGCTGGGCGGCTGGGCCATCGCCATGACCGGCGTCCTGGTCGTCGGGTCGCTGGCCGACGTCGGCGTGAAGTACACCCTGCTCACCCTGAACCTCGACGACCTGGCCGAGAACGTCACCGTCGTCCGCGTCCTGTCGGTGCTGCTGATCCTGGTGATGACCGGCATCTGCGTCATCGGCACCGAGCTCTCCGCCCGGCTGCAGAACGTGCTCATCATCGCCCAGATCGTCGCCCTGCTCGCCTTCGCCGTCGTCGCCCTGGTCAAGGCGCTGGACGGCACCAGCGCGCTGGGCGCCATCAGCCCCCGCTGGGACTGGTTCAACCCGTTCGGCGCCGGTGGCGCCGCCCTCACCGGCGGCCTGCTGCTCGGGGTGTTCGCCTACTGGGGTTGGGAGTCGGCGGTCAACCTGAACGAGGAGACCGCGGGGGCGTCCACCACCCCCGGTCGCGCCGCGATCGTCTCCACCGTCGTGCTGCTGGTGACCTACCTGGCCGTGGCCGTCGCCGTCGTCGCCTACGCCGGGGTCGACTTCCTCACCGAGAACGCGGGCGAGGAGGAGGCGATCTTCGCCTCGCTGGCCGGCGACGTGATGGGCGGGTGGTCCTGGGTGGTGCTGCTGGCCGTGGCCACCTCGGCGATCGCGTCCACCCAGACCACGATCATCCCGGCGTCCCGCACCGGGCTGTCCATGGCCCGGCGCGCGGCCCTCCCCCGCGCGCTGGCCCACATCCATCCCCGCTTCCGCACCCCCGACGTGTCCACCTGGCTCGTCGCCGGGATCGCCATCGTCTGGTACCTGGTGGTCAACGCGATCAGCGAGAACGCCCTCTTCGACTCGTTGACCGCCCTGGCCCTGCTCATCGCCTTCTACTACGCGCTGACCGGGCTGGCGTGCGCGATCTACTACCGGCGCGAGCTGACGAAGAGCGTGCGCAACTTCGTCCTCATCGGCGTCGGTCCGGTGGTCGGCGCGCTGATGTTGCTCTGGCTGCTGGTCGAGTCGATCATCGACCAGGCCGACCCGGCCAACTCCTCCACCGGTGAGGCGTGGTTCGGGCTCGGCCCGCCCCTGGTCATCGGTATCGCGATCTTCGGGTTCGGCATCGTCTACATGGTCTTCTGGCGACTGGCCCACCGGACGTTCTGGCTGGAGCGTCCCGGGGTGGCCGACCCGGAGCTGGCGGCCGTCCCACCGCGCCGCAGCAGCCGCACCGCACCCGACCGGAACGCCTCCGGGCCCGACATCCACGACAGAGGGAACCGACCATGACCGTCGTCCTGGGGTACGACGAATCGCCCGGCGCCAAGCGGGCACTGGACCAGGCCATCGACATCGCCGGTCGCTACGACGAGCGCCTGGTGGTGGTCTACGGGGTCAGCCCACCCGGCGGCCTGGGCGAGGAGTTCCAGTCCCACCAGCGGGCCCTGACCGAGCTGGCCCGCACGATGCTGCAGAACGCCGTCGACCAGGCGGCCGCCGCCGGTGTGGACGCCGTCGTCGAGCTGGTGTCCGACAAGCCGGCCGCGGCGATCACCGACGTCGCCGACCGGTTGGACGCCCGGCTCATCGTCGTCGGCACCTGGGGGGAGAGCCCGCTGCGTGGCGCGATGCTGGGCAGTACCCCGCACAAGCTGCTGCAGTGGTCCACCCGACCCGTGCTGTGCGTGCCGGCGTCCGAGGACGACACCACGGAGACGGCGGCGGTCGCCGAACCGGTGGACGCCGACCGGGCGTCCGGTCAGGGCAGGAAGTCCGAGAAGACCAAGAAGGCCGAGAAGACCAGGAAGTCCGAGAAGAAACGCGAGAAGGACTGACCGTCCCGGGGCGGGACCTCAGAACCGGCGCAATCAGGCCCGGCGCACCCGCTGCGCCAGTCGACGCACCGGACCGCCCTCGATGACGCGCACCGGGTTGCGGCGGGCGAGAGCCACGGTGAGGGCGGTCGCGAAGGTGCACCACAGCGGGTAGGGCAGCAGCGCCCAGCCGGCCCGGCGGTCGGCGGCGCCCACCCGCCGCACCAGATCGGCGGTCGACACGGCGAGTGCCGCGCACTCGGCCGCGGCGAACCACGGGCGGCTCACCCGGAAGAACAGCCAGCTCCAGCCGGTGTTGAGCCCCAGGTTGACGGCCAGCGCCCGGAGCAGGGCGGACCGTTCGTCGTGCCGCCCCTGCGCCGCCAGCGCGTCGGCGGCCACCGCCGAGGTGACGGCGATGTCGACGTAGAGCGGGGTCCAGACGATCGGGAAGACGGTCGGCGCCGGCTGCCAGGACGGCTTGATCAGGTTCCGGTAGTACGGGCCGTCCGGGTCCACGGCCAGCCCGCCGGCCACCGCGGTGCCGACGGCCGCCGCACCCGTCGCCGCCACTGTCGTCAGCTTCATCGCCGATCCTGCCTTCCTCGTCCCCGCCGCCACCGGCGGCGCTGTCGATCATGCCGCCCCGGCCGCCCGGCGCACACTGGACGCGGCCCCACCGCCTCGGGTCGGGTCCGATCCAGGAGGAACCATGAGCACCACCGCGAGCGCTGCCGGCACGTACACCCTCGGCGGGGATCTCCCCGTCGCCCGCATGGGCTACGGCGCCATGCGACTGTCCGGGCCGCACATCATGGGCCCGCCGGCGGACCGCGCCGAGGCGCTCGCCGTGCTGCGCCGGGCCGTCGAACTCGGCGTGAACCACATCGACACGAGTGACTTCTACGGCCCGCACACCACCAACGAGGTCATCCGGGAGGCCCTGCACCCGTACGCGGACGATCTCGTGCTGGTCACCAAGGTCGGCGCCCGCCGCACCCCGGACGGTGGCTGGCCGTCGGCGTTGGGCGCCGACGAGCTGACCGCCGCGGTGCACGACAACCTGCGCAATCTCGGGCTGGACCGGCTCGACGTGGTCAACCTGCGGATGCCCGGCACCCCGGAGACGCCCGACGACCGCAGCCTGGCCGAGCCGTTCGAGGCACTCGCCGCCCTGCAGCAGCAGGGTCTGATCCGTCACCTCGGGATCAGCCACGCCACCGCCGGTCAGCTGCGCGAGGCCCGCGCCATCGCCCCGGTGGTGTGCGTGCAGAACGCGTACAACGTCACCCAGCGCGCCGACGACGCCCTCCTCGACGAGTGCACCCGGGAGGGCATCGCCTTCGTGCCGTACTTCCCGCTGGGCGGCTTCGCCCCGTTGCAGGCCGACCTGTTCGCCGAGGTGGCCCAGCGGAAGGGGGCCACGACGATGCAGCTGGCCCTGGCCTGGCTGCTGGCCCGCTCCCCCGCCGTGCTGGCCATCCCGGGGACGTCCTCGGTCGCCCACCTGGAGGAGAACCTCGACGCGTCCGCCATCCTGCTGGACGACGAGGACCTGGCCGACCTGGACGCGCTGGGCCGCTGACCCGCCGCCGGCACGGGTCAGATGTCGGTGCCGCCCGCGGCCCCGCCGCTCGACCCGCCGGTGCCGGTGGCGTCCTCGCGCTGTCCGGGGACCACCCCCTCCGGGAGCTCGCCCCCGGGCATCGCACCGCCCGGACGCTGCCCGGGAACCCCGCCCTTGGGCGGCCGGCCCCCGGTCCCGGTGCCGCCCGTGCCACCCGTACCGGCGTCCGGCACCGGGGCGAGCGTGCCGTCCTCGCCGGGCATCGTCCGCGACCGCCCGTCGGTCCCGCCGGGGCCGCCGAAGCGTTCGGTGGAGGTCGTCCCGGCGGTGGCGGCGGTGGCGACCGTCACGCCACCCACCACGGCGACGGCCGCCGCCACGGCCACCGCTCCCGCCGCCCGCCGCCACCCCGCCGGCGGTCGCCGGTTCGGATCGGGCGCCCCCCACACCGGGGCGGCATCCGGGCCCGTCGGCCCCACCGGCCGGGTCGCTCCGGCTCCGGCCGCGCTCCACGGGTCATCCGACGGGGCTGCGGTCGTCCCGGGGCCGTCCGGGCCGGCGGGGGCCGTCCACGCGTGGTCGGGCAGGTCGTGCCGGGGCACGCCCGAAGGTGCCTGGGCGTCGCCCCACCGGTCGGGCTGCACAGCGGGGATGTCGGGATTCGGGGGATTCTCGGGGGTCGCGGCCATGGGCACACCGTCGGGCGCCGACCTGTCCGGCGGCTGTGTCCCGGCCGGGGAACTGCTGGGTCCCGCCCGGGAACCGCGGGGCCGGCCGGTCGTACCCTGACCCCACCGGGACGTCGGCGACCCATCGGGAGCACGCACCCGCCGGCGGCCCGCCCGCACAGCGCACGCACAGCAACGACCTAGCTCGGACACACTCCCGGCGATCAAGGTGGTGCCCATGACCAACGCACCCTTCCCCTCCGTGCAGGCCCGCGAGGAGCGCGCGTCGCTCAAGGGACCCGACGGCCGCCCGATCCGGGTGCTGGTCGTCGACGACGAGTCGACGCTGGCCGAACTGGTCGGGCTGGCGCTGCGCTACGAGGGATGGGACGTGCGGACCGCCGGCGACGGGATGACCGCGCTGGCCATCGCCCGGGACTTCCGCCCGGACCTGGCCGTGCTGGACGTGATGCTGCCGGACATCGACGGCCTGGAGGTGCTGCGGCGGCTGCGCACCGACATGGAGCGCATGCCGGTGCTCTTCCTGACCGCCCGCGACGACGTCAACGACCGCATCGCCGGCCTCACCGCCGGTGGGGACGACTACGTGACGAAGCCGTTCTCGGTCGAGGAACTGGTGCTGCGCCTGCGGGCCCTGCTGCGTCGCTCGCACGTCGCGCTGACGTCGGACTCGTCGATGGTCGCCGTCGGAGATCTCACCCTGGACGAGGACTCCCGCGAGGTGCACCGGGGCGGCGAGCTCATCCAGCTCACCGCCACCGAGTTCGAGCTGCTGCGGTTCTTCATGCGCAACCCCAAGCGGGTGCTGTCCAAGGCGCAGATCCTGGACCGGGTGTGGAACTACGATTTCGGCGGCCAGGCCAACATCGTCGAGCTCTACGTGTCCTATCTCCGCAAGAAGATCGACGCCGGGCGCGCCCCGATGATCCACACCATGAGGGGCTTCGGATATGTCCTCAAGCCGGCGGTCTGACCCGGCCCCGACTCCCGCTCCGCCCGGCCCGACCACAGCACCGCCCATGGCACCGACGGGACGGCGCCGCACCCTGACCCTGCGCACCAAGCTCACCGTCTGGATGACCGCGCTGATCGTGGCGGTCTGCGCCGTCATCGCGGTGGCCACCGAGGTGGCGATCAGCGGGTACCTGGTCCACCAGCTCGACGAGCGGCTGACCTCGGCGCAGAAACGCACCGAGCAGGGCGCCGGCGGGATCGACCGCGACGGCGACGCGGGCGGGGGGATCGTGCCCCGCCCGTACCCGACCACCGGGACGGACTGCGGTGGCCCGTCCTTCCTCGTCGCCGGCGGGGCGTCGGACGGCACTCTGGGGGCCCGGGTGGTCGACGGCACCGTCGAGTCGGCCGGGGTCGTGCAGAGTGCCGCGTCCTGCACGGTGGTCCCGGACGCCGTGGCCGCGGAGCTGGCCGGGCTGGTCCCCGGTGCGACACCGCAGACCATCACCCTGGCCGGGTTCGGCGACTACCGGGTGAGCGCCGCCGAGGGGCGCTATGGCGACGTGCTGATCACCGGCCTGCCCCTGGCCGACGTGCAGGACACCCAGCGCCGGCTGGCCGTGGTGATGGCCCTGGTGTCCGGGATCGCCCTGCTGGCCGGTGGTCTCGCCGTCCTGCTGATCGTCCGCCGAGCCGTGCGGCCGCTGGAGCGGGTGGCCGCCACGGCGCGGGAGGTGGCGACCCTGCCGCTGGACCGCGGCGAGGTCGACCTGGGCGTGCGGGTGCCCGCCCGCGACACCGACCCCCGCACCGAGGTCGGTCAGGTCGGCGCCGCCCTCAACCAGATGCTGGGGCACGTGTCCGGGGCGCTGTCGGCCCGGCAGGCCTCGGAGACCCGGGTCCGGCAGTTCGTGGCCGACGCCTCCCACGAGCTGCGGACCCCGCTGGCCGCCATCCGCGGGTACGCCGAGCTGGCCCGCCGGGAGGGGGACGACCCCGAGGGGGTCGCCCACGCCCTGCGCCGCGTGCAGTCCGAGTCCGAGCGGATGACCAGCCTGGTCGACGACCTGCTGCTGCTGGCCCGACTGGACTCCGGGCGGCCACTGGACCGCACCGAGGTCGACCTGACCATGCTGGTGATCGACGCCGTGTCCGACGCGCAGGTCGCCGGCCGGGACCACCACTGGCGGTTGGACCTGCCGGACGAACCCGTCGCCACCGTCGGCGATCCCGCCCGGTTGCACCAGATCGTGGCCAACCTGCTGGCCAACGCCCGCACCCACACCCCGCCCGGCACCACCGTCGTCACCGGTGTCGCGGGGGACGCCGACGGTGTCCGCATCGAGGTCCGGGACGACGGCCCCGGCATCCCGGCCGGGCTGCAGCCGGAGATCTTCCACCGCTTCGTCCGCGGCGACTCGTCCCGGTCCCGGACCGCGGGATCGACCGGCCTCGGGCTGGCCATCGTCGCCGCGGTCACCGCGGCGCACACCGGTCGGGTGGAGGTGGACAGCCGACCGGGCCGGACGGTCTTCACCGTCCACCTGCCGGTCTCCGGGGCCGACGTCGCGCCGGCCGTCCCGGAATCGTTCGTCCCGGCCGAGACCGACCGCCCCTGAGGTGATCCCCGTCGCCACCCCGACGGCGGCCGGGTCGGCACCGGGCGGACCCGCGGATGCGACGGCCGCCACGCCCTCAGCCGACCCCGTCCACCCATCGACCGCGGTGCAGGACGGCGGTGGCCCGGTACCCGTCGTCCAGCACGACCAGATCGGCGGACGACCCGGGGACCAGGTCACCCACCGTCCCCAGACCGAGGACCGCGGCGGGCGTGGTCGAGGTCTGCCGGACCGCGTCCAGCAGGGCCCGATCGGGATCGTCGGCGCCGGCCCGGACGGCCCCGCCGAAGACGTCCGGCATGGTGGCCGTGCTCCCGGCCACCACCTCGGTGCCCGGCAGCCTGGCCACTCCGTTCCGGACCTCGACCCGCAGATCGCCCAGGGTGAAGGCGCCGTCGCCGCCCCCGGCCGCGGCCATGGCGTCGGTGACCAGGGCGATGCGCCCGGCCCCGGCCGACGCCGCGACGAGCCGGTACACCGCCGGGTGCAGGTGGACCCCGTCCATGATCAGTTCGACGGTGACCCGGTCGTCCTCGAGGAGGGCGGGCACCGGCCCCGGCTCGCGATGGTGCACCGGGCGCATCGCGTTGAACAGGTGCGTGCCCACGGTGGCGCCGGCGTCGACGGCCGCGCGGGTCACCTCGTACGAGGCATCGGTGTGCCCGACGGCGACGACGACACCGGCGTCGACCAGCCGACCGACGGCTCGCAGACCTCCCGACCGCTCGGGGGCCAGGGTCGCCATCCGGACGGCACCGGCACCGGCCCGCACCAGCGCGTCGACCTCCTGGTCGCTGGCATCCCGGAGCTCCGCGAGAGGATGTGCACCGCAGCGCTTCTCCGAGATCCACGGGCCCTCGAGATGGATCCCGGCCAGCGCCCCGTCCGCGACGAGTTCCCGGAGCGCCGACACCGCGGCCACCAGTCGACCGGGCGAGCCGGTGACCAGGGAGGCGAGCAGCGTGGTCGTGCCGTGGCGCCGGTGCAGGTCGACGGCGCGCAGCGCCCCGACCGGATCCCCGTCCGGGAAACTGCCGCCCCCGCCGCCGTGCACGTGGACGTCGACGAACCCCGGGACGACCACCCGGGCCCCCAGGGCGACCTCCGGCCCACCCGGATCGGGCTCGACCGGCCCGGCGCCGGTCGCGACGACGACGGCCCCGTCGGTGCGCACCCACCCCGGGCGGAGCAGCCGGCCGCCGGCGACGACGGTGTCCGCGGTGATCAGCATGCTGCCTCCTGGGCCGGGGTCGGGGTGCCCGGACCGCCCGGGCGGGGTCCGGGACGATCGCGTCGTCCGCCGCGCTGCGCGGCCGCACCGGCGGCGACGACCATCGCGATCCCCACGGCCTGCGCCGGGCTCGGCCGCTGGTGCAGGACGAGCAACCCGAGCAGGACGGCGAACGCGGGTTCGACGGCCATCAGGGTGCCGAAGGCGGTGGCGGTCATCCGCCGCAGCGCGAGCATCTCCAGCGCGAACGTCAGCACCGGGACGAGCAACGCGACCCCGGCCGCGACGAGCAGCACGCCGACGGTCATCCGGCCGGCGGACTGCGGCACCCCGACCAGGGCCGCGGTGACCGCGGCGACCGGGATGGTGAAGGCCAATCCCCGGATGCCGCTGAACCGGTCGCCGATGCGCCGGGTCAGCACGATGTAGACGGCCCACCCGACGGCCGCCGCCGCGGCGGCGGCGATCCCGACGGCGTCGACGCGCCCCGTCCACGGCTCGGTGAGCAGCACGACCCCGACCAGGGCGAGGCCCGGCCAGGCCAGCGCACGCCGACTCCCGCTGCGCAGGGCGGCCACCCCCAGCGGGCCGAGGAACTCGATGGCCACGGCCGTCCCCAGGGGGATCCGTTCCAGGGCGGCGAGGAAGGCGATGGTCATGCCGCCGGTGGCCACGCCGAGGCCGAGCAGGGTCGGCAGATCAGCGCGACGGACCGACCGCAGCGGCGGGCGGGCGAGGAGCACCAGGACGACGGCTCCGAAGGACAGCCTGAGCCAGGCGGTCCCGGCCGGACCTATCTCGTCGACCAGACCGACCGAGAGGGCCGAGCCCAGCTGGACCGAGAACATGGCCGTGACCGCCAGCCCCCACGGCGGCACCCGACCGACTCCGGCCCTCATCGGACGGGACCTGTTGTCGGAGCCGGGATGTCGACGTGCGGACCCGGCGCGGCGATGGTCCGGCGGGCGATGCGGACGTCCGGGCCCAGCCGGCCGAGCGCCGTGCACAGGTCGTCGGCCGCGGCACCCAGCGCGTCGTCGGTCAGCGGGTCCAGGGCGTCGAGGATGAACAGGGCGCGGGTGGTGTCGTCCTCGAGTCGGGTGCGGCGGGCCTGGCGCCAGTTCCAGCGCCGGCACGTCACGCCCGCGTCGTCGGTCCAGATCACCTCCCCGGGCTCGGGGTGCTCGACCACCGGGACCCCGCCGTCCACCGTGTCGAACACCTCGGTCCCGGTGGCCCGGATCAGCGCCGGCGGACCGACGTAGCGGGCGAGATCCTCCCCACCCAGCGGGATCCGGTGCAGGACGGACACGGCGTTGTACAGATCGGTGAGCCGGTTCACCCGCGGGAGCCCGGTCGCCGCGCGCCGCAGCAGCGCCTCGACACTGCTGCGGGTGCGTTGCGGCTTGGCCCCGAAGGCGCGGTAGGCGTCCCGCCAGCAGGCGACCAGCGGCAGCCGGTCCACGGGCGTGTCGCGCAGGGTGATCCGGGCGGATTCCTCCGCCGCCGCGACCATCGCCTCGGATCGCGCGTCGCTCGGGCCGGAGACCAACCCGTCGACCACGACGAGAACGGCGCGGTAGTCCGGGCGGAGGGCGAACACCGCGTCGTCCACCCGGGCGCCGTCCAGGACCCCCTGCAGGCCAGGCCGTCTCGTCGGATCGGGTGGTGTCACGGGCTCAGACATCGCCCACCGCCCGGCCGGCCCGGGCCGCGCCGGGCTCGAAGACGGTGAGCACGAAGCGGACCGGCTCGTCGTGGGTGTCGGCATAGGCGTGCGCGACGTCGCCCGGGAACGCGACCGCGTCGCCGGCGGCGAGCGTGGTCGCCCGGCCGTCGGTCGTGACGGTCAGGGTGCCCTGCCGGACGTGGATGAGCTCGCGGGTACCGGGCTCGTGGGGCTCGCTGACCCGCTGCTCGCCGGGGTGCAGGGTCCACTCCCACAACTCGCAGGCGTCCGGGGTGTCGGCCGCCGCGGCCAGCAGGACGCCGCGCCCGCCGGAGTCGCCGCGCCACAGCACGGCGCCCTCCCCGCGGCGGGTCACCACCACCGAGGCCGGCTGCGGGTCACCCACCAGGGCCGGCAGGCTCAGGCCGAGGGCGTCACCCAGGCGCAGGAGCGTCCCGATGCTCGGGTTGACCACGCCCTGTTCGACGTTGACGACCATGCGGCGGCTCACCCCGGCGGCCTCGGCCAACTGGTCCAGGGTGCGGCGCTGCGCCTGGCGCCCCTGCCGCACGCGGGCACCGATGCGTCCCGCCAGTGCTGCGGTGTCCTCGTCCATGAGTGCAGCATAGTGCATTGCTGGTGCAGTGGCGGGCGGAGGGGCGGTGACCTGTGCACGCGATGCCGGACTCCGGGACGGTCACGCGCCGGCGCCGGTCGCCCGACCGCCGCCGACCCCGGTCAGGCCGCCGGCGCCAGCTGCTCGGCGATGCCCTCCAGACACCACTGCCACCCGGTGCGCATGCTCTCGACCACGTCCTCGCCGGACAGGCCCGCCACGGTGAGATCCAGCCGGGTTCCGGTGTCGACGGGCCGGAGAAGCACCGTGCAGCTGGTGGTCTCGTCCATGTCCGCACCGGCGGTGCGCACGTCGAGCACGAGCCGGGTGACCGGCTCGTAGACCGAGAACGTCGCAGTCTCGCAGTACTCGTCGCCGGCCGGGCGGGGCCCGAAACGGATCGCGTAGCCCCCACCGGACCGCGCGTCCACCTCGCACGAGGAGACACTCCATTCCGGGTCCGGACACACCCAGCGCCGCAGCAGATCGGCGGTGGTGAAGGCGGCCCACACCCGCTCGGGGGGCGCGGAGTGGATGCGGTCGAGATCGAACGACAGGAGCCCGGTGGTGGTCATGTCTCCTCCAGAAGGATGCCGAGAGCGTCGAGTCGGGTCGATCAGAGCGCCTGCTGCTGTGCGGTCCACGTGGCCACCGCGACGAGAGCGTCGTCGCGCAGCCGGCATTCGCGGATCCGGCCGCGTTTGACCGTCGTCACCAGCCCCGCCTCCTCGAGCACGCGCACGTGCTTCAGGACGGCGGGGAGGGACAGCGTCGTCGGCGCGGCCAGGGCACCGGCGGACGTCGGCCCACGGGCGAGGCGTTCCACGATGGCCAACCGGGTCGGGTCCCCCAGCGCCGCGAACTGTTGGTGAACCATAAGGTTCACCATTGACCGTCTGGGCGTCGGTGTCAAGACCAGGTGCTTGCTCAGCCCGCGGGCTGGACGACGAAACGGCCGGCTGCGTAATCGATCCCGACGACCGCCCGCTGGAACAGGCCGATCCCGGTGTTGTAGGTCGCGTCGCCCAGCCCGGTGAGCAGCAGGGCCTCGGGAGAGGCCGGTGCGGCCGAGGTCGTCGACCAGAGCGGGGCCGCGGCGCCGGGCGCGGAGATGCTCACCGCCTGCCCGGCGGGCAGGAAGGTGTCCAGCGCGCCGAGGGAGGCGAAGGTGGTCGCGTTCAGGCCGAACACCGGGTTGCCCAGATCCAGATCGGTCGGTGCGCACGCGTTCGGTGCGGTGCCGACGGTCCAGCACAGCGACACCAGGCGGTCGTACCCCACCGCCCCGTTCGGATAGGTGGCCGGGGTGCCCGTCATCCGGGACATCGGCAGCACCGTCGCACCCGCGGGCGCGGTGACCGGGCCGAGGGTCATGGTGCCGCCCCCGGAGCCGGTGAGATCCAGGGTGACGCCCTGTGCGGCCGTACCCGGCAGCTGCAGCGTGGGTGCGTACACGTCGCCGGCCGCGGTGGTCGAGCTGTTGCCCGTCCCCACCCCGAGCATGCCGTCGGTGCCGGCGAAGGTGCCCGGCGCCCCGGCCGAGGTGTCGACGAGGGTGACGCCGATGGGGGCTGCGGTGCTGACCCCGCCCAGCTCGACCACGGCCTGCCCGAGCGTCCCGGATGCGGTGCTGCCACCGAACTCGGTGCTGACGGCCCGGCCGGTGTCGGTGGTGCCCGGACCGGCCGCACCACTGGCCAGCAACAGACCGGAGGAGCCGGTGTCCAGGCGGACGGTGACCGGCGCACCCCCGCCGACGGTGATCTGCACGGTGGCGATCAGCGCGCCGTCCAGCGCGGCCACGGTGGACGGAGCCAGGGTGACCGGCACGACCACGGAGCCGCCGGCCGCCGGGGACGGGGTCGGAGCCGCCGACGCCGCCGGGGAGGAGGCCGCCGCGGACGCCGCGCCTGACGAGGTCACCCCACCCGACGACGACGGCAGCGGCGGCGGTGACGACTCCGCCGCCGCGACCCCGGCCGACGGAGCTCCGCCGCCCCCGCACCCGGCCACTCCCACCAGCACCGCCATGACGGCCAGAGCGTGCACCGCCCACCCGTTCCTGCGCCGCCGCATGGCTGCTCCTTCCCCGAACGGCGCCCGGCATGCGCCCTCGTGACTCACGGTAGCCATCCACTGCGTCAAGTGACCGTCTGCTGGCGGCGGAACACAGCCACGGCACAGCTCAGCGCGGGGACCGGCACAGCGGGCCGACCGAGAGTCGCGGTCATGACCACCGAGACCCTCACCGCCCGGGCAGGCACCATGGATCCGCTCCCCCCGTCCACCGTCCCGACGGTCGCCCGGGAGTCGGGCCGGCCCGGCCCGGCCGGCCACGGAACGCCGGGGATCAGCACGGCACTCGACGTGGTGATCCCCGTGTTCAACGAGCAGGACGACCTCGAACCGGCGGTGCGCCGACTGCACGCCCATCTGCGCGACCACCTGCCGCTGACGTTCCGGATCACCGTGGCGGACAACGCGTCCACCGACGCCACCGGCGCCATCGCCGACGCGTTGGCTCGCGAGCTGCCCGGGGTCCGCGTCGTCCACCTCGCCGAGAAGGGCCGGGGACGGGCTCTGAAGCAGGCCTGGTCGGACTCGGACGCCCTGGTCCTGGCCTACATGGACGTGGACCTGTCGACCGACCTCGCCGCTCTGCTGCCGTTGATCGCCCCGTTGATCAGCGGGCACTCCGACCTGGCCATCGGCACCCGGTTGCATCGCGGGTCCAGGGTGGTCCGCGGAGCCAAGCGGGAGGTCATCTCGCGCTGCTACAACCTGATCCTGCGCGGCACGCTGTCCGCGCACTTCTCCGACGCCCAGTGCGGGTTCAAGGCCATCCGGTCGGACGTGGCCCGGCGCCTGCTGCCGCTGGTCGAGGACACCGGCTGGTTCTTCGACACCGAACTGCTGGTGCTGGCCGAGCGCAGCGGCCTGCGCATCCACGAGATCCCGGTCGACTGGGTGGACGACCCGCACTCCAGCGTCGACGTGCTCGCCACGGCCAAGGCCGATCTCCAGGGCGTCGCCCGGGTCGGCCGCGCGCTGGCCGCCGGCCGGCTGCCGTTGGCGCAGATCCGCGCCCAGCTCGGCCGGGCCCCGCTGGAACCGCAGACCCCCGGGGTGCCGAACGGGATGGTTCGTCAACTGGTCCGCTTCGGCGCGATCGGTGTGCTGAGCACCCTGGCCTACCTCGTCCTGTTCGTGGCCCTGCGCGATCTCGCCGGCAACCAGGGTGCGAATTTCCTGGCCCTGGCCATCACCGCGGTGGCCAACACCGCGGCGAACCGCCGGCTGACCTTCGGCGTGCGGGGCCGGTCCGGGATGGGCCGCCACCACCTGCAGGGCTTCGGGGTGTTCCTCCTCGGCCTGGCCGTGACCAGCGGCTCACTGTTCGCCCTGAACCACCTGGACCCGGCGGCCGGACCGGGCCTGGAGATCAGCGTCCTGGTGCTGGCCAACCTCGTCGCCACCGTGCTGCGGTTCCTGCTGCTGCGCGGGTGGGTCTTCCGTCGCTCCGCGCCGCGTCCGCAGGTCGCACCGGAGACGGCCGGCTGACCATGTCGCTGCTCACCCCGCCGGCCCGGCCGGCCACCCCCGCTCCCTCCTCCGTCTCCGGTTCCCCCGTCACCCGCTACCCCGCCACCCGCTCCCCTGCCACCAGCACCGAGAAGGACACCGCCATGACCGCGACGTTGAACCACCCCCCGGCTGTCACGGAGGTGACTCCCCCCGCCGGCAGCTCCCCGGCTCCGGCCGTGCCGCCCCGTCGTGGCCGGCTCGCCCGGCTGGCCCTGGGGCCGGTGGGGGACCCGCGGTGGGCCCGCCCCGCGCTCTGGGCCCTGCTCCTCGCCGCCGCGGCGCTGTACCTGATCAACCTGTCGGTGTCCGGGTACGCCAACGACTTCTACGCCGCCGCGGTGAAGTCCGGCACGCAGTCCTGGACCGCCTGGCTGTTCGGTTCGCTGGACTCGGCCAACGCGATCACCGTCGACAAGCCCCCGGCCTCGCTGTGGATCATGGGCCTCTCGGCGCGGTTGCTCGGCTTCTCCTCGTTCTCGCTGCTGCTCCCCCAGGCCCTGATGGGCGTGGGCACCGTCGCCGTCACCTACGCGGCGGTCAAGCGCTGGTCCGGGCCGGCCGCCGGCCTGGTCGCCGGGGGGCTCGTCCTGCTCACCCCGGTCGCCGCGCTGATGTTCCGCTTCGACAACCCCGACGCCCTGCTCGTCCTGCTCATGGCCGTGGCCGCCTACTTCGTCGTCCGGGCCATCGAGACCCCCCGGGGCGCAACCGCTCTGCGCTGGTTGCTGCTGGCCGGGGTGGCCATCGGTTTCGCCTTCCTGACCAAGATGCTGCAGGGCCTGCTGGTGCTCCCCGCCTTCGGTGCCGCCTACCTGCTCGCCGCACCCCGCGGCCTGTGGACGCGCATCTGGCACCTGCTCGCCGCGGCCGGTGCGGTCGTCGTCTCCGCGGGCTGGTTCATCGCCCTGGTCGCCCTGTGGCCGGCCGCGTCCCGCCCGTACATCGGCGGCAGCACGGACAACTCGCTGTGGGAGTTGGCCATCGGCTACAACGGCCTCGGCCGCATCTTCGGCAGCGAGGGCAACGGTGGCGGCGGCATGGGCGGCGGCAACACCGGGTTCGGCGGAACCGCCGGCCTGGGCCGGCTGTTCAACTCCGCCTTCGGCAGCGAGATCTCCTGGCTGATCCCGGCTGCGCTGGTCGGCCTGGTCGCCGGTGCCTGGTTCACCCGCCGGTACGCCCGCACCGATCGCGTCCGCGCCTCGCTGATCCTCTTCGGCGGCTCGACCGTGGTCACCGCGCTGGTGTTCTCGTTCATGGCGGGCACCATCCACCCGTACTACGCCGTCGCCCTGGCCCCGTTCCTGGCCGGAACGGTCGCCGTCTCCGGTCGCGAGCTGTGGCGGGGGCGGGAGAACCCCACCGTGCGCGCCCTGCTCGGCGCCATGATCGCCATCACCGGCATCTGGTCGTTCGTCCTGCTCGGCCGGGACGCCACGTTCCTGCCCTGGCTGCGCTGGCTGGTCGTCGTGGGTGCGGTCGTGGGCGCCGTCCTGCTCGCCCTCGGTGGCGGGCGCCTGAAGAAGCTCGCCGTCATCGGCCTGCTCCTCGGGTCGATCACCGCACTGAGCGGCACCGCGGCCTGGACGGTGGCCACGGCCGCCCAGGCCCACAGCGGCTCCATCCCGACCTCCGGTCCCGCGTCGGCCTCCTCGGGTGGCATGGGCGGCATGGGCGGGTTCACCCCGGGCGCCATGACCGGCACCCCGCCGACCGGCGCCGTTCACGACGGCACCCTGCCCGACGGCACGGGCACCACACCCGGCGGGACGGGCACCGCCGACGGGACGGGTACCGCGCCCGGCGGCACGACCGGCACGACCGGCACGACCGGCGGGACGGGCACGGCGCCCGGCGGCACCACCGGCACGACCCGGGGCGGCATGGGCGGCGGGTCGAGTACCGGTGCCGAGCTGATCGCCCTGCTGAACGCCACCGACACCCGTTGGTCCGCAGCTGCTCTCGGGTCACAGAGCGCGGCCGGGTACGTGCTGAACTCGGACACCGCCGTGATGGCCATCGGCGGCTGGGGCGGGAGCGACCCGGCCCCGACGCTGGCGGAGTTCCAGCAGTACGTGGCCGACGGCGACATCACGTACTTCATCGCCGGCGGCGGGATGGGTGGCGGCGGCATGGGCGGCGGCGGGACCACCAGCACGGGCAGCGAGATCAGTGCGTGGGTGACGGCGAACTTCACCGCCACCACCGTCGGCGGCACCACCGTCTACGACCTCACGGCGCCCACCGGCTGACCCGGCACCGAGACGCCGGTCGGGACGCCCCCTCGACCCCGACCGGACCGCACGGACCCGGGCCGCACGGCCCGGGTCCGTCTGCGTCCGCCCCGCCGGCCGCGCCCGGACCGGTGGCGCGCGCAGGACTCCCGGACCGTGCCCTTGACCCTGACGTAGCGTCAGGCGGCATCGTCGTCCGGGTGCGGGGCGAACGACCCCGCAGATCTCGTGAGGAGCAGCAGCGATGGACCAGAGCCGGGAGCAGTACCCGGTCGGCCGAGTGGCCGAGCTGGCCGGGGTGACGGTGCGGACCCTGCACCACTACGAGCACCTCGGTCTGCTGGTCCCCTCCGCCCGCACCGGCGCCGGCTACCGCCGGTACTCCGCGGCGGATCTCGACCGGCTGCGGCACGTCCTCTTCTACCGGGAACTGGGTTTCACCCTGGACGAGATCGCGACCCTGATCGACGATCCCGCGGTGGACACCACCGCACACCTGCGCCGGCAACGGGAGTTGTTGCTGCAGCGGACGGATCGCCTGACCCGGATGGTCGCCGCCGTCGACAAGGAACTGGAGGCACGCACCATGGGCATCGATCTGAGCTCGGAGGAGAAGTTCGAGATCTTCGGACCGACCTACAGCGAGGGCTACGAGCAGGAGGCGCAGGAGCGCTGGGGTGACACCGAGATGTGGCGGCAGTCGCAGGCCCGCACCTCGCGTTTCACCAAGCAGGACTGGATCGGGATCAAGGAGGCGACGGACGCACTGAACGCCCGGCTCGGGCAGGCGGTCGCGGCGGGGGTGGCGCCCGACACCGACGCGGGCATGGCCCTGGCCGAGGAGCACCGCGACTCCATCGCGGTGTTCTACGACTGCCCGCCGGCCATGCACCGCAACCTCGGCGACATGTACGTGGCCGACGAACGGTTCGCCCGTGGCTACGAGGAGGTCACCCCCGGCCTCACCGCCTGGCTGCGCGACGCCATCCACGCGAACGCGGACCGGCTCGAGGCCGCCGACCGGGCCTGACCGCGGCTGTCGGCACCGCGCGCACGCGCCCGGAACTGTCCCTCGCGCCCCCCACGGCGGGCGCGGACGACAGTCCCGGGCGCGTCTGCGAGGTGGGTGGCACGGGGGTCACGGGTCACGGGTCACGGGATCAGCGGATCACCGGGTCGTCCGCCGTCAGCAGTTCCAGCTGGGCGCGGCCGGGCGCTCCCTCCCAGTCCCCGGGGACGGTGCACGCGAAGGCGCCCGCGGCGTTCCCGGTGGCCAGGCACTGCTCCACCCCGGCTCCGGCCCAGGCCTCGGCCAGGTAGCCGGCCACGAAGGCGTCCCCCGCTCCGACGGTGTCCACGGCGGTGACCGCCCGGGCCGGGGCGCGGTGGACGACCTCCCCCTGCCGGGCCAGGGCGCCCAGCGACCCGAGGGTGACCACGGCCGTGCGGGCACCCATCTCCTGCAGCACCCGGGCGCAACGGTCCGGGGGGCCGTCGATGCCCGTCGCGATCGCAGCCTCCCGCAGCCCGGCGAAGACGATGTCGGCGAACGGCAGCACCGAGGAGTACCACTATGCGGCAGCGGCTTCCGACCAGAGGGCCGACCGTTGGTTCAGGTCCACGCTCACCGGGACACCCGCCGTGCGAGCGGTGCGCACCGCGTCGTCCACGGTCTGCCGCGCCGTGTCGGACAGGGCCGCGGTGATCCCGGTGACGTGCAGGATGCCCCCGGCCTGGGTGTCACCCTGGACCCGGAACGCACCCGCCCCCACCTGCGCCCGGAGGACCAGGACTTCTTCGCCTGGCCGGCGCGGGCCTGACCCGCCCCCGCACAGCACGAAGGCCCCACCCGGTACGGGTGGGGCCTTCGGTGTTCGACGGGCCCGCTGGATGCCGCGGTGCCCGCCTGGTCACCGGCGGAGGGTGGCCCGCCGGTGGGTCTGTGGGGTCACTCGGCCTGGCCGGCGACCGGAGCCTGGTCGAGCAGGCTCTGCAGCACGGCCGGGTCCTGCATCTCCATCCAGGCGATGACGTCCTGGTAGGTGGCGCAGTAGACGTCGGGCTGGCCGCACTTCTCCTTCATGAAGTCCAGGGCCGGCGGGTTGAACGAGTCGCCGTTCCACTTGTTGAAGTGGTTGGCGATGAGGATCGGCGCGCGGTTGCCGTTGAACACCTTGTCGAACATGAACTCGTACGTGCCCTTGACGATGCCCTGCAGCTCGGGCGCCGTCTCCGGCTCCTCCTGCGCTCCGTTGAACTGGGCCCAGAAGTTGTAGTCCATGGCCGTGGTCATCTTGCCCAGGCCGGGCGAGTAGACCTGCGGCATGTAGAACTCCCAGATGCCGTCGACCTTCTCCGGCCAGGCGATGCCGTTGTAGGGCGCCGGGATGGACGAGTCGTACGTCATGCCGAACTGCTTCCACGCCGGGATCAGCGTGTCCAGGGAACCGGTCAGGCAGGGGGTGCGGCCGCCCTTGACCTCACTGGTGGGCACCTGCAGGTCGGGGGCGTCGGTGTAACCGTTGAGGGTCTTCCAGTCCTTCATGAAGGTGAAGAACTGGGTGAGTTCGCTCGTCCAGTCGGCGGTGCTCCACTGGTTGCCGCCGGGCAGGTTGTCGTCGCAGAAGTGCCCGTTGTAGTGGGTACCGATCTCGTGCCCGCGGGAGTACGCCAGGTTGAGGTCGTTGACCTCGGTGACGATCTCCTCCTCGGGGCCGCCGTAGCCGATGGAGGCCTTGCCCGGGGCGTGACCCGGACCGGTGTACACGGCGGCGTTCTTGGCCGGGTCGCCGAGCAGGTAGATACCGGACAGGAAGCCGGTGAACCGCGAGTTCGACTCGGCGGCGGCGTCCATGAAGGTGTTCCAGCGCTCGTGCGAGCCGGCGCCGTCGAACGAGAAGATGATGAATTGCGGGGGCTTCTCGCCCGCGGCCAACTTCGTCATCGGCACGTTGCTGGCCGGGCGACCGTCGGCACCGGCGGTGGTGGCCGGGGCGCTCGACTCGGCCGAGGTGGAGCCGTCCGTGGCCGGGGTGGTGGAGGCCGGATCAGCGGCGGACGTGGCCGAGCCCGGGTCGGTGCTGGCCTGACCGGGGACGGTCCGGGTGTTGGTCACCGTGACCGGCGCGCCGCTGGCGGTCGTGCTCTGGCTGTTCCGGCTCTGGATCACCAGCACCGTGGTCACCACGGCCAGCACCACTGCCAACCCCAGGACCAGATATCGGCCTCGCATGAACTCCCCGTTCTGCTCGTCTGCGCGGGCGTCGTGCGACACCCGGGTGCGTGGTCCCGGGATCCCGGTGGACGCGGATCGGGCGGGACGGTGCGCCGCACACCGAGGATGGACGCCCAGGCGCAGCACAGGTTGCTCCTGGCAACCCGTGCCAGGGTAGTCACCCGGCGCGTGTCCCCGGGCAGGCTGTCCGCCGTGTCCCCGGGCGATCGGACCCGCTCAGGCCGGAAGTCCGTACCAGGCCCGGCCGTTGTCGGACAGCACCCGGGGAAGATCGTCACCGACCGCCTCGGCGATCGCCAGGAGATCGGCATCGCGGAACGAGCGCGGCGCCCGCGTGCCGGGCAGATCGGAACCGAACACCAGCGCGGTGGGATCGGTGGCGTGGATGCGGCGCATGGCCTCCACGATCCCGGCTCCCGGTCGGTCGAAGGCCAGCCGGCCGAAGCCGCTGACCTTGACCTTCGCGCCCCGCGCGACCCGGCCGAGCAGGGCGTCCAGGCCGTCGGCCGTCATCCCGAGGTGGTCGATGCCGAACGCCGGGAGCCTGTCGAGCACGGGGGCGAGCTGCGGCAGCACGCTGGACTCGACGTAGATCTCGGCGTGCCAGCCGACCAGGTCGTGGGCGAGCACGGCCTGGTCGACCAGGGTGTCCAGATCGGTGAAGGGGCCGCGGACCAGGTTGAACCGGAGCGCGCGCACCCCCGCGGCGTGCAGGTCGCGGATCATCACGGCGTCCGCGCCGGCCGGCAGTTGGGTGACCCCGACCCAGCCGTCGCCGAGTTCGGCCAGGGCAGCCCGCAGATACGTCTGGTCGTCGGCCTGGAACGACCCGGACACCACGGCCCCGCCCCGGACGTCGTGGTGGGCCATCGACCGCCGGTAGTCCGCCGCGGTGAACGGGTCGGGCAGGAAGCCGCGGTTGGGCACCAGCGGGAACCGGGGGTCGATGACGTGCACGTGGGCGTCGAACAACGGCAGGTCGGGAACGGGGGTCACCTGCTCACAGGCCCTTGGCCAGTTCGCGCTTGAGCACCTTGCCGGACGGGCCGAGCGGCATCTGCTCGACGAACTCCACCCGGCGCGGGTACTTGTGCCGCCCCATCTGCTCCCGCGCCCAGGCGATCAACTCGACCTCGGTCAGCGCGCCCGCGTCCGCCGTCCGGACCACCACGGCGCACACCTCCTCGCCCTGCACCGCGTCGCTCACGCCGAGGACCGCGACCTGGGCGACGCCCGGGTGTCCGGCGAGCACCTCCTCGACCTCGCGGGGGTACACGTTGAACCCGCCCCGCAGGATGAGGTCCTTCTTGCGGTCGACGATGGTGATGAAACCGTCGGCGTCCTGGGTGCCCAGGTCGCCGGTGCGGAACCAGCCGTCCACCAGCACCTCGGCCGTCGCGGCCGGGTTGTTCAGGTATCCGGCGAACACGTTGTGGCCGCGGATGACGATCTCGCCGATCTCCCCGAGGGGCAGCAGGTCGATCCGGCCCTCGACCTCGGCCGCCGCCACCGCCGCCTGCACCCCCCAGATCCCGCAGCCCACGGTGCCGGGCTTGCGGCCGAACACCTGCTGGTTGAACGTGGCCACCGGCGAGGTCTCCGACAGCCCGTATCCCTCGTAGATGTCGGCGCCGAAGGTCTCCGCGAACCGCTCGATGACGGTCATCGGCAGGCTCGCCCCACCCGAGATGGCGCGCCGCAGCGTGGGCCGGCGGTCGTCGGCCCGGGCCGCGGCCAGCAACCCGATGTACATGGTGGGCACGCCCTCGAACACGGTGACCCGTTCGGTGACCAGCAGGTCCAGCGCCGCGGCCGGGTCGAACCGCGGCAGCAGCACCAGGGTGGCACCGGCGGAGAACCCGGCGTTCATCGCGCAGGTCTGGCCGAAGGAGTGGAACAGCGGCAGGCAGCCCAGGATGACGTCGTCCGGGGTGAGGTCGATGACCGAGTTGGCCGAGACGGTGGCGTTCATCGTCATGTTCAGCTGGGTGAGGACCGCCCCCTTCGGGGCGCCGGTGGTTCCCGAGGTGTAGAGGATGACGGCCTCGTCGGTGGCCGCCCGCTCGGTGTAGCTGTCGATCGGGGTGGCCTGGGCCGCCGCCCGGTCCAGGGCGAGCGGGCGCTCCCCTACTTCCTTCTCCCCCGCCTCCTTCTCCCCCTCCGCCGCCGGCGGGGCCAGCACGGTGAGCAGGGGTACGCCCGCCTGCTGCGCCGCCTGCAGTGCCTGCGGGATGAGCGGGCCGCCGGCGACGATCATGGTGGCGGCGGAATCGGTGAGGACGTAACCGATCTCGCGCGCGACCAGCAGGGCGTGCACCGGGACCACGACGGCCCCCAGCGAGAGCACCGCGTAGTAGACCCGGGGGAAGTCCGGCACGTTCGGCAGCAGCACGGCCACCCGGCCCCCGGGACCGACCCCCTGCTCGCGCAGGACGGCGGCGTAGCGGCGGGTCTCCTCCCAGAGCCGGGCGTAGGTGATCCGGGAGGGGCCCAGCACGACCGCGTCCCGCTCGGGGTACCGCCGGGCGGACTCGGCCAGGATCGCGGCCAGGGACAGGGTCATCGGGGTGGACCACCTCTCACCGGCCTCGTCGCCGTGCGCCCATGGTAGGTCGCCGACCGGTACCCGACCGGGTGGACCGCCGCACCCCACCCGACCCCGCCCGCCGGCACCGGACACACGACCGCCCCGGGATGATCTCGCCGATCGGCCCGGGGCGGTGGTGGTGCGATGCGGTACTGGTGCTGCTCAGTCGCAGGCGGCGCGGACCAGGTCGTCGGCGGTGGCCAGCTCGGGGGCGCCGTCACCGGTGGCCTCGTAGGCGCGGATGGCGTCGACCTTGGCCGCGGAGGCCGAGGTGGTGTCGAACTCGTACCCGAGCCACTCGCGGGCGAGCCGGCGGGCCAGCTCGACGCCGATGACCCGCTGGCCCATGCACAGCACCTGCGCGTCGTTGGACAGCACCGCTCGCTCGACGGAGAACCCGTCGTGGGCGGTCACGGCGCGGACGCCGGGGACCTTGTTCGCGGCGATGGCCACACCCAGGCCGGTGCCGCAGATGAGCAGCGCGCGGTCCACGGTGCCGTCCGCCACCATGCGGGCGGCGGCCACGGCGACGTGCGGGTAGGCGGTGGTCTCGTCGCCCTTGACGCCGACGTCGCGGACCTCGGCGACCCGCGGATCCTTCAGCAGATCGGCCTTGATGGTCTCCTTGTACTGCAGGCCGGCGTCGTCACAGCCGACCACGATCTTCCACTGCTTGCTCATCGCTCTCCCTCTGCTCGTTCGCTGTTCATCGTCTGCTCGTTCATGGCCGTGCACACCCGTCTGCGAGCGCTGGGCGTCCGGCTGCACCGGCGTGCGGTCCGCAGGTCCGTCGTCCAGTGTCCTCGCCCCGGTCCGGTGTCCGCGACCGGCTCAGCCGCGGACCTCCGCCACCACCCGGCGCAGGTTCGCCGGATCGTGCGCGAACCGACCGAGGAACAGACCGTCCACCGCGCCGTCCAGGGCGGCGAACGTGCCCGGGCCCGCGCTGCCGCCGTAGATGAAGCGCAGGCCGGCCTGCGGGGTGCCGTTCTCGGCGATCGCCCGCAACGCGTTCACCACCGCGACCACGTGCTCGGGCGGCGCGGGTTCCGCGGCCCCGATCGCCCACACCGGTTCGTAGGCGAACACGACCGGGCTGCCCGCGGGCAGGGCGGCGAGCACGCTGCGGACCTGCGGCACGCACTCCCGCACCGCCGCGTCCACCTGTTCCTGTCCTCCCGGCCCGCCGAGCGCACTGCCGTCACCCAGCTCGCCGACGCACACGATCGGGGTGAGGCCCGAGCGCGCGGCCGCCGCGGCCTTGGCCGCGGCGATCTCGTCGGTCTCCCCGAACAACCGCCGCCGCTCGGCGTGACCGACCTCGACGAACGAACACCCGGCGTCGGCCAGCATCGGTGCGGACACCTCACCGGTGTAGGCGCCGGAGTCCTCCCAGAACACGTCCTGGGCGCCGTACGCCACCCCGGTACCGGCGAGCAGCTCGGCGGCATCGGCGATCGCGAGATAGCTGGGCAGGACGAACATCTCGACCCCGCCGGCCTCGGGCGCCACCTCGGCCACGGCGCGCAGCCAGGTCCGGGTGCGGGCCCTGTCCAGGTACATCTTGAGGCTGACACCCACCACCGAGGTGCGCGTCGGCTTCGGCTGCGTCATGACGGCTCCGATCAGATCTGGACGGGCTGCTTGGGCAGGATCCGGCGCAGGTACTCCCGATTGGTGGCACTGACCGACAGCCCGTCGCCACCGTAGTGCTCGGTGCAGAACGCACCGCGGTAGCCCAGCGCGATGGCCATCTTCACCGCCTTGCGGTAGTTGATGACGCCGTACTCCATCGGCACCGGGGCGGTGGTGATCAGTCCGGTCGACTCGTCCTCGTCGCGCGTGTAGTTCTTCACGTGCCAGTAGTTGGCGTAGGGCAGGGTCTTCTCCGCCATCACCTCCCAGTGCTCGACCGGGCGGTGCAGGCGGACCAGGTTGCCCAGGTCGGGGTTGAGCCCGACGTTGTCCAGGCCGACGTCCTGGACGAAGCGCGCCGAGCTGTCGGCCGTGCCGAGGTAGGTGTCCTCGTACATCTCGAGCGTGATGCCCAACCCGACCTGGGCCGCGTGCTCGCCCAGTTCCCGGGTGCGCCGTACGGCCAGGTTCCACACCTCCGGGTCCGGGTCGTCGATCGGCCCCTGCACCGTCCAGAACCACAGCGCGCGCTTCTGCTCCGGGGTGAGCGCCCGGAAGAACCCGAACGACACGACCGAGGCGCCGACCGTGGCGGACGCGTCGATGACCCGGTGGCCGTAGGCCAGGTACTCGTCCCCGAACTCCGGGTCGACCACGCTGCGCCGCGCGGTGGACACCGCCGGGATGGTGAGTCCGGCCGCGGCGATGACGTCCTGGAACTCGGTGAGCCGCTCGGGGCTGAGATCGGCGATGCGCAGCCAGGAGTCGGTCGGGTCGATCTCGGTGAAGCCGGCGTCGACGACGTCCTGCACCGTCTCCGCCCACCCCTGCGCACTCTGGTCCTGCGGGGAGGATCCGTCGGGCAGGGCGCCGGCGTAGGAGATCATCGCCGCGGCGATGGGCCAGTTCTCGTTGTTCAGCGCGGTGGTCGGGCCGGTGGTGGCCATGGGGTGCCTTTCTCGGGGCGGTCGTGCGGGGAGGGGACAGGCGGCCGGGTCAGAGGAGTTCGTCGGCCTTGTTCTTGAACCGGTAGGTCATAAACATCATCACCGCGGCCACGAACGGCAGGATGCCGAGCGCGACGACACCGGCGGGGCCGTCGGAGTCGAACCAGCCGTTGACGATGTTGCGCAGGTTGGGGGCGACGAACCCACCCAGGTTGCCCAGCGAGTTGATGAGGCCGATGCCCGCGGCCGCCGCCGTGCCGCTCAGGAACGCGGTCGGGTAGGACCAGGTCACCGGACCCACCGCGAGGAAGCTGCAGACGGTCAGGGTCAGGAAGATGATGCCCAGCGTGGGCAGCGAGTTGGACCCGGCGTAGGCCGCCCCGAACAGGGACAACCCGGTGGTGATGAACAGGACGACACCGAACTTGCGGCGGCGCTCCACGGTGGTCGCCGCCTTGCCCACGAAGTAGCAGGCGAAGATGCCGAAGAACCACGGGATCGCCGAGAGCAGTCCGACCTGCAGTCCGACCTTCGTCCCGGTCAGCGCGGACACCTGCTGCGGCAGGTAGAACGTCACGCCGTAGACGGCGATCTGCAGGCAGAAGTAGATGACCGTGAAGTACCAGACCTTGCCGTTGCGCAGCGCGGCACCCACGCCGCGTGGCCCGGTCTCGTCCTTGACGGTGTCCTCCAGGGCCATGATCTCGGCCAGCGCGGCCTTCTCCTCGACGGACAGGAACTTGGCCTTGGCCGGGCTGTCGATGAGGAAGAACAGGCAGGCGATGCCCGCGAGGATGGCCAGCCCGCCCTCCACGGCGAACATCAGCTGCCAGCCGCGGATGGACCCCAGGTCGTTGCCGACGTTGATCAGCCAGCCGGACAGCGGGCTGCCGATCATCTGCGAGAACGGCTGCGCCAGATAGAAGATGGCGAACATCTGCACGCGGACCTTGTTCGGGAACCACTGCGAGAGGAACAGGATGACGCCGGGGAACAGGCCGGCCTCGGTGACGCCCAGCAGGAAGCGCAGCAGGATGAACGAGGTCGGGCCCTGCACGAAGGCGAAGCAGGCCGAGACGATGCCCCAGGTGATGGCGATGCGGGCCAGCCAGATCTTGGCGCCCACCTTCTGCAGCAGAAGGTTGCTCGGGATCTCGAAGATGGCGTAACCGACGAAGAAGAACCCGGCGCCGAACGCGTAGGCGGAGGCGGAGATCCCGCGGTCGACCTCGAGTCCCGCCTCGGCGAAGCCGACGTTCGTGCGGTCCAGGAAGGACACGACGTACAGGATCACCAGCATCGGCATCAGCCGCTTGGCGGCCTTGCTGATCGCGGACTTCAGGACGGGTGACTGGAGCAGCTCACGGCTGGTCTTGGGGATGGGGGTGGTGGACATGATGGGCTCCTGCGGGGAGGGGAAGCCGGGAAGAGGGCGGCGGACCCGGGATGCCGGGTCGGCCGGGGCGGGCGGCCTCGGGATGCGGAGGTCGCGGCGGGGGCCACGCCCGGCGGAGGCCGGGCGGATCGCGGACCCGCCGGGGCGGGAGAGCCCGGGGTCAGAGCGAGACGAGCAGCAGGACCAGGGCGACCAGCAGGATGACGATGCCGACGGCCAGGTAGATCTTGCGTTCCCGGCTCCACGCGGGAGCGGGGGTGGCACGGGCGGAGTTCGGACGGGCCGGTTCCGGGGCGGCGGGGTCCGGGCGGGACGGGCGCGGGCTGGACATGACGGCAGCTCCTAGTGCATGTAGAGGCCACCGTCGACATTCAGCGTCTGGCCGGTGATGAAGCCGGTGTCCTCGCTGATGAGGAAGGCGATGGCGGCGGCGATGTCGAGGGGGCTGCCGATGCGGTTGGTGAGCAGATCGGCGGCGAGCTCGTCCTTGCGGTCCGGGCTCAGCGTTCCGCCCATGATGTCGGTGTCGATCGGGCCGGGAGCGATGGCGTTGACGGTGATGTCGTACGGGCCCAGCTCACGGGCCACCGCGCGGGTCAGACCGATGACGCCGGCCTTCGCCACCGAATAGGGCGTCTTGCTGAACGTGCCGCCGCCCCGCTGCGCGGAGATCGACGAGATGTTCACGATGCGGCCGATGCGGTTGCGCACCATGGTCTCGGCCACCCGACGGGTCGCGTAGTGCACCCCGTTGAGGTTGATGTTCAGGACGCGGTCCCACTCGGCCGCGTCGAGCTCGAGGTACGGGACCGGGGAGCTGACCCCGGCGATGTTGGCCAGGGCGACGATCTGCGGCAGGGCCGCCTCCAGCTCGTCGATCGCGGCGCGGACGGAGGTCTCGTCACCGATGTCGGCACCGGCGCCCGCCGCCTGCACACCGTGCTTCTCGGCCAGCTCGGCCGCGAGGGCCTTGCTGGCGGCGTCGTCGAGGTCGATGACCCCGATGTTCCACCCCTGGGCGGCCAGGTGGTCCACGGTGAAGCGGCCGATGCCCCGGGGGGACACCGCGCCGGTGACGATCACCGTCCTGGCACTCGGGAACTGTGTCATGGCAGGCCTTTCCGCAGTCGTTCCGGGCCGGACGCCTCCCCGGCCGGGGAGGCGACCGCGGCGGATCAGTTGATGGGGGCGGGACCGAGGTCCTCGAGGAGCTTCTGCATCGCGACATACGCCTTGTTGCGGTACGCGATCAGTTCGGGGGTCCGGTCGGCCGGGACGTTGAGGAAGCCGGCGCCGGTCTTCGTGCCGAGCTTGCCGGCGGCGACGAGGTCGCTGAGGATCTTCGGGGTGGCGAACCGCTCCGGGAAGCCGGTCTGCAGGGACTTGTAGCAGAAGTCGTAGACGTCGAGCCCGGCCATGTCGGCGATGGCGAACGGACCGAAGAACGGGAGTCGGAAGCCGAACGTGGTGCGCACCAGCGTGTCGATGTCCTCGGCCGTCGCGGTGCCGTCCTCGACGAGCTTGGTCGCCTCGTGGAAGAGCGCGTACTGCAACCGGTTCAGCACGAACCCGGTGACGTCCTTGACGACCGCGGTCGACTTGCCGGAGGCGTGCACGATGTCCTGCGCCCGGGCGACGACATCGGCATCGGTGCCGGCGTGCGGGATGATCTCGACACCGGGGATGAACGGGGACGGGTTGGAGAAGTGCACTCCGAGGAAGCGCTCCGGATTGCCCACCGCGTCGGCCATGTCGCCGATGGAGATGGTCGAGGTGTTGGACCCGATGATGGCGTCCGGCCGGGCCGCGGCGGTGATCTGCCGCAGGGTGTCGTGCTTGATGGCCAGGACCTCGGGCACGGCCTCCTCGATGAAGTCGGCGTCGGCGACGGCCTGGGCGAGCGACTCCGCCGGCCACAGGTTCTTCTGCAGGGTCTCGGTGGCGCCGGCCGGGAAGAGTCCGTCGGCCACGAAGTCCTTCGACTCGGCGATGAGCCGGTCGAAGTTCCGCTGCGCCACCTCGGCGCTGACGTCGGCGAGAGCCACGCGGGCCCCGGCCAGCGCGAGCACCTGGGCGATGCCGCCGCCCATGTATCCGGAGCCGACGACGGCGATCCTGCGGCCGTCCAACGATGTGGTCATGTGGTGTCCTCTCGGTGGTGCTGGTGCGGATGCGGACGGCCGGGGTCCCCGTGCGGGACTGCCGCGGGCCTGGGCCCGTCCGGGACTGCTGTGCTCCGCGGCCCCGGGCAGGGCGCGCGGACGGTGTCAGGACCGGCCGGGCCGGAAGCTCTCCGCCAGGGCGGTGGTGATCAGGCCGAAGGAGATGGCGCCGGGATCGGCGTGGCCGACGCTCTTCTCGGCGAGCGGACGGGCCCGGCCCTTGCGGGGACGGAGCTCGGCGGTCGCCTCGGCCGCGGTGGTGGCGGCCCGGGCCGCGGCGTCGAACGAGGAGACGGGGTCTCCCCCGGCGATCTGCGCGGCGAAGGTCTCGGCGAACGGCAGGAGGGCGTCCACCATGGTCTTGTCACCGAGTTCGGCCTTGCCCAACCCGGTGATGGAATCGGCGAACGCCTGCACGGCGCGGGCGGCGTCCTGCGCGTCGTAGCTCTCCCGGTTGCCCAGGGTCAGCCCCACGGTGATGACCGCGGTGCCCCAGAGCGCGCCGGAGGTGCCGCCGGCCTTCTCGCTCCAGGCCTCGCCGGCGCGGGTGAGCACGGTCTGCACGCTCTCCCCGTCGGACTCCCGGGCCGCTGCCACGGCGCCCTCGATGCCACGGCGCATGCCGATGCCGTGATCACCGTCCCCGGCGATGGCGTCCAGATCACCCAGCGCCTGCTCGTGTTCCTCGACGGTCGCGCGGATGGACTCCAGGGCGGCGATCGCGCTGCGCCCCAGGGCGACGGCCGCCGGGGTACCGGCCTGGACCGCTTCCGCGGTGGCCTCGGTGAGTTCGGCGGCGTCGCGTTGCGGGCGGGCGTCGGCGGTGCCCTTGCGGAAGGCGGGCGTGTCGGCGGGGGCGGACCACCAGGTGGCCAGCTCGTCGTCCAGCCAGAACAGGGTCAGCGAGACGCCGGACATGTCCAGGCTGGTGACCAGCTCGCCGCACTCCGGCTCGACGATCTCCAGATCGGCGGCCAGCAGCAGCTTCTCGATCTTCCCGTACAGCAGGAAGAGCTCGTCGTACTTGACCGTGCCCAACCCGTTGACGATGACGGCGACCCGACTGCCCGCGTCCTCCGGCTTGTCGGCGAGGAGCTTGTCGACCAGCAACCGGGCCAGCTCGGACGCGGTGGGCATGGGGTGCTCGGAGATGCCGGGCTCGCCGTGGATGCCCAGACCGAGGGACATCTGGCCGTCGGGGACGGTGAACAGCGGGGCGTCGGCACCGGGCAGGGTGCACCCGGCGAAGGCGACGCCCAGGGTGCGGGTGTGGTGGTTGGCCTTGCGGGCCAGGCGTTCCACCTCGTCCAGGTCCAGCCCGGCCTCCGCGGCGGCGCCGGCCACCTTGAAGACGGTGAGGTCGCCGGCGATGCCACGACGCAGCTCGATCGTCTCGATCGGTGCACTGGCGATGTCGTCGGTGACCAGCACGGTCCGGGTCTCGATCCCCTCGGCGTTCAGCCGCTGCTGCGCCTGACCGAAGTGCAGGACGTCGCCGGCGTAGTTGCCGTAGCTCAGCAGCACTCCCCCGCCGACCTGCGAGGCTTTGGCCACCCGGTACACCTGACCGGCGGCGGGCGAGGCGAACATGTTGCCGCAGGCGGAACCGGCCGCCAGTCCCGGGCCGACCAGCCCGGCGAAGGCCGGGTAGTGACCGGAACCGCCACCGATGACCACGGCCACCTGACCGGGCGTCATCTCGGTGGACCGGACGACGCCACCGTCGACCCGGGCGACGTGACTGCGGTTGGCGGCCACGAAACCGTCCAGTGCCTCGTCGGCGAAGGCGGCGGGATCATCGAACAGAACAGTCATGATTCCTCATTGAATCTCCGGCGGATCGGCCCACTGCTGTGGACGACGGTCCGCGCTCCGGTCAGGTGCCGTGCGGCCCCATCAGCATTCGGGGCGTTTCCTATAGGATCTACGCATGTGAGGTCGGTGTCAAGACCCTGCGCGCCGGCTCAGCGCCGGGGATGGGCCATCGGGATGTCCCGGGACCGCACGTCGCCCAGCGCCCGGGCCTTGACCCCCGCCAGGTGGGCGACCATCGCCTCCCCCACCGAGTGCGCCGCTCCGGTCCGGAACGCCGCCAGGATCGCGGTGTGCTCCTCGATGGCGGCCTCGGCATCGGTCACCCCGACCCCGTTGAAGTAGCGGAATCGTTGGATCTGACCGCCGAGTCCCTCGTAGGCGGAGAGCAGGAAGCGGTTGCCGGAATGCTCCGCGATCAACCGGTGGAGCCGCTCGTCGGCCTCCCAGTAGTCGCGGAACTCGGCGAACGACCCACCGCGGGGTGCGTCCCGCAGATCGGCCACCGACCGCGCGAGTTCGGCGACGAGTTCCGGGGTGGCGCGCTCGCAGGCACGCATTGCGGTGACGGGCTCCAGGACCAACCGGGCGTCCATCAGCTCGCCCAGCTCCTCGGTGGTGAACAGCGGGGCCACCCGGTACCCCTTGAGGGCCACCCGGGTCACCATCCCGGTGGACTCCAACCGGGCCAGCGCCTCGCGGACCGGGGTGGGCGAGACGTCGAGATCCCGGGCCAGTCCGTCGATGCTGATCCCGGCCCCGGCCGTGAACCGGCCGTCCATCAGCCCGGCCAGGACTTCCTCGTAGACGCGATCGGTCAACACCTGCCGATTGACGGCACGCGGACGCACTCCTCCGGGCATCTGCGGGATCCTATAGGCATGCCGCGGACGCTGTCCGGGTCGGCGCCCGCAGCCGGTGACCCGGCCGGGCCGCCTCACGGCCGCGTCGCGGGGGACAGCACGGTCACCACCGTCGAGTCGTCCTGGGCGCCCAGCCCGTTGGCCTCGGCGATCAGGTAGAGCTGCTGTGCGGCCGCCGCCAGGGGCAGCGGCACGTGGGCCTCGCGACCCACACCGGTGACGATGCCCATGTCCTTGACGAAGATGTCGATGCGGGACTTCACCTCGGCCGGTTCGTCGGTGTAGGCCTGGAGCATCCGCGGGCCGCGATCGCCGAGCATGAACGACCCGGCCGCGCCCTGGGCCAGCGTGCCGACGACGACGGCCGGGTCGAGGCCCAACCCGCGGGCCAGGGCGACGGCCTCGGCGGCCGCGGCGATGTGCACGCCGGCCAGCAGCTGGTTGATGGTCTTGAGCGCCTGACCGTCCCCGGGTCGCGGCCCGACCACCGTCAGCGTGGAGGCGAGCCGGTCCAGGACGGGGCGGACCTGCTGCAGCGCAGCGTCTTCCGCGCCGACCACGATCAGCAGGTCGCCCTGCCCGGCACGCACCGGTCCCCCGCTGATCGGGGCGTCGACGAGGACGTGCCCGGTCGCCTGCAGCCGCGCGTGCAGCTCACGCGCCGCGTCGGGGCCGATGGTGCTGGTCAGGATGACGACGCCACCGGGGCGCAGCGTGCTCGTCACGCCCCCCTCGCCGAACAGCGCCGCCGACGCCTGCTCGTGGTCGCGGACGGCGAGCAGCGCCACGTCCGCGGCGGCGGCTGCCTCGGCCGGGGTGCCGGCCTGCCCACCACCGGCCGCCACGAGCAGATCCCGCCGGGCCTGGGCGATGTCGAAGCCGGTGACGGGGAAGGCGCCGGCCAGGTGGGTGGCCATGGGGAGCCCCATGGCCCCCAGTCCGATGACGGCGACGTGCGGAGAAGTGTTCTGCGGCATGACGTGTCCTGTTCAGGGGTGGGGGTCGGGGCGGAGGGTGCGGGCCGCAGCGGGTGGACTCAGGCCGGCGAACCCGGCGACAGGGTGCGGAGGGTGTCGAGCACGTCGACCAGGGCGTCGTCGTCCCCGACGTTGCCCGCGAAGACCACGTACGGGATGCCCTGGGCGGGCCCGGCCACGGGCTCCCAGAGGGAGACGATCCCGGGCAGCAGGGTGCCCCGGGACCAGGCCCGCACCACCGACAGCCCGAGAGCGGCGGTGTCCGAGGAGGTGATCCCCCCCTTGGCGACGACAAAGGCCGGGCGGATGCGCGCGGCGATCGCCCGGACCACCGCGACCGAGGCGGCACTGACCGTGCGGGAGATGTGCAGGCTGTGCTGGGCGTCCCGGCCGGTGACCAGGGTCCGGCTGGTGCGGATGACGACGTCGTCCGCGGAGCTCGCGTCGGCGAGCAGCTCCACCGCCCGGTCGACGATGTCGGCGAGATGCGCAGGGGCGGTCTGCTCGTCGAGCAGGGTGGGGACCTCGAGCTCCAGCTCGACGATGTGCCCGCGGCTCCGCAGCGCGTCGAGCTGCCGGGTGGTCAGCCCGACGTGCGACCCGACCACGATGAGCCCGTGCGGCGCCGCAGGACGGGGATCCTGCGGTTCCGGGGTGCGCTCGGCCGCCTGCCGGGCGTCCCGCACGATCGCGTGCAGCCGCTCCGCGTCGATGGCCGGGCGGGCCTGCTGGCCGGCGCGGGCCCGGACGAACGACGGCCCCACCCGGTAGAGGAAGGTCCGCCCGCGGGCCTCGGCGGCGACCACGGCCTGGACGAGCACCCGCAGGTCGTCGTCGGTGACGGCGTCCACCACGACGGGGACGCCGCCGGTGAGCGCGCCGAGGACTTCCTGCACCCGGTCGGGTCCACCGACCCGCAGGTGGTCCAAGGTGATGGCGGCGACATCCCCGGCGGCGATGCGGTTGTCGGTCTTCTCCTGCACCCAGGACCGCAGATCGCTCTCGTGGTAGCCGAAGGTGGCGTCGCGGGCGAACTCGCTCTGCGCGACCGGCACCATGCCCTCGGCGGTCCGCGTCCAGTGCACGGAGTCGATGGTGATCCGGCCCGGCTCCAGGTAGGCCGGCACGACGAGGACACCGTCGACCGGGGAGCCCAGCCCGGCGAGCTCCGCGGCCAGGACGTCCGTCTCCAGCGGGAAGTGTCCGCGCAGGGTGGAGTCCGACCGACTGGCAATCGCGTACTGCACGCCCTCCGCGGCGGCCGCCTCGGCGAGCGCGTGGACGATCTCCCGGTTCCGGTCGGCGGCGTCCTCGGGGGTCAGGCTGCGGCTGTTGGTGAGCACGAAGAAGCCGGCGGTGTCCTGCTGCAGGGCCCACCGCAGGTCCTGCACCGACCACGTGGTGAGGACGGGCAGATCGGCGATGCTCTGGGTGCCCGTCGGGTCGTCGTCCAGCACCACCAGCCGTCGTGCGGTCGCCACGGTCGCGGCGAGATCCGCCGGGTCGACGGGACGTCCCGGCGGCAGGTCCCGGGTCAGTTCGGCCAGGGTGACCGGCTCGCGGTGCGGCACGGGCGGAACGGACATCGATGCACTCCCAGGGGTTCTCGCGCTGTGACGGATGGTGTGGCGGGGTGGACCGCTACCGGACGGCGGACCGGGACGGTGGCGGCGGTGCCGCGAACGGGTCTCCCGCGCCGCCGGTCGCTGCCTCCAGGACATGGTGGCGGAGATCGTCACGCGTCTGGTCCATGTGCGACTCCATGGCGCCGCGGGCCGCGTCGGCGTCCCCTGCGCGCAGGGCCTCGGCGATGGCGGCGTGCTCGCGGATCGCGTTGGCCTGGATGACCGGCAGCGTGGAGGTCTGCCGGCGGGTGTGCGTGAGCAGCTCGCCGAACGGTTCGAACATGAAGGGCACGAAGATGTTGCCCGACGCGCGCATGATCACGGCATGGAAGGCGATGTCGGCCTCCACGAACAGGTCGACGTCCCCGGAGTCGTGACCGGCGGCCATCTCCTGCATGCAGGAGGCGAGCTCGTCCAGGTCCTCCTCACTGCGGCGCGCCGCGGCGAGCTGCGCGGCGCCCACCTCGACCATGCGCCGGGCCTCAAGCAACTTCTCCGAGACGCCGGACGAGGGATCGCGGTGGTGCTCGGCCCGGACGATCGCCTCGAGGGAGGTCCACCGGTCGGGGACGTTGACGAAGGTGCCGCGCCCGCGGCGGATCTCGAGCACTCCCTGGGAGCGCAGGATCCGGATCGCCTCGCGCACGGTCAGTCGGCTCATGCCGTAGCGCAGGGCCAACTCACCCTCGGACGGAAGCGCGGACCCGGCGACGAAGCTGCCCTCGATCACCGCGGTGAGGATGCCGTCGGCCAGTTCCTCGGGATAACCCACCGGGCCGGCCTCCTCGTCGTCGAGAATCGCGCACAGATGTCGGGGACATCAGATGTCTGATGTGTAGAGCGAGTGTGGCCCCGCCCGGGGAGGGTGTCAACAGGTCCCGCCCCGCCGGGAGCAGGCATCCGGGTGATTCACCGATGGTCACGCGGGCCGGCGAGACGGACCCGGCCCCATCCCGCCGTCCACGCGCCCCGACCTCTCGTCCGCGCCCACCATCGGCAGCGCGAACGAGAGACCGGGGCGCGTGGAACAGGACGCACCTCCGACAGGCCCCGAGAGACCCGGGCGGCCGGAAGATGCGGCCTCGCGAGGGTCAGCGGGCGGCGCGGACCGCGTCGGCGAGCGGGGTGGTCGGGCGGCCGATGAGACGGGCCAGATCGGTGCTGTCGGTGTCCAGCGCACCCTGCGCGGTGGCCTCGTCCAGCGCGGCCACGAATCCGGCGGTGCCCTCGTCGAGACCGGCCCCGGTGAGGATGCCGCGCAGTTCGGCCACGGAGACGTCCTGGTGGGTCACCGGACGACCGGCGACCTCGGTGATGACGGCGGCGAGCTCGGTCAGCGTGAACGGGGTTCCACCCAGCTCGTAGACCGCGCCCTCGTGGCCGTCGGTGGTCAGGACCACGGCCGCCGCCGCGGCGTAGTCGGCGCGGGTGGCCGCGGCCACGAGCCCGTCACCCGTGGCCCCGACGATGACGCCGCGGTCCAGGTACTCCCCCAGCCGCGCGGTGTAGTTCTCGGTGTACCACCCGTTCCGCAGGATCGTGGTCGGCAGGGCGGACGCGGCCAGGATCTCCTCGGTCGCCTTGTGCTCCGGGGCGAGGACGAGCGGGGACGTGTCGGCCCGCAGCAGGCTGGTGTAGACGATCCGATCCACCCCGGCGTTCTCGGCGGCCCGGATGACGGCGGTGTGCTGGGCGACGCGGCCACCCGGCTCGCTGCCGGACACCAGCAGGAGGACGTCGACCCCGGCCAGTGCGGTGGTCAGGGTGTCCGGGCGGTCGTAGTCGCCCTCCCGGACCTGGACCCCCCGCTCGGCCAGGTCGGCGGCCTTTCCGGGGGTCCGCACGACGGCGACGACGTCCCCGGCGGGGATGCCGGACTCGAGCAGGTTCTCGACGACCAGGCGACCCAGCTGGCCGGTGGCTCCGGTGATGGCGATGACGGACATGACGCTCCCTCGTGGTGAGTGCTTACTATTCCACAGCGTAGCTGATCCCGACAGTGCCATAGGATGAGGGAGTGACCAGCACAGCGGACCGCAGCGGATCGGACGGGGCGACCCCGCAGCGGGAGCACGAGGCCGTCGACCCGGCCACGGATCTCGCCGTCACCGTCTTCGCCCGCGCGTGCGCCTCCCGCGGGGCCCTGGAGGACATCGGCACGAAGTGGGGGTTCCTCGCCCTGCTCGCTCTGGGTGAGGGCGACTACCGGTTCAACGCCCTGCGCCGGCGGGTGGACGGGGTGAGCGAGAAGATGCTGGCCCAGACCCTGCAGACCCTGGAGCGGGACGGCATGGTCGTCCGTGACGTGGTCACCACCATCCCGCCGCGGGTGCAGTACTCCCTCACCCCCCTGGGCGTGCGCGTCGCCGGTCGGATCGCCGACCTGACCGCACTCCTCGAGGACGCGGTGCCGGAGATCGTCGCCGCCCAGGATCGGTTCGACCACCGCTCCTGAGGTCGACATCCGCCGGGAAGTTCACCCTCCCGGGTGGCCCGGCCCTGGCCGACGCGGGTCCCCCGGCCGGTGGGCACGCTCGGCCACGAACCCGTCGGACGGTCGACCGGGCCGATCGTCCCGGCCGTGTCGGCCACTCCACGTCTCCGCCGACGCGTGACACACGGTGATCGACCCCGGGCCGTTCCCGCCCCTCCCCGACCGCGCGGCCCACAGAGCCTTGACGACACACGGTTACCGTCGTTTTCACGTTCTGTCATCGATCTGAGCGGAGCGTCAACCCCGTCCCGCCTGCCTCGGCGCCACGCTGGACGGCCCACGAGGGAGCCCGTTCGATGGTCGTTCTGCCCCGTCCCGCCCGCACCGGCACGCCCACCTCCCCCGGCGCCGCCGGTTCGGCCGGAACCGTGACGAAGTGGATCTACTCGCTGCGCACCGACCAGCTGCTGGCCTGGTCGTGGTTGCCGCTCTTCGCCCTGACCGCGGGGCTCAGCCTGCCGTCCACCCCGACCTTCGACCGCGCCACGCTGGCCGTGATGAGTTGGGTCTTCCTGGTGAGCCTGCTGCACCAGCCGTTGACCCTGCTGCTGGTCTACGGGGACAAGGCGCAGTTCCGGATGCGGCGCGCGCTGTTCGTCTGGACGCCGATCGTCGCCATCCCGTTGATCACCGCGGCCGTGCTGCTCGACCTCTGGATCATCATCCCGATCGCCGCGGTGTGGCAGCTCTACCACACCCAGCAGCAGCGCTACGGGCTGCTCCGCATCTACGCCCGCAAGGCGAAGTACGGCTCGGTGGCGCTGGATCGCGCGGTGTCCTACGTGCCGCTCGCCGCCGTGATCGCCGCCGTCGCCCTGCTGCCCGGCACCGCCCACCAGCTCACGCGCTTCGCCGACGGGCTCGGTTCGGACAACGCCAGCGAGGTCGAGCTGCTGCTCTCCGCCCGGTCGCTGCTGCTGTGGGTCGCCGTCCCGCTCGCCGTCGCCGCCGTGGTCGTGCTCCTGGCCTACGGCCGCCAGGAGCGGCAGGCGGTGATCGCCGGCCGGGCCAACCCCGCGAAGTGGAACTACCTGGCCAGCTCGCTGGCCCTGCTCGTGGCCCTGATGGTCAACCCGGTCGCCGGACTGGTCGCCTACATCACCGCCCACGCGATCGAGTACGTCGTCGTGGTGCACCGCACGCTCATCAGTCGGTACGGCACGGACGCCCGGGGCGCCGGCGGCCGCGGGCTGCTGGCCTTCCTGGCCGGGACCCCGCTCAAGCGCGTCGCCCTGCTCGTCGGGTTCTTCGCCGTGTTCGCGGTGATCGACCTGCAGATGCGCGGTGTGCTCCCCACGGCCACGTACCTGATCATCGTCTACAGCATCGGGCTGCTGCACTTCCTCTACGACGGCTTCATCTGGAAGAGCCGCAAGCCCGCCGTTGCCTCGGACTTCGGCATCCCGGCCACCCCACCGGCGCGCTGACCGACCCGGGCCCGCTCCCCCGGCCCCGGGTCGGCGGACCCGCCCCGGGCCAGTAACCTCGAAGGACTCATCCTGGCCTGGGGGCGGCTGTCGCCCTCAGTCGCGATCGCCCCGTGCGCATCGCAGACGAGCGAGAGGCGCAACCGGAATGTCCGACGTGACGCAGACACCGCAGTCGACCTCCCCCGCACCGGCCGACGCCGGGCCGGACCGCGTGGTCGTGGGCGAGACCACCCTGGAACTGAAGACCGTCGCGGCCGTGGAGGGCGCCTCGGGCGTCGACATCTCCAAGCTGCTGGCCACCACCGGGGTGATCACCCTGGACCCGGGCTTCATGAACACCGGGTCGACCACGTCGGCCATCACCTACATCGACGGCGACGCCGGCATCCTGCGGTACCGGGGCTACCCCATCGAGCAGCTGGCCAAGTCCTCCACGTTCCTGGAGACCAGCTATCTGCTCATCTACGGCGAGCTGCCCACCCAGACCGAGCTCGACGCCTTCACCTCGCGGATCAGCCGGCACACCCTGCTGCACGAGGACCTCAAGCGGTTCTTCGACGGGTTCCCGCGGGATGCGCACCCGATGCCGGTGCTGTCCAGCGCGGTCAGCGCGCTGTCGACCTTCTACCAGGACGGTCTCGACCCGTTCAACACCGAGCAGGTCGAACTGGCCACCGTCCGCCTGCTGGCCAAGCTGCCGACCATCGCGGCCTACGCCTACAAGAAGAGCATCGGCCAGCCGTTGCTCTACCCGGACAACTCGCTCGGGCTGGTGGAGAACTTCCTGCGGATGTCGTTCGGCTTCCCGGCCGAGCCGTACGAGGTCGACCCCAAGATGGCCAAGGCGCTGGACCAGCTGCTGATCCTGCACGCCGACCACGAGCAGAACTGTTCGACCTCGACGGTGCGCCTGGTCGGTTCCTCGCACGCGAACCTGTTCGCCTCCGTCTCGGCCGGCATCAACGCGCTGTTCGGCCCGCTGCACGGCGGGGCCAACCAGGCCGTGCTGGAGATGCTCGAGAAGATGCGCGTCGAGGGCGGCGGGGTCGACGCGTTCGTCAAGCGGGTGAAGAACAAGGAGCCCGGCGTGAAGCTCATGGGCTTCGGGCACCGGGTCTACAAGAACTACGACCCGCGCGCGGCCCTGGTGAAGGCGACCGCCGACGAGGTCCTCGCCGATCTCGGCGCCGACGACGAGCTGCTGCAGCTGGCCAAGCAGCTCGAGGAGGTCGCGCTCTCCGACGAGTACTTCATCTCCCGCAAGCTCTACCCGAACGTCGACTTCTACACCGGGCTGATCTACAAGGCGATGGGCTTCCCCACCCGCATGTTCACCGTGCTGTTCGCGCTGGGCCGGCTGCCCGGCTGGATCGCCCAGTGGCGCGAGATGATCGCCGACCCCACCACCAAGATCGGCCGCCCGCGGCAGGTCTACACCGGCTACGCCGAGCGCGACTGGACGGGGATGGCCGAGCGCTGAGCCGACCACGACCTCGATGCGGGCCCGGGCGATGATCGCCCGGGCCCGTCGTCGTCCTTGCCGATGCCAGGGTCGGAACCGGCTGCCGCAGGGCGGGGTCCGGCACTGTCGGTGGAGCCGGGCATGATCGGGGGATGAGTACGCCCAGCCTGTTGTGGTTCCGTCGTGACCTGCGTCTGTCCGACCACGCCGCCCTGCTCGCCGCCGCCCACGACGGAGACGCCGACCGCGAGATGCTCGGGGTGTTCGTCGCCGACGACGCGCTGATGAAGCCCTCCGGCGCCCCCCGCCGGCACTTCCTGGCCGGCTGCCTGTCCGCCCTGGACGAGTCGATGGGCGGCCGCCTGCTGATCGTGCACGGCAGGCCGGAGACGGTGATCCCCCGGTTGGCGGCGCAGATCGGCGCCGACAGCGTGCACATCTCCGCCGACTTCATGCCCTACGGGCGTCGCCGGGACGATGCGGTCGCGAAAGCGTTGCAGGACAAGGGCATCGAGCTGGTCACCACCGGCTCCCCGTACGCCATCGCGCCCGGCCGGGTCACCAAGGACGACGGCAGTTCCTTCGCCGTGTTCACCCCGTTCTACCGGGCGTGGAAGCAGCACGGCTGGCGCAAGCCGGCCGTCTCCGGGAAGGGCGTGAGCTGGATCGATCCGGATTCGGTCACCGGGATCACCCGGCACGACCCGGACCTGCTCGCCCGGCCGCTGCCGAAGGGCATGACGCTGATCGAGCCGGGCGAGAAGGCCGGTCTGGCCCACTGGAAGGACTTCCTGGACGGACCGGTGGACGACTACCAGGACCACCGCGACCGGCCCGACCTGCCCGGCACCAGCCGGATGTCGGCCTACCTGAAGTGGGGCTGCCTGCACCCGCGCACCCTGCTCGCCGACCTGGACGGGCGGTCCGGGGAGGGCGCGGAGACCTACCGTTCCGAGCTGGCCTGGCGGGAGTTCTACGCCGATGTCGTGCACCGGGTACCCGAATCCACCCGGACCTCGCTGGACCCGGTCATCGAGGCGATGGAATGGGACAGCGGCGCCGAGGCCGACGAGCACCTGCAGGCCTGGAAGGACGGCCGCACCGGGGTGCCGTTCGTCGACGCGGGCATGCGCCAGCTGCTGGCCGAGGGCTGGATCCACAACCGACTGCGGATGGTGGTGGCCTCGTACCTGATCAAGGACCTGCACCTGCCGTGGCAGATCGGCGCCCGGCACTTCATGGAGCACCTGGTCGACGGTGATCTGTCGTCCAACAACCACGGGTGGCAGTGGGTGGCCGGGTCCGGGTCGGCGTCCGCCGCGTTCTACCGGGTGTTCAACCCGATGACCCAGGGCGAGAAGTTCGACCCGAACGGCGAGTACGTCCGCAAGTACGTCCCCGAGCTGGCCGGGGTGTCCGGCAAGGCCGTCCACCAGCCGTGGCTGCTGCCCGACGGCGTCCCGGACGGCTACCCCGAGCCGATCGTGGACCACAAGGCCGAACGGGAGGAGGCGCTCCGGCGGTTCAAGGAGCGCCCCAAGCGCTGAGCGCCGGCCGGGTCCGGTACGAGCCGCCCGGTGCGGCACCCGTGACGGGCCTCCGCACCGGGGCGGCCATGGCTCAGCCCGCGGCGACCGGTCGCAGACCCCAGGAGGCGGACCAGGTGTCGCCCGGTTCCAGGGTCAGCAGCCCCCAGCCGTTGTTGAACGCGTCGGCCGCGCACGTCATCGGCTCGACCGCGACGGCCCGCCGCTGCTGCGGGGCGGACGGGCTCGGGAAGTTCGTCGGCGAGAACACCTGGACCCAGCCGAACACCTCGTCGGCCCACAGCACCAGGCCGGTGCCGTCCGGAGCGGTCAGGCTGTGCTCGACCCGGCCCCCGTCCGCCGCCAGGTCGGTCAGCGCGACGTCGGCGTCCAGGTGTCCGAGCCGCACCCCGGAGCGCAGATCCAGACCGGTGCCCTGCACGGGCTCCCGGCCCACCGGGATGAGCCGCTCGTCGCACGGCGCGTAGGTCTCCGCGCGCACGGTCAGCACCAGGTCGTCCACCGGGTGGTCGCCGACCCGCAGGTAGGGGTGGGTACCCACGCCGAACGGAGCCGCAGCGTCGCCCGGGTTGGTCAGCTCGTGGGTGACGGCGAGCCCGTCGGCGGTGAGCGCGTACGTCACCCGGGTGTCCAGGACGAACGGGTAGCCGTGCTGCGGGTAGATCGTCGCGGCCAGGGTGATGCGGTCGTCCTGCTGCTCGACGACCCGGTAGGCGGTGTTGCGCAGCAGCCCGTGGGTGGCGTGCCCGTTGGACAGCTCGGTGATGTCCAGCTTCTGCACGGCCCCGTCGTGGGTCCAGCGGGCATCGCGGATGCGGTTGGGCCAGGGCACGAGCACGATGCCGCAGCCCATGGGCGGCAGCTCGGCGTCGTCCCACGTCTCGGTGTAGGCGACGCCGCCGACCTGGAACCCGCGGAGCACGGCGGCGAGCTCGCCGATGTGGGCGGTGGCCTCGCCGAGTCGCAGCTCGTGCACCGGACCGGTGGCCGGGCGGGCGGTCACCGGGTGCCCCCGCTCGCCGCCGACAACGCCCGCCCGAACTGCAGCAACCTCTGCATCTGTGCCAGCCCTCCATCGGTGATCGACTTGGAGAACCGGTAGGTCTCCATGAACTGCAGGGAACGCGTCTCGTTCGCCTCGGTCAGCTCGGTCAGCGAGCGCTCCGGGGTCTGCGTGGAGAGGTACAGCATGACGGTGTGCATGGTCCGCGACCCGTCGGGCTGGTTGTGGAAGCGGTGGCGCAGGCCCTGGTCGACGATCGCGGCGAGCGGCACCGTCCGCAGCGACGAGGTGAAGAACGACTCACCCGGCGCGTCGTCGTCCACCTCGTCGTCGCCGTGCCACAGCACGAGCCGGCGGCCGTCGGTCACCGCCACCTCCTGCCACAACGACTCGCCCCACGGCTGCTCGGTGGTCAACCGCTCGCAGGTGAAGGCGGTGACGTCACCGAAGTCGAGCACCCCGGACAACGCGTCCAGGGCGATCTCGGCGTCACGGATGTAGGCGTGGACGGCATCGGCCAGACCCTGGTACGGGGCCCAGTCCTGGGGTGGGTGCGACGACGGCGACGAGGACGACATGGGTGGGGGCCTCCCGGGTTCAGGGCACCGATCCTGCCCCATGCCGGTGAACGTTCCGGACCAGGGCACCGGTCAGCCGCGGACCGACGCCACCGTCGCCGACCAGTGCCGCACCGCGCCCGTGCTGATCATCGAGATGCTGATGATCGGCAGGACGGCGAACAGGAACGGCCAGGCCACCACCCCGCGGACGGCCACCTCACCCAGGATCCGGACCAGCCAGTAGACGCTGAGCGCGAGGGACAGGGCGCATCCGCCGATCAGGATGCCGCGCGGGCCGTTCAGCACCTGCGCCCCACCGGCGATGAGCAGTCCGGTGGCCAGCCAGGTGAGCAGGGCGACGACGGTGAACTCGTCGTCCAGGCCCGATCCGGAGTCCTGGACGACGCCGGCCACATCGGCGCCGGCCAGGACGAACAGGCCCGCGAACAGCAGCAGACCGCTCTGCACGAAGGCCAGGACCGCCGCCGCGGTCACCCCGCCCGGACGGAACGGCCGCACCGGCGCCGGGTAGGCGGGGCCGGGCGCCGGATACCCGGTCCACCCACCGGTCGGCCCGTACCCGGGCCAGGCCTGCCCGGGGTACGCCTGACCGGGGTACTGCTCACCGGGGTACTGCTCACCGAGGTGGTGCTGGCCGGGGTGGGCATGGCCCGGGAACTGCTGGCCCGGATAGGGCTGTGCAGGGGAGGACCCACCCGGATACGGCTGCCCGGGATGCGCACCCGGGTGCTGTCCGGTGTGCGGACCGGGCCACTCATCCCACCGGCCCGGCCGGCCCGGCTGACCGGCGGAGGGCTGCTCCTGGCCGGCACCGGGAACGGGCTGCTCCCCCCACCCCTGCTCGCCCCACCCCTGTGCACCCCAGGCCTGCGCGGACGCCGGGTCGCCGGCCCACGGGTCCTGCCCTCCGTACTGCCCCGGCCCCTGCGTCATCCGCTGCGCTCCACCCCTGCCGACCGCCGCCGACTCGCCGGTCATTCTGCCCGCCCGGGAGCCCCCCGGTCCGGCCCGGTCGGGTGATGGACGGGGTGGCGGCAGAACCCGGACGGCCGTCAACCCGAGCTTGCATGCGGCCCCGGGGATCGCCGACGGATCCACACCACGAGGATCGCCACCGGGAGCACCCCGGCGAGGAACGGGACGGGCAGCACACCGCGGGAGGACAGCCAGAGGCCGGAACCCACCGCGACGGGGATCGTCACCACGGCCGTCGCGATCAGCGGCCGGGTGCGGCCCCGCCACGCCGGTCGGGTCGCCGCCAGCCACAGGCCGCCGAGGAGCACGGCGCCGATGCCGGTGAGCAGTTCGGCCACGCTGTCGGCCGGCCAGACCCAGCCGGAGAACACCCAGCCGAGAAGGATCACCCCGAGCAGGATCACGGCGCAGACCAGCAGCAACCCCACCTGCAGACGGCCCAGGACGAGCAGGGCGCGGGGGCGCCCGACATGCCCGTCACCCGTCGGGAACTCCACCACGGACCCACTCCCCCTCGAGCCGTCGAGTATCCGCCGGGTCAGTCGCGGGCGTCACGGGTGTCGTACCGGATCAGGGTCCGCCCCCACGCCGCGGCGACCAGGGTCAGCACCACGCAGGCGATCCCGCCGCCGGTCACCGCTATCTGCGTGGTGGTCGCGGACGCGACGAGCCCGTGCAGCAGATCCGCGACGCGCGGCCCGCCCGCCACGACCACCAGGAAGACCCCCTGCATGCGGCCGCGCATCTCGTCGGTCGCCTGCACCTGCAGGATCGTCGACCGGAAGACGCTGCTGATCATGTCGGCCCAGCCGCCGACGGCCAGCAGCAGCACGGCCACCCACAGTGCCGAGGTCAGCCCGAGCACGCTCATCGCCGCGCCCCAGACGAGGATGGCCACGACGATGGCCTTGCCCTGCCGGTGGATGCGCTGGATCCAGCCGCCGGTGAGCCCGCCGACGAGCACCCCGATCCCCATCGCCGCGTTCAGTGCACCCAGGGCCAGGCCGCCCTCCGGCGGGCCGCCGAAGATCTCCTGCGCCATCTGCGGGAACAGAGCCCGGGGCAGGCCGAAGACCATGGCGATGATGTCCACGACGAACGTCATCAGCAGCAACGGACGCACCCACAGGTAGGACAGCCCGTCGACCACCTTGGCCCGCGACCGCTTCCCGCCCAGCGGCGGCATGGCCGGCAGCCGCACCACCGCCCAGATGACCGCCACCGTCAGCACGGCGTCCAGGAAGTACAGCCAGCCCAGGCCGAGCACCGGGACGAGCACGCCGAACAGCAGCGGCCCGACGATGACGCCCGCGGAGAACACCGTCATGCCCAGGGCATTGGCCGACGGGACCAGGGCGGCCGGCATCAGCCGCGGGATGATCGCCGACCGGGTCGGCTGGTTCACCGCGAAGAAGCCCTGCTGGACGGCGAGCAGGGCCAGCACCACCCACACCGACTCGCCGCCCGCGAAGGTGGCCAGCCACAGAGCGACGCTGGTCAGCCCGATGCCGGTCGAGGTGATGATCAGCAGCGTGCGGCGGTCGTAGGTGTCCGCGATGGCCCCGCCGAGCAGACCGAACACCACCAGCGGCACCAGCGCGACCAGGGAGGCGATGCCGACCCAGGCCGAACTCCCGGTGATCTGGAAGATCTGCTGCTGGACCGCGACCGCGGTCAGCTGGGTGCCCACCACGGTCACCACCTGGCCGATGAACAGGCGGCGGTAGGCCGGGACGGCCAGCGGCCGGGTGTCCGGACCCCAGCGGCGGGCCCGCCCGGGCGGACCGGCCTCCTCGGGGACGGCCGAGGCCGGGTCCGTCACGGCCCGAGTCGTTCCACGACCCAGGCGGATCCCCCGCGACGGAACCGCAGCCGGTCGTGCAGCCGGCTCGGCCGGCCCTGCCAGAACTCGACCGACTCGGCGGTCAGGTGCCAGCCGCCCCAGAACGGCGGCACGGGGAGCACCTCCTGCCCGGCGAAGCGTTCCTCGACCTCGGCCTGCGCCGCGGCCAGGGCGTCCCGGCCGGCGATCACGGTGGACTGCGGGCTGGTCCACGCACCCACCTGGGACGCCCGGGGGCGGGTACGCCAGTAGCTCTCCGTCGCCTCGGCGGACAACCGGTGCACGGTGCCGCGCACCTGGATCTGCCGCTCGAGCGCGTACCAGGGGAAGGTGACCGACGCCCGCGGGTTGGCGTCCAGGTGCCGGCTCTTGGCCGACGAGTAGTTGGTGAAGAAGTCGATGCCGTCGTCGTCGACACCCTTGGCCAGCACGGTCCGCGAGGCGACGTCGCCGTCGGGGCCGGCGGTGGCCAGCACCATCGCGTTCGGCTCGAGCACACCGGCGTCCACCGCCTGCGCCATCCAGGCCGCGAACTGCTCGGGCCAGGTGGCGGCGAGGTCGTCCTCGGCCAACCCGGCCTGGGCGTAGGTGCGGCGCATGTCGGCCAGGTCGGGCAGGCGGTCGTGGCTCACGGCGATCCTCGGGACGGGGGCGGAACGGGACGGGCGACGGGTGGTCGCGCCGTCCCGGGGCGGGGGTGGCCACCGCCGTCCGCACGCTACGCGCCATGCGGACCCGGGTGACCAAGCCCACCGGTCGCCCCAGGTCCGGGCTCTGGTGGAGACACGCGGCGCGCGGCACAGTGACCCCATCCCCGGGCCGCCCCGGTGGTCGCGCAACCATCCTGCTGCCGACCCACCACCGGCCCCACCTCATCGGAGAGGACCTCGCATGACGAGTCCCGCCACGTTCGTCCCCGGCCTGGAGGGTGTGGTCGCGTTCCACACCGAGATCGCCGAGCCCGACAAGGACGGATCCGCCCTGCGCTACCGCGGGGTCGACATCACCGACCTGGTCGGCCGGGTCGGCTTCGACGACGTCTGGGGGCTGCTCGTCGACGACGCGTTCGGCACCGCCCTCCCGATGGACACCTCCGTCTCCCCCGTGCGCTCCGGCGACGTCCGCGTCGACGTGCAGGCCGGTCTGCCGTTGCTGGCCCCTGCCCGCGGATTCGCCGCCCTGCTGGACATCACCGACGACCAGGCCCGCGACCAGCTCGCGCAGACCACCGCGGCGGCGCTGTCCTACGCGGCACGCTCGGCCCGGGGCGATCTGCCCGAGGTGCCGGAGAGCCTGCTCGAGGCGTGTCCGACGATCGTCGAACGGTTCCTCACCGCCTGGCTGGGTGAGCCGTCACCGGAACAGATCCGGGCCATCGACGCCTACTGGGTGTCCGCGGCCGAGCACGGCATGAATGCCTCCACGTTCACCGCCCGGGTCATCGCCTCCACCGGCGCCGACGTCCCCGCCTGCCTGTCCGGAGCGGTGGGCGCGATGTCCGGCCCGCTGCACGGCGGCGCCCCGGCCCGCGTGCTGCCGATGATCGAGCAGGTGGAACGGGACGGTGATCCGGCCGGGCTGGTCCGCGGCATCCTGGACCGCAAGGAACGCCTGATGGGCTTCGGGCACCGCGTCTACCGCGCCGAGGACCCCCGCGCCCGCGTCCTGCGCCGGACCTGCCAGGAACTCGACGCCCCCCGGTACGAGGCCGCCGCCGCTCTCGAGCAGGCCGCGCTGGCCGAACTGCGCGAACGCCGGCCGGACCGGCCCATCGAGACCAACGTCGAGTTCTGGGCCGCCGTCATCCTGGACTTCGCCGGGGTGCCCGCGGCGATGATGCCGGCCATGTTCACCTGCGCCCGCACCGCCGGCTGGAGCGCGCACGTGCTGGAGCAGAAGCGGCTGGGCCGCATCGTCCGCCCGGCCGCCGTGTACGACGGGCACGCACCGCGACCCGTCGACGCCGTCGCCGGGGCCGACCGGCTGGTCTGAGCGACGGGCCGGGCGGCGGGCGCCGCCCGGTCACCCCAGCAGCGCCGCGGTCAGCGCCGCCCGGACGTGCTCCCGGTAGGCCGACGGCGACCACCCGCGCCGGAGCACCAGCAGGTCGTACAGACTCGGCGCCGTGTAGGCCCACAGCAGGTCGACGGCGGTGTCGACGTCGAGCCCGGGTCGGAGACCGCCCAGTCCGTGCAGATGCCGGGCCAGGCCCGTCATACCGGCCAGGCGCTCGGTGTCCGCCTTGACCACCAGGGCGCCCGCGTCCGGATCGGCCGACCGGGCAGCGAGCAGCAGCAAAGGGGCCACCCGCACCTGGACCCCGACCATCACCACCAGGTAACCCGCCAACACCTCCGCCGGATCGGTCAGGGCGCGGAGAGCGGCGATCGACTCCCGTTCGGCCATGGCCAGCGGAGCGTCGTCGCCGGCCAGGGCCACGTCGAGCACGGCCCCGAGCAGGGCCGCCTTGCGGCCGATGTTCTTGTAGACGAATTCGGCCGAGACTCCGGCCGCGGCCGCGACATCCGGGACGGTGGTGGCCGCGTACCCGTCGATCAGCAGCAGTCGGTGGGCGGCCGCGAGCACCGCCCGGCGGGAGGCCGCCGCCCGCTCCCGACGGCCGGTGGCGTCGTACTGCCGGCGTCCCTTGACGGACTCGTCCACCACGCCCACACTCCTTTCATGACAGCTCACTGTATTCGATTGTCGTGACCGGTCCGCTGCTCGTCCTGTCGGGTCTGGCCGTGATCCTCCTGGGGCTGAGCGCGGGCATCCACCTCTGCGGGGTCGCCGCCCTCAACCCGGCCCTGCGCGCGTTGGACGGCCCCGTCTACCTCGCCGTCAAACAGTCCACGGACCGCTACTTCCCCGCCCTGATGCGGCCGTTGACGCTGGCCGGGATCGGCGTCCTGCTGGGGCTGACCGTCCTCGCCGCGATCGACGGGCGGTCGACGGTGGCCGCCCTGGACGCGGTCGGACTGATCGCGGGCCTCGTCGCCCTGCTCGGCGTGCTGCGCGGTGATCTGCCCATCAACCTCCGCATGGCCGACTGGGTGGGCGACCACCTGCCGTCGGACTGGCGCACCTGGCAGGCCCGGTGGGAACGGTGGTTCCGCCTGCGCACGGTCGCCACCGGTGTCTCCTTCCTGGCCACCCTCGCCGGACTGGTCGCGCTGCCCTGATCCCCGCACCTGCATCGACGGGTCACCGCGGGTACGGCCGGCCGGCGGTGCGGTGGGAGGATGACCGCGCCCACCGCACGCACCGTCCGGCCGTCCGGGACGTGAAGCCCGGCACCCACGAACGAGGAGCGCTCCCCGCCATGCCCGATGCGACCACGCTGGTCCTGCCCGACGAGCTCATCCCGGCCGACGGCCGCTTCGGCTGCGGCCCGTCGAAGGTGCGCCCCGAGGCGCTCGCCGCGCTGGCCGCCTCCGGCCGGGCGGTGATGGGGACCTCGCACCGGCAGGCCCCGGTCAAGTCGCTCGTGCACCGCGTCCGGGAGGGACTGGCCACGCTGTTCTCCGTCCCCGACGGGTACGAGGTCATCCTCGGCAACGGCGGCACCACCGCGTTCTGGGACGCCGCCGCGCTCGGCCTGGTCCGCGACCGGAGCCACCACCTGACCTACGGCGAGTTCTCGCAGAAGTTCGCCACCGTCACGAAGAAGGCCCCGTTCCTGGCCGACCCGATCGTCGTCAGCACCGAGCCGGGCACCGCCCCGGCCGCGGTGTCCGATCCCGATGTCGACGTCTACGCCTGGGCGCACAACGAGACGTCCACCGGGGTGGCCGTTCCGGTGCAGCGGCCCGTGGGCGCCACCGCCGATCAGCTCGTCCTCGTCGACGCCACCTCCGGCGCCGGCGGGCTCCCCGTCGACGTGAGCCAGACCGACGTCTACTACTTCGCCCCGCAGAAGGTCTTCGCCTCCGACGGCGGGCTGTGGATCGCGCTGGCCTCCCCCGCCGCACTGGAGCGCATCGCCGAGATCGACGCGAGCGACCGGTGGATCCCGGAGTTCCTCTCCATCGCCACCGCCCTGGACAACTCCACCAAGGACCAGACGCTGAACACCCCCGCGGTGGCCACCCTGTTCCTCCTCGCCGACCAGATCGACTGGCTGCTTGCCCAGGGCGGGCTCGACTGGGCCGTCAAGCGCACCGCCGAGTCCAGCTCCGCGCTCTACGACTGGGCCGAGTCCAGCAGCATCGCCAGCCCCTTCGTCACCGACCCCGCACTGCGTTCGCAGGTCGTCGGCACCATCGACTTCGACGCCTCGGTGGATGCCGCGGCCATCGCGAAGACGTTGCGCGCCAACGGGATCGTGGACACCGAGCCCTACCGCAAGCTCGGCCGCAACCAGCTGCGCATCGGCATGTTCCCCGCCGTCGACCCGGCCGACGTCCGCACCCTGACCCGGGCCGTCGACTGGATCGCCGAACGCCTCTGACGGTCGCCGACCCCGGGCCCGGCGCGCCTGGACCGGGCGCGGCGGGTCCGGGCATACCGTTGCCCCACATCAGGTTCAGGAGGGAACGCCATGCGCGCGCTGCGGGTACTCGGGGCCACCGAGGACGACCATGTGATCTGCACCGACGAGTCCGGTGAGCGGTTCAGCCTGGCCATCGACGCCGACCTCCGCCAGGCCGTCCGCGGGTCGGCCCGCCCGTCCGCCGCCGCGGCCCGGCAGGGCCAGCCGCGGGCGACCGCCGACGAGGGTGGCGAGTCGTTGCTGCGCCCCCGGGAGATCCAGGTGCGCATCCGCGCCGGCGAGTCCGCCGAACAGGTCGCCCAGGCCGCCGGCACCACCGTCAGCCGCATCGAACGCTTCGCCTACCCGGTCCTGCTGGAGCGCTCCACCATGGCCGACCGGGGCCGCAAGGCCGTCGCCGTCATCGGCGGCACCACGTCCCGCCGCACCCTCGAGGAGCTGGTGGCCTCCGCCCTCGGCGCCCGCGGGCAGGGCGGGGCGCTCGGCTGGGACGCACACCGTGGTCCCGACGGCTGGGTGCTCAGCCTGCGCTGGAGCGCCGGACGTTCGGAGAACCGCGCCGAGTGGGCCATGCACGCCGGTCCGGGTTCCGGCACCGTGACCGCACTCGACGACGCGGCCACCCAGTTGCTGGACCCCACCCCCCAGCCGCTGCGCACCATCGACGGCCCGGCCCGCGGCGACCTGTTCACCGCACCCGCTGCCGGCTCGCACCACCCCGCGCTGCACGGTCGCACCGGCACCCGGCCGACGCCGACCCCCGAGGCACCCGCCGCGCAGTCCGCACCGGCGGCGGCGCCCGTCTCGGAGGCGGCGATCAGCCGTCAGGTCCCGCCGGCCACCGCCGGCTCGGTCATCCCGGCGGACATCGCTCCCCCGGTCGAGCCGGAGCGGCGGAACCCGGCCGCCGGTCAGCAGCGGTCCATGCTCGACTCGCTGACCTCCCCGATGGCCCGCACCGGGACCGACGCCGGTCGCCAGCCGCGACGCGGAGCCCGGGCCGCCATGCCGTCGTGGGACGACGTCCTGCTCGGCGGCACCCAGCGCTGATCGCCCGAGCCTGACCCGGGGCTGATCGGATCCGTTCCCACCGACGGATCCGGTCAGCCCTTCGTCCTGCCGGGCGGCGTCACCGGCTTGCCACCGCCGTTGCCGTTGCCGTTGCCGTTGACGTTGCCGTTGCCACCCGCTTCTCCGGTGCCGTTCCCCTTGCCCCCTGCGTTGCCGTTGCCGTTCCCGCCGCCGTTGCCGGCGTCACCGGCCGGGGGGTCGACGGGTGCGGGGTCCGCCGGTACAGGAGCGGGCGCAGCCGTGGCCGGGCTCGGGTCCGGCGGCCCGACCGCAGGTGCCTCGTTCGCCGCGGCCGGTTGCGCCACGGGGGTGACCTCCGCCGGGGCGACCGTGGCTGCGGCCGGCGTCCCGGCCGACGGTGGAGCCGCGGCCGAGGTCGCGGCGACGGCCGCGGGTGTCGGTGAGGCGATCTCCACGGGGGCGGCGTCCGCTGCGACGACGACCGTCGGGGTGGTCGCCGCGCTGCTCGTCGGGGCGTCGATCGTGGACGTCCCCGCCGAGCTCGTGACCGCGGGGGTGGCCGTCGGGGCGGGTGCAGCCGGCACCAGCGGCCGTCGATCGTCGGGGGCGGTGCCGGCCGTCAGGGCCAGGGTCAGACCGATGGCCGCCACCGCACCGGCCAGCACCGCCCAGGGCGCGCGCCGCCGTCGCCGCGGCGCTGTCGGCATCGCGCGGGTGACCGGCCGGGTGACCGCGGTGGTTCTCGCAGGGTGGATCGGCGGCGTCGACATCCGCGGCCCGGCCGGCAGCACCAGGGTCGCCGGGTCGGGCGGCCCGGGGAGGTCGGCGGGATCGTCGCCGAGCACCTGGCCGACCTGGAGAGCGGTCGGCCGCCGGGCCGGCTCCCGTGCCGTCATCGCGGTGAGCAGCCCCGGCCACGGCTCGGGCAGCCCCGCCGAGATCACCGGATCGCGCAGCAGTCGGGCCACCGCGGCCTGGAGGGCACCGCCCGGGAACTCCTGGTGGCCGGTGAGGCACTCCAGGAGCACCAGACCGAGTGCGTACACGTCGCCGGCCGCGCCCACCTCCTGTCCGCACGCCTGTTCCGGGCTGAAGTAGGCGGCGGTCCCCAGGGTGTCCGGCCCCGTGGTGACCCGCGACGTGGCGTCCAGCTGCCGGGCCAGGCCGAAGTCGGCGAGCTTGACCTCGCCGGCCCGGGTCGTCAGGACGTTCGCGGGCTTGATGTCGCGGTGCACGAGATTCGCGGCGTGCACGGCTGCCAGTGCCCCGGCCAGGGCCACCCCGATGCCGGCGATCTCCCCGGCCGGTATCGGCCCGTCGGCGAGCCGGTCGGCCAGCGTGGCCCCGTCGACCAGCTCCATGACCAGATAGGTGGGCCGTTCGCCGTCCCCCACCCGGGCGTCGAAGACGGTCACCAGGTGGGGGTGGTCCACCGAGCTCAGCGCGCGCATCTCGGACCGTTGCCGGACGGGTGAGTTCAGCCCGGTGAGCCGGGCGTCGAAGACCTTGATCGCCACCTCGCGACCGAGCAGCAGGTCGGTCCCGCGGTGGACGTCGGCCGTGCCGCCCCGGCCGATGAGCTCGTCGACGCGATAACGGTCGTCCAGCAGAGCGCTGCCGACACCGTCGGCACCGTCGGCACGGCCAGCACTCCAGGTCCCGGCCGTCGTCCGATCGACGGCAGGAACGGTCCCCGGAGCATCGTCGATCACCCGGACAGTCTAACCGGCGGTCCGGTTCGTCACCCGTTGTGCATCAGCCCGGCTCCAGGCCGACGACAGCGACGACCCGGCACCCGGTCGTCGTCGCCGCCTGCACCCGGGGCGGGCGGAAATCCGCTCGTGGGTGTCGGGGGCCGGACGTAACCTCGGACCGAGATGACGACCACCGCCCCCACCCCGCTCGCCCCTCCGGCCCAGCATCCGGCCGGACCCTCCTCCACGCCCTCGTCCCAGGGAACCGTCCGGCCGCTGCTGCGCCTGCTGCCCTGGGTGCGTCCCGCCCTGCCCGCCCTCGGTTTCTCCGCGCTGGCCGCCGGGCTGGCCACCGGCTGCGCCCTGGTGATCCCGCTCGTCCTGCAGCAGATCGTCGACGGACCGATCGGGCAGCGCGACGCGTCGGGCATCTGGCCGCTGGCGCTGATCCTGCTGGCCCTCGGCGTCGGTGAGGCCGTGCTGTTCTGGCTGCGTCGACTGATCATCGCCCGGCCGATCATGCGCGCCGAGACCCGGATGCGGAACGATCTCTTCGACCGCCTGCAGGCGCTGCCGGTGTCCTTCCACGACCAGTGGCCGGCCGGTCAGTTGCTCTCCCGGGCGGTGTCCGATCTGGCCACCATCCGTCGGTTCCTGCTGTTCGGCGTGGTCTTCCTCGTCGTCAACGTCATCACCTTCGTGGCCGGGGTCGGCATCCTGCTGGCCCTGTCCTGGCCGCTGGGGCTGATCGTCGGCGCCCTCGCGCTCCCGCTGGTCGTGCTCTGCTTCTCCTACGAATCGCGGTACCAGCTGCTGGCCCGCCGCTCGCAGGACCAGGTCGGCGATCTCGCCACCACCGTCGAGGAGTCGGTGCTGGGCATCCGCATCCTGAAGTCGTTCGGGCGTGGCCGGCACCTCGGTGCCCGCTTCGGTCGGCAGGCCGCGGATCTGCGCACCACCGAGCTGGGCAAGGCCCGGGTGGTGTCCCGGCTGTGGGCGACGATCATCGTCCTGCCCGAGGTGGCCATCGGCGCCGCGCTCTGCCTGGGCATCTGGCAGGTCGCCCAGGGCACCGTCTCGCTCGGCACCCTGGTCGCCTTCTTCGGCGTGTCCATGATCCTGCGCTGGCCGGTGGAGTCCCTGGGTTGGCTGATGGCCATGGCCAACGACGCCGCCTCCGCCGCCACCCGCTACTTCGAGGTGATGGACGCTCCGGTGCCGATCACCTCGCCGGAACACCCCGTTCCGGCGCACCGCCCCGCCCGCGGTCGTCTCGAGTTCCGCGACGTGCACTTCGCCTTCCCGGACGCTTCCGCCGGTCAGGAACTCCTCCGCGGCGTCGATCTCGTCGTGGAACCCGGCGAGACCGTCGCCGTGGTCGGCGCGACCGGCTCGGGCAAGACGGCACTGACCTCGCTGGTCAACCGGCTGTACGACGTCACCTCCGGGGCGGTGTCCATCGACGGGGTCGACGTCCGCGCGATGTCGTTGGACGATCTGCGCGAACTGGTCTCGGTGGCCTTCGAGGAGCCCACCCTGTTCTCCGCGTCCGTGCGGGAGAACATCGTGCTGGGCCGACCGGACGCCGACGACGCCGCCGTTCGCCGCGCGTTGCAGGTCGCCCAGGCGGAGTTCGTCGACGACCTGCCGTGGGGCTGGCAGACGCGGATCGGCGAGCAGGGGCTGAGCCTGTCCGGCGGCCAGCGACAACGACTCGCCCTGGCCCGGGCGGTGCTCGGTGGTCCCGCGCTGCTCGTCCTGGACGACCCGCTGTCCGCGCTGGACATCCACACCGAGTCGCTCGTCGAGCAGGCGTTGCGCTCGGTGCTGGCCGACACCACCGCGGTGATCGTCGCCCACCGCGCCTCCACGGTCATGCTCGCCGACCGGGTCGCCCTGCTGGCCGACGGCCGGATCACCGCGGTGGGGACGCACAGCGAGTTGATGGAGACCGTCCCGGCCTACCGCAGCCTGCTCACCAGCGAGCCGTACGCGCCCGGCCCCGACGACACCGCCCCCCATCTGCACACTGCCGCCGGGACCGCCTCGGCCGGAGGACACCTATGAGCACCGACCAGCGCACCGGGCAGGGCCTGTCCGCCGACACCGCCCCGGCGGTCGACCTCCCCGTCCCCGATCAGGAGTGGCGCGGTGTCGCCGCCGAGGACGTCGAGGAGCAGGACCTGACCGCGGCCTCCGGCGCGAAGCTGCAGGCCCGGTCGCGCCGGTTGCTCGGCCGCCTGGTGTCGCCGCACCGCGGCCGGTTGACCTGGACACTGCTGCTGGGGGTGCTGGGCGAGCTGACCTACCTGGCCGGGCCGTTGATCATCGCCTACGGGCTGGACAGCGCGGTGCCCGCGTTGACCGACGGGGACAGCCGCCCGCTGCTCGGGGCCACGGCGGCCTACCTGCTGGCCGGGGTGCTGAACGCCCTGTTCCGCGCCATGTTCGTGCGCTCGGCCGCCCTGCTGTCCCAGGCCGTGCTGCTGGATCTGCGGGCCGACGTGTTCGCGCACGGGCAGCGGCTGAGCGTCTCCTTCCACGAGTCGTACACCTCCGGGAAGGTCATCGCCCGGATGACCAGCGACCTGGACACGCTGGCCGATCTGGCCGACGAGGGCCTGGACGGGCTGGTCACCGGCCTGCTGTCGGTGGTGACCATCAGCGTCACGCTGCTCGTGCTGGACCTGTCGCTCGGCGCGGTCGCCCTGCTCGCGTTCATCCCGATCGTGCTGGTCACCCGGTGGTTCCAGGCGCGGTCGCGGTCGGTCTACCGACGGACCCGCTCGGCCATCGCCACCCTGATCGTCCACTTCACCGAGACGCTGAACGGACTGCGGGCGGTCGTGTCGTTCCGTCGGGAGAAGCGCGGCCGGACGATCTTCGGCAATCTCAACCAACGCAACGCCGACGCCAACATCGAGTCGATGATGCTGCTGGCCGCCTACATCCCGTCCGTGCGGCTGGCCGGCAACCTCAGCCTGGTGGCCACGATGGTGCTGGGGTCGTTCCAGGTCATCGACGGCAACCTCGAGGTCGGCGTGCTGGTGGCCTTCCTGCTGTACGTCCGCCGGATGTACGACCCGCTGGATCAGATGGCGATGTTCTACAACGGGTACCAGTCGGCGGTGGCGGCGCTGGAGAAGATCTCCGGTCTCCTGGAGGAGGCACCGGCGGTGCCGGAGCCGGTGGACCCGGAGCGGCTGTCCGGCGCGGCGGGGGCCGTCGACTTCCGGGACGCCGCGTTCTCCTACAAGCCCGGGGTGCCCGTGCTCGCCCCGTTCGACCTGCACATCCCGGCCGGGCAGACGGTCGCGGTGGTCGGTGCGACGGGCGCCGGCAAGTCCACCCTGGCCAAGCTGATGGCCCGCTTCTACGACCCCACCCAGGGGCGGGTGCTGCTGGACGGGCACGACGTGTCCCGGCTGGCCGACGACGACCTGCGCCGGGCCGTCACCCTCGTCACCCAGGAATCGTTCCTGTTCTCCGGGTCGGTGGCCGACAACATCGCCCTGGGCCGGCCGGACGCCACCCGCGTCGAGATCGAGGCCGCGGCCGACGAGATCGGCGCCGGGGAGTTCATCCGCGCCCTGCCGGAGGGCTTCGACACCGACGTCCGCAAACGGGGTGGCCGGCTCTCCGCCGGGCAGCGGCAGCTGGTCGCGTTCGCCCGGGCGTTCCTGGCCGATCCCGCGGTGCTGATCCTGGACGAGGCCACCGCCTCGCTGGACATCCCGTCCGAGCAGGCCGTCCAGCGGGCCCTGCACAACGTGCTGCACGGGCGGACGGCGATGATCATCGCCCACCGGTTGTCCACCGTGCAGATCGCCGACCGGGTGCTGGTGATGAAGGACGGGCGCATCGTCCAGGACGGCGCCCCGGCCGATCTCATCGCCGGGGACGGCGCCTACGCCGATCTGCACGAGGCCTGGCGGGCGTCGCTGGTCTGAGCCACCGGCCCCTGCCTCCCGGACCACCCGGGCGGCGGGGCCGGCCTCAGGCCGGGACCACCACGGCCAGCGCACCGATCCAGCCGAGCACCAGGCCGACCGCGACCCCGCCGGCGACCCAGCGCAGCACGGGCAGCCCGCGGCACAGCCAGAGGGCGGGGGCGATGCCGGCGGCCACGACCACGTTGATGATCACGGCCAGCCACAGCTGGGCGGCGAGGCTGTCGGTCAGCGCGATGACCCCGACCATCGCGACCAGGGCGGCGAACGCGGCCAGACCGAGACCGTAGGCCCAGGGGGTGTCCTCCCGACCCGCACGCCACTCCTCGATCCACCGCCAGTCGCGGGTGGCCTCCGCCTCGTCCCATGCCGCCTCTCCGGGCCCGGCGCCCTCGCCGACAGCGTCCTGACGGTCGGCGGCGTCCTGATGGTCGGCGGCGTCCTGATGGTCGGCGGCGTCCTGGGCCGGGTCGACGGGGCGCTCCGCATCCTCGGCAGCACGTCCGTCGACGACCACACCACCGGACGGGTCGGCGGCGGTGGCGGGCTCGACCGGCGGATCCACGGGGCGGCTCATGGGGTCAGTGTGCCGGGTCGGCCGCCGCCCCCCGGTGAGGCCCCGGCCCCGTCCGGCCCGACCGGCGACCCGGGACCGTCGACCCCGGTGTCGTCCAGACCGGTGTCCAGGGCGGCGAAGGCGATGGCCGCCGCGGTGGCCACGTTCAGCGAGTCCACCCCGGGCGCCATGGGGATGCGGACCGGTACGTCGGCCGCGGCCAGGGCGGCCGCGGACAGCCCCGGGCCCTCCGACCCGACCAGCACCGCGATGCGCCCGCCGAGATCCGCCCGCCGCATCGGCACCGCGTCCGCCCGCGGGGTCATCGCCACGATCCGGAAGCCGTGGTCGTGCAGGAGCTCGACCCCGCCGTCGACCCATCCCGGAAGGGGGGCGAACGGCACGCCGAGGACGGTGCCCATGGACACCCGCACACTGCGGCGGTAGAGCGGATCGGCGCAGTCCGCGGCGAGCAGCACCGCGCCGACACCGAGGGCGGCGGCACTGCGGAACAGCGCGCCGAGATTCTCGTGGTCACCCACCCCCTCGAGGACGGCGACCGTCCGGGAGCGGGCGAGCAGCTCCGCGGCGGGCGGGAAGGCGATCCGGTCGGCCGCCGCGATCACCCCGCGGTTCAGGTGGAACCCGACGACCTCGGCCATCAGTTCGGGGGTGACCACGAAGAACGGGACGTCGACATCGGCCAGGTCGGCGGCCAGTTCGTCGTACCGGCGCTGCACCCCGATGAGGGCCCGCACGGGGTACGCCGACGCCAGCAACCGCCGCACCACGACGGTTCCCTCGGCGAGCACCAGACCCCGGCCGCCGGGCCGGTCCGGCCGCCGGTCGGCCCGCTTCAGGTCGCGGAAGTCGTCCAGCGACGGGTCGTCGGGATCGGTGACCAGCACCGGGCCGGAATGCGCAGACATGGCCAGGAGTGTGCCGGACCTGTCCGGTGCCGCCCGCCCCAGCGGCTCCGGACCGGGGCCGGTCAGCGCAGGGCGGCCATGGTCGGGCAGGTGTAGGGATCGCGGGAGGCGATGCCGACCTTGTTCAGGTACCGGATGACGATGGCCCAGGCCTCGGGCAGACGACGCTCCTCGTACTCGACGGCGTGGGTCTCGCAGTAGCTGCGCACGATCAGCTGGGCACGCCGCAGGTTGGGACGGGGCATCGACGGGAAGAGGTGGTGCTCGATCTGGTAGTTGAGCCCGCCCATGGCCAGCGTCATCATCTTCCGGCCGGCGACGTTCCGACTCATCAGCACTTGCCGGCGGAAGAAGTCGACCCGGGCCGTGGGGTCCAGCACCGGCTTGCCGATGTGGCTCACCGCGAACGAGGCACCCAGGTACAGACCGGTGACCGCGAGCTGCAGGCCGAGGAAGGCCGCGGCCTTGCCCGCGGGCAGGAAGACGAAGAGCAGGGCCGGGTAGCCGGCCAGCCGCACCGTCATCACCGAGATCTCCAGGGCCCGCCGCTTGAGCTCGGGCCGGGTCAGCAGGGCCCAGAAGCTGGACAGGTGCAGGTTGAGCGCCTCGACGACCAGCAGCGGGTAGAACCACCAGCCCTGACGCTCGTGCAGGAAGCGCAGCACGGCCAGCCGCGGCGGGTTCTCCAGCGGGTAGAAGCTGACGACGGACGGGGTGATGTCCGGGTCCTTGCCGATCTGGTTGGGCGCCCCGTGGTGCTTGGAGTGCTTGTTGTTCCACCAGGCCAGGCTGATGCCGCTGATGCCGGTCCCCATGAGAAAGCCGGCCGCCTCGTTGGCGCCGCCGGTGCGGAAGATCTGCCGGTGGGCGGCGTCGTGGCTGAGGAAGACCACCTGGGTCAGCACCACACCCAGCGCGGCCGCGACGGCGAGCTGCCACCAGGAGTCGCCGACGAACACGGCGGCCACGATCACCCCGGCCAGGACGGACAGCAGCACGATCATGCGGATCGAGTAGTACACGCGGCGGCGGGACATCAATCCGTCGGCCTGCACCTGCTTGAGCAGCTGCGCGTAATCGGTCTGGACCCGGGCGCGGGGGCGCGGGGCGGTGGTCTCCACAGGTGCGGCGGTCACGCTGGTCCTCGTTCCGATCGGAGTGGTGCCGGAGGGGTCGGAGCCGACCGGGGCGGTACAGCGGGCGGTGCAGCAGGCGGGGCGGGACGAGCTCCCGGCGGAGAGGCCGGGTCGAGCCGGGCGCGGAGACCGCCGATGACGACGTCCAGACCCTCCTGCAGCTCGGCCGCCCCGTCGTACGCGGCCAGCACCGGCGCCAGCAGACGCATGTGGGGGAACTGGTCCTTGGGCAGGAGGTACAGGCCGAGTTGGAGCAGGGCGTCGGTCTCGTCCGGGTCCGCGACGAGCTCCTGCACCTCGTGCAGGACGTGGCCGGTGAGGAAACCGACGAAGAAGCGGTAGGCGTACAGGGCGCCGCGACCGTCGAAGCCGGCGCCGAGGAACAGGCCGAGCAGCTGCTCCAGGGACCGCAACGTCCCGAGCGGTCGCAGACCGAGCGGGGTGGACAGCGGCCGGGTCACCATGAGCGGGACCATCCGCGGATGGGTCAGCGCGACCCGGCGGTAGCTCTCCGCAGCCCGGCGCAGCGAGCCCGCCCAGTCGCCGTCGACGACCTCGGGGATCACGAATTCGGAAAGCACCAGTTCGGTGACCGCGTCGAGCAGGGCGGCCTTGCTCTCCGCGTGGCGGTACAGGCGCATCGGGTCGCGGTGCAGGGCCTGTCCGAGCCGACGCATGGACAGCGCGTCGACGCCGTCCTGGTCGATCATGGCCAGCGCCGTCGCGAGGACCCGATCGCGGGTCAGCGGGGCGTCGACGGGTACCGGACCGTGCCCGCCGTCGCGTTCGGCATCGGATTCGTACTCGGCATCGGCACGGTGCTCGGCGTCGTGCGGCTCGGGATGCGCGACGCGGGCGGGCCGGCGGGATCCGGGGCGCGACGCCCGCGCGTGGGACGGAACGGTCATGCGCACCTCCCGGTCGTCTACACCGTCACACTACGCGACAGCGCTACGGCGTAGCGGGATGGACGCATCCAGCCGCCGGCGAGCGGCCGAGGGATCAGTCGGAGGCGAGTGAGGTCAGCAGGACGGCGGCGCGGCGCAGCAGGTCGCGGTCCCGCACCCCGAGGGTGGCCAGCTTCTGGGCCAACCACAGCTCACGCGCCCGGATGTAGACCTCCATCTGCTGTCGACCGGCGTCGGTGATCTCCACGAGCACCTGACGCCCGTCCTTCGGGTTGCCGGCACGGGTGACCACGCCGCGCGCCTCCAGGGCGGTGACCACCCGGGTGATGGACGGCGGGCGCACCTGCTCGCGAGCGGCCAGGTCGCCGGCGGTCAGCGGGCCCTCGCGCCAGATGACCGACAGCGCGGAGAGCTGGGTGAGGGTCAGTTCGTCGACCGGGTCCTCCTGACGGAGCCGCCGGGTCAGCCGGTGGACGGCGAGGCGGAGTTCGCTGGCGAGGGGGGCGACATCGGGCACGCCGACAGGGTAGCGGCCCCACCCGCGCCCCCGGCACCGTCGTGCCTGGTCAGGCCCGGGTCCATCGGACGGAAATGATCAAGGGGAGTCCCCGGTCCGCGGTCGGGGCCGGGCTTGCGTCGCGGATCGGACTCCACGGACACATCGGGCAGTGTTTCGCGCCCCACTAGGCTGCCGGGGTGTCCACGGCCGACCCGCACCCCTCGCCCGACCGGGCCGACGACCCGATGGCGGTCGCACCCCCCGCACCGCCGGAGTTGCCGCCCGTCCGGGCCGATCTGGCCCACATCGTCATCCCGGCGACCGTCGTCTGGTTCGTGGCGTTCGTGGTGCTGCTGTTCTTCCTCGACGACCTGCGGGCCCACCAGGCGATGATCTGGCTGTGGACCTGCCTGGCCGGCGGACTGCTGGGCCTGGTCGGACTCGCCGTCTACGGCTGGCAACGACGCGCCGCCCGGCAGGGGCGCCGGTCGGCCAACGCGATGGCCCTTCAGGAACGCTGGTAGGTCCCGTCGCCGTCGCGCGCGGGCGATCCCACCGCGTACTCGGCGAGGGCGGTGTCGTCGCCGGCAGCCGCGGCGACCGCGAGATGACGGTCGGCCCAGCGCCCGCAGGCCCAGGCCGCCGCCCGGCCCACCGCTGCGGCGGAGCCGTCGACCCACAACGTCGACCCGTCGGGCGCACCCCACCACGTGACCGGCCGGGACCGGCCCGCCCACTCGACCCGCAGCCCGGCGACCGCGCGGATGTCGGCGCCGGCCGCCGCCGGTCCCAGGGCAGCGAGTGCCGCGGCGAGCTGCGCGGTGATGTCGGAGGTGCCGGGGCCGGATCCCGCCCAGCCGACGCGGGCGTCCTCCTCCGTGGCCAGGGCCAGGTCCAGGGCGCGGGCCACCAGCTCGGGATCGTCGGCCCCGGGGACGATCCGGTCCGCCGGCAGCACCTGGGCCCACCAGGGCGCATCGAGGACGAGGACGTCGTCGGCGGCCGCGGTCCCGCCGGAGAGCACCCGGGCCCGGTCGGGCAGCTCGGGTGAGCCCCGACCGGTCCCGGCACGGGCGTCCAGGGCGCCGGCCAGGGAACGGGTGAGCGGCCCGACCAGGGCGGGGGGCACCGTGCGGTCGGGGTCGGCCCAGCGGTGGAGCACCTCCGCCGGGTCGTCGGCGACGGCCCGGTCGAGGGAATCGCACACCCCGAGCCGAGCGGCCAGCCGGGGCGGCAGCTCCACGGGCAGCAGGTCGAACAGGCCGGTCAGGTCGGCCGCGTCCGCGGTGCGGTGGTGCCGGAGCGGGACGCCGTCGACGGCTGCGTTCCGGGCCAGCCACCAGCGTGTGTAGGACACCGATGTCGACGGGTCGTCCACGGCGTCCAGGGCGGCCGGGTCGGCGGCGATGAGGGCCAGGGCCTGCGGCCAGCTGTCGTCACGGACGAGATCCAGATCGGCCAGGGCGACCAGGGTCTCGGGGGGTGCCTGCTCCCCCACCACCTCGTCCCACCACAGATCGAGGTCGGGCAGGGAGTCCGGGGCGTCCTGCGGATCGGTCGGCGCGTGCAGGGTCAGCACCCGGAAGCCGTCCCGCACACCGACGGCGGTGAGCACCGCCGCCGGATACCGGTCCAGCCAGTTCCCGTCCACGGTGGGCAGATCGGCGTCGTCGACCAGCAGCGCCGCGATGGGCGCGTCGGGGGTGAGCAGCTCACCCGCCGGCCACACCGACCCGTCGGCATCGGTGATCAGCAGCCGACCGAGGACGTCCGGGTCGGTCCGCGCGCCCGCCTCGACGAGATCGAGGACCATCGAGCTGAACGGTTCCTCCTCGTCCGGGTCGGGTTCGGTGTCGCCGTGCTCGAGATCGTCGTGTCGGCGCAGGATCTCGGCGTGGAGGGCGGGGTGCCCCAGCACGGAGTCCGGCTCGGCCGGCACGGCGCCGAGCCGCACGAGCAGGGGGTGCACGGCGTCGGGGTGGACGACGGGCAGCGCCGGGACGAGCCGGCCGGCCCGCGCGGTCGATGCGTCACCGTCGGCGGGCAGCAGCGCGCCGCGGGCCCCGACGGCCCGTCGGCCGGAGACGAGCGGCACCGGGATGTCGGCCAGTTCGGCCGGGTCCTGCTCGGCGAGCGCGTCGTAGACCGACCGCCAGAACGACGGCTCCCGGTCCAGCCCGGCCAGCGCACCGGTCACCTCCGCGGGGGTGAGGGTGCGGACGCCGAGGGCGCGGAGCGCGGCCATGGCCGCGGTTCCCGAGACCGGGGGCAACAGACCGGGGACCGCTTCGCCGACCAGCACGGCGCCCTCGGCGCGCAGCCCGGGGAGGACCACCGCCCGGTCGGCGGTCACCCCCTCGCCGGTGACGGAGGTCAGGACGGGACTGGTGCGCAGGCCGGCCAGCACGCCGTCCCGCAGCCGGCCGTCGACGGTGCCGAGCGGGAAGCCGACGGCCGGCACCAGATCCAGCCGCCGGTCGGCGTCCACGGTGGCCAGCAGGTCCAGGTACGCGACGACCGCCGCGTCGAGCAGGAGATCGGTGATCGGGTCGTCGGCCAGCCGGCGGCGGGTGTCGTCCACCGGGAACCGCCCGATCAGCAGGGCCGGGAAGCTGATCGGTTCGTCGGTGGGGGTGGGGGCGCCGACGGTCCGCCCGGCCGCGGACCGGGCGGTCCGGGGCACCACGGAGGTGCCGTCCTGGTCCGGGGTCGCCGGGTCCAGCTCGAGGACCCAGCGGACGAACGCGTCGGGCCGGACGCGTTCCTCCACCGGCCGGTGCGCGAGCAACGCGGCGGGAAGAGGGACGGCGACGTCGACGACCAGGAATCGTTCGTCCAGCCCGTCCCGGGTGAGCACGACGATCCCGTCGGGCTCGTCGCGGCGGCGGATGGTCCCACCGGCGGTGTCGATCTCCGCCAGGCCGGGCAGGGCCCAGAAGAGGCCGGCGAGGTCGTCGGTGGGGGCGAGCCAGCCCGCGACGTCCGCCGGGGTGTCGCGCAGCGGCAGGCGGATCTCGGTGGCGTACCCGGGTGGCGGCCGCTCCCCGTCCGGGCCGGGCCAGGGCAGCCGCAGGGCCGGCACCTGGCCGCCCCGTCGGTCGACCTCTGCGGCCAGACCGGTGTGCCCGGACCCGACGCCCCCGGTACCGGAGACCAGCTCTGCGGTGCGGGCCCGGTCGAAGGCGACGGAACCGGTGGTGGAGACGACCCGGGGCGCGTCCGAGACGTCCAGGACCGCGGTGAACCCCACCCCGAACCGTCCGACGCCGGACCCGTCCCGCTTGGCCGAGGCCCGCAGGGACGCCAGCGCGGCGACACCGTCGGCGGTGAGGGGCGCACCGGTGTTGGCCACCCGCAGCTCGTCGTCCTGGATCCGGATGCGGATCCGTCCCGGCACGCCGGCGGCCACGGCGGCATCCACCCCGTTGGCGGTGAGCTCCACGAGCACCCGCCCCGCGTAGCCGCCGACGGCCAGCGACTCCTCGGCGTTCGCGTCCTCCCGGAACCGGGCCGGCGAGGCCCGCCACGCGGCGAGGACGACCTCGCGCAGTGCCGCGGTGCCGAACGGGTCGCCGCCCGGACTACCGCTGATCGTCGGCGGTGGGATCGGCAGCGGAACCGGACGCGTCGGCGGCGGCAGTGACATCGGCAGTGACATCGGCGTCGGTAGCGACATCGGCATCGGCATCGCCATCGGCCACGAGGTCGTCGGCCGGCTCGAGGGAGGTCGTGTCAAAGAGAGACTCCGTGGCCGGTTCGGTGACGGGCGCGAGGTCGGAATCCTCGGTGGTCACCGGGGTTCCGGTCATCGGAGCCTCGGACGCCGGAGCCTCGGACAGGACCGCGTCCGCGGACACCACCGCGTCCTCGACGACGGGTTCGCTGTCGGAGATCTCCAGCGGTCCGTCGATCGGCACCTCGTCGGTGGGCACCTCGTCGAGCGACACCTGATCGAGCACCGCCTCGTCGAACGGCACCTCGTCGCTCGCTGCGCCGTCGGTGGCCGTCGGATCGGGGACGACCACGTCGGTCTCGCCCTGCTCGGTCGCACTCCCGTCGGAGGGCTGCTCGTCGGCCACGTTCTCGGACACGGCCTGGTCGGACGCGTCGACCTCGGTCCCGCCCTCGTCATCGAAAAGGGGCTCGGTGACGACGGAGTCCGCGGTGTCCGTGGGGGCCGACCCGCCGGCGCCGCCCTGATCCGTGCCGCCTTCGACGGTGCCGTGGTCGTCCGTGCTCACCACCTCGGCCCCGTCCACGGCATCCACCGCACCGACTTCTGCGCGATCGTCGTCCACGACGGCCGCGTTCCCGCCCCGCCGGTAGACGTCCAGCACCCCGTCGTCCAGGGCGATGTCCGGGAGCGCCGAGAGCATCGGCATGTCGATCTCGGTCTCGGAATGGGCGCCGCAGCCGAAGGCGGCGTCGACGACGCGGCCGTCGGCGGGGGAGAACTCGTTCGCGCAGGCCCCCAGGGCGGCGCCGAGGGCACCGGCGAGCGGGACGTAGAAACCGCAGCTGATGCAGGAGGCCGGGGCCTGTTCGGCCATCGCGGTCTCCGGGCCGAACTCGCCGGCGTGCCAGCGTTCGGCGGCGTCGAGCCGGCCGAGGATGCCGAGCACGCGGGTCCGGCCGAGGCCGACCTCCAGCGCGACGTCCTCGATGGCGGGGTCGTCGGACTCCAGGTAACCGGGGACCAGCCGTTCGTCGTCCGGGCCGACGGGGTGCAGGTCACCGGGGCCGACGTCCTGGCCGCGGACCCGCTCGGCCCACGGCAGCCACGGCGGCGGGACCAGTGCCTCGTCGCCGGGGAGCAGCAGCACCTCGCTGACGGTCGGGGCGTCGTCACCGACCTGGGCCACCGTGACCGACCAGCGCCAGCCCCGGTAGCCGGGATCGAGCGCGGCGAAGGAGAGGGTGCTGGCGACGTCGTCCTCGGCGCGGGACCCGAGGAAGTCACCGACCCGATCCGCCGATCCGGCCTCCTCCTGGGCGACCCGCCGGGCCAGCTCGAGGAGGGACCCGTCGACCGGGGTGTCGACCGGGCCCGACGTCTCGGACGGGGCGGTGGAGTCGACGGGCGACGAGGGGGCGATCACGCAGGCCATGATGCCGCACGTCAGCCCGGTCCGGAGCCCGCGGGCACGTCCGTCCGGCCCGCACGCGGAGCGACCGGCACCGTCGGGACCGGCCCGGTGGGGCAGGATGGGCGGGTGGACAGGCCCGGCGGAGATCAGGGAGCCGTGGACGACGGTTCCTGGGATCGTCCCCGCGCTCCCGACCGACCTGCCGACGAGGCCGCCGACACCACCGAGACCGTCCACCTGCCGCGCCGACCGCCTGCGCTGCCCCGTCCGGCCTCCGGACCACGCGACGCCGAACCGCCGCGGCAGTGGACCCGTCGCGCCGACGGCGAGCGGCGCCCGGGTCCCCGCCCCCCGGTCACCGGCGGCCATCTGCCCCCGTACGTGCCCCCGCTGGCGCCCGGGCCGGACGACCAGCGCACCACCGCACTCCCCCGCTCACCGGGGCGCGGTGCCCATCTCCCGCCGTACCGCGAGCCGCTGCGCCCGCCGGCCGGCCCGACGGGACCGCCACCGGACACGAGCCGGACCGGCACCCGGAACGGCCGCGGGCCGGACGAGGCGTCCACACCGTTCCCGAAGAAGGTCACGGTCACCCGGGTCGCCGCGTGGCGCAGCCGCGAGCTGACCAACCGCGGCGTGCAGATGTTCCGGCGGGCGGCCACCGCGGACGGCGCCGACCGGTCGGGGCTGACCAACCTCACCTACGCCGTCATGGGCAACTACGCGGTGGACGCCGCCCTGGCCGTGGCCCTGGCCAACACCCTCTTCTTCGCGGCGGCCACCGCGGAGTCCACCGGCAAGGTGCTGCTGTACCTGTTGATCACGGTGGCCCCGTTCGCGGTGATCGCGCCCTTCATCGGCCCGGCGCTGGACCGCCTGCAGCACGGTCGCCGCGTCGCGCTGGCCGCATCGAGCTTCGCCCGGGCCGTGCTCGCCTTGATCATGGTGTTCCAGTTCGACACGTGGGCGCTGTACCCGTGCGCCCTGGGGATGCTGGTGCTGTCCAAGTCGTTCGGGGTGCTCAAGGCCGCCTTGACCCCGCGGGTGCTGCCCGAGCAGAGCACGCTGACCAAGACCAACTCCCGGCTCACCGTCTTCGGGTTGATGGCCGGCGGGGTGTGCGGCGCGCTGGCCGCCGGCCTGTCCGCGGTCTTCGGCTCGGGCGGGGCGCTCTGGTTCACCGCGGCCCTCGCCGTGGGCGGCGGGCTGCTGTGCCTGCGCATCCCGGCGTGGGTGGAGTCGACCGCCGGCGAGGTGCCCGTCGAGGCCGTGGTGACCGGGAAGGGCGCGACGTTCCCCGTCCAGGTCACCACGACCCTCTGGGCCAACGGCACCATCCGGGTGGAGACGGGGTTCCTCGCCCTGTTCATCGCGTTCGTGGTGAAGAGCGAGTACCCGACCGCCGGCGGATTCACCCAGCTGCTGCTGCTCGGGGTGGTCGGCGCAGCGGCCGGTCTCGGCGGATTCCTCGGCAACGCCCTGGGCGCCCGGATCCCGCTGCGCACCCCGGACCTGACGGCGCTGCTCGCCCTGGGCGCGGTGACCCTGACCACCCTGGTCGCCGTGCTGGCCCCCGGTCTGGCCACGGCCGCCGTGGTCGGCCTGGTCGGATCGACGGCGTCGTCGCTGGCCAAGGTCTGCCTGGACTCGTCACTGCAGCACCACCTGCCGGAGGCGAGTCGGGCGTCGGCCTTCGGCCGCAGCGAGACCGTCCTGCAGCTGTCGTGGGTGTTCGGCGGCGTCGTCGGACTGCTCATCGGCGGGGTGTGGTCGTTCGGGCACGACGAGGTCTACTCCGTCGGCTTCGGCGTGGTCACCGCGTTCCTGGCCGTCGGCCTGCTGCAGACCTGGCTGGTGCGGTCGGGCCGCACGATCGTCCCGGCCGGCGTCCGGCTGCCCCGCCCACGCTTCGGCCGCCGCCACCCCCGCACCGACCTGGCCCCCGCGGACCCGACCGCGCCCACCACCCGCACCGCACCCCCGACCGTCCCGCACGAGACCCCGCCGTCGACCACCCGGGGACCGATCCCCGGCCGCCCCCGTCGTCGCTCCGCCCGCACCCCGAAGGACAGACCCTGATGGACCGCCGCTCCCCGTCCCGCCTGCTCCGCCTGACCGGCGCCGCTGCCCTGGTGCTGGCCCTGAGCGCCTGCCAGGCCCCCCGCCCGGACGTCACCTTCTACGGCAACCGCACCGCCGTGGAGTCGGGGTACACCCTGTGGTGCTCGCCCAACCAGGACCGCACGCAGTTCGAGTGCGACCAGCCGCACGGGCCCGACGGGGAGGCACGCCTGTCGTTGCGACCAGGGCAGAGCGTGCAGATCAACGTGCCGGACGCCATCGCGGAGCAGCCCTGGTTGGCCACCTTCGTCTACCGCACGGCGGACGGTGAGCAGCTGCAGGGACGCTCGGAGGTCCTCGACGATCACGACCTGTCCTACACGCTGACTCCGATCGAGTCCGGCGATCAGCTGCTCCGGGTCGAGGTGGTGACCGGTTTCGAGGTCGGCCCGCAGACCACTGCCGACCCCAACAGCACCGGCTTCGACATCGGGGCGACCCGGAGCTGGGTGCTCACCGTCGACCCGTCCGCCTGACCCGTAGTCGGACACCGGCACCCGCACACGCAACAGGGCCCGGCACCATCGGTGCCGGGCCCTGCTGCGTCTCTGGTGGTGCGCTGTCCTGTGGTGCGCTGCAGCTGCGCTCAGGCGTCGAGCTCGTTGGCCACGGCGCGCAGCACGGTGGCGATGCGTCCGCCCATGGCCCGCTCGGGGTAGCGCCCCCGGCGCAGGTCCGGGAGCGCCTTGGACTCGAGCATCTTGATCATGTCGTCCACCAGGCCGTGCAGTTCCTCGGCCGGGCGACGGCTGGCGGCCGCGATCGACGGGGGTGCGTCGATGATCGTGACCTGCAGGGCCTGCGGTCCTCGGCGGCCGTCGGCGACGCCGAACTCCACCTTCTGACCGGGCTTGAGCGCTGTCACCGTCGACGGCAGCGCGGACGACCGGACATGGACGTCGTCGCCACCGCCCTCCTGGGCGATGAAGCCGAAGCCCTTCTCCGAGTCGTACCACTTCACTTTGCCGCTGGGCACGCCGCTCACGTCCTTCGATGCTGGGAGGCTCGGTTCCCGTCGGCCGGGATGCCGACCGCGATGGCGCGGGCCGGTTCGTCGAGCAACCTCCAGCCTACTGCCGTCCGGCGCGGACACGGTCCGCGTCACGGTGACCGCCGGTCGCACCCGGCCGTGAGCCGGGCCGTGCTGGCTATCCTGGGGTGGTGTCCGAACCGGTCGAGTCCCCCGCCCCCGCACGTCGCTCGGCGCCCCGTGCCGGGACCTGGGCCAAGGTCGGGATGGTCCTCTTCGCGGTCGGCCTGGTGGCCATCGTCGTCATCATCGTGCTGTTCGCCACCGGCGGCCGCGACCTCCCGGTCTGGCTGAACGTCACCGCCATGCTCGCCCCGGTCGGTCTCGGCGTCGGGCTCGTCGGGGTGTTCCGCGAGATCCGCCGCCCGGCCCGGGAGGCCCGCGCGGCCGCCAAGGCCTGATCGGATCGTCCGAGCTGCCGTCAGGACCTCGCGAGGACCCCGCGAGGACTCAGTGGACGGTGGCCTGCAGATAGGTGTCGAGCCATTCCGGGAATTCGGTCAGGTCGGTGAGCACCACGTCGGCCCCGGCCGAGCGCAGGTCCTCGGCGCTGATCGGGCCGGTGGCCACGGCGACGGCGAACGCGTCTGCGGCGCGGGCACCGGTGATGTCCCCCAGGTGATCGCCCACGTAGACCTCGGCCCCGTACTCCTGGAGCGCGACGGCCTTCCCGGCGCTCCACAGATCGCCGACGACCGCGGTCACGGGGATCTCCAGCTGCTCCAGGTGCAGGACGGCGTTGCCGCGGTGCTTGGCGGTGACGACGACGGCCCGGCCGCCCCGGTCGACCACCGCGGCCACGGCGGCGGCGGCGCCCGGCAGCGCGACCGTGCCGGGCAGGACGAACTCCGGGTAGAGCTCGCGGTAGCGGAGGACGAGCGCGTCGACCTGGTCGGGGGCCAGGTCGTACCGGGCGAACTCGTGGCTCAGCGGGGGGCCCAGACGGGTGACGAAGCCGGCCCCGTCCAGGGGGATCCCCGTCTCGGCCGCGAGCGCCTCGAACACCTTGACCATCCCCTCGCGGGGATCGATCAAGGTCATGTCGAGGTCGAAGCCGACGGTGAAAGCCACCGGGGCAGCGTACGTTCCCCCGCTCCGGCCACCCTCGCCGAAAGATCCACCGAGGCCGGACTGGGACCGACACGTTACGTTCGGCGTGACGGGTGCCACACATCGTCATCACCCGTCAGGGTGACGCATCCCGACCCGCGAACCACCTCCCGGTACCGCAACCGGGTGGGGGTGACGAACGGCTCGTCGGACGGGGCCCCGTCCGCACCTACCCTGGTCCGGTGACCCTCATCCCCCGTGACCTCGACGGACGCCGTCGGACGCGGGCCCGGGTGGCACTGGTGGTGTTCGTCGTGGTCGTCGCGTTCATCGTCTTCTGGCCGTCGCCGCCGGCCCAGGAGGCCCAGGAGGGGCTCGGCGCACTCCTGCGGCGCTGGCACGCGAAGGGACTGCCCGGTTGGATCAGCTTCTCGCTCGTGGAGTCGGTGTCCAACGGGCTGATGTTCGTCCCCATCGGGGTCTTCGGGGCACTGTCGCTGGCCCGCCGGCGCTGGCTGGTCGTGCTGGCCGCCGCCGCCGCGTCCGGCCTGATCGAACTCACCCAGCAGGTGCTGCTGCCCGGGCGGTTCGCCGATCCCCGGGACGTGGCCGCCAACACCGGCGGCGCGCTGATCGGGCTGGTGTTCGCCTGGATCTGGGACATGCGACGGACGCACCGCGACCGCACCCGGGTGCTGCGGACCGGTCGGCCCGACCCGGCGGAGCCGACCCCGGCCCGCCGGGGCTGATCCGACCCCGTCCCTGCCGAACCCGCAGCGCGACCGTCCGGCGGCCTCGCCCGCCGGGGCACTCCGGGCAGGGGCGTCACCGGCAGCGCGTGTCAGCGCCCGGCGAACGGATCCTCGGTGCGGCCGACGAGATCGGCGATGGAGTCCACGATCAGCGACGGGCGGAACGGGTACTGCTCGACCGACTCGGGCGTGGAGATGCCGGACATGACCAGGATGGTCGCCAGGCCCGCCTCGAGACCGGCGATGACATCGGTGTCCATCCGGTCGCCGACCATGATCGTGCCCTCGGAGTGGGCGCCGATGGCCCGCAGGGCCGACCGCATCATCAGCGGGTTGGGCTTGCCGATGAAGTACGGCGTCTTCCCGGTCGCCTCCCGGATGAGCGCGGCGACGGCACCCGCGGCGGGCATGATGCCGTGCCGACTCGGCCCGGTCGCGTCCGGGTTGGTGGCCACGAACCGCGCACCCTTCTCGATCAGCCGGATGGCGGTGGTGATGGCCTCGAAGGAGTACGTCCGCGTCTCGCCCAGCACCACGTAGTCCGGATCCCGGTCGGTGAGCACGTATCCGGCCTCGTGCAGGGCGGTGGTCAGGCCCACCTCCCCGATGACGAACGCGGACCCGCCGGGGCGCTGGCTGGCCAGGAACTTCGCCGTGGCCATGGCCGAGGTCCAGATGCGGTCCTCCGGGATGTCCAGGCCGCTGCCGTGCAGCCGGGCCCGCAGGTCGCGCCGGGTGAACATCGGGTTGTTGGTGACGACGACGAAGTTCGCGCCACGTTCGGTCAGCTCGGCCAGGAACGCATCCGCCCCGGGGATGAGGTGCTCCTCGTGGACCAGGACGCCGTCCATGTCCGTGAGGTATGTCCACCCCTGGACCGGGCGGGCGATGGTCGGTTGTGCGGTCACCACCCCATGATCCCGGGTGGGCGACGCACGCAGTACCCCTCCCGGGCGGTGTCCGGTCACATCCCGGACCCGGACGGCGGACCGGGACGGGGCCGCACCGCCCCCGTGGCCGGTCACCCCCGGCGCGTACGTTGACCCGATGGCTGACACCCCGATGCGTTTCGGACTCTTCATCCCGCAGGGCTGGCGGATGGACCTGGTGGGCATCGACCCGGTCGACCACTGGTCCACCATGTCCGGGTTGGCCGCGCACGCGGACGCCGGCCCGTGGGAGTCGATCTGGGTGTACGACCACTTCCACACCACGCCGGTGCCGACACAGGAGGCCACCCACGAGGCCTGGTCGCTGATGGCGGCGTTCGCGGCGACCACGTCGCGGGTGCGGCTCGGTCAGATGTGCACGTGCATGGCCTACCGGAACCCGGCGTACCTGGCCAAGGTGGCGTCGACCATCGACGCCATCTCCGGCGGCCGCGTCGAGATGGGCATCGGCGCGGGCTGGTACGAGCACGAGTGGCGCGCCTACGGCTACGGCTTCCCCTCGGCGGGCGAGCGGCTGGCCGCGCTGGACGAGGGCGTGCAGATCATGCGGGACGCGTGGCGCGACGGCTCGGCCACCCTGGCCGGCCGGCACTACCAGGTCGACGGCGCCATCGTGCAGCCGAAGCCGTTGCAGGAGAACGGTATCCCGCTGTGGATCGCCGGCGGCGGGGAGCGCAAGACCCTGCGGACGGCGGCGAAGTACGCGCAGTACACCAACTTCGACGGCACCCTCGAGGGCTTCACGCACAAGTCGTCGGTGCTGGCCGAGCACTGTCGCGAGGTGGGCACCGATTTCACCGCGATCACCCGCTCGGCGAACTACAACATCGCCATCGGCCACACCCAGGACGAGGTCGACAACCGGTTGAGCTGGCTGGAGGGTCACCTCACCGCCTCCATCGGTGCGGAGCAGGCCGCCGGTCAGCTCGGGTCCATCCGTGACCTGCCGGGGGCCGGTACCCCCGACCAGATCATCGCCAACCTCTCGGCGCTGCGGGACGCGGGCATGACGTACGCGATCCTCTACTTCCCCGAGCTCGCCTACGACACCACCGGCCTGCGGCTCTTCGAGCAGGAGGTCATCCCCGCCCTGCAGTGAGTGCACGGTCAGCGGCGGACGAGGGTGAGGATGCCGGCGGCCGCACCGGTCAGGCCGAGAGCCACCACCGCCCCGACCATCAGCACCAGGGCCGGCCACGGTGCGGCGGACTGCTCGGGGCGGTCGGCGGTGGGCCGCCGGAGGATCTGGACGGCGATCGCGACACCGAGCGCGACGGCGACGAGGGTCACCGGCAGAGCCCGCAGCCGGACGCCGACCACGCCCACCAGCAGCGCGCCGGCCAGCACGGACAAGCCGGTCCGCTGCCAGGCCAGGGCGGTGCGCTGCGGCTGCAGCCCCGGGTCGGTCGTGCGGCGCCCGGCGCTCGCCCCGTCCCCGTCCACCGGACCGCCGCCGTTCACCGCACGGCTTCCACGACGGCGTACCCGGCCAGCACCAGTCCGGCCAGGGCGACCCCGCCGACGAGCCAGGGCAGCGCGGTCGGGGCCGGGAGCGGTCGGCCGGTCCGCATGGCCCGCTCGTTGCGGCGCCACGACCCGAGGGCGGAGACGGCCAGGGCGCTGCCGCCCAGGCAGATGATCACCGCCAGTGCGGGGACGATCCAGCTGAGCCGGGCGATGAGGCTCAGCGAGACCAGCGCCAGGCCTGCGGCGATGAGCCCGAGTCCGGTGCGCACCCAGGCCAGCGCGGTGCGCTCGTTGGCCAGGGTCCAGCGCGGGTCCGGGTCGGTCCCGACCCGGTAGACCGAGTGCGGCCGACGATCGTCGTGGTCGGACCCCGCATCGGAGTCGGGGCCGTCGGTGCGTCCGTCGGACTCGGGGGCGTTCACCCGGTGAGCGTAGGGCCGAGAGGTGCCGGCCCCACGCCCACCGGTTCGTGACGGATCAGCCCACGCACGCCCGCACCGCGCGCGCGGTGAGCACCCGGGCGAGATGCTGCCGGTACTCCGCGGAGGCGGAGGTGTCGTCGACCGGGTAGGTGTCGTCGGCGGCGTGGGCCGCGGCCGCGGTGATCGCCTCCGTGGTGGCCGGCCCGATCAGTGCCTCCTCCACGGCGGTCGCCCGGATCGGCGTCGCCCCCATGTTCGTCAGGGCGATGCGCGCCTCGGCGATCCCGGCGCCGCCGGTGCGGATCGCACAGGCCACCGACACCACCGACCACGACTGCGCCACCCGCTGGAACTTCTCGTACCGGGCCGTCCACCCCGCGTAGGACGGGAAGCGGATCGAGGAGAGGATCTCGTCCTCCTCGACGGCGGTGGCGAAGTAGTCGACGAAGAACTCGGCCGCGGGCACCGTGCGCCGACCGCCGGGACCGACGATCTCGAACTCCGCGTCCAGCGCGACGGCGACCGCGCCGAGGTCGCCGGCCGGGTCGGCGTGGACGAGGGCCCCGCCGAGGGTGCCGCGGTGCCGGACCTGCGGATCGGCCACCGTGCCCTCGGTCTCGGCCAGCAGCGCCACGTGCTCCTTCACCAGCGGGTGGCTGAGCACGGCGTGGTGGGTGGCCATCGCACCGATGCGGACGCCGTCGCCGTCCTGGGTGATCTCCCGCAGCTCGGCGATCTTCCGCAGGTCGACGAGCACGCCGGGGTCGGCCATCCGGAGCCGGAGCACCGGCACCAGCGACTGCCCGCCGGCGAGGATCTTCGCCTCGTCGCCGCCCTCCTGGAGGGCGGCGACCGCCTCGTCCAGGGTGGTCGGCGCGGTGTAGTCGAACGCGGTGGGGATCACTGCTCTCCTCCAGGCTGGACGGAGCCCTCCACCGGCGCACCGGTGGACAGCACGTTCGGGGTGCCGGACGGCCCGCCGGTGGCGACCGCGGGGGCGGGGGTGACGGGGGTGCCGTCGGTGTCGGCACCGGCGGCGCCGTCCTGCAGTGCCCGCCAGACCCGTTGCGGGGAGCAGGGCATCTCGATGTCGTGGACGCCGAGATGCCGGACCGCGTCGAGCACCGAGTTGACCACCGCCGGGGTGGAGGCGATGGTGCCGGCCTCGCCGACCCCCTTGACGCCCAACGGGTTCGACGTCGCCGGGGTGATGGTGCGGCCGGTGGTGAAGTGCGGCAGGTCGGGGGCGGTGGGCACCAGGTAGTCGACCAGCGTGCCCGAGGTGAGCTGCCCGTCCTCGGTGTACAGCGCCTCCTCGTACAGGGCCTGCGCGATGCCCTGGGCGAGTCCGCCGTGGATCTGCCCGTCGGCGATCAGCGGGTTGACCACGGTGCCGATGTCGTCCACGCACACGTAGCTGCGGATGGTCACCTTGCCGGTCTCGGTGTCGACCTCGGTCGCGCACAGGTGGGTGCCGTGCGGGTAGGAGAAGTTCTCCGGGTCGTAGGCGGCCTCGGAGTCCAGGGTCGGCTCGACACCGTCGGGCAGGTCGTGGGAGGTGAACACGGCCAGCGCCACGTCCCCGATGGACTTGCTGCTCTGCGTCCCGCGGACGGTGAACACGCCGTCGGCGAAGTCCAGGTCGTCGGCGGACGCCTCGAGCATGTGCGCGGCGATGGGTCGGGCCTTCTCGATGACCTTCTCCGCCGCCTTGACCACGGCGATGCCGCCGACCACCAGCGAGCGCGACCCGTAGGTGTCCAGACCCCGTGGGGAGGACTGGGTGTCGCCGTGGATGACCTCGATCTTGTCGAACGGCACCCCGAGCTTGTCCGCGACGATCTGCGACCAGGCCGTCTCGTGGCCCTGGCCGTGCGCGGAGACACCGGTGATCACCTCGACCGAACCGGTGGGCAGCATCCGGATGGACGCGGACTCCCAGCCGCCGGCGCCGTAGCTGAGCGAGCCCAGCACCCGGGACGGGGCCAGGCCGCACATCTCGGTGAAGGTGGAGATGCCGATACCGAGCTGGACGACGTCACCGCGCTCCCGCCGCGCCCGCTGCTCGGCCCGCAGGCCGTCGTAGTCGAAGAGCCGGACGGCCTCGTCGGTGGCCGCCTCGTAGTTGCCGGAATCGTAGGTGAGCCCGGCGACGGTGGTGAACGGGAACTCCTCGTGGGCGATCCAGTTCTTCTTGCGCAACTCGAGCGGCTCCATGGCCAGCTCGACGGCCAGCTCGTCCATCATCCGTTCGATGCCGAAGGTGGCCTCCGGGCGGCCGGCCCCGCGGTAGGCGTCGGTGAAGGTCTTGTTGGTGAACACGTTCGTGCAGGTGAACCGGTAGGCCGGGATCTTGTAGATGGCGTTGAACATGAACGCCCCGAGGATGGGCACGCCCGGGCCGACGAGGCCGAGGTAGGCGCCCATGTCGGCGAGCAGGTCGACGTCCAGCCCGGTGATGGTGCCGTCGCGGCGGGCGGACAGCCGCAGCTTCTGGATCTGGTCGCGGCCGTGGTGGGCGGCCAGCAGCGACTCCGACCGGGTCTCGGTGTACTTGGCCGGCTTGCCCAGCCGCCGGGCGATCATCAGGGTGACGATCTCCTCCGCGGTCACCTGCAGCTTCCCGCCGAAGCCACCGCCCACGTCGGGGGCGATGACCCGGACCTTGTGTTCCGGGATGCCCTGCGTCATCGCGATCATCAGCCGCAGGATGTGCGGCACCTGGGTCGCCGACCACATGGTGATCTGCTCGGCCGTGGGGTCGACCACGGTGGACCGCGGCTCCATGAACGCCGGGATCAACCGCTGCTGGCGGAAGGTCCGCTCGACGACGATCTGGTCGCCGTCCCGTTCGGCGGTGCTCAGCGCGTCGTCCACGCTCGACCCGGTGCCGGCGTCGGCGGAGTCGAAGCGCCACACCGCGTTCCGGTTGCTGCCCAGGCTCGCGTGGACCAGCGGCGAGCCGTCCTTGAGGGCCTCGACCATGTCGGTGACCACGGGCAGGGCGGTGTACCGGACGTCGATGAGCTCGACGGCGTCGACGGCCTCGGCCTTGGTCCGCGCGGCGACCACGGCGACGATCTCCCCGGCATGGCGGACCTCGTCGACGGCCACCGGGTTGTGGGTGGGCGAGAGCATGTCCGCGGTGATCGGCCAGGCGCAGGGCAGCCCGCCCTGCTCGGAGAGGTCGGCGCCCGACCAGGCCCCGAACACCCCGGGCGCGTCCTTCGCCGCGGAGGTGTCGACCGAGTCCAGGGTGGCGTGGGCCATCGGCGAGCGCAGCACGGCCAGGTGCACCATGCCCGGCAGCACCATGTTGTCGGTCCACCGGGTCCGACCGGTGATGAGGTGGTCGTCCTCCTTGCGGCGGCGCTCCCGGCCGATCTCGCGTTCCGGAGCGGCGGTGGCCTGTTCGTCCAGGGTGGCGGTCACGGGCGCTGTCCCTCCAGGGTCTCGGACGAGTCGGACGGGGCCGCACCGGCGGTGGCGGGCACCCGGTCGGGGGCGCGGCCGGCGCCCGTCGGGGGTGCGACCGCGGCCGTACCGGCGGTCGCCCCGCGCATCTCCTGGCCGGCCGCCCGGACGGCGGCCACGATGTTCTGGTAGCCGGTGCACCGACACATGTTGCCCTCCAACCCCTCTCGGACCTCCTGCTCGTCCGGGTCGGGGTTCTCGGCCAGCAGGCAGGTGGCCTGCATGATCATCCCGGGGGTGCAGAAACCGCACTGCAGGCCGTGGTGCTCGTGGAAGGCCTTCTGCACGGGGTGCAGCGGCCCGCCGAGCGGCGACAGCCCCTCGATCGTGGTGACCTCGGCGCCGTCCGCCTGCACGGCCAGCACGGCGCAGGACTTCACGCTGGTGCCGTCCAGGTGCACGGTGCACGCCCCGCAGTTGCTGGTGTCGCAGCCGACGACCGTCCCGACCTTGCCGAGCTTCTCGCGGAGGTACTGCACGAGCAGCATCCGGGGCTCGACGTCGTCGGAGTACCTGACCCCGTCCACCTTGACCGACACGGACGTCATCGACACTCTCCTTCGAGTGGAAGCCGGAAGGGCCGCCGACGACACCCGGGAGCACCGGGCGTCACGTGACCGTGGTCACGACGATGCCCCCGGATCGGACATTCCGCAACCGGCGTGATCATCGGCCCGGCGGAACGGCCGGACCTTCGATCAACGGGAAGACCGAACCCGTCCGCCGCGTCCGCCGTGACGTGGGGGAAGAACTCCGCGGAGATGTCGACGCTGCCGACCCGGTGCCCGAACGGTTCCGTCCCGGAAGCTGAGCCCCCCGGCCCCGAGGGCAGGATCCGACACGCGGGGATCCGCCCCCCGGCCCGAGCCCGGCAGCGCCCTATCGGCCGATCTGTTCGGCGATCGGCTCCCGGTGGATCGCGCCCGTCGTGGCCGAGAGCGGCCGCCCACCGCCCCGCCAGCGCTGGGCGATGATCTCCGCGGCGATGGACACCGCGGTCTCCTCCGGGGTCCGCGCACCGAGGTCGAGCCCGATGGGCGAGGACAGCCGGTCGAGCTGCTCGGGGGTGATCCCCGCCTCGCGGAGCCGGTCGAGCCGGTCGGTGTGCGTGCTGCGCGACCCCATGGCCCCCACGTAGGCGACGTCCGCGGCGAGGGCCTCGACGAGCACGGGGACGTCGAACTTCGGATCGTGGGTGAGCACGCAGATCACCGTGCGCACGTCCAGGGCGCCGGCGTCGATCTGGGCGCGGAGGTAGCGGTGGGGCCAGTCGACGATGACCTCGTCCGCCTCGGGGAACCGGCGGCTGGTCGCGAAGACCGGACGGGCGTCGCAGACGGTGACCCGGTACCCCAGGAAAGTGCCCATCCGCGCCACGGCGGCGGCGAAGTCGATCGCCCCGAAGACGAGCATCCGGGGTGCGGGCGCGAACGAGGCCACGAAGATCTGCAGGCCCTCGCCCCGCCGCTGCCCGTCCAGGCCGTAGGTCAGGGTCGCGGTGCTGCCGTGGGCGAGCAGCCCGCGCACGTCGTCGCGGACGGCGTCGTCGATGCGGTCGGCCCCCAGGCCGCCGCTGGTCCGGTCGTCCCACACGAGGAGATGCCTTCCGACCTGACCGGGACGACCGGCCACGACGGTGGCCAGCGCGACGGGATCACCGGCGTCGACGGCCGCGGCCAGCTCGCCGAACTCCGGGAACGAGTCGGGGGCGATGCGCTCGGCGAACACGTCGATGATCCCGCCACAGGTCAGCCCGACGCTGAACGCGTCGTCGTCGGACACCCCGTACCGCTGCAGCCGGGGTTCGGCACCGTCCCGGATGCCGCTGGCCAGCTCGTACACGGCGCCCTCGACGCACCCGCCGGACACCGATCCGACGGCCGTGCCGTCCGGTCCCACCAGCATGGACGCGCCGGCCGGTCGCGGCGCGGACCGGAAGGTCCCGGTCACCGTGCCCACCCCGACCGCCTCGCCGGCCCGCCACCACCGGAGCAGATCCGCCATCACGTCACGCATCGCGCATCACCTCCACCAGGTCCTGCAGGGTCGCCAGCGAATGGCCGGCCAGGAAGTGGTCGACGGACGGCAGCACCGCCACGATGCCACCCTGCAGGGGCCGGTAGCCGTCCTTCCCCTTGTGCGGGTTGACCCAGACCAGCGTGTGGGCCAGCCGCCGGAGCCGGGCGGCCTGCTCGGCGAGCAGGTCGGGCGCGCCTCGTTCCCATCCGTCGGAGAAGACGACGACCACGGCCCCGCGGGCGGTGCCGCGTCGTCCCCAGCGGTCGACGAACGCGCGCAGCACCTCGCCGAGCCGGGTGCCCCCGGAGTAGTCGGGGATGGCCTGGGCCGCGGCCGCGAGCGCCCGGTCGGGGTCGCGGGACGCGAGGGCGCGGGTGACCCTGGTGAGCCGGGTGCCCATGGTGAACACCTCGACATCGGCCGGCCGCCGTCGGGCGAGCACGTGCGCGAAGCGCAGCAGCGAGTCGGCGTAGGCGGTCATGGATCCACTGATGTCGACGAGCAGCACGATGCGGCGGGGGCGGACCCGACGGCGCTGCCGGGCGGGGCGCTGCGGTTCACCGCCGGCGGCCATCACCCGGCGCACCGTGCCGCGGGGGTCGACGGCTCCGCGGCGGGCGGGCCGGCGGCGGCGGGAGGTCCGCCAGGGCAGGCCCGGCCGCAGCAGGGCCAGCATCCGGGCCAGCTCGGCCCGCTCGGCGGCCGACAGCAGGGCCAGGTCCCGGTGCCGCAGGATGTCCGCGCCGGACGCCTCGGCGCGGATCGGGGGCTCCTCGTCGTCGTCCTGATCGGGGCCGCCGGCGGGCGGCTGCGACTCGGGCAGCACGGACCGCAGCACGGTGACCGGCGGCGGCGCCCCGGGTGGCCGTCGCGGTCGCCGCCCACCGAAGTACGCGGCGAAGGCCGCGTCGTAGACGGGGATGTCGTCCGGGCCCGCGGTCAGGCAGGCACGCCCGGCCCAGTAGACGTCGGTCGGGTCGTCGACGTGCAGAGCCGCGGTGGCGGCGAGGAAGGTGGCCGAACGGGCCGGACCGATCACGAGGCCGGCCGCGGTCAGGGCCCGGGTGAAGCCGATGAGGATCGCGGCGCCGTCGCGCACGACCGGCGCGAGCGGTCCCACCGCGGCCGCGCTCGACCCGCTGTCCCCCGCCGGACCTGCGCTCACCACGTCCCCACGTCAGGCCACCGGGAAGAGGGCCGCGACCCCGGCGGCGGTGACCCGTTCGGTGTCCTCCCGGTACTTCAGGACGGCGCCGAGGGTGACGGCGGCCGATTCGGGGTCGAGCCGGTCGCAGCCCAGCGCGTGCAGCGCACGGGCCCAGTCCAGCGACTCGGCGACACCGGGCGGCTTGATCAGCTCGGCCTCTCGCAGCCGTCCGACGGCGGTGGCCACCCCGGTGGCGAGTGCCTCGGTGATCTGCGGCAGCCGCAGCCGGAGGATCTCCACCTCCCGGTCCAGGGAGGGGTGCTCGACCCAGTGGTAGAGGCACCGGCGCTTCAGCGCGTCGTGCACCTCCCGCGTGCGGTTGGAGGTCAGCACCACGAGCGGCGGTTCGACGGCCCGGATGCGGCCGAGTTCGGGAATGGTGACGGCGAACTCCGAGAGGACCTCGAGGAGGAACGCCTCGAACTCGTCGTCGGCGCGGTCTATCTCGTCGATGAGCAGCACCGCCCGTGGGGTGCGCAGCGCGGTCAGGATGGGCCGGGCGATCAGGAACCGTTCGCCGTACAGATCGGCCTCGATCTCGGCCAGGCGACCGGCGCTCCCGTCCCGGGTGCCGGCGGTGGTCGCGGCCACCGCCTCCACCGCGCGCAGGTGGAGGATCTGCCGGGGGAAGTCCCAGTCGTAGAGGGCCTGGCTGGCGTCGATGCCCTCGTAGCACTGCAGCCGGATGACCTCGACGCCGCGGAGCTCGGCGAGCGCGAGGGCCAGGGCCGTCTTGCCCACCCCGGCCTCGCCCTCCAGGAACAACGGCCGGGAGAGGGCCTGCGCGAGGTAGGCCACGGTCGAGAGCCCCGGATCGGACAGGTACCCAGCCCCGGTCAGCGCGGCGGACAGCGCAGCGGGGCTGCCGAACGGGTCGTCGGGTGCAGCTGCGGACATCGGCACACAGTAGGTCGTGGTGTCGTCGCACGGAGGGTGCCGGACGCAGGACGACCGCCGGCGGCGATCGCCGCCCGACGGCACCCGCACTCCGCACGACTACCCTGGGCGGAGTGACCACCATCGGGTTGGGCCTTCCCCGGCCGCGGATCGCGGCGCCGGGCGTGCCCACCGCATCGCCCGACCGTCCGTCCTCGCCGTTCCTCATCGACTCCCACGGCCGCCGTGCGCGCGATCTGCGGGTGTCGCTGACCGACAAGTGCAACCTGCGCTGCACCTACTGCATGCCCGCCGAGGGCATGGACTGGATGCCTGCGGCCCAGGTGCTGACCGATGCCGAACTGGTCCGGCTCATCGCCATCGCCGTCGAACGCCTCGGCGTCCAGGAGGTGCGCTTCACCGGCGGAGAACCGCTGCTGCGCAAGGGGATCGTGGATCTGGTGGCCGAGGTCGGGCGGCTGGACCCCCGCCCGGAGATGTCGCTGACGACCAACGGCATCGGACTGGCCCGCCGGGCGCAGGCCTTCCGGGACGCCGGTCTCGACCGGGTGAACATCTCCCTGGACTCCCTGGACCCCGCGGTGTTCCTCCAGCTCACCCGCCGCCCCCGGCTGACCGACGTGCTGGACGCCCTGGCCGCCGCGGACGCCGCCGGGCTCACCCCGGTGAAGATCAACACCGTGCTGATGCGGGGCGTCAACGACCACGAGGCCGCCGATCTGCTGGAGTTCAGCCTGCGCAACGGCTTCCACCTGCGGTTCATCGAGCAGATGCCGCTGGACGCCGGCCATTCGTGGAGCCGGGACCGGATGGTCACCGCCGACGAGATCCAGGAACGGCTGTCGGAGCGGTTCACCCTGACCCCGCACCCCGGGGCCCGGGAAGGCGCGCCGGCCGAGCTGTTCGAGGTGGACGGCGGATCCGGGACGGTCGGCATCATCGCCTCGGTCACCCGCCCCTTCTGCGGTGACTGCGACCGGACCCGGTTGACGGCCGACGGCCAGATCCGGACCTGCCTGTTCTCCCGCTCCGAGACCGACCTGCGGGCACTGCTGCGCGGTGGGGCCGACGACGAGGAGATCGCCGAGGTCTGGCGCACCGTGATGTGGGGGAAGTTGGCCGGCCACGGCATCGACGACCCGTCCTTCCTGCAGCCCGACCGGCCGATGAGCGCCATCGGTGGATGACCCGGTGATCGGCGCCGGCTCGGCGGCGGTCCCGACGGATCGTCCCGTCGAGGTCCTGGTGCGGTACTTCGCGGCCGCCCGGGCAGCGGCGGGGGTGACGGAGGAACGACTGACCCTCCCGGACCCGGCCACGGTGCGGCTCGCCCTGACCGAGGCGGAACGGCGGCACGGCGCGATGCTGGCCACCGTCCTGCAGCGGTGCAGCTTCCTGGTCGACGAGATCGCGGTCCACGGGCGGGACACCGTCCTGACCGACGGCGCCGTCCTCGACGTCCTGCCGCCGTTCGCCGGCGGCTGACGCACCCTCCGCCCGTCCCGCCGCCGGGTGAGAACGGGTCCGCCGGTCGAGCTCCGCCCGCCGGCCGTCCTCCCGTCGCCCACCCCGTCCCGTCGCGTGTCGACCTGTCGGGCACCCCGCGGGTCGGATTACGGTTCCCTCAGGGTCAGACCCCTCCACCTGCGGATACGCATGGTGATCGTTCGCGAGAAGGAGCCAGCCGTGTCCCATCCCCACCCCGGAGAGCCCGAACCGGACGACCCGGCCGGTCCCGACCCCGCCCGTCACGAGGACAGCGGGGCCCCCTTGCCGCAGGGGGATCCGACACCCCCCACCGGTGTCCCGGTCCAGCAGGACGCTGCCCCGAGCGGGACCGGACCGGCCGGCGCCCCGCCGACCGGTGGCTACTCCCCGCCGACCGGCGGCTACCCCCCGCCGCCCGTCGCCGGTCCCCCGGTCGGTGGCGCCGGCTACCCGCCACCCCCGCCGGGATACGGTCCGCCGCCCAGCTACCCGCCGTCGGGTCAGACCCCGCCCGGATACGCCCCGCCCGGTTACGCCCCGCCCGGGTACGCCCCCACGGGCAGTCCGGTGCAGGGCGGGTATCCCCCGCCCGGGCCCGCCGGTTACGGGCCCGGCGGCACACCCGTCGGATACCCCGGCCAGCAGGGTGGCTACCCGCCGCCGGGCGCGGGGAACACTCCCCCCGGTCAGGCCGGGCCCGGCCAGCCCTACCCGGGTCAGCCGAACCCGGGCCAGCCCTTCGCCGGCCAGTCGTACCCGGGTCAGCCGTACGCGGGCCAGCCCTATGCCGGCCAGCCGTACGGAGGCCAGCCCTCCGCGGGTCAGCCGTACACAGGTCAGGGCAGTCAGCCCGGGCAGCCCCCCGCCCAGGGTGGATTCCCGGGGCAGAGCGGCTACCCGCCGCCGCCCGGTCAGTACACGCCGCCCCGCACGGGCCCGTCGTTCGATCCGAAGAACGTCAGTGTCGCCGGGTGGGGCGTGCTGGGAGCGGCCGGCCTGACCTTCATCGGGAGCTTCTTCCGCTTCTGGTCGGTCGACACCTATTACTACTTCCGCGTCGGATTCAACGCCTGGACCTCGTGGTGGTGGATCCCCGTGCTCCTGGCCGTGGCCGTCGGAGTGGTCTACGCCCTGCAGGTGGCCAAGATCGTCACCCGGGACCAGGTCAAGCCGCTGTGGCCCCTCTACGGGGCGGCGGCCTCGTTCGTGCTGATGCTGTTCGTCCTGCTGCACACCCTGCTGCGCGAGAGCGACGACGCCGGGCCCGGTTTCGGGGTGTTCTTCGTGCTGGTCACCACGGCGGCGTTGACCTACTTCACCGCCCTCTCGGCGCAGCAGTCCGGCGTCAAGCTCCCGGTCACGGTGCCCGGGCCTCGCTGACCCGTCGCACCGACGCCGCCGCCGCCGCCTGTGGCCGCGTTCCGCTCCAGCGGGCGCGGCCACAGGCGTCTGTGCGAGACCTCGGGACGACCCGGCCCCGACAGCTCCCGACGGGCCCGGCGACCCCGCAGCGCCGGGCCCGTCAAGCTCCTGACGAGGGGGCCGCCCGGGACGGGTCAGCGCTGGTTGAGGGGCAGGGCGATGTCGGTGACGGCCCGCGGGAAGGAACCCAGCGAGGAGGCCACCCCGGAGAGGACGTCGACTTCGTACAGCTTGTACTTCCCGTTGGTGCCGATGGTGGCGTACGCGGTGTTCTTCACCGTGCGATCGCCGCTGAGGGTGGACAGGATGTCCATCCCGGCATCGAGATCCGCGGCCACGCCCAGCTTTCCGGTCGCCACCAGGGTCCCGGCGTTCGCCGGGGACTGCAGGACGACCTGGTCGGCGACGGTGTCGAGATCGAACAGGGTGGTGGCGGTGTCCGGGTTCAGGTCGTTGTTCGTGTACGCCGCCGCGCTGACGCCGGACGCCGGGGCGGCCAGGTTGGTCAGCGGGGTGTCCACGACGGTGGCGCCACCGGGCGCGTCACCCGAGGCGAACGGGTGGCGCAGGTTCTGGCCCGTGTCGCTGATGACCCGCAGCGCGTTCGCCGCCGGGTTGAAGTCCACGCCGAACGCCTTGCCGGACAACGGCACCTGGATCTGCCCGATCCGGCCGGCGATCGCCCGATCGGACAGCAGGTAGATGCCGCCGTTGTTGCCGACGCCGTAGAGCTTGCCGTTCTGCACGCGGTGATCGATGCCGATGAGGAAGTCGTCGCCACCGAGCCCGGTGATGACGATCGGCGCCGAGGCCGCGCCGGGGTTCCTCACCGCGAAGGTCACCAGCGCCTTGCCGCCGTTGGTCAGGCCGACCGCGGTGATCCCGCCGGTCTTCCCGGCCGACACCGATGCGACGCCGAGATCGACGGACACCGCCGGCGCCACGGCGGTCCGCGCCGAGGCAGCGGCTCCCGCCGGCAGGGCCAGGCCCACGGCGACGAACACCGCGACGGCCGCGGTGGTGGTTCCCAGGGTGCGCTTGCGCATGACGCGTCCTTTCGTGAGGTCACGCCCCGACCGGTTGGGCCCGAGCGCGTCCGCCGAGCGGCGGTGACGGTCCATACGCAGCCGCCACTGCCCGTGTTCAGCCGTGGCGGAAAACGTTCGACGGACGGGGGCGGACGGACCCGCCGACGCTGCCCGGCCGGCCACCCGACACCGCCCGGCTTGGCCCCGTGCGCCCACCGGGTTCCGACTCCGACCCGTCCGTGGTCGACCCGGCGCCGGATCACCGGCGAGCCCGACCCGACCGAGGGTCGTGGCCCGTCTCCCCACGCCGGGATCAGCACGCCACGGGCAGGCCCCCGGGCCCGATCCGGGAATCGCTGAACGCGACCCACCGGGGCTGCGTATGCACCCCCGAGGGAGGTGGGACGTCCATGCCGGCACTGACACGACTGCGGAGCGCGCGGCCCCCCGGGCTCAGGGACGAGGCCGCGGTCCAGGCGGCCTACACCGCCCACGGGGCCGAGCTGTACCGCTTCGCGCTCCGGGCGCTCGGCGATCCGGGCCTGGCCCAGGACGCCGTCCAGGAGACCTTCCTGCGTGCCTGGCGGGCCGCCGACCGGTTCGATCCCGAGCTGGCCAGCCTGCGGGTCTGGTTGTTCGCCATCGTCCGCAACGTCGTCATCGACCTGGCCCGCCGCCGGTCCGCCGCCTCCTTCGCGCACGTCCCCGGCGGCGGCGACGAGGACATCGTGGCCGCCCTGGACCCCACCCCGGACGACACGGACGCCGTGGTGAACCGATGGCTCGTCGAGGAGGCGCTCGGCCGTATCAGCGCCGAACACCGGCATGTCATCGTGCAGACACACCTGCGCGGTCGGCCGTACGACGAGGTCGCCGCGGAGAGCGGAGTACCGACGGGAACGATGCGCAGCCGGGCGTTCTACGCCCTCAAGGCCCTTCGGGTCGCCATGGACGAGATGGGGGTGACGTTGTGAACACGGCGAGCACCGCGGACTCCGCGGACCACCGCGCGCTCCGCGAGATGCTCGGCGCCTTCGCGCTGGGCCGGCTCGACGACCGCGAACGGACCGCTGTGCAGGCGCACCTCGACGGCTGCGCGGACTGCCGCGCCGAGCTCGACGAGATCGCCCCGGTCGTCGCGGCCCTGGCCGGCCTGGACGCGGACCGCGTCCACGCTCCGGCCGCTCCCCCGCCGGAGCTCGGGGAGAACATCCTGGCCTCGGTGCGCACCGCCACCCGGGAGCGCAACCGCAGCCGCTGGGTCCGGCGGGCCGGTGGCGGCGCGCTGATCGCGGCGGCCCTGGTCGGCGTGTTCGTGCTCGGCGTCAACGTGCGCCCCGTCGTTCCCGCGGCACCCCCGGTCATCGCCCTCCAGCTGCAGGACGTGGCCTCCGGGGTGCAGGCCGACGCGGGCCTCGTCCGGCACACCTGGGGCACCGAGCTCAAGCTCCAGGCCAGCGGCCTGGCCGCCGGCGGCGCGTACACCGTCACCTTCGTCCGCGAGGACGGCGGGACCGTCCCCGGCGGGACGTTCCTCGGCACCGGCACGGCCACCCTGACCTGCAGCATGAACGGGGCGCTGCCGCTGGACGACACGGCCGAGGTGCAGATCACCGACGCGGCGGGAGTGGTGGTGATGGACGCGGTCGTGGCCTGAGCCGGGTCCGGAGGCGATCCTTTCCGCCTAGGGTTGTCCCCGTGCCCACCACCAGAGCGCCGGGTTCCGGCGAGCAGCCCCTCGACCCGGAGTTCCTGGCCCTGCCGCTCGCTGCGCTGGCCGACGCCGCGTTGACCACCGCGCTGGAACTCGGCGCCAGCCACGCCGACCTCCGCGCCCAGCGACTGCGGTCCGGTTCGCTGTCGATCCGCGACACCGCACTCGAGTCGTCCACCGATGGAGTCGAGACCGGTTATGCCGTCAGGGTTCTCGTCGATGGCACGTGGGGTTTCGCCGCCGCGGTGGTACCGACCCCGGAGGCCGCGGCGGCCACCGCGCGCCGGGCCGTCGAGGTCGCCCGCGCCCTGCACGGGGTCGCCGGCGAGCGGGTGGAGCGGGCCGACGAGCCGGTGCACGCCGACCAGGTGTGGGTGAGCCGGTACGAGGTCGACCCGTTCGACGTCCCCGTGCAGGACCGCATCGCCCTGCTGCTGGACCGCTCCGAACGCCTGCTCGCCGCCGACGGGGTCGCGCACACCGCCGTCGCGGTGTCCCACGTGAAGGAGAACACCTTCTACGCCGACACCGCCGGGACGACCACCACCCAGCAGCGCGTCCGCATCGAGCCCGCGCTGACCGCCGTCACCGTCGACGTGGCCACCGGCGCCTTCGAGGACATGAGCACGCTGGCCCCGCCGGCCGGGCGCGGCTGGGAGTACCTCGTCGACGGCTGGGACTTCGACGCCGAGATCGCTTCCCTGCCGGTGCATCTGGCCGAGAAGGTGAAGGCGCCGTCGATCACCGCCGGCCGCTACGACCTGGTCGTCGATCCCACCAATCTCTGGCTGACCATCCACGAGTCCATCGGGCACGCCACCGAGTACGACCGGGCCATCGGCTACGAGGCCGCCTACGCCGGCACCTCGTTCGCCACCCCCGACCAGCTCGGGACCCTCCGGTACGGCTCCCCGCTGATGACCGTCACCGGTGACCGCACCGTCGACCACGGCCTGGCCACCGTCGGTTTCGACGACGACGGGGTCGCCGGGCAGCGGTGGGACCTGATCACCGACGGCGTGCTCACCGGGTACCAGCTCGACCGGGTCTTCGCCCGCCGGCTCGGCCTGGACCGGTCGAACGGCTGCGCGTTCGCCGACTCCCCGTCGTCGATCCCGTTGCAGCGCATGGCCAACGTCAGCCTGCAACCCGACCCCGCCGGTGGCAGCACCGCGGATCTCATCGCCGGCGTCGACGACGGCATCTACGTGGTGGGCGACAAGTCGTGGTCCATCGACATGCAGCGCTACAACTTCCAGTTCACCGGGCAGCGTTTCTACCGGATCCGGAACGGCGAGCTGGCCGGTCAGGTGCGCGACGTCGCCTACCAGGCCACCACCACCGACTTCTGGGGGGCGATGGACGCCGTGGGCGGGCCCTCGACGTATCTCCTGGCCGGCGTCTTCACCTGCGGCAAGGGCCAGCCCGGTCAGACCGCGCCCGTCTCGCACGGCACCCCCAGCGCACGGTTCCGCGCCGTGTCCATCCTCAACACCGAACAGGAGGGCCGATGACACCCGCCTCCGGCGCCCTGCCCCCCGCCGGCCCGGCCACGCCCGGGCTGCTCGCCCCGCAGGACATCGTCGAGATCGCGCTGGCCGCCTCCCGCACCGACGGCTGCATCGTCATCGTGCAGCCCACCAGCCGGGCGAACGTGCGATGGGCCAACAACACCGTCACCACCAACGGCGTCTCGGACACGCTGACCTGGTGGGTGATCGCCGTGCAGGGCGGTGCCGCCGGCACCGTGGCCGCCTCGGCCTCCGCAGCCGGGAGCCGCGAACAGGTGGCGGAGACCGTCCGGCAGGCCGAGGACGCCGCCCGGGCCGCCGCGCAGGCCGGCCCGGCGCAGGATCTGCAGCCGCTGGTCGGCACCGGCGACGACAGCACGGGCACGGACGACGCGGCGTTCGCCACCGCCCCCGCGCAGACCTCGTTCGCGGTCTACCGGGACCTGCTGCCCACTCTCGGTGCCGCGTTCGGCGCCGCGCGGAGCCGGGACGAGATCCTGTACGGCTTCGCCCGGCACGAGCAGGCCACCACCTACCTGGGGACGTCCACCGGGCTGCGGCGCCGGTGGGTGCAGCCGACGGGCACCGTCGAGCTGAATGCCAAGTCGGCCGACCTGGCCCGCTCGTCCTGGAGCGCGTTGTCCACCGCGGATTTCGTGGGCGTGGACGTGTCCGCGATGGCCGACAACCTGTCCGAGCGGCTCGGCTGGAGCACCCGGCAGATCGAGCTGCCCGCCGGCCGGTACGACACCCTGCTGCCGCCCACCGCCGTGGCCGACTTCATGATCCCGCTGGTCTGGCGGGCCGGTGCCCGCGCCGCGCACGAGGGCCGGTCACCGTTCTCCGCGCCGGGCGGCGGCACCCGCGCCGGTGAACGCCTCACCGATCAGGCCCTGTCGCTCTACACCGACCCGCTGGCCGACGGTATCGAGACGGCACCGTTCGTGGTCGCGGCCGAGTCGTCGGAGGATCTGTCGGTCTTCGACAACGGCGCCCCGGTCGGCCGGACCACCCTGGTGCAGGGCGGCGCCGTCGGGTCGCTGGCCCACACCCGCGCCTCCGCGCAGCGGTACGACGAACCGTTCACCCCGGTGACCGACAACCTGACCCTGATCGGCGGCGACCAGCGGCGCACCACGGCCGACCTGATCGCCGGGCTGGAGCGCGGTCTGCTGCTCACCTCGCAGTGGTACCTGCGCGAGGTCGACCCGCAGAGCATGCTCACCACCGGCGTCACCCGGGACGGGGTGTTCCTCGTCGAGGGCGGCGAGATCGTCGGGGCCTGCAACAACTTCCGGTTCAACATGTCACCGCTGGACGTGCTGCGCCGGGCCGGGGACGTCGGCGCCACCCAGCCCACCCTGTCCCGGGAGTGGAGCGACTGGTTCACCCGCACCGCCATGCCGCCGATGGTCGTGCACGACTTCGTCATGTCGTCGGTCTCCCAGGCGAAGTAGCCACGACGGCCTCAGGACCAGCACGCCCGGAACGCAGAACCGCCCGGTCCCCCACGAGGGGGGACCGGGCGGCTTCGTCCTGTCGGGTGGGCGCAGCTATCTGGCGCCGGCCCGCCGCTTGGAGTACACGTCGAAGGCGACCGCGGCCAGCAGCACCGCGCCCTTGATGACCTGCTGGTACGCGATGTCCACGCCCAGGATGGACATCCCGTTGTTGAGCACGCCGACGGTGAGACCACCGACGATGGCCCCGATGACGCGGCCGACACCACCGGTCACCGCGGCGCCGCCGATGAAGGCCGCGGCGATGGCGTCGAGCTCGAAGGCGTTGCCGTTCGTCGGGTTGGCCAGGTTCAGCCGGGCCGCGAAGACCACACCGGCCAGGGCGGCCAGCACGCCCATGTTCACGAAGACCAGGAAGGTGACCTGCTTGGCCTTGATGCCGGACAGCTCGGCCGCATGCAGGTTGCCGCCGATGGCGTAGACGTGGCGGCCGATGACCGAACGGGTCATCAGCGCCGAGTACACGAGCACCAGCACGGCCAGGATGATCAGGATGTAGGGCAGGCCCTTGAACAGGGACAGCTTGACCGCGAAGTACATGATGGCCAGGCCGCTGATCACCATGCGGGCGGTGAACGCACCGGTGGAACTCACGCCCTGGTTGAACTTCGCCCGATTCCGCCGGGCCTTGATCTGGGTGAACAGCAGCGCGGCGACCGCCACCAGACCGAGCACCAGGGTGAACACGTCGGCGGAACCGCCGCCCAGCCCGGGGATGTTCGGCAGGTCGATGTAGCCGCCCACCCCGTCGATGAAGCCGGAGGAGAAGAAGTTCCGGAAGCTGTCCGGGAACGGCGAGATCTGCAGACCGCCCAGGGCCAGCAACGTGGCACCGCGGAAGATCAACATCCCGGCCAGGGTGACGATGAACGCCGGCACCCCGAAGTAGGCGACCCAGAAGCCCTGCCACGCCCCGACCAGACCGCCGATGAGCAGCACCAGGACGACGCCGGCCCAGATCGGCATGCCCATCCGGACGATGAACACCCCGGCCATGGCCCCGGCGAACCCGACGATGGACCCGACCGAGAGGTCGATGTGCCCGGCGATGATCACGATGACCATGCCGATGGCCAGGATCAGGATGTGCGCGTTCTGCACGATGAGGTTCGAGATGTTCTGCGGCACCAGGATCGTGCCGTCGGTGAGGATCCCGAAGAGCAGCAGGATGACGATGAACGCGATGAAGATGCCGCTCTGCCCCAGGCTGCGCCGTGCGGTGGTCAGGAACGACCCGCCCGGGCCGCTGGGGATCTGCGGCGCCGGGTTCTTGGTGATGCCCGCGTTCACTGCCATGACGGTCCGTTCTCCTTGCTGGTGGTGTTCAGGGGGGCGGCGCTGTCGTTCTGCGTGCTGCCGGTCCGGGCGTCGTCGAGGTGTCCGCCGGCCAGCGGGTCCTCGTCGGCGGTGAGCGCCTCGGCCGGGACGTCGGTGAGGGGCGCCTGGTCGCGGGTCATGAACTGCATCAGCACCTCCTGCGAGGCCTGCGCGCGGTCCACCTGACCGGTGATGCGACCCGCGGACAGGGTGTAGATGCGGTCGCACAGGCCGAGCAGCTCGGGCAGCTCCGAGGAGATGACCAGGACGCCCTTACCGGCGTCGGCCAGCTGGTTGATGATCGTGTAGATCTCGTACTTCGCGCCGACGTCGATACCGCGGGTCGGCTCGTCCAGGATGAGCACGTCCGGGTCGGAGTAGATCCACTTGGACAGCACGACCTTCTGCTGGTTGCCGCCGGACAGCTTGCCGACGACGGACAGCACCGAGGGCGCCTTGATGTTCATGCTGTCGCGGAACTCGTTGGCGACCTGGAACTCCTGGCCGTCGTCGACCCAGCCGCGGGTGGCCAGCTTGTCCAGGGAGGCCGCCGAGATGTTCCGCTTGATGTCCTCGATGAGGTTGAGCCCGTAGACCTTGCGGTCCTCGGTGGCGTAGGCCAGACCGTGGTCGATGGCCTCGCGCACCGTCCTCGGGCGGATCTCCTTGCCGTCCTTGAACAGCTGACCGGAGATGCCGGAGCCGTAGGAACGGCCGAACACGCTCATCGCCAGCTCGGTGCGGCCCGCGCCCATCAGGCCGGCCAGCCCGACGATCTCGCCGCGGCGGATGGTGAGGTTGGCCTTGTCGACCACCAGGCGGTCCTTGTGCTGCGGGTGGTGCACCGTCCAGTCCTGGATGCGGAACAGCTCATCGCCGACGTTCGAGACGTGGTCGGGGAAGCGCTGGTCGAGATCGCGCCCGACCATGGCCTTGATGATCCGGTCCTCGGTGACACCGTCGGCCATGCGCATGGTCTCGATGGAGCGGCCGTCGCGGATGATCGTCGTGGCGTCGGCCACCGCCTTGATCTCGTTGAGCTTGTGCGAGATGACGATGCAGGTGATGCCCTCGTTGCGCAGGCCGCGCAGCAGGCCCAGCAGGTGGGCGGAGTCGACGTCGTTCAGCGCGGCGGTCGGCTCGTCCAGGATGAGCAGCTTGACCTGCTTGGACAGGGCCTTGGCGATCTCCACCAGCTGCTGCTTGCCCACGCCGATGTCCATCACCCGGGTGGTCGGGTTCTCGTGCAGCCCGACGCGCTCGAGCAGATCGGCGGCGTCGGCGTTGGTCTGGTTCCAGTCGATGACCCCGCGGCGGGAGCGCTCGTTGCCCAGGAAGATGTTCTCCGCGATGGAGAGGTACGGCGACAGCGCCAGCTCCTGGTGGATGATCACGATCCCCCGGGCCTCGCTGTCGCGGACGGTGGAGAACTTGCAGACCTGCCCGTCGAAGACGATGTCGCCGTCGTAGGAGCCGTGCCCGTACACCCCGGAGAGCACCTTCATCAGGGTCGACTTGCCGGCGCCGTTCTCGCCGCAGATCGCGTGGATCTCCTGCCGCTCGACGGCCAGGTTGACGTCCTGCAGGGCCTTGACGCCCGGGAATTCCTTGGTGATGCCGCGCATTTCGAGGATGGTGTCGGCCATCGACCGTCCTGTCTGTGGATGGGCTCGTGCCCGGTCGTGGTGGTGGCCACCGGACCGGGCCGGTGAAGGAGCAACGGCGCCCCACCGGCGCCCGGTGAGGGGTCGCCGGCGGGACGCCGTCGGATCAGCGGAGTTACTTGAGCTCGTCCGCGGTGTAGTAGCCGGAATCCACGAGGACCTGCGCGTAGTTGTCCTTGTAGACCGTGACCGGGTTCAGCAGCTGGGTCGGGACGACCTTGTTGCCGTTGTCGTACGTGGTGGTGTCATTCACGGCGGGCTCGCTGCCGGCCAGGATGTTCGCGGCCATGTTGACGGCGGCGGCGGCCAGGTCGCGGGTGTCCTTGAAGATGGTGGCGTACTGCTCACCGGCGATGATCGACTTGACCGAGGCGACCTCGGCGTCCTGCCCGGTGACGATCGGGTAGGCCTGGCCCGAGGTGCCGTAGCCGTTGCTCTTCAGGGCGCCCAGGATGCCGATGGACAGGCCGTCGTACGGGGACAGCACCCCGTCCACGCGGGTGCCGTCGGCGTAGGTGCTGGTCAGCAGGTTCTCCATGCGGGCCTGCGCGGTGGCGGGCTCCCAGCGGAGGATGGCGACGGTGTTGAAGTCGGTCTGCCCGCTCTTGACCACGAGGGTGCCTGCGTCCAGGTAGGGCTTCAGGGTCTCCATCGCACCGTTGAAGAAGAAGGTGGCGTTGTTGTCGTCCGGCGAACCGGCGAACAGCTCGATGTTGAACGGCCCGGTGGCGGTGCCCTTGCTGCCGTCCTGGTTCAGCAGACCCAGGCCCACCAGCAGGGAGGTGGCCTGGTCGACGCCGACCTGGAAGTTGTCGAACGTCGCGTAGTAGTCGACGTTCGGGCTGTTGCGGATGAGCCGGTCGTAGGAGATGACCTTGATGCCGGCGTCGGCCGCCTGCTGCAGCTGGCTGGTCAGCGCGGTGCCGTCGATCGAGGCGATGATCAGCAGCTTGGCGCCGTTGGTGATCTGGTTCTCGATCTGGTTGACCTGGGTCGGGATGTCGTTCTCGGCGTACTGGAGATCGACCTGGTACCCGGCCGCCTCGAGCTGGGACTTGACGTTGTTGCCGTCGTCCACCCACCGCTCGGACTGCTTGGTCGGCATGGTGACGCCGATCAGCTCACCGTTGCCCTGGGGCAGCGCGGTCGCGGCGGACGAGGTGGCCGATCCGCCGGTGCTGCCGGAGGTGGCGGCCGACGACGACGCACCCGAGCTGGACGCGGCGGCCGACGACGCAGGACTGGACGCCGCGGCCGACGTGGCGGCGGCGGTGGTGGTTCCGGCGGCCGTGGTGCGGCTGGCGGAGCAGGCAGCCATCGAGATGACCATGCCCACCCCCAGCGCGGCAGCAAGCACTCTCTTCATGGTCATTCCTGGCTCCTCCTCGAGACCGAGACACTGTGCGGTGTCTCCTGTTCGCGCCCCACCGACCGGTAACCGGACCGGGCCCACGACACCGGGCAGATGCTCGGGAGGGGGCCGGACCGGAGGGGGACAGCCGCCGAAACGAACAGAGAACGACGGCGGGTGTGGGCGCATGTGAAGGTTAACGTCGGAGGGAAGGGTGTCAAGGAGGACAGGGGGACATCGGACGTAACGGTCACGCAACAAAGGTGTGCTGGGCCGGATCCGCTCACTCTCCGGCAGTGTCGGTCACAGGCGGACCTCCGACACCCGACCGTCAGGTGGAGCCCACCCATTCCTCGGTGCCGTCGGTGAACACCTGCCGCTTCCAGACCGGCAGGCGGCGCTTCACCTCGTCGACGAGCTCCTGGCAGGCGCTGAACGCCTCCCCCCGGTGGGCGGCGGCGACCGCCGCGGCCAGGGCGACCTCCCCGATCCCCAGCAGACCCACCCGGTGGGACACCGCGACGGCCAGCACGCCCTCGCGGGCCGCGATGTCGGCGGCGACCTCGGCCACCACCGCCGCGGCACCGGGGTGGGCCTGGTACTCCAGTTCGGTGACGCCGCGACCACCGTCGTGGTCCCGCACGACGCCGCTGAACGAGACCACCGCCCCGGCCTGCGGTCCGTCCACCGCCGCGATGTGCGCGGCCAGATCGAGCACGGCTTCGCCGACCCCGGTCAACGCCACCGTGCCGCTCATGCCACGCCCCCGCCGGGGCGGTGGTCCCCGCCGCCGCCGATCTGATCCAGCGCGTGCCCGAGCACCCGGTCCAGCACGGCCAGCCCGTCGCGGACGCCCCCGGTGGAACCGGGCAGGTTGACCACCAACGTGCGCCCGGCGATCCCGGCCAGACCGCGGGACAGCACGGAGGTGGGCACGGCGTCGCCGCCGGACCGCCGGATCGCGTCGGCCAGACCGGGGATCTCGACGTCGAGCAGCTCGCCGGTGGCCTGCGGGGTGGTGTCCGTCGGGGACAGCCCGGTACCGCCGGAGGTGAGGACGAGCGCGGCACCGAGGGCGGGATCGACGGCGGTGCGCAGTGCCGCACCGACGGCCGGGCCGTCGGCGACCACCTGCGGCTCGGCGACCGTGAACCCGCGGGCGGCGAGCCAGTCCCGGATGACCGGGCCCGTCCGGTCCGGGTACACACCGGTGGCAGCACGCGTCGACGCGATCACCACCACGGCGGTGCGACCGGAGCCGACGGGGGCCGGGGCGGTGGTGTCGGATCCGTGTGCGTCGGTGCCCTGCATGTCAGCGTCCCTCCGGTCGGACCCAGGACCCGGTCTTGCCGCCGTCCTTGGTCTCCACGCGCAACCCGTCCATCACCGCGGCCGGGTCCACGGCCTTGATCATGTCGTGCAGGGTCAGGCCGGCGACGGCGGCGGCGGTGAGCGCCTCCATCTCCACGCCGGTGCGGTCGGTGGTGCGCACCCGGGCCGAGATGGCGATCTCGCTCCCCGCGGCCCGCAGGTCGACGGTCACCCCGGACAGGGCGATGGGGTGGCACAGCGGGATCAGGTCGGGGGTGCGCTTGGCCGCCATGATCCCGGCGATGCGGGCGGTGGCCAGCGCGTCCCCCTTGGGCAGACCGTCCCGCAGCAGCAGGTCGATCACCTCGGCGGTCGTCCGCACCACGGCGGTGGCCACGGCCGTCCGCGCGGAGACCGCCTTGTCGGTGACGTCGACCATGCGGGCGGCGCCGGCGGCGTCGACATGGGTCAGGGCCGGGCTGGGGGCGTCGGGCATGGACCCATCCTCCCCCTGCGGACCCGCGTCAGCTCACCGCCGAGGACAGCGCCGCGGACTCCTTCGCCCCACCACCGGTGCGCCCCATGCCGGAGGCCTGCACGATGGCGCGGGCCACCGCGGTGGCGACCTTCTCGTCGAACACGCTGGGCACGATGTAGGACGCGTTCAGCTGGTCGGGCGCGACCACGTCGGAGATGGCGTGCGCCGCGGCGACCAGCATCTCGTCGGTGATGTGCCGGGCCTGCGCGTCCAGCAGCCCACGGAAGACGCCCGGGAAGGCGAGCACGTTGTTGATCTGGTTCGGGAAGTCCGACCGCCCGGTGGCCACGACCGCGGCGTACTGCTGGGCCTCCAGCGGATCGATCTCCGGGTCCGGGTTGGCCAGCGCGAACACCACGGCCCCCTTGGCCATCGCCGCGACGTCGGCACCGTTGATCACGTTCGGCGCGGACACCCCGATGAACACGTCGGCCCCCACGATGGCGTCGTGCACGGTGCCCTGCAGGCCGGCCCGGTTGGTGCGGGCGGCCACCGCCGCGAGGTTCGGATCCATGCCGGGGCGGCCGTCGTACACCACGCCGGCGATGTCGCAGGCGACGATCTCGCCGGGCTGCTGCAGCAGCAGCAGGTTGATGATCGCGTTGCCGGCGGCACCCACCCCGGAGACGACGATCCGGCAGTCGGTGATGTCCTTGCCGACCACGCGCAGCGCGTTGCGCAGGGCGGCGACCACTACGATGGCCGTGCCGTGCTGGTCGTCGTGGAACACGGGGATGTCCAGCAGCTCGCGCAGCCGGCGCTCGATCTCGAAGCAGCGCGGGGCGGCGATGTCCTCGAGGTTGATGCCGCCGTAGACCGGGGCCAGCAGCTGGACGGTGCGGATGATCTCCTCGGTGTCCTGGGTGTCCAGGCACACCGGCCAGGCGTCGACGCCGGCGAACTTCTTGAACAGCGCGGCCTTGCCCTCCATGACGGGCAGGGCGGCGGCGGGGCCGATGTTGCCCAGACCCAACACTGCACTGCCGTCGGTGACCACGGCGACGGTGTTGCGCTTGATGGTGAGGCGGCGGGCGTCCTCGGGGTTCTCGGCGATGGCCTGGCAGACCCGCGCCACACCCGGGGTGTACGCACGGGAGAGGTCGTCGCGGTTGCGCAGCGGGACCTTGCTGGTCACCTCGATCTTGCCGCCCAGGTGGACCAGGAACGTCCGATCGGACACCTTGCGGACGGTGACGCCGGGCATCGCGTTGACCGCCGCGGTGATGGCCTCGGCGTGCGACTCCGACAGCGCGTTGGCCGAGAGGTCGACGACCATCAGGCCCGCCGCGGACTCGACGACGTCGAACGCGGTGATCACCCCGCCGGCCTGACCGACCGCGGTGGTGAGATCGCCGGCGGCGGAGGCGGACGGCGGTGCGGCCACGCGCATCGTGATCGAGTAACCCGGACCCGGCACCGCCATGGCAATCACTCCCTGTTCCCGGGCACGCAGCTGTGCGTACCGCGCAGGAACTGTATCGAGATCGCCGATGCCCGCGGGGGATGTGGTCATAGAGAACGCGTGCTGTGACGGGGAACGCCACACAACCCCGCAGAACACTGCACGACCCCGCAGACACCACGGTCAGCCCGGGCGGTCGACGTCCGCCCCGCCGGCCAGGTCGCCGCACTCGACGAGTCGGGCGGGATGCCGCGCCAGGTACGGGCCGGCGCCGCGATCACCGGTGGCCAGCTCGACCACCCCGGCCCAGTGGTCCCGGCCCAGCAGGACGGGATGGCCGGGGGTGCCCCGGTAGGCGGCCCGGACCAGCACGGCCGGACCCGCCCCACCCTGGGCGAGCACCCGGTCGACCACTGCCGCGGTGACGTCGGGCAGATCGACGAGTTGGACCAGCGCGGCCTGCACCTCGGAGCCGAGTGCCGCCAGGCCGACGCGCAGACTGCCGCCCATGCCGGAGGCGTGATCGGGATTGACCACCGAGCGCACCCCGGCGGGCAGCACCGCCCGGACCTGCACGGCCGCCGCACCCAGCACGACCAGCACCTCGTCGCAGCCGGCCAGGCTGCGCAGCGCCCGCAGGACCCAGGGCTCGCCGTCGGCGCCGTCCCGAGCCAGCGCCTTGGGCCCCCCGAACCGCCGCCCCGATCCGGCGGCCAGCAGCAGGCCGGCCACCGGAGCGGACACGGTCAGCGGTTGATGACCGTGGTGGGGTGCTCGTAGGGGAGGTCCTCGGGCTTGAGCGGGAACTCCAGGTCACCGAACGGCGAGTGCGCGCCCTGGATGTCGCTGATCAGCTCGTTGACCGGGTGTTCCTTCTCGGGCCACGTGGGGTCGACGCCCTTGGTCTTCTTCTTGCCGGCCATCCGGTCCTCCTGTCTCACCCCGGGCGACGGCCCGGGGACACGGTCCCCGCCAGTCTCCCCCGCCCGGGCGGCGGCGGGAAGCCGCCCCCGCCCGGGCCCGGATCAGCGGATCCCGGTGCGGGCCAGGCCCTGCACGAAGTACCGCTGGAACAGCACGAACAGGATGACCATCGGCGCCACCATCACCAGCGACAGCGCCATGATCGCGCCGTAGTTCGCCGAGTACTGGCCGCGGAAGTCGGTGACCAGACCGATGGGCAGGGTGAACGACTGCTCGTTGCCGAAGAACACGATGAGCGGCCACGCGAAGTCGTTCCAGACGTTCATGAACGACAGCAGGATCAGCGTGGCGATCAGCGGCTTGCTCAATGGCAGAACGATGGAGACGAACGTGCGCCAGCGGCCGGCCCCGTCCACCCGGGCCGCCTCGAGCAGCTCGTCCGGGATGGCCAGGAAGAACTGCCGGGCCAGGAATATCCCGAACGCCGCGGCCGCGGTGGGCAGGATGACCGCCCACACGTTGCCGTACAGACCGGCCTGCGCGATCAACCGGAACTGCGGAACCATGATCGCCTGGACGGGGATCATCATCGTGGACAGCAGGACCAGGAACAGCGCCGAGCGCCCGCGGAAGCGCAGTTTCGCGAAGGCGAACCCGGCGAGCAGGTTGACCACGACGGTGATCGCCGTCGTCACCACCGCGATCATCAGCGAATTGCGGAACCAGGTGCCGACCGGATACCGGCGGAACGGCTCGGAGAAGTTCTCCAGCGTCAGTTCCGTCGGGAACAGGTGCAGCCCGGGCGCGTAGAGCGCGTCCCGGGTGGAGAACGCGGTCTGCAGCATCCAGTAGAACGGGAACAGCATCACCGCACTGATGACGACGGCCAGCACCAGCCGGATCCACCAGAACGTCCCGTGGGTCGATCCCCGCGGGCGATGGGTGGCCTCGGGAACGGGAGCCGCCGCCGCGGCGGCCGGTAGCGAGACGGACGAGGCGGTCATCAGTCCTCCGCGGCGGAGTTGCGGCGCCACAGCACCAGGGTGAACACCATGGTGATCGCGAAGATGACGACCCCGACGGCGGCGGCATAGCCGAGCTGGCCGGGTCCGTGCTCGTCGAAACCGACCTTGTAGGCGTAGGTCACGATCATGGTCGTCGCGTTGTTCGGTCCGCCGCTGGTCATCGCGAAGACGGTGTCGAACACCTGGAACGAGTAGATCAGGTTCATCACGACCAGGAAGAACGTGGACGAGCGCAGCATCGGCCAGGTGATGGCGGTGAACCGCTTCCACGCGCCGGCCCCGTCGAGCTGGGCCGCCTCGTAGAGCTGCGGGTCGATGGCCTGCAGACCGGCCAGATAGATGATCATGTCGAAGCCGACCCGGATCCACAGCGTGACCAGCACGACCGCGGTCATCGCCCAGCCCGGGTTCGACTGCCACGACGGACCGCTCACCCCGAACGCGGCGAGCACGTTGTTCACGAAACCGTCGTACTGGTCAAAGATCCAGGCGCCGAGCATGCCGACGGACACCCCGGAGATGACCAGCGGCAGGAAGATCACCGAGCGGAAGAACGCCCGGGCCGGCATCACCGAGTTCAGCAGGATGGCGATCCCGAGCCCGAGGGCCATGCCCGTCGGCACCGTGGCCACGGTGAACACCACGGTGTTGCGCAGCGACTCCCAGAACACCGGGTCCGTGGTCAACCCGACGAAGTTGGACATGCCGATGTTGACCGGGTCGCCCAGCGACTCGTACCGCTGGGTGGCGATCCAGAAGGCCAGACCCAGCGGCACGAGCAGGAAGACCACGATGAGCAGCAGGTTCGGGGCCATGAACCAGGCCGCGGCCCGGCCCTGCTCCCCGGACCGGCGGTTCTGCCTCGCCGGCGCCGGCGGCGGGACCGCCGAGGTCGGGCGGTCGATCAGCGTCACGGGGTCAGGCGCCGAGCGCGCTGTTGACCCCGGCGGCCATCTGCTCCAGCGCCGACGCGGTGTCCCCGCCCTTGAACGCCGTCTCCAGCTGCGCCTGCAGGGTGGTGTTGATGTCGTTGAACGCCGGCGTGACGGTGGCGTCGACGACGGACTGCGAGACCGTCGTCGCCTGCTGGGTGAACACCGACATCAGCTCCGGCACGTAGACGAAGTCGATGCCGCCCGCGGCCAGGCTGCTCAGCGTGGGCAGCTCCATGGACTGCGCGCAGAAGTACTTCATGACGTCCTCGCGACCCATCAGCTTGGCGAAGGCCGCCGCGGTGTCGGCCTGCTCGGTCTTGTTGTAGACGGCGATGGCGTTGCCGCCCAGGTCGCTGGCCGCACCGGCGTCGCGGGGCAGGAAGGTCGCACCCCACTCCCCCTTGAAGCCCTGCGCCGGGTCGGCGACGGCCGGGATGGAGAAGTCGCCGATGGAGGACATCACGGTGGTCTGCTTGAGGAAGAAGTCGTCGCTGTACCGGGTGCCCTGGATGGTGTTGGTGTCCGGCACCCACTTCTCGGTGAAGAACGACTTGGTGAAGTCCAGCGCCTTGGTGCCGGCGTCGCTGGGGATGGCGGCGGCGGCGAGGTCGGGGGTGAGCAGCGACCCACCCGCCTGGTAGAGGAAGGACAGCCAGCGGTACGCGCCGGCCTGCGTCCAGTTGTAGGCGAACGGGAACTGGTTGTCCGGCAACGAGGACCGCAGCTTGCCCATGACGTCCGCGAACTCGTCCCAGGTCCACGCCGTCTCCAGGGTGGTGGGGACGCTGGACACGCCGGCCTTCTCCAGGGCGGCGACGTCGTAGATGATCGCCGAGGTGTCGGTCTGGTGCGGGACGCCGTAGGCCCCGCCGTTGTAGCTGATCGCCTGCCAGAACGACGGGATGAACGCGTCGATCTCGCTCTGGTCGTAGTACGGGTTCAGGTCCAGCAGGACGTTCCGGGACGCGTACCGACCGAAGGTCGTGTAGTCCACCCGGAAGACGTCGGGGGCGTCGCCGGCCTGGATGCTGCGGTCGACCCCGGAGTAGAAGCCGTCGTAGGGCGAGGTCTTCAGCTCGACGGTGGCGCCGGGGTTCTCCGTCTCGAAGATCTTCTTGGCGTATTCGAAGCCGGTCTGCTCGGCGACGCTGCCACCCCAGAACGCGAACGAGATGTTGCCGGTGACGGGGCCGCCGCCGACCTTGCCGCCCACCGCGGCGGACGGGGCCGCAGCCGAACCGGCCGCGCCGGTGGTGGCCGCTCCCCCGCCACCGCCGACCCCGGTGTCCCCGCTGCCGCAGGCCGCGGCGGCTCCGAGCAGGACGGCCGAACCGAGGGATCCGGACAGGAAATGGCGACGCGACAACGTCATGGGCGGGCTCCTCACCGAGTACCCGGCCGCAGGGTGCGCCCGGACGGGGTCGTGCTCACCCCGAAAAGCCGGGGCACCAGACGAGTGACCCGGGGACCGGGTCGGTAAACCCGGACGTCGATCCCACGACACCCGCTCCCCGGGGTCAAGTGCCTCCGCTGTGTGCTTCTCGGCGGGCCGGGGTGCATCCGAACGAGGTGAGAACGCCGTAAGGCGGCACTGCTGGTCACCGTCCGTCCGGGGCACTCCCGGGTGACGCGGTGTCGATCCGTCGACGTCCACGCCGAGCATCCCCCGTCCGGTCCGTCGGCGCACCCCGAACCGGTGGACACCCGGGCGCCCCCTGTCAGCCCGTCGCCCGACGGCCTACCGTCGACCCGCGAAGGGTAAACTGGAAGTAAAGAAAAAGGGGGGTGGACGTGTCCGATCGACGACCCCGCGCCCCCTGGATCCCGATGCCCCCGCCGCCCGCCGGTGAGTACGACTCCGTCCCGGTGCGTCGGGCCCGCCGCCGGCTGCGGCACGAACGGGCGGCGGCCGGGCGCCGGTCCTGGGCCTACCCGCTGGTCGTCGTGCTGGGTGTCGTCGCCGTGATCTTCGGGCTGCTGCGGGCCGACCAGCAGCTCACCGCCCGGCTCATCTGGACCGCCCAGGGAGCTCAGTTCGTCACCGTGGCCGCCGAGCCGGACGACGGACCCGCGGATCCCGCCGTCGTCGGAGTGTCGTCCGCCCCGGCCGGTCCCCGGCTGGTCGTCGTGGCCGGTGGCCTGAACCGCCGCGACGGCACCTCCATCGCCCGCGCCCTGCTGCCCGAGCTGCTCACCCCCGGGACGGAGGTGGTCAGCCTGGTGTACGGCAACGCCATCGTCGACGGGGACATCGAGGCCAAGTTCGACAGCCTGCTCGAACGGGTCCGCCCGGCCCGGGTCGACTTCTACGGCAGCAGCATGGGCGGCGACGTGGTGCTGAACCTGGCCGCACGGCTGCAACGGGCCATCGACGAGCGGACGGCCGAGCGGGTGACCGCAGGGGCGGACGGGACGGACGCCGGGGACGGCCCGGACGCGCCGAGCCTGGCCGAACTCACCGGCGTCGCGCAGGCGACCGCCTCCGCCGTCGAGCCGGGCCGCACCGATCCGGGCAGCGCGGTCCAGGGGGACGAGTCGACCGATCCTGCTGCGGCCGAGGCCGCACCGGTGCCGGTCGTCGGCACCGTCTACCTGGATTGCACTCCGCTGGAAGTGTCCGACGTCCGTGCGGTCAACCGCACCCGCGCCGACACCTTGACCGCACTCACCGAGGCGCTGCACACCGACGGCGGGGCGGGGACCCGACTGGTCGCGGAGGTCCTCGCCCAGCGTTCGCAGTGGTCCCGGCCGTCCGACGGCCGCTGGGGCATCGCGGTCGACGGCGACGACCTGCGGTACAAGATCCGTCAGGTTGTCCGCGACAAGATCAGCAACACCGGGATCTCCACGGGCCTGATCAAGGACCAGTACGGCGTCATCCGGCGCATGGACGCCCCCGACGTGCTGTCGGCGCTCTCGGCCGACACCGCGATGGTGTACTTCCTGCCCGAGAACCGCGCCCAGGACGCGACGGTCGACGTGGCCCGGGTCGAGATCGCGCTGCGGGCCGCCCGGGTGGAGCGCGGCCTGGACGTCACCATCGTGCCCATCCCCGGCGGCAGCCACGCCAGTGCGGAACGGACCACCGACGAGTACCTCGCCGCGATGGACCGGCTCGGCCGCGCCGACGTCGCCCCGCCCGTCACGGTGATCACCGGGCTGCCCGACTGAGCTGTGATCCCGTCGGCAGCCGCCTGCCCGATCACCACCACGGAGCCGTCGATCACTACCGTGGACCGGATGCCCTCCACGCACGACTGGCTCCGTGATCGCGACGACACGGCCGTGATCGCCCTGCTGCGGTCCCGTCCGGACCTCATCGTGCCGGCGCCGAGCGATCTGAGCGTGCTGGCCGGGCGGGTCAACAGCGGGCCGTCGGTGTGGCGGGCGATGGAGAACCTCGACCTGTTCCACATCCAGGTGCTGCAGGCGTTGAGCGTCTCCGGCGCCTCCCACCGTCCGGTCCCCGCCGACCGGGTCGGCAAGCTGCTCGGACCGGGGGTGCCCGCCGCGGACCTGGCCAGGGCGATGGAACGCCTGCAGACCGCGGCACTGCTCCGGGGGGACACCGAGCTGCAGATCCCCGCCTCGGTGGCCGCCGCCCTCGGCCCCTATCCGGCGGGTCTCGGCTCCCCCGGTGAGCTGACGGTGCCGCAGGCCACCCGGGCACTGAAGGACCTCGGGCCCGAGCTGCGAGGGCTGCTGGAGCGGCTCGACCGGGGCGTCCCCCGAGGGACGAGCGAGAGCGGCGCCCGCACGTCGGCCCCGATCCAGTCGCTGGTCGAGGCCCGCCTGCTGCGGCGCATCGACGGATCCACGGTCGAGCTCCCCCTCGAGGTCGGCATGGCCCTGCGCGGCAAGCACCCGCTCGGCCCGGTCGCCGTCACCCCGTCCACCGACGACGTCCGCGACCGCGGCGTCGCCACCGTCGACGGGACCGCCGCCCTGCAGTCGCTGCAGTTCACCGACCTGCTGCACCGCCTGCTGGAGGCCATCGGCCACCACCCGCCGCCGGCCCTGCGGTCCGGGGGCATCGGCATCCGCGAGCTCCGCCGACTGGCCAAGATCCTGGACGTCGACGAGCACCTGACCGCGCTGGGGGTGGAGGTGCTGGCCGCCGCCGGGCTCGTCGCCGCGTCCGAGCCCGGTCGTGCCGAGCGGGGCACCCTGCCCGCCGGACCGGCGTGGACGCCCACGGTGGACGCGGACGCCTTCCTGGAGGCCGACGTGCAGACCGGGTGGACGCAGCTCGCCCAGGTCTGGCTCGACCTGCGCCGGGACCCGTCCCGGGTGGGCGCGCGGGACTCCGCGGACAAGGTGCTCAACGCCCTGTCACCCGAGCTCTCCTGGATCCGCGGCCCCGCCGAGCGTCGGTTCGTGCTGGCCGCCCTGGCCGACCTGCCCCCCGGCTCCGGCCTGGACCCCGCCCCGCTGGCCGCGCGGCTGGCCTGGCGATCCCCGCTGCGGCCGGCCGAGCGGCGCGACGCCGTCCTGGAGTCCACGGTGTTCGAGGCGACCGCGCTCGGCGTCATCGCGTTCGGTGCCCTGTCCACCGCCGGTCGGCTGCTGCTCGCCGGCGACACCGAGGCGATGACGGCGGCGCTGGAGGAGGCCCTGCCGACCCCGGTGGCCCAGGTGCTCATCCAGGCCGATCTGACCGTCGTCGCCCCCGGGCGGCTGCAACCCGGACTCGCGTTCCTGCTCGGCCAGGTCGCCGAGCTGGAGTCCTCCGGCGGCGCCGCGGTCTACCGGGTCACCCCCGGCAGTGTGCGGCGCGGCCTCGACAGCGGCCTGACCACCGCGGAGATCCACGCGGTCTTCGTCGACCACTCGGCCACCGGGGTGCCGCAGGCCCTGACCTACCTGATCGACGACGTCGGCCGACGGCACGGCACCCTGCGCGTCGGCACGGCCGAGTCGTACCTGCGCAGTGACGACCCGGCGCTGCTCGACCAGGCCGTCGCCCAGGCCACCGCGGCCGGCATCGTCGTCCGACGGCTGGCCCCGACGGTGGCGGTCTCCCTGACCCCGACCGCCGACCTGCTCGCCGAACTCCGCCAGCACGGCCTGGTGCCGGCGGCCGAGGACGTCACCGGCGCCCTGGTCGACCTGCGCCCCCGCCCGTCCCGCACCCGGCCCGCGCTGCCCACCCACACCCGCTGGCGCGAACCCGCCGTGCCCACCGACGAGCAGCTGGCCGGGCTGGTCGAACGGATGAGGGAAGCCGACGCCGCCGGACCGACGACAGGGCAGACCCCGGTCGAGGCGCTGTCCGTGCTCCGGGAGGCGGTGGAGGAACGCTCCGCGGTGTGGATCGGTTACGTCGACTCCGAGGGCTCCACCAACCACCGCCGGATCCAGCCCATCGCCGTCTCCGGCGGTTCCGTCGTCGCCTTCGACCCGCTCCGCGGCGCCGTCCGCACCTTCGCCCTGCACCGGATCATCGCCGTCCGGGCCGCGGGTGGGGACGCGGACACCGGGGACCACCCGGAGGACCCGGGCGGCAGCCGGTAGCGGGGCCGGCGTGCGGCCGGGCCAGGGTGCGGGTCGGCCGGGCCAGGGTGCGGGTCAGCCGGGCCGGGGGTGTGGGTGGCGCGGGCCCGTTGCTCACGCGCCACCGCGGTACTCACAGGAACTCTCGATGCCCACGGCCGGCCGTGAGCAACGCGTCCCCCCGAGAGCAACGCACCTCCCGGAGCGGCATGTCCTCCCGAGCCCGAGGCACCCGGCCTGCCGGATACCGCCAGGGGCGCTCCCCTCTCGCAGCCTGTGCTTCCCTCGCGTCGGGACGCGAGGGGAGCGCACCCAGCTCGAGCAAGCAGGACCCCCCGCCCGGCCCGGCCCGCTCAGCCGGAGCCGGAGCCGGAACCGGAACCGGAACCGGAGAGCTCGTGCATCAGGTCCCGGTTGGCCGCGTAGGCCCGGTGGAACAGCGCGTACCGCGCGTCGTACACCTCGCCCAGCGCCGGGTCGGGTCGCACGGTGGGACCCGGATCCGGTGCGGGAAGGGTGATTCCGCCGATGCCCCGGGCGGCGAGCAGAGCGGCGCCGGTGGCGCTGTGCTCGTCGTGCGCGCTGGCCTGCATCGGCACGCCGAGGACGTCGGCGAGGATCTGCCGCCAGACCGGGTTGCGGGTGCCGCCGCCGGAGGCGACGACGACCGGGGGGCGTGACCCGGCCGCGGCGACCGTCTCCAGGCAGTCCCGCATGGCGAACGCGACCCCCTCCAGCACGGCCCGGGCCAGGTGGGCCCGGGTGTGGGTGCGCTGCAGGCCGAGGAACGTCCCGCGGGCCCCGGCGTCCAAGTGCGGGGTGCGCTCGCCGGCCAGGTAGGGCAGGAACAGCAACCCCTCCGCACCGGGCGGCACCGCGCCGGCCTCGGCGACCAGCCCGTCGAGGGTCACCGAACCCGTTGTCAGCCCGACCGTCTCGGCGAACCACTGCAACGCCAGGCCCGCGGTCAGGCAGGCCCCCATGAGCATCCAGCGCCCGTCCGCGGCGCACAGCGTGTGCAGCCCGGCGCCGGGGGCGTGGTCGGGACGGTCGGTGATCTGCACGACGGTGCCGCCGCTGCTCACCGCGACCGATGTCTGCCCGGCCGCCAGCAGATCCAGGGCCATCGCCGCGGTCGCCTGATCGCCCCCGCCGGCGACGACCGGCGTCCCCGCGCGCAGCCCGGTCGCCGCGGCGGCCGCGGCGGTGATCGTGCCGACGACCCGGTCGCTGGGCACCACGTCGACGAGCTTGCCCGCGTCCAGACCCAGCGCCGCGACGATCTCGGGCGACCATGCGCCCGTGGTGATGTCGAACAGCAGGGTGCCGCAGGCGTCCGACGGGTCGGTGTGCCGGCCGTCGGTGAGCCGCAGCCGCAGGTAGTCCTTGGGCAGCATCGCGGTGACGGTCCGGGCGTACTGCTCCGGCTCGTGGCGGGCGACCCAGGCCAGGGTCGGCCCGAACTGGCCGGTGGCCGGCGACATCCCGGAGATGGCGTGGATGCGGTCCCGGCCGAGAGCGGCCGTGAGATCGGCGATCTCGGCGCCGCACCGCAGGTCCGGCCAGATGACGGCCGGGCGTACCGGCCGGTCGTCGGCGTCCAGGCAGATCAGGCCGTGCATCTGCCCGGTCACCCCCACCCCGGCGACCGCCGACGACGGGATACCGCTGTGCTCCAACGCTTCCCGCACGCAGGCCGCCGCGCAGTCCCACCAGCGGTCCGGATCCTGCTCGGCCCATCCGGGGTGGGGACTGTCGATCGGGTACGAGCGACCCGCCACCCCGCGGGCCACGCCGTCCGCGCCCAGGACGAGCGCCCGCACGCTGGACGTCCCCAGGTCGATGCCCAGCCAGTGGTCGGGGGTGTGCTGTGGGCGGGTCATCCGCGCGCTCCCGTCGGGCCCGAGCGGCACCGATGCCGCTGCGACGGTGATCCTGCCCGACGGGTCCGCTCCCGGCGCGGCCGGGACCGGACGCACTGGAGGGACCGGGCCGGGGTGGATCAGCCGGGCGGCCCGGCGTTCCGTTCGAACCAGCCGCCGGGCGGCAGATCCGGGCGACGGGGTGGTACCGGAGGGTGGTCGTCGTCGGGCTCCCGCGGCCAGAGCACCTGGATGCGTCCGATGGCGTCCTGCAGAGTGGCGCCGTCCAGCTGCACGGTGGTCTCCGGGATCCCGGCGGACGGATCGGCCACCACCAGGGTCACCGGTCCGTCCGGGGGCACCGGGGTGAGCAGCAGCTGCTGCGACCAGATCCTCCCCCCACCGCCGCCCTGCTGCGGTTGGAGGACCATCTCGTCAGGACCGGGCAGGCCACCGTGTGGGCGCCCGCCGAGCGAAGATGCCGTCCGACCGTCGGCCACGGTCACCCCCACCATCAGCTGCTCCCCGGGGTGGCCGGGCCGACCTCGGGGATCCGCCCCTGGGGGGATGACCCGGAGTACCCGCCGGAGGCGCAGGACCACCCCCGTGCTGAACACGGTGATCCCCTCCAGCAGGACAGCCGCGTCCGGTGAGCTCATCACCACCGGATCGAACGGGACCTGGGCGCCGACCTCATTGGTCGGGACCTGGAACCTCCGCATCTGCTCCCGGCGCCGTTCGTGCTCTTCGGGTGACTCCTGACCGGGGGGCATGGACCACATGGGACCCCACGGTCCCACTCTCCGCACCCCGCCGTACAGGGTTCCCGGGACAGAGGCTGGAACCGTCCGGTGTCGAGCCGCCGGTTGCGGCCCGCCGACGGTTCGTCAGACCCGACCGGTGCCCGTCGTCCCCGGGCGGGGGTCGTCGAGCCGGCCACTGTGCACCAGACGGTCGGCGACATCGCGGAGCTTGACGTTGCGATGCTGGCTCACGCGCACGAGCATCTGGAAGGCGTGTTCGGCGGTCACCCGGTGGCGCTCCATGAGGATGCCCTCGGCGCGGCCGACGAGTTGGCGGGTCGCCACGGTGCGCGCCGCGACCTCCCGCCGCTGCACCGTGGCGTAGGCAATGGCGGCGTGGGCGGCGAACATCAGGGCGATGTGCTCGGACTCCTCGTCGAGCCCGCCCGGGGTGCGGCTGAAGAGGTTGAGCGCACCGAGATCGTCGCCCTCGACGTAGAGCTGGCAGGCCAGCATCCCGGCAGCGCCCGCCTCGGCCGCGAGCGGTGCGAAGACCGGCCAGCGAGTTTCCACGGCCATGTCCGGGACGCGCACCGTCTCGTGGGCGTAGGCGGCGTCCAGGCACGGGCCCTGTCCGGTGGATTCCTGGAGGGCGTCGATGACCGCGGGCAGCTCGCCCGACGCTGCCTGCGAGGACACGGTGCGCCGACGGAACACCACGCTGATGGAGCCGTCGTCGCATCCTGGGATGAGGTCGACCGCCGCACGGACGATCTCGTCCAGGGTTCGGTCCGGGTCGTCCTGCTGCTGGACGGACCGGGCAAATCCGGCGAATGCCGCAGCGAGCTCGTCGTCGCGGTCGAAGGTGCCGGTCGATCCGTCCGACGGTTCCCCGCGTTGCCTGTCCACCATGTGCATCAGCCCCCCGCTGAACACGGAACGTACACCGACGGACAACCGATGCGGGTGGGCTTGGTACCGTTCGTGCGGGCCGGCCTTGGTGGAACAGGGCGGCGGGCCCGGTGTCGCTGGAGTTCGATGACCGTTCCCCGCTCTCGCCCCGATCTGCCACCTCCGCCGGCCTCCCCGCGGTTGCTGCCCCTGCGCGCCGTCGGTCGGCGGCTCCGAGGACGGGTGCGCAGACCGGGCGAGGTCCCCGGTGCGGACCCGGCTGCCGCGATGCTGCGGGCGGACAGTGTCCGGGTACCCGCGGATGAGCGGGACCGCCTCGATTCGCTCGTCTCCTACGGGGTGCTGGACACCCCGCGCGAGACCACCTACGACGCGTTGACGGCTCTGGCCGCCCGCCTGTCCGATTCCCCGATGGCCGCCGTCACGCTCATCGACGACGACCGCCAGTGGTTCAAGTCCACCTACGGGCTCGACATCGAGGAGAGTCCGCGGCGCACGTCGTTCTGTTCCGACGTCGTCGCCGGCGGACGGACCCTGGCCGTCTCGGACGTGTCCACCACCGACCGCTACCGGTGGAATCCCTTCGTCACCGGCGCACCTGATATCCGGGCCTATCTCGGCGTCCCGCTCATCGGCCGCGATGGATTGCCGCTCGGTGCGCTGTGCGTCCTCGACCGGAGGACGCGTTCCTTCAGCCCGGAGCAGGTCGACATGCTGACCACGCTGGCCGACCAGGTCGTCTTCCTCCTCGAGCAGCGCAGACGCGACCTCGCGGACGGCCTGCTGGGTGCGCGCGTCGTGCCCGACGCCCGGGATCCGGTCCGCCTCCGGGCGGCCCTGCGGTCCGGCGAGATCACCCCCCATTTCCAGCCGTTGGTCGACATCCGCACCGGACGTGCCCACCAGATCGAGGCACTGTTGCGGTGGGAACATCCCACGTCCGGCCTCCTCACCCCGGACACCTTCCTGCCGGGCCTCGAGGCGGGTGCCCTGGTCGTCCCGATGGGGCGTGCCGTGCTGGACGCGGCCCTCGGCCGTCTCGTGCAGCTGCACGGGCAGGGCATCGATCTCCCCGGCGGGGTCGCCGTCAACGTCGCCAGCGGCCAACTGACCCGACCGGGACTGGCCCGCGAGGTGGTGGAGGCACTCAGCCGCCATGACGTGCTCGGTGCCCGACTCACCCTCGAGATCACCGAGTCCACCGCCCTTCTCGACGTCACCGTGGCCCGCGCCGAGCTCGACGCCCTCGTCGCGATGGGGGTGCACGTCGTGATCGACGACTTCGGGGTCGGCTGGAGCAATCTCACCCGCGTGCTGCAGCTGCCCGTGGACGGCATCAAGATCGACCGGAGCATCGCCGCCCACGTGCTGGACGATCCGCGCGCCGCCATCATGGTCGCGTCCACCGTCGACCTCGCCCGCCGACTGGGGCTGCAGGTCACCGCCGAGGGCATCGAGACCACCGCCGTCCGCGACCATCTCGCGGCGGCGGGCGTGCGTCACGGGCAGGGCTGGCTGTACGGCCGGGCAGTACGCGGCCATGACCTGGCCGACGCCCTCACGGACCTCGGCGCGCTCGCGGGGGGAGATCCGACCGGGGGTTGACGCCGCCACCCGCGGACACCGGCCTCGCCTCGGTGTCAGGCAGCGCCGAGGCACACCACTTCCCGTGACGCCGGGTGCAACAAAATCTGCTCGGTGGTCCCCGGGCAGGAGCCGGTGTCCTGGGTGTCGGGCAGGACGTGGAGCACCCGGAGGATCCCGTTCGCGCTCTGCCCCGGCGCGGGGCAGTCGGTCCGCCCGAGATCGGGGCCGGTGAGTTGGACGCAGTCGCCGCGGGTGAGCAGGAAGTCCAGGCAGAGCACCGCGTCGTCGGTGAGCAGGGCCCCGTCGGCGGGGACGTCGTCGCAGTCCCCGGCGGCCGCGGTGGCGGCCAGGCTCGCGGTCACCCGCAGCGAGGCGGCCGCGGATCCGCAGTCGGCGACGCGGTAGTCGCCCGACTCCTCCTGGGCCAGGCAGTCCCCCGCGGCGACCTCGGCGGCGCCCGACGGGGAGTTGTTCGACCACAACGCCAGCACCACCAGCAGGACGACCACCGCGCCCAGCACGACGAACCCGACGACGCGACGGGAGCGGGGCGGCGGCGGGGCCGGGACGGAGCTCCACGGGTCGACCGCACCCTGTCCGACCGGCTGCATCTGCAGGACCGGCGGGGCGAACGGCGGCGGAGGCCCGACCCACGGTGCTCCCGGACCCATCGGCCGGACCTGCTCCGGGGGCAGCCCGCCGGGTCCGATCTCCAGCGCCCGCCACCGCGGTACGGAAGGCGCAGGGCCCACGGGACCGTCAGGCATCGAACGGACCCACCGCGAGCACCCGCACCACCGGCTCGCCGAGGTCGTCGGACTCGGCGACCAGCACCTCCAGCGTGAGCCCCCAGTCGCGGTCGCCCGCCGGGTCCTCGAACACCTGCCGGGCCGTCCAGACCGTGGCCCCCGGGGTGATCTGCACCAGCGCGGACGAACGTGCGTCCGGCCCGATGCCCAGGTCGTCGTACTCGTCCCAGTACCCGGCCATGGCCTCGCGGTACCCGTCGGCGTTCCAGCCGTCGGCCCCGTCCAGTTCGCCGAGCAGGTCGTAGCGCTCGTGGGCCAGCAGCTCCAGCCGGCGGAACAGCGTGTTGCGCACCATGACGGTGAACGCACGGATGTTGGCGGTGATGCCGCGACCGGTCGGCGGGCGCACCCCTGCGCCCCCACCGGGGAGCAGCTCCTCGGGCTCGGGATGGGCCAGGGACTCCCACTCGTCGAGCAGGGAGGAGTCCACGCCACGCACCAGTTCGCCGAGCCAGGACACGATGTCCAGCAGCTCCTCGGTGCGGGCCTCCTGCGGCACGGTGCGCCGCATGGCGCGGTAGGCGTCGGCGAAGTAGCGCAGCACCACACCCTCGCTGCGGGCCAGCCCGTAGAACGCCACGTACTCCGAGAAGGTCATCGCCCGCTCGTACATGTCGCGGACCACGGCCTTGGGCTCGGGCTGGTACTCGGCGACCCACGGGTGGCCGGCCCGGTAGGACTCGAAGGCCACCTCGATGAGATCGGCCAGCGGCTTGGGGTGGTCGACCTCCTCGAGCAGCGCCATCCGCTCCTCGTACTCGATGCCGTCGGACTTCATCGCCGCCACCGCGTCGCCGCGGGCCTTGAACCGCTGCGCCGAGAGCACCGGGCGCGGACCCTCCAGGGTGGCCTCGATGAGCGAGACCACGTCCAGCGCATAGGACTCCGACTCGCGGTCCAGCAGATCCAGGGCGGCCAGGGCCAGCGGGGACAGCGGCTGGTCGAGGGCGAAGTCGACCTGCAGGTCGGCGGTCAGCCGGTAGCGGCGGCCGGTCTCGTCGGGGGTGTCCAACCGCTCGACGACGCCGGCGGCCAGCAGCCCGCGGGTGATCTCGATGGCCCGCCGCGCGTGCCGGAGCTGCCGGACGCGCGGCTCGTGGCTGCCCTCGATGAGGTTCCGCATGGCGACGAACGCGTCACCCGGGCGGGAGATCACCCCGAGCACCATGGTGTGCGACATCCGGAAGCTGGACGTCAGGGGCTCCGGGGTGCCCTGCACGAGGGAGTCGAAGGTCCGCTCGGTCCACGTCACGAAGCCCTCGGGGGCCTTGCGACGCACCACCTTCCGGCGCTTGGCCGCATCGTCGCCGGCCTTGGCCAACGCCCGCTCGTTGTCGATGACGTGTTCCGGCGCGAGGACGACCACGTCACCGGCGACGTCGTACCCGGCGCGGCCGGCCCGCCCGGCGATCTGGTGGAACTCGCGCACCGAGAGCACCCGGGTGCGGCGGCCGTCGTACTTGGCCAGCGCGGTGAACACCACGGTGCGGATGGGCACGTTGATCCCGACGCCGAGGGTGTCGGTGCCGCAGATGACGGTGAGCAGCCCGGACTGGGCCAGCTTCTCGATCAGCCGCCGGTACTTGGGCAGCATGCCCGCGTGGTGCACGCCGATGCCGTGCCGGACCAGCCGGGACAGGGTGCGGCCGAACCCGGCGGAGAAACGGAAGTCCGCCAACGTCTCCAGGATGCGGTCGCGGTCGGCGCGGCTGGCCAGCGCGATGCTGGACAGTGCCTGCGCGCGCTCCAGGGCCGCGGCCTGGGTGAAGTGCACCAGGTACAGCGGGGCGCGGGCGGTGCTGACCAACTCCTGGATGGTCTCGGTCAGCGGGACGAGGGTGTACTCGAAGTGCAGCGGGACGGGCCGCTGCACGCCGGTGATCAGCGAGGTCTCCCGGCCGGTGCGGCGGGTGAGGTCCTCGGCGAAGAACGAGACATCGCCGAGCGTCGCGGACATCAGCACGAACTGGGCCCGGGGCAGCTCCAGCAGGGGCACCTGCCAGGCCCAGCCGCGTTGCGGGTCGGCGTAGTAGTGGAACTCGTCCATGACCACGACGCCGGGATCGGCCTCGGCGCCGCCGCGCAGGGCGATGCCGGCCAGGATCTCCGCGGTGCAGCAGATGATCGGGGCGGCGGAGTTGACGGCCGAGTCGCCGGTGATCATGCCGACGTTCTCGGCGCCGAAGATGTCGACCATGTCGAAGAACTTCTCGGACACCAGCGCCTTGATCGGGGCGGTGTAGTAGGCGCGACGGCCGGTGGAGAGCCCGGCGAACAGGGCCGCGGTGGCGATCAGCGACTTCCCGGACCCGGTCGGGGTGGCCACGATGACGTTGTTGTCGGCGACGATCTCCAGCAGCGACTCCTCCTGGTGGGGGTAGAGCGGCAGCCCCCGCTCACCGGCCCAGCCGGCGAAGGCGTCGTACATCGCGTCGGGATCGGCGACCGCCGGGTGGTCCGGCCCACCGAGCCGCTCCTGCCAGCTCTCGGCGTTCTCGCCGGCCGGCACCAGGGACAGGGTCATCGGGCACCGGGGACGGCGGGACGCACGCAGCAGGACATGCTTCCACCCTTGCACGCCGGGAGCGGGACCGTGCTCCCACGTTGCCCACACTCCGTCCCCGTATTCTTGCTCTGAGTGATCGCAGGGCGTGGGAGCGTCCGGTCAGGACGGGGACCTGATGACCGCAGCACCGGCCACCCAGGCGTCGCGCGCGCTGATCGCCCTGGGCGGACTCGCCTTCCTGCTGTTCCTGTTCGTCCCGTTGAGCCCGGCCCAGCAGACCGTCGGCGTCGTCGGCTGGACCGTCGCCATCGGCGGCGTCACCCTGGCCGGCGCCGTCGGCAAGGCCCTGTTCGCCGATCGGGTCTGGCGCCTGCTGCTCGCCGGGGTCTTCGTCCAACTGGCCGGCACCCTCACCTGGGTCACGACCACCGCCACCGACCGCACCGCCGGCACCCAGATCTGGCTGGACGCCGTCTTCCTCGTCGGGTACGCGCTGGTCGCCGCGGGGTTGATCACGCTGGTGCACCGACGCGACCGGCACCGGGACCTGCCGGCCCTGCTGGACGCCGCCGTGGTGACGGTCGCCGCCGGCGGCGTGCTGTACCTGCTCTCCCCCGCCCCGCCGTGGGCGCAGTTCTCCAGCCGCCCCGAGCAGGTCATGGCCGCGGTGTACGTGCTCGCCGATCTGGGCATGCTCGCACTGGGCTGCACGCTGCTGCGCGGGGAGGACCGGGGCAACACCACGCTGGTGTTGCTGGCCGTGGGGCTGGGCCTGACCTTCCTCGCCGACGCCCTGATGGACGGCATCCAGCTGACCGGGGGCGACGATTCCTGGGCCGGTCCGGCTCCGCTGCAGGGCGGTTGGCTGCTCGCCTCGGCCCTGATGGCCGCGGCCGTGGTGCACCCCGCGGCCGGCGCCGCGACGGCACCGCACTCCCCGCGGCCGGTGCGGTTGAACCGGCATGCCGTCCTCGTCCTGGCGCTGGCCGGCCTGTCCGTCCCGGCCGCCGCGGTGTGGTCCCACGTGCAGGACGACCGCGACCGGACCATCGCCCTCGCGGTGGCCGGCATGCTGACCCTGGTCGTCATCCTGGGCCGGCTCGCGGTGCTGGTCCGCGCGGTGCAGCGGCAGGCCGACGGGCACGCCCGGGAGGCCCGCCGCGATGCGCTCACCGGCCTGGCCAACCGCCGCACCCTCGACCATTCCCTGCAGCGGGCCATCCGGATCGCCCGCGCCGAGAACCTGCCGCTGTGCGCGGCGATGATCGACCTGGACCACTTCAAGGCATTCAACGACACCCACGGCCACGCCGGTGGCGACGAGCTCCTGCGGCGGGCGGCGGCCGAGTGGACGGTCGTGGTGCAGCGGCGCCGGATGCACCCGCGGCACGCCGCAGTGCTCGCCCGGTACGGCGGCGAGGAGTTCGCGCTGATCGCGCTGGGCGCCGATCCGCTGGACCTGCGCGAGACGGTGCTGGCCATGCTGGGGGTCACGCCGATGGGGCAGTCGTTCTCCGCCGGGGTGGCCCGCTGGGAGGACGACATGAACGGCCGGGACCTCTTGGCCGCGGCCGACGAGGCTCTCTACCGCGCGAAGATCGCCGGCCGGCGGCAGGTGCTCGTCGCCCGGGCCGGCAGCGCCCGGGTCTGAGCCCGGCCGGTCGGTCGGGTCAGCCGAGCAGGTCGTGCACGTAGCACCAGCGCCAGGCCTCGCCGGGCTCGATGCTGCGCATCACCGGGTGGCCGGTCTCGGCGTTGTGCCGGTCGGCGTGTTTGCCCACCGAGGAGTCGCAGCAGCCCACGTTGCCGCAGCTCAGGCACAACCGCAGGTGCACCGGCCGGGTGCCCTCGCGGACGCAGTCCAGGCACACCCCCGGGCTCAGCGGTGTGACCATCAGCGGGGCCGCGGTCAGGTCGTCGCACTCCCCCGCCGTGCGCAGGGGCGTGAGCAGGTCGCCGTCGCCCTGGGCCTCGCCGATCTCCGCCTCGTCGCGGCGCCGGTCGATGAGCGACTCCTCGACGTCCAGCGAGGCCATCACCGCGGCCAGCACCTCGCTGTCGACGGTGCCCTCGTCGCGGATGCGGAGCACCTCGGTCCGCTCGGCCTGCAGCATCGCGCTACGCAGCCGCCGGTACTGCTGGCTCGGGGTCTCGTCCGCTCCGCTCGCCCCCAGCCGCTCCCACACCGAGTTCAGCCGGGTCTCCCCGCGCCCGCGCAACGCCTGGGCCACGCTGTCGTCGACGTCGGGCCCGAGCAGCCGGTCGAGTTCGGCCTGCCCGGCGAGCACCGCCGCCCGCAGCACGGTGACCTCCTGCAGGGCGTCCTCGCGGGGGTCCGGGCCGCGCACCTGGAGCACCCGGGCGAGCCAGGGCAGCGTCAGCCCCTGCAGCAGCAGGGTGCCGGCGGTGACCACGAACGCCCCGAGGACGAGCACCTCGACGTGCGGCACCGTCTCCGGGAGGACGAACACCGCGGCCAGCGTGACCACGCCGCGCATCCCCGCCCAGGAGATGACCGCGGTCGTCCCCCACGGGATCGGCTGGCCGGTCGCGTCCTTGGGCCGGATGAGCAGGAAGCGGCTGGCGACGACCCACACCGGGCGGACCAGGATGACCGTCAGCAGCGCCCCGACGCAGAACCAGACGATGGTGGCCGGCGAGAGCTCGGACGCGGCGACGTTCTCCAGGATCGACCGGAGCTGCAGACCGATGAGCAGGAAGACGCTGTTCTCCAGCAGGAACTGGATCATCGACCAGTTGGTGCGCTCGTTGAGCCGGGCCCGGGCGTCCTGGATGACCGGCGACTTGTGGCCCATCAGCACCCCGGACACCACCACCGCGATGACCCCGGAGGCGTGGATCTCCTCCGCGGCGATGTACGCGCCGAACGGGATCATCAGCGAGACGGCGGTGTCGACGATGGGGTCGGTGATGCGCTTGCGCAGGAAACTGACTGCGACGGCCAGCACCACGCCGACCAGCACCCCGCCGAGCGCGGCGACCAGGAAGTCCGCCCCGACCCCCCAGAAGGTCACCGAACCGGCGAGGGCGGCCACCGCGGTGCGCAGGGCGACCAGGGCGGTGGCGTCGTTCAGCAGCGACTCGCCCTCCAGGATCGTCACCACCCGGCGGGGCAGGCCGATCCGGCGGGCGATGGCCGTCGCGGCCACCGCGTCGGGCGGGGCGACGACGGCGCCGAAGGCCAGCGCCGCGGCCAGCGGGACGGGCAGCAGCCACCACGTCACCAGACCGACGATCACGGTGGTGGCGATGACCAGCCCGACCGCCAACAGTCCGATGGATCGCCGGTTCGCCGACACGTCGACCAGGGAGGTGCGGATCGCCGCGGCGTACAGCAGCGGGGGCAGCAGGCCGACGAGCACGAGCTCCGGGGTCAACCGGATGGGGGTGACGAACGGCAGGTACGACGCCCCGACCCCGACGACCACGAGCACCAGCGGCGCCGGGATCCGGACCCGTTCGGACAGCGAGCTGACCAGGGTCACGGTCGCCACCAGGACGAGCAGGGTCAGGGCAACGGTCACCGCGACATCCTGGCACCCGGGTATGACGCTGGGGAGTCGCTGCGCCAGGAGCGGAAACGGGAAGCAGGCGGGGCGTCAGAGCGCGTCGACGTACACCCAGAGCCCGGCCACCCGGGTGAACCGGCTGTTCTCCCGCTGCGCGTCCGGTCGGCGGGCGCCCGCGTCCTGGAAGTGCGCGACGAACTCGACCGTCCCGGTGCTCTGCAGCAGTCCCCCACCGGTGGTGCCGAGGATGTCCAGGCCGAGCCAGCGGCGCCGGCCGTCCGGTTCGAACGGCGGCGGCCGGGTGGTTGGGTGCCAGGTGCGCAGCAGGTGATCGACGGCGCCCAGCGCGTACGCGGTGTACCGGGACCGCATCAGGCGCAGCGCCGTGGGGGCGGTGACAGTGCCCTCGACGATGGGCCCGCAGCACTCCACGAGGTTCAGCCCGGAGCCGCACGGGCACCCGGCGGGCCGGTGAGGTCGGCGCGGCGGCATGCGGCTCAGTCCTCCACCGCGGCGGGCAGTCCGCGCACCCGCAGCAGGACCGCGTTGAGCAGCGCCCCGGTGGCCGCGGCGGTGGCCACGCCGAAGGCGGCGGCCGGGGAGACCCGGTCGACGAGTGCCCCGCCGAGGGTGGAGCCGACGAAGTACCCGATGGTGACCGCACTGCCCAGGGAGGTCATCACCACCGCCACCCGGCCGGTGCTGACGCTGCGCTCGGCGAGCGAGTAGACGGTGATCAGGTACGGGCCGACGGCGCAGCCCAGCGGCAGGATGGCCGCGATGAGCCAGCCCACCCCGTCGGCGAGCAGCGCCGGCACGGTGAGCACGGCCATGGCCGCGGCGAAGAAGACGAGCCGGTCGGGCAGGGCGAAGCGGGCGGGCAGCGCGGCGACGGCCAGGGCGGTGACGGCGCTGCCCACGGCCATGAACGCGTAGATGCTGCCGGCGGCGCCGGGCGAGCCGGAGGCGGTGGCCACGCCGGTGACGCCGGTCTGCATGGCCCCGAAGAAGCAGCCGACGGCGGTGCCGCCGAACAGCACCCGCACCACCGTGCCGGTGAGCCACCGCGGGGTCCCGGCAGGCCGGGGCCCGTGGTGGGCGACGGGCGCCGCGGCCGAGGTGGGATGCAGGGCGACCCACGACCCGAACACCCCGACCAGGGCGGCGGAGGCCAGGACGGCCGCGGCCGGGGAGGCCAGCGCGGCGAGGAGGCTGACCACGGCGGGCCCGAGGATGTACCCGACCTCGTCGGCCGCGCCCTCGTAGGACATGGCGGCGGGCAGACCGGGGCCGCCGCGGGTGAGCCCGACCCAGCGGGCGCGGACGAGCGCACCGATCTGCGGGGTGGACGTCCCGCAGACGAGGGCGGCCAGGCAGACCGCCCACAACGGGGCGCCGAGCAGCGCGGTGACGACGATGGCCGCCGCCCCGGCCGCGTTCAGCAGGGAAGCCGCCAGCAGGACCGGGCGTTGGCCGAGCCGGGCGGACAGGGCTCCCAGGACCGGCCCACCGCCGGCGGAGCCGATGGCCAGGGCTCCGGCGGTCAGTCCGCCCGCGCCCACCGAGTCGTAGGCGGTGGAGACGAGGACGACGGTGCCGAGCTGCGTCATGGACGACGGCAGCCGGGCGAGGAAGGCGACGGGAAGCAGGGTGCGGCCAGCCAGGGCGGGCAGCACGCGGAACGGGGTGATCAGGGACATCGGAGATGCTCCGGGTTCGCGGTTTCCGGCCCCGTCCCACCCCCGGCGCCGTCTCACCCTGTGCTGTCCCCCAGGTTAGCGGGCGGCGTCGGTCAGCGACAGGACGCCGCCGGCCCCCCGGGTGTCGCCACCCGGGGGGCCAGGGATCAGCTGAACAGCTTGGCGGCCGTGATGACCGTCTGGATGACGCCGTACCCGAGCAGCACGACGATCACCGCCCACGCCAGGACGAGGCGGACCTTGGCCTGGCCGACCTCGGTCCGGGTGTCGTGGTCGTGCGTGTCGACCTGCACACCGTCGTCCTTCACCGCTGCCCCCGTGGCGTCGCGTCGTTCCTGGAACTTCGCGGCCACCGGACGGACCAGCAGGTTCGCGACGAACCCGACGGCCAGGATGCCGACCATGGTGAACAGCGCGGGCCGGTAGGCGTCCGCGGTGAGGGTGCCGGGCTTGCCCTGGGCGTCGAGGAACCCGTTGATGATCAGCGGGCCGACGACGCCGGCGGCCGACCACGCGGTCAGCAGCCGGCCGTGGATGGCGCCGACCTGGTAGGTGCCGAACAGGTCGCGCAGGTAGGCCGGGATGGTGGCGAACCCGCCGCCGTAGAACGACAGGATGAGCGCGGCGATGAGCACGAACACCGCGGTGGAGGTGGCTCCCACGGTGGCCAGCAGCAGGTAGAGCGCGATGCCGCCGCCCAGGTACAGCATGTAGATCGGCTTGCGGCCGATCCGGTCGGAGCTGGCCGACCAGACGAACCGGCCACCCATGTTGAACAGCGACAGCACGCCGACGAACCCGCCGGCCGCGGCCACCGCGACGAGCGACTTCCCGTCCGCCTGCCGGAAGAAGTCCTGGATCATCGGGCTGGCCTGCTCGAGGATGCCGATGCCCGCGGTGACGTTGCAGAACAACACGATCCACAGGAGCCAGAACTGCGGTGTCTTGATCGCTTTGGCGGCCGAGACGCTCTCGGTGGTGACCATCGGCTTCTTCTTGATCGACGCCGGGTCGAAACCGGCGGGGGCCCAGCCGGGCGCGGGCACCCGGATCAGCGTGACGCCGATCATCATGATGCAGAAGTAGCCGATGCCCAGGGTGACGAACAGCAGGGTCAGCGCGCTGACGCTGGCCACCGGGGCCGGGTTGCTGGGGACGTAGCCGGGGTCGTAGAGACCGAGCAGCTGCCGGGACAGCGGGCTGGCCAGCAGGGCGCCACCACCGAATCCCATGATGGCCATGCCGGTGGCCAGACCCGGCCGGTCCGGGAACCACTTGATGAGCGTGGACACCGGCGAGATGTAGCCGATGCCCAGACCCATGCCGCCGATGACGCCGTAGCCCAGGTACAGCAACCACAGCTGGCCGGTGGAGATGCCCACCGCGCCGACGAGGAAGCCGGTGGCCCACAGACAGGCGCTGACGAACATCGCCTTGCGGGGGCCGTTGCGCTCCACCCAGGTGCCGCCGACGGCCGCGGAGAGGCCGAGCATGACGATCGCGATGGAGAAGACGATGCCGATCTGGGTCGAGCTGGCGTCGAACCGCTCGATCAGCGGGTTCTTGTAGACGCTGGTCGCGTACACCTGCCCGATGCACAGGTGGACGGCCAGCGCCGCCGGCGGGATCAGCCAGCGGTTGTAACCGGGCGGGGCGATGGTGTGCCGCCGGTCGAGCAGGGCCAAGCTCATGGTGCCTCCGTGCGTGGGATGCGGGGGCCGGACCGGGTTCGTTGGCCCTCCGTGACGCGGGTCACCGATGACCCGCCTCTGTCCGAAACGTACCCGCGCGTTCCACACACCGTTCACACCTAGGCTGCGCACGTCCGGCCCACCCGCCCCGCACCCGACACCGCCCAGGAGCCCCCAGTGGACACCTCCCGTCTGGCCACCACCGTCTCGGCCGAGCTGCCCGCCTGGGTCTTCGACGAGATCGCCGACGTTCCCGACGCGCTGCCGACGGCGCAGGAGCGGATGGCCCTGGTCCACCGGCTCGCCGACCGCAACCACCGCGAGGGCAACGGCGGCCCGTTCGCCGCCCTGGTCGCGGAGACCACCACGGGGCGGATCGTGTCGATCGGGGTCAACGTGGTCCTGGCCTCCGGGTTGTCCAGCACGCACGCCGAGGTGATGGCGCTCTCGCTGGCCCAGGTGGCGGTGGACAGCTGGGACCTGGGCGCCGACGGGGCTCCGGACCGGGAGCTCGTCGTCAACTGGCGCCCGTGCGCGATGTGTTACGGCGCCACCCTGTGGTCCGGGGTGCGCGGGCTCGTCGTGGCCGGGTCCGGCCCGGACCTGGAGCGGCTCAGCGGTTTCGACGAGGGCCCTGTGCGGGACGACTGGGCCGAGCAGTTCGAGCAGCGCGGCATCACCGTCACCCAGGACGTGCTGCGCGACGAGGCCCTGGCGGTGTTCCGCGCGTACGGGATGCGGTCGGACGCGACGGTCTACAACGCCCGCGGGGCCGGCGCCATCGAGATGGGCTGACGCAGGGCATCACAGTCGCAACCGGGCGGGGGGACGCGGCGGACGGGCACACTGGACAAGTTGTGCCCAACTGCTCGTGGTGAGGATCCTCGTGACCGATGGACCGTTGATCGTCCAGTCCGACAAGACGCTGCTGCTCGAGGTCGGCCACCCGGACTCGTCGGCGGCGCGCGCCAACATCGCGCCGTTCGCCGAGCTGGAACGCTCCCCCGAGCACGTGCACACCTACCGGATCACCCCGCTGGCCCTGTGGAACGCACGGGCCGCCGGGCACGACGCCGAGCAGGTGGTGGACGCGCTGGTCCGCTGGTCGCGCTTCCCGGTGCCGCAGGCCCTGCTCGTCGACGTGGTCGACACGATGGGTCGGTACGGCCGGCTGGTCCTGCAGACCCACCCGACCCAGGGCCTGATCCTGGCCTCGCGGGACCGCGCCGTGCTGGAGGAGATCCTCCGCAACCGCAAGATCTCTCCGATGCTGGGCGCCCGGATCGACCCGGACACCGTCGTCGTCCATCCCTCGGAGCGCGGGCACCTCAAGCAGGCGCTGCTCAAGGTCGGCTGGCCGGCCGAGGACCAGGCCGGCTACGTCGACGGTGAGGCGCACCCGATCGAGCTGGATCCGCACGGCTGGGAGCTGCGCTCGTACCAGCAGCAGGCCGTGGAGGGGTTCTGGGCCGGCGGCTCCGGTGTCGTCGTCCTCCCCTGTGGTGCGGGCAAGACCCTCGTCGGTGCGGCGGCCATGGCCAAGGCCGGGGCGACCACGCTGATCCTGGTGACGAACACCGTCGCCGGCCGGCAGTGGAAGCGGGAGCTGATCGCGCGGACCACGCTGACCGAGGAGGAGATCGGCGAGTACTCCGGGGAGCGCAAGGAGATCCGCCCGGTCACCATCGCCACCTACCAGGTGATGACTCGCAAGTCCGGCGGCGTCTACAAGCACCTGGACCTGTTCGACTCCCGCGACTGGGGCCTGGTCATCTACGACGAGGTCCACCTGCTCCCCGCGCCGGTGTTCCGGATGACGGCCGACCTGCAGTCCCGCCGGCGGCTGGGCCTGACCGCGACCCTGGTCCGTGAGGACGGCCGCGAGGGCGATGTGTTCTCCCTCATCGGGCCCAAGCGGTACGACGCCCCGTGGAAGGACATCGAGGCGCAGGGCTGGATCGCCCCGGCCGAGTGCACCGAGGTGCGGGTGACGCTGACCGACGCGGAGCGGCTCAACTACGCCACGGCCGAGCCGGAAGAGAAGTACAAGATCGCCGCGACCGCCCGGACGAAGATGCCGGTGGTGCGCTCCATCCTCGAGAAGCACAAGGGCGAGCTGACTCTCGTCATCGGCGCCTACCTCGACCAGTTGGAGGAGCTCGGCGCCGAACTGGACGCCCCGATCATCCAGGGCTCGACGAAGACCGCCGAGCGCGAGCGGCTCTACGAGGCGTTCCGCACCGGCGAGCTGACGACGCTGGTCGTCTCCAAGGTCGCCAACTTCTCCGTCGACCTCCCCGAGGCGACGGTGGCCATCCAGGTGTCCGGCACCTTCGGCTCCCGCCAGGAGGAGGCCCAGCGCCTCGGCCGGCTGCTCCGCCCCAAGGCTGACGGCCGCCAGGCCCACTTCTACTCGGTGGTCTCCCGCGACACCCTGGACACCGACTACGCGGCGCATCGCCAGCGCTTCCTGGCCGAGCAGGGGTACGCCTACACGATCGTCGACGCCGATGATCTGCTCGGGCCGGCTGTGCCGGGGGGTGCGGAGGACTGAGTGGAGGCCGGGGCTCGGATGATCAGCCCGATCCCGCTGCTGCCGCCCCCAACAGCTTCGGCACTAACACCGGATGGAACGCAGGGTGCGAGACGAAGCTCTGTCCCACGGCGCCTTGGACATATCCCTATCTGGCTCGAGGGCGGCGTAGTCGCACCGGGATTGGATGCGCTTCATGTTGGCGAAGCGACCACGTGTCTAGTCTCACGCGGATGATTCGACTCGGCTGGAACGGTCGACGCCTCGAACTCACGGCGCCTACGAAGCCCGACGGCGTACTGACGGCTTGTGTTCGGGGCGGGGACATCCAGGCCACTGCCTGGGCGTACCCCGGGCATCTGGGCTTTGGCGACTTGATCGACTTCTTCGCCGATCTCGAGCGGCACTGGCGCGGATGGAAGGGCGCGCGCCGGTGGGAGTCAGGAGAGGGCGAGTTGACAATGACTGCTCGGCACACCGGCAGCCATGTGCTCCTGGATGTCGGACTTCGTTGCCAGCAGCTCGACCCTGAGCGCGACTGGGACCTGAGGTTCTCAGTCAGTCTCGATGCCGGAGAAGAGTTGACCCACGCTGCCACCGAGGTTCAGCGCGAGTTCGGGTGGGCTGATCGGCAGTACGACAGGTCGGATGCCGTGCCGTCCTCCGACCCGGTCGATGAGGCCGCATACGCCTACGAGCAGGACGAACGCACGTACCTGGACCTGGTTCGCGAACACCCTCGACCCGAGCTTGCCGGCGCAGCGACCCGGGTGCAGACCGCAGCCGCGCATTGGCAGGCGCTCGCCTGGGCTCGGGTGATCGCGCTGCAAGCCCTGGACGAACCGGACGAGCAGGAGATCCACAGCGCGGTCATCTCCGCGCAAGCGGCCGAACTCCTGACGGAACTCTGGTGGGATGTGGCCAAGGTGCAGCGGGGATTGCGATTGCCGCGGTTCGACCGAACGGGACACATGATTGATCCCGGCGATCCCGACGAGAATGGTTGCTGACTGGATGGGCCACCTGCTCGCGGCGAACTCCGCCCTCTTCACCTGTTGGCCTGAGCTCCGAACGGCGCCACTCAGCGGTCCGGTGACCTGCTCAGGGCTGTTCCGGACCACGGCCGGGCGACGAGTCCCGACTGCACTCACCCTTCGAGCTGTCGGGTGAACCGCACCGCAGTATCGAGGAAGCACGGCGCCGATTCCGCCCGCTGAACCGGCGCCAGCGCGGACTGAGCCCGCGCAGACGTGGCGCGAATCAACAACTCTGGAATCGCAGCCATCCGTGCTTGCATGCTGCCGGTTCCCCGCCGAGGCGGTCGTGATCGGGCGGCGTCGGGAGCGGGCGTTCACCGTGTTGAGCTGTTGTGCCCGCTTGCCGGGCGGCTTGCTGCTTGCGCCGTGGTCGTGGCCAACGGAAACGCTGTCGGTCGCCATCAGCTGGGGGCACGTGCGCCAGCTGGGTGGGGTGTCTATGACGCTGGACGACGGTAGGCCACCGCGGTCAAGCCGCCAGCTGCTTGTCGGCGGATGATTGCTGATGGTCGGGCAGTTCGGAGTGGGCCAGTCTGTCGCCACGATGCTGTTCGTGAGGTTGTCCTTGGCAGGCCTGCTGTCGCTGGGATGGGCCATGGCAGCCGGCGTCCTCATCGTTGACGGTCCGCCGATGATCGAGATGACTGTGCGACTCATTCGCCTTGTGCGGACCCCGGCAGCGCGGTCGCTCAAGGCGCGGCGGGCGGAACTCGCCGCGGGCGGAACCCCGGTGTAGGTGATGACGTCCTTCGTCCGCTCCCGCCCTTCACGGACGGGTTGCCGCCTCGCGCCGGTGCTGACCGACAGTGGTGCCGGTTCACCCGCAACGGTCCACAGACCCGCGGTCCCGGAATCTTCGGGGTGGACTTCCACGCGGTCCGGAAGGGCATCGGTGCAGGTCAGCTACATTTTCATCGACCGCGAGATCGATCATGCCTTGCATCTGAAGCCTGTGCCCCGGATCCGGTCTCCTGCGCCTCGTTCTTCGTCCGGACGGACCGATTCCGGTCCACCGTCCACATCACCTTCTGGAGTCGTCCATGGCCGCCGTCGATCCGTCCGCTCCACCGTCCGTCCCTGCCCCGGTCGGCCGCCGGTCGCGCTTCGCGCGAAACAGGTCGATGACGTTCGCCGGCCTCGGCCTGGCCGCTCTGACCCTGGTCGCCTGCTCCGGCGGTGGCAGCGCGGCCTCCACCCCCGCAGTCGCGTCATCCGCCGCTGCATCGGCCGCCTCCGCGTCGGGCACCTCGGCGGGTGGCGATGTCGTCGTAGAGCTCGCCACCTCGGACGGGACCGTGGTCGGTACCGCCACGGTGCAGCAGGACGGCACGGTGATGACCAGGACGGACACCGTGACCGCCCGGCCCGGAGGGACGGACGTGGTCACCGAACTGAAGGACGCCGCAGGAGCAACCGTCGGCACGGCGACGGTGCATCCCGACGGATCGGTCGACGTGCAGGACAGCTCCGGCGGTGGAGAGCAGGACGCGGCCGGTGCCGGCGCCACGACCGGAGCATCGTCCGACATGTCCTTCGCGCCCATGGACTTCGATTCCGGTGCCGACAAGTCCGGCGGGGGCACCACGATCGTCAACAGCAACGGAAACGAGATCGTCGCGTCGAACGACGTCGGCGGGAACGGCACCATCACGGTGACCAAGTGCGCGGCCGACGGGTCGAGCTGCAGCCGCCAGGTCGTGACGAACAACTGAGCATCGAGGCCTCCGGGTCGGGTCGATGGCATCCGGCCCAGCGTCGACCTGGGCGGTTCAGTCAGGTCGAACCGCATTCCCCTGGTGGCCGTGCCCGCCACGCGCCGCTGCCGGGACAGCTCGAGCTCGACTGAAATCCTCGGGCGCCCGGCGGTGCCGATCGTCCCCCGGGCGGAATCCGTCCACATCGCAGAAGTGCGGAGAGACTCGCCGGGGCCGTCAGCGCCCGGCGCTGCGGTGGCTCGCCACGTTCACGATCCGCCCGGTGCCGTCGCGGACGAAGAACCGGCGGATACCCCATGCTTCGTCCGCGAGGGGGTAGACGACGTCCAGACCGCGCTCAACCGCCTCGGCGTGAGCTCTCTCGACATCGTCCACCTCGACGGAGATGTCGACGTCGCAGACCCGGGGATCGACCGCGGTCGGGCTTGCCCAGGTCAGGATCAGCTGGGTCGTCGACGTGGTCAGAGACGCAGCACGAGAGACGCAGCCGAAAGTCGTCCGATCTCGGATCATCTCAAGTGGTACGGTTCGGCCCATGACCATCGCCCCACCCGACTTCTGGTCCGGCCCCCTTCCCGCCGCTGCCCCGCCGGAGGACATGGCCCTGCACCGTCTCCCGACGGGGACCTACCGCACCAGGGCTGCCTTCGCGGTGACCGGCGGGGCGTTCCGCGACGTCCGCGAATTCGCCGCCACCGCCGTGTTGATCAGTCATCCGGGTGGCGACCTGCTGATCGACGCCGGCTTCGGCGCCGGTGTCGCCGAGCACGTGCGGATGCTCGCGCGCTTCGAGCGCGCACCGTTCACCCTCGGCCGGACGGCCGCGCAGCAGCTCGAGGACGTCGGCCATGACCGCGCCCGGCTGCGCGGCGTCCTGGTGACCCACACCCACTGGGATCACGTCAGCGGGCTCGACTCACTGCGCGTGCCGATCTGGATCACCGGCGAGGAGCGGCGGTACGCGGCGACGGACTCCCACGGCGCTGTCTTCCGCAGTGTCTCGAAGGGCCTGGAGATGCACGAGTACGGGTTCGACGGCCCCGCCCACCTCGGCTTCCCCGCCAGCTCCGACGTCCACGGCGACGGCTCGGTGGTGGTCGTCCCCGCCGGCGGGCACACCCACGGATCCGTCGTCGTGTTCGTCACCCTGCCCACCGGGGAGCGGTACGCCTTCATCGGCGACCTCACGTGGCAGAGCGAGGGCATCACGCGCGGCGCGCAGCGCCCGTGGCTGATGCGCCGGGTCGCCGATGTCGACGCGGCGACGGTCCGACTCGGTCTGCAGCGCGTCGTGGCGCTGAGCCGGGTCATGCGGATCGTCCCCGCACACGACCTGCACGCCTACGACTCCATCCCCCTGCTGGCCACCCGCCAGACCCGCGCCGGAGCCTGAGGCCATGGCACCCACCGCACCGACGCCCCCACCGGCGGACGACCGGCCCGATCCGGTGCGCGGTCCGCGGCCGCCACTCGGACCGGGCCCGGATTCCGAACTGACCTGGTTGCTGCACCGGGCCGCCCAGCGCATGCACACCGCGGTCGGCGCTCAAGCCGCCCGCCACGGCCTGACACTGCGCGACCACATCGTCCTCAGCGCACTGGACAAGACGTCCGGGCTGACCCAGATCGAACTGGGACAGGCGCTGGGCGTGGACAAGACGACCCTGGTCGCCGAACTGGATCGACTGGAGAAGGCCGGCCTGGTCGAGCGCAAGGCCGACCCGCGGGACCGACGCGCCCGCATCCCCGCACTCACCGACGCCGGAGACCGAGTCCGGGCGAGGATCGCCGTCGACGCCACGGCCGCCGAGACAGCCGCCGTCGCGTCGGTCGACCCGGCACTGCTCCGCCCGCTCCGCGACGCGCTCTACGCGATCATCGCCGCCACCGACGACCCGGGATCCTGCATCTGACACCGCACCCCACCGGTGCCAGGCAGCCGCACAGGCTGTCGGGCCGGCGGAAGCGGGAGTCCACAGCCGCGTCGGCGATGAACCGCATGGGTGGTGAGCGGCCCACCACGGCGGGGCGTTCGCCATGGCCGCGTCGGGCGGAGTCCGCGTGGCCGGGGCCGCCCGCTGGGTCGTCACGCCGATGTCGGGAACGGATGATCCGGTCGACCGGTTGCACCCACCATGACCGACCTCGCCGTGCTGACCGAGCAGGACCGTGAGTTCCTCCGTCGCCCCCTGCACGGATTCCTGTCCGTCGCTGCGGGCCCCGTCCCGGCCCAACCCCGGCCGGTGTGGTTCGAGGCGACCGACAGCGGGACCGTCGAGCTGTTCACCACCCCGGACGCGGCCAAGGTGGAGCGGCTCCGCCGCGACCCCCGCGCCTCCATCGTGGTGGCCGCGCCGGTGGGCGAACGCGAACGGTGGGTAGCGGTGTCCGGTCGCACGACCATCGAGCCCGACGGCGCGCATGCCCTGGCGCAGCGACTGGCCGCCCGCTACTGGGATCTCGACGATCCCGGCCGGGCCGGCCAGCTGGCCGAAATACTGGCCGACGACGGATTGCTCCGCGTGGTCATCCACCCGGAACAGGTGCGCCGCTACACCTTCTAGCTCGCCCTCCCGCCGGGAGATGGGAGACCCGTCCCGACCGTCGACTTCTCCGAGTGCGCACGCGCCCACCGCACACACCCACCACCACGAGAGGGGTCCGCAGTGGACTTCCAGCCGGTCCGGGACGCCTACTCCACGATCGCCGAGCAGTACATCGCCCTGTTCGACGGCGGCCGGCCGGAGGCCGAGGACGACACCGCACTCATCCTGCGACACCTGACCGGGCTCGCCGGTCCGGTGCTGGACCTGGGGTGCGGGCCCGGCCAATGGACCGCCCGTCTGCACGCGCTGGGTGCCGAGATCACCGGCATCGACATGGTTCCGGAGTTCATCGCGCACGCCCGGGGCGCCCATCCCGGCCCGGAGTTCCGGCTCGGCTCCATGACGGACGTGGACGTCGCCGACCACGCCGTGGCGGGCATCCTGTCCTGGTATTCCACCATCCATCTGCCCCCGTCGGAGCTCGACCCGGTGCTCGCCGGGTTCCGCCGCCTCCTGCGTCCGTCCGGGGTGCTCGTCATCGGGTTCTTCGACAGTGACGACGAGATCGCCGCCTTCGACCATCAGGTCGTCACCGCCTACCGCTGGCCGGCCGACACGTTCGCGCATCACCTGAGGACGGCCGGCTTCACCGAGGTGCAGCGGGTGCAGTACCGGCTCCCGGCGCGACCGGACCGCAGGTACGCCGGCATCGCCGCACGAGCGTCCTGAGCATCGGCCCGATCGCCCCGTCGAGCCGCGTCGTCGACGAGCGCCACGGGGGTCAGCTGCCCACGAGACCCGCCACGACGGACCGGAACCGATCGGCGATGAGTCGGTGGCTGGCCGGGCTGGGGTGGAGTCGGTCGGGCAGCGGGTCCGTCTCGTGGTCGGCGGGGCCGTAGAGATCGCGACCGTCCACGAGGTGCAGGTGCGGGTCCGTGGAGCGGCGCCGACCGACGACGGCGGCGAGCTGCTCCCGGATCACCGTGAGGGTCAGCTTGCCGGCGGCGACCTCGGCCGGGTCCCCGGTGGCGGTGAAGAGGATCTGCCCGCTGCCCCAGCTCGCCGGGTCGATGGCGCCGGGGCCGGGGGTGTCCTCGTGGATGGGGCACCACAGCGGCGAGATCACCACCAGCGGCGTGGTCGGATGGGCGTCGCGGATGGCGTCCAGGAACCCGTCGACGGCGGGGACGAAGGCGCGGAGCCGCATCAGGTCCGTGTTGACCAGGTTGATGCCGATCTTGACGGAGATCAGGTCCGCTTCCTGCGCGGCGATGGTCCGGGCGACGAACGGATCGAGCAGAGCACTCCCGCCGAAGCCCAGGTTGAGCAGGGACAGACCGGCCGCCCGGGCGGTCAGCGCCGGCCACGTCCCCGCTGGGCTGTCGGCGTTCGATCCCTGGCTGATCGAACTTCCGTGATGGACCCACCGCGGGCCGGTGTCCGCGCCCGCCGGACCGACCGGGGCGTCGGTGGTCAACTCGAGCAGCTCGGTGGTCTCGGTGTGCGGGAGCCAGATCTCCACGTCCTTGTCCCCGGTGGGCAGCACGGGGAAGGTCACCTCGGCCGGCGGGCCGTCCACCACGGTCCGCCCGCCCGTCCGGAGGTCGACGACCAGCTGGCGGCCACCGCTGCCGGACGCCTGCCCCGCGGGGCGACCGTCGACGAACAACGCATAGGTGCCGGCAAGCCGCGGGGGCGCGCCGGGGTACACGACGGTGGTCCGCAGCGTCGTCAACCGGATGAGGGTGGCCGCCGTGCGGAGGACGACGCGGACACCGGAGGGCTGTGACTCCGCCATCGCCAACTGGTCGTCGAGGGAGCGGGCGCGGACCCAGTCGGGGAGCCGGTGCGGCAGCAGGCCGTTCGGGGTGGTCTCCACCGCGACGGCGCCGCGGATCATCGCGGCGGTCACGGGTGTGGTCGTCAGATCGGTCAACGGGGTCCTTCGGTAACGGGTCGGGCGTGCCGGGGCGGTCGGGGGTGGCGGGACGGCACAGGTCCGGGCTCGGGGTCACTCTGCGCCCGGGCTCCTCGCTGGGTCCAGCGGGACCTGTCGCGCAGTCGCCCCGGCTGGTGCTGCGCGGGGTGGGGCGCGGCAGGTCAGCCGCGCTCCGCCCCGTGCACCGCCGCGTACGTCCGCCGCAGCGCGGCCATCGACTCGTCGTAGGACGCCCGGGCCACCCCGAGGAACAGGCAGTCCAACACCATCAGCTGGGCGATGCGGCTGCCCAGAGCACCGGAACGGAACTGGGTCTCGCGGGCCGCGGTGAGCAGCACGACATCGGCCTGTGCGGCCAGGATCGACCCGCCGTGGTTGGTCAGCGCGATGGTCGCCGCCCCCGCCGCGCGGGCCCCGGCCAGGAACTCCACCGTCTCCGGGGTGGCCCCGGAGTGCGACACCCCCAGCGCCACGCAGGACGCGTCCAGCGTCGCCGCCGAGGTCCACGCCGAGTGGGTGTCCGTCCAGTTCAACGCGACCCGGCCGACGCGGGCCAGCTTCTGCTGGAAGTCCAGGCCGACGAAGGAGCTGGCGCCCATCCCGAAGCTGTCCACCCGGCGGGCGGCGAGGACGAGATCGATGGCCGCGGACAGCGCGCCCCGGTCGAGCACCTCGGCGGTGTCGGCGATCGACAGCGTCTCGGCCATCGCCACCTTGGCCACGATGTCCTCGACCGTGTCGTCGCGGTCGATGTCACCGGAGACCATCGGCAGGTTGGCGTGCTGGATGCGTTCCCGGGTGGCCTCCC